>CALEVZ010000043.1 GCA_937924755.1 uncultured bacterium
TCCCAGCCCCCAAGAATTGCAGTACCTGGAACAGATTTTCCTATCGATTCGGAGGCGAGCGCCTCAGCGCCCGGGCAGGTGTTGGTGTCCGTGCCGCTGGGTGCGCGGGCCTCTGGCCCGCTCGGGCCCATGCCCCGGTGCGCCTCCCGCGGGCTGGCGCATCCCGGCACGCAGCTACAGGATGAGCATGGCGTCACCGTACGAGTAGAAACGAAAGCCGCTCGCCAGGGCAGTGCGGTAGGCCTCCAGCACCCGTTCCCGACCGGCCAGCGCCGACACCAGCATGAGCAAGGTGGAGCGGGGCAGGTGAAAGTTGGTCAGCAGCGCGCCGGTGGCACGAAAACGATAGCCGGGGAGGATGTACAGGTCGGCACGACCGCAGCCGGCCCTCACCCGGCCGCCACCCACCGTCACCGCATGCTCCACCGTCCGACAGGAGGTCGTCCCCACGCAGATCAGCCGCCGCCCGAGAGCGAGGGCGCGGTTGATGGCGTGCGCTGCCGCGTCGGATATCTCGTAGTCCTCGCCGTCCAGGTGATGCTGGCGCGGGTCATCCACCCCCACGGGCCGGAAAGTACCCGGTCCCACATGCAGCGTGAGACGGCACAGCTCCACACCGCGGGCCGCGCAGGCGGCCAGCAGTTCTGGGGTGAAGTGCAGGCCGGCGGTGGGCGCGGCGACGGCGCGACCCTGGCGGGCATAGACCGTCTGATACCGCTGTCGATCGACTTCCCTGACGCCGTCGGGCCGGCGAATATACGGAGGCAAGGGGACCTCCCCCACCTCCTCCAGCGCCAGGGTCTCCAGCGGCGGCTCAAAGGCAACCCGAAAGCGCCCGGCACCCAGGCGCTCCCGCGGAATGGCCACGCCCCGCTTCAACGCCAGACGCATCCCCACCCGCAGCCGCCGGGATGGCCGAGCCATGGCCTCCCACTCGTCGCCAGCGAGCGGCCGCACCAGGAGCAGCTCCGCTCCACCCCCCCCAGGGCGGCGGGCCGGCAGCCGCGCCGGGATCACCCGCACCTCGTTGAGCACCATGAGGTCACCCGGAGCGAGCAGAGCGGGCAGTTCCCTCACCCCCACCGAGCGCGCCCGCTCCTGCCGGCGGTCCAGCACCAGCAGCCGGGAGGTACCCCGCGGCCGGGGCACCTGGGCCACCCTGTCGGACGGCAGAGGGTAGTCGAAATCGGCGGTCCGCACCGGTGGAGACGGTACCACCACAGCTGCTCGCCAGGCCAGACGACCGCCGAGTTCAAAACCCCGTACAAAAATCCAAAATCTCGTACAACCTCTTGGTCGAGGAACCTGAATGGGCCCCCCGTTCTGGCACCCATCTTGCTGCTCTTTCTCGTCGGTACATGAGGCGGGCGTGAGGGCACTGAACGCTATACCCGTGCATTGTCGCAAAGCTTTGGACTCTACTATGTCGGATAGAAGGAGACAAGGCCCGCCTGCTTCCCCTCGGCGGCCTTCTTTGCTGGTTTATGGACGTGGTACGATGGTTGATGTGGTGGGATGCTGGGATTCCCAGCGTTTCCGTTTTTACTGGGAACACGAAAGTTTTACTGGGAACACGAAAGCCGCGATGGCGCCCGCCCCAGAGGCGGGCTCAGCGCCCTGCGAGAAAGGAGGACCAACCAGCAAGGTGGCGATCTTGAGAAGCTTTCGAGGAACATACCCACACCAACCCAAAGGAGGAGGACGAATGAGGAAAGTAGCGCTTCTGTTCGTCGCTGTCGCCCTGGCTGCCATGCCGGCGATGGCGCAGGTGCAGTACGGTTCGGTCAGCGGCACGGTAGTGGACAACCAGGGTCAGCCGCTGCCGGGGGTAGTGGTTACCCTCTCCGGCCCGACCATGCAGGGCAACCGCACGGCCGTGACCGACACCGCCGGCAAGTTTCGCTTCATGCCGGTGCCTCCGGGCTCCGACTACTCCCTGAAGCTGGAGCTGGCTGGCTTCAACACGGTTGAGAAGACCGGCATCACCGTCAACCTGGGCCGTGACACCGCCATCCTGGGCGAGATGACCCTGTCGGAGTTCGCGGAAACCGTCACCGTCACGGCCGACCGCCTGGTCGTCGACACCACCAAGTCGACCGTGGACACCACGGTGGACTGGGAGTTCATGGACAACCTGCCGGTCAACCGCAATTTCCAGACCATCATGCAGCTCGCCCCCGCGGTGCGACCGGGCAACAACCCGCTGGTGGCGGGCGGCTCCAACTCGTCCAACGTCTACATGATCGACGGCGTGGACACCGGCGACCCGCGCACCCAGACCTGGGGCACGGCGCTCAACTTCGACGCCATCGCCGAGATCCAGCTGCAGACGGCGGCCTTCCAGGCGGAGTACGGGCGTGCCACCGGCGGTATCCTGAACCTCGTCACCAAGTCGGGTGGCAACAACTTCTCCTTCACCGGTCGGTACGTGAAGCAGGACGCCGATTACTCGGCCAAGCGCGGCATCGACAAGGAGACCGGCCGACCCAAGACCGGCGGTGGCGTCACCGACGAGGCTCGCCCCATCGCCACCCTGGGCGGCCCGATCCTGAAGGACGCGCTGTGGTTCTACACCACCTATGAGAAGCGCGACAACAGCCGCGGGTACTCGCGCTACATGAC
>CALEVZ010000044.1 GCA_937924755.1 uncultured bacterium
GCTGGGACGGTGGGCGAGTGGGGGGGTTGGAGGTGAGAGGCGAGGCGCGAGCGGCTTTGCCGCCGCGCCGAGGGGGGTTCGGGGGGTTTCGCGGCGGAGGCGAGGGTGGGGGGCCGGCGGAACCCCCCGAGACTGATTGACCGGCGCCAGCAGTGCCTGTAGCATCAGCGCGATGGTGTATCCCGGCGACCGTTCACTGGACTCTAAGGTGCAGCAGCGGATCCTGGCGGCGTTCGGGGAGGCTGTACGACTGTACCGTGAGCAGCACCCCGAGGAGGCGCGCACCATTTTGCGGTCCATCGTCGAGGTGGATCCTCGCTTCATCCCGGCCCAGCGGCTGGACATGGCCATCGAAGCCAATGCTCCCGTCAATCTCTCGGAGTTGCTGGGTGAGATCTCGGCGGCGGCGCCGGTAAGCGCCGAGGAAATTATCGCGCGGGCCAGAGAAGCCATGGCGGCCGGCGATTTTCAGGGGGCATTGGCGCTCACGCAGAATCTTCTACGAGACCTGCCGGGGCATGTGGAAGGACGGAGGCTGGCTCTGGAGGCGCAGGAGCGGCTGCGAATTGCGGCCGAGGCCGAGGGGCATCGGCGGCGCGACCGGGAGGGAGCAGGGATTGCCCCTGCCCACGACGTATCGATGCCGAGGGCCGGGCAGGTGGGGCCGGCAGC
Organism: uncultured bacterium; assembly: GCA_937924755.1. Taxonomy (GTDB): domain Bacteria; phylum Acidobacteriota; class Thermoanaerobaculia; order Thermoanaerobaculales; family Thermoanaerobaculaceae; genus CALEVZ01. Next base: position 673 of record CALEVZ010000044.1, read on the forward strand.
AGCGGCCAGCGACGACTTCTCGCCGGTGCGGGAATCGGGTAGCCCGGAAGAGTTCGGCGACGTGGCAGCAGAGGGGGGCGATTTTCAGTTCGAGTTCCTCGACGAGGCACCGCCCGAAGCAGGCGAGGAACTGTCAAAATGGCAGGGCCCGCCAGCATCGCCGCGCGCTGCGGAACACCAGCCGACGCCACCTGCGACAGGACGGGGTCTGGAATTCGACAGCGGGGACGGTGGACCAGCCCTCGACTTCAGTGGCTTAGGGACCCAGCCGCTGGACGAGTCGGTCTTTGTGGACGAGGAGGAGTCGTTTTCCGGTGCGGCCGGCGATGAGCGCGTCCGCTCTCTGTTGGAAAGCGGGCGCCAGGCCTTCGCGCGCGGCGCCTACCAGGAGGCCATCGACACCTGGTCGCGGGTGTTCCTCATCGATGCCCACCACCCCGAGGCCGAGCAACTGATCGAGCAGGCCCGCCGGCGACGGGAGGAAGTCGAGCGGCTGGCCGAGCACAATTTTTACGAGGCCCGCGAGGCGTTCGACCGCGGTGATCTGGAGGAGGCCCGTCGCTACTGCCTCGAGGTATTGAAGCTGCAGCCGCAACATTTCGAGGCCCACGACCTGCTGCAGCGACTGGAGACGCCAGCCGCTCCGCCACCGCCCTCCCCCCACACCCTCGCGGTCGACGACAGCGACGATATCTTCCGCGACGATTTCGTGCCAGCCACCGGTCCAGCTCTTGCGACCACTACTCCAGCGGCCGTCAGCGCCCCTCTACCCGCGCCGCAGCGCTCGGCGGCTTCGGCTCGGGGCCTGCCGTTGCCGGCGCTGAAGAAGGTGCCGATGCCTGTTCTGTTGGGCGCCGTCGCGGTAGCAGTCATTGGCCTTCTCATCGCGGGCGCGCTGCTGATCGGTGGGAAGGTTTTTTCCTCCAGCGGCGGTGCGGTGGCCGACGCCCTGGCCGAAGCAGATCGCCTGGTCTCGCAGGACCGTCTGCAGGATGCCATCAATCTGCTGCAGTCCCTCGACGTGGAAGGTCCCCAGGGCCAAGAGATTACCCAGCGGGTGCTGGAGCTGCGACGACAGTTGAAGACTCGCCCGACTCCAATGCCGGCGCTGGATACTTCGAAGATTCGTGATGCCATCGCCAGTGGCAAAAGGCTGACGGCGATGACCATGGTGCGAGTGGCCCGGGCCAAGGCGCCGGGAAGCCCCGAGCTGGATTCTCTCGCGCAGGAGCTGGCCGGCTATTCCCCTGCCCTCGCCGGCGCCAGCGAGGCCGTTGCTCTGGGGCAGTGGGACCTCGCCCGCCAGCGCATCGCTCAGGTCCTGCGCGACCGCCCCGAGGACCCGGTCATGCAGCAGGCGCTGGACGCCGCCACTTACAACTACGCCGTTGTTCTGCTGAAGCGCTACGAAATCGCAGCGGCCAACGCGGTGCTGACCGAACTCGCCGGTCGGTCTCGCGACGGGCAGGTGGTGCGTCTGAAGGATCTGGCTAGCAGTTACCTGTCTCGCTCCATCGATCCGCGGTACGAGATCTTCGTCGACGCCCTCGAATTTCGTCAGGTGGAGTAGTGACCCGACGGGGACGAGTTCCCGAGCAATTGGACATTCCCCTGGTCTGGGACAGGGCGGAGGAGGCGGGGCAGTCATCGGCTGCGCCGCACGAAACCGCACCGCGCCGCCCACCCTCAACCCCCGCATGGCGCGTGCGGATCGTGCTGGCGAGCATCGCCGATGCTGGGATCACTCTTGTTTCCTGCGCCGCGAGCGCGGCGGTGGCGGTTGTAGCTGGCGCTGTCCTGTCGCCCGGGCAGTTGCTGCTGGCGTCGCTGGTCGGCATCCAGGCGATCTCGTTTCTCGCCGTCTCGGTTCTCTGGGCGTGGCGAGGTACTCCTGGGATGTTATTGATGGATGTCGGCTTCAATTCGCCTCTCAAGATTGCAGCGGCGGCTCGCGTCTGGCTTGTTTGGGTGGCGTTGCTGCCGCTTGCGGGAATCCCCTGGATTTTTCGCCGCCACGGCCTGGATCGCCTGGCGGGGTGTCAGGTCAACTACCGTTAGTTTCTCGGCAGCGCTTGAAAACCATGCCAATATGGTCGGTGGCCCCGGTCTTGAAATTGATTGCGGTGATCCCCACCAGCTCCCAGCCATCTTCGCCGAGGCGATTCAATTGCGGCTCGTAGGTAGGATCGAGTCGGTAGTTCTCTGAACGAATGTTGAGGATTTTGTACTCCCAAGTGGTGCGAGACATGCCTTCCTCCCTGCCCTCCCGCGGCTACCTGTGGACCCGGTCGCTCGGTCAGTATAGCATCGGGTTCCGTGTCAATGGTTGATTCGCCATCCCTCACCATCGTGATTCCCGCCTTCAACGAGGAGCGTCGTCTCCCGGCCACGCTTGCTCGCCTTGGTGAGTACTTCGAGCATCGCCGGAATTGGTTGCCGGTGGAGATCATCGTCGTCGATGACGGGTCCACCGACCGCACGGCCACCGTGGCCGCGGAGCTGGTGCCGCCTCGGGAGATTTCGATTCGCCTGGAATCTCTCGGCGAGAATCGGGGCAAGGGCGCTGCCGTGCGGCGGGGGCTTCAATCGAGCCGTGGCCGACATGTGCTGATTACCGACGCCGATCTTGCCTCCCCGATCGAGGAGCTGGAGCTCCTGGAAGCCGCCTCGGCCGATGTTGCAGTCGGCTCTCGGGGACTGCGGCGCGAGCTGATCGCCCGCCGCCAGCCCCTGGCGCGCGACGTACTCGGGCGTTGCTTCAACACCTTCCTGCGCCTGCTGGGGTTGAGCCGCCTGCGCGACACCCAGTGCGGGTTCAAGTTGCTCGAGGGGGATCTCGCCCGTCAGCTGGCGCGCCAGCTGCGGCTGGACGGCTTCGCCTTCGACGTGGAGCTGCTGGCTCGCGCCGAAAAGAGCGGGGCCCGCATCGCCGAGGTGCCGGTGCGCTGGTACCACGTGGAGGAGTCCCGGGTGCGACCGCTTCGCCACGGGCTGGCCATGGTGCGCGATGCGCTCGTGCTGCGATGGTGGATGTGGACCGGGAGGTGACCAGGCCGGCCGCGCTCAGACCTCGCCGTACAGCGGGAAGGTGCGGGCAAGCGCCTCCACCTCCTGGCGCACCTCGGCCCACACCGATTCATCTTCGCTGCGCAGCACCCTGTCGATGAGGCGAGCGATACGGATCATCTCGTCCGCCCCCATGCCGCGCGTCGTCACGGCCGGAGTGCCCAGGCGTATCCCCGAAGCGATGAACGGCTTACGGCTATCGTAGGGAACCGTATTCTTGTTCACCGTGATTCCGGCCAGGCCCAGCCGCGTTTCGGCCTTCTTGCCGGAAATCCCATCGGCCCCCAGGTTGAGAAGCATCAAATGGGTGTCGGTGCCACCGGAGACCATCGTCCAGCCCAGCGCCATGAGCTCATTGCACAGCACCTGGGCGTTGGCGAGCACCCGGTCAATGTAGGTCCTGTAGTCCTCGGTCAGCGCCTCGGCGAAGGCAACCGCCTTGGCGGCGATGACGTGCATCAGGGGTCCCCCCTGCACCCCGGGAAACACGGCCTTGTCGATGGCTTCGGCAAGCTCCTGCTGGCACATGATAAGACCGCCGCGGGGCCCGCGCAGGGTCTTGTGAGTGGTGGTGGTGACCAGCTGGCAGTGGGGCACCGGGGAAGGATGCCGGCCCACAGCCACCATGCCGGCGATGTGGGCAATGTCGGCCAGCACCAAGGCGTCGACCTCCCGGGCAATGGCGGCGATGCGCTCAAAGTCGATGATGCGGGGGTATGCCGAGGCACCGCACACGATCAGTCGTGGGCGGTGCTGGTGCGCCAGCTCGGCGAGGGCGTCGTAATCGATGGTTTCGGTGTCGCGGCGGACGAGGTAGGGGACGATCTTGAAGGTCTTGCCCGAGTAGTTCAGAGAATGGCCATGGGTGAGATGGCCGCCGTGGGACAGATCCATGCCCAGCACCACGTCCCCCGGCTGGCAGGTGGCCAGGTAGGCGGCCATATTGGCCTGCGCCCCCGAGTGTGGCTGGACGTTGGCGTGGTCGCAGCCGAACAGCTGTTTGGCCCGCAAGATTGCCAGCTCCTCGGCCACATCCACGAACTCGCAACCCCCGTAGTAGCGCTTGCCGGGATACCCTTCGGCGTACTTGTTGGTCATGACTGAGCCCATGGCGGCAAGCACGGCGGGAGAAACAAAGTTCTCGGAGGCGATCAGCTCGATGCCCGTGTTGATACGGCGGCGCTCCGCCAGCAAGGCGTCGGCGACGGCCGGATCCACGCGGCGTACGGCGGTTTCGAGAAACGAGAAGAACGCGGTTCGCTCGTGTTGGTTCATGAAGAGCTCTCCCTTTCGATCTTGGCAACACGCGGGTAGTGGCGACCGCCTTCGAAGGGTGTGGAGAGGAAGAGATCGAGGATCTGCAGCGCCACCCCCGGCCCCGTCACCCGCCCACCCAGGCAGAGCACGTTGGCGTCGTTGTGGCGGCGTGCCATCTCGGCGGTGAAGGCGTCATGGCACAGGGCTGCCCGCACCCCGGTGTGGCGGTTGGCAGCCATCGCCATGCCGATGCCCGTGCCGCACACCAGCACGCCACGAACATCGCTCACCCCACCAATCCTGCTGGCGACGGCGTGGGCGAAATCGGGATAGTCGGCGGTGGCGCCGCCGTGGACGCCGACGTCCTCGACCTCCCACCCCCGTTCCTTGGCGAGCTCCATCAGAACTCGCTTCAACTCGTAACCGGCGTGATCGCTGCCGAAAACGACGCGCACCCTAGACTCCCCTCAACCCCGGCTCGCCGGAGCTGACCCCTGGATGGTACAACGCGTTGTACTCCTCGAGGGCGAAGCGATCGCTCATGCCCGCCAGATGATCCACGATGACGCGCACCAGGTGGGGGCTGGTGCGGTAGTGCGCGGCGATTTCGGCGCCCACCCGGGCAAACGGGAGATCGCGCAGGTACGGTCGGCCGGTGGCCTCGGAAAAGCGCAGCAACGCGTAAGTCGGCAGATTCAAAGGATTGCCGTGGAAGGCGCGGAACAGGCCGGTCATCACCAGCCGGGCGCGATGGTTCTGGCGGTTGACCTCCTGGTGATTAATGATGAACCGGTAGATGAACGCCTTCAGCTCCGCCAGCATGTCGGCCACGGGGGGAGAGAGAGCGATGGTAGACGCCGAGACCTGAGAAGAGAAACGGTGCCAGTCCTGGTGGGAGGCGATGTGGTGTTTGCCGAGTTGCCGGCTGAGCCTGCGGGCGGATGCCCGGATGGCGTCGGTGACCAGATGGTCGATGAGACCCCGCTGCAGCGAGGCAATACCTCGCCAGCGCCGCGCCCGGCCGCCCCCCTCGACCTCGGCCTGGGGCAGGATGGCGCGGGGCAGGGCGAGCTCGGCCACTTCGGGGAGAGAAACGGCGCCAGCGTGCAGCCCGTCTTCCAGGTCGTGGGTTTGCTGGGCGATCTCGTCGGCCAGCGCCACCACCTGACCCTCCAGGTGGCAGGGCATGCCGAGCCTGAGCCCCTCGGTGGTGGGAAGGGGGAAGGGAAACGCAGCTTTCCAGGTGGTGTGTTTGAGTATACCCTCGCGCACCTGATCGCTGAGGTTGAGCCCCGGGTGGTCGTAGCGCTGCTCCAGCAGGTCCACCACCCGCAACGACTGGTAGTTGTGCTTGAAGGTGCCACAGGCGGCACGCACCTCCTCGGCGAGGGGGCAGGAGGGTTCTTCGCCGGCGAGGATCGCCGCCAGCACCTTCTCCCCCGAGTGCCCGAACGGCGTGTGTCCCAGGTCGTGGCCCAGGGCAATCGCCTCCACCAGGTCCTCGTTGAGACCGAGGGCGCGGGCGATGGTGCGGCCCAGCTGCGCCACCTCGAGGGTGTGGGTGAGACGGGTGCGCGGGTGGTCGTTGGTGTGGGGGACGTACACCTGGGTCTTGTGTTTCAGGCGGCGGAAAGCGCGGGCGTGGAGAATGCGGTCGCGGTCGCGCTGAAAGGCGGTCCGACAATCGAACCCGGTGTCTTCCTCGCCGATCGGGAGGCGCCGGGTGGCCTGGGAGGAAAGTGTGGCGTAGACAGCCAGGCGGTTGCGCTCATCCATCTCCAACTCGTGGCGCTGGCGGATAAGGGCGTCACCCATGGAGCGTTTCCAGCCAGGCCAGCGCCTCCCCCACCAGACGCAGGGAGCCCGTCAGCAGGATCGGGGCAGGGTCGTTCGCGAACATGGCGAGAGCCTCGGCGGTGGACGGGGCCGTGCTGCACCCCGGGAAGACTGCCACCATGGTCGCGAGATCCATCGCCCGCGGAGAGGTCAGCGGAACCACGATTACCCGGCGCACGCGGGGGTTGAGCAGGCGGGCCATGGCCTCCAGCGGCTTGTCATCCAGGCAGGAGAACACCAGGTTGACCACCCCGGCGAGCCCCTGGCTGTCCAGGCTGGCAGCCAGGGCCGTCATGGCCTCGCGATTGTGGGCGCCGTCTAGGAGCAGCCGACCGCTCGGCGTTGACAGCCACTGCCAGCGTCCCGGCCATCGCACGTTGGAGATGCCGGCGATGAGGGTGGGCGAAGAGAGCGGTGGCGCGATGCCCAGCTGCGACAGCGCCGCTGCGCCGGCCAGGGCTAGGGCGGCGTTACGTCGCTGGTGGGCGCCGACCAGCGGCAACACCGCCCGGCCGGACACCTCTCCCACGGTGAACTCGACGTGGTGGCCGGGGCCATCCCCCGCGGCGGCTTCCACCCGTGCCCACTCGTGCACCAAAGTGAGGGGCGCCGTGGCTTCCCGGCGAATGGCGGGCTCCACCTCCTCATCCCACTCCCCCACGATGGCCACCCGGCCACGCAGGGCAGCGGCCTTTTCGGAGGCGATCTCGGCGCGGCTTTCCCCCAGCCAGCGCTGGTGGTCGGTGCCGACGTTGGTGAGCAACGAGACCATGGGCTCACAGGCAGCGGCCGCATCCCAGCGCCCGCCGAGACCCGCCTCGATCACTGCCACATCAACACGTTGGGCGGCAAACTCCAGAAAGGCGGCAACCGTCAAGGTCTCGAAATAGGAAAGCGCGGGGAAGACCTCCAGGCTGGCAACCAGTGTGCACAGGCGCTCGACGGGAATGGGTTTGCCGCCGACCTGGATGCGCTCCTCCAGTCGCACCAGGTGGGGGGAGGTGTAAAGCCCCACTCGCACCCCCGAGGCGGTCAACAAACTCGCCAGCAGGGCGGCGGTCGAGCCCTTGCCGTTGCTACCCAGGATGAGTACGGAGGGAAACGTGCGCTGGGGCTGCCCGAGGGCGGCCAGGGCCGCCTGCACTCGCTCCAGACCGGGGACGATGCGCTGTTCGAGCCGAGGCGAGAGCAGCGCCTCGGCGCTCAGGTGAGGTGATTCAGGCACCGGGCGATGGTCTCCTTCAGTTCCTGCCGCGGCACCACCAGATCCACCATGCCGTGCTCCAGCAGGAACTCGGCACGCTGGAAACCTTCCGGCAGCTTCTGCCGGATTGTCTGCTCGATGACGCGCGGCCCGGCGAAGCCGACGAGCGCTCCCGGCTCGGCGATGTTGAGATCCCCTAGCATGGCGTAAGACGCCGTCACCCCGCCGGTGGTCGGGTCGGTGAGCACGGAAATGTAGGGGATTTTGGCCTGGTGCAGGCGCGCCAGGGCGGCGGAGATCTTGGCCATCTGCATGAGGGAAAGGATGCCCTCCTGCATGCGGGCTCCCCCGGAACAGGAGACGATCACCAGGGGGTAGGAGGATTTGAGGCACCGTTCGATGGCGCGGGTGATCTTTTCGCCCACGGCGGCGCCCATCGAACCGCCCATGAAGGAGTACTCCATCGCGGCGACGATGAGGCGAATGCCATCCAGCTTGCCCTGGGCCACCAGCACAGCGTCATGGCGCGCTCCCCGCTCGCGCAGCGCCTTGACGCGTTCGGCGTACGGTTTGGAATCGACGAATCCCAGCGGGTCCGCCGAGGAGACTCCGGCGAACAGTTCCTTCCAGTTGCCTCCGTCGAGGAGCTGGCTCAGGCGGACCCGGGCCGACACCCGGTGGTGGTGCCCACACTTGGGGCAGACGTAGAGCGACGCTTCCAGCTCCTTGCGGTAGAGGATCTCGCGGCACCCCTCACACTTGACCCAAAGCCCTTCGGGGACGCGGCTTTCCCGCCCGGCACGTCGGAACCACACCATGAGGAGCTGAATCTAGCACCCTGGAGGGTGTCTGGCAAGAACGGAGGGGGCGCGTGGTCAGCAAAGAGGGGGCAGGATGGCGCGGGAGCCGTCCCCTCGGGCGATGAACTCCGCCTCGACGCCGAAGACCTCCCGCAGCAGCTGCGGCGATAGCACCGCGCCGGGTTCCCCGCGAGCGACCGCGCGCCCTTGCTGGAGCACCAGCACTTCGTCGGCCAGGGCAAAGGCCAGGTTGAGGTCGTGGGCCACCACAACGACGGCCACGCCGTCCGACAGCCGCTTTCGCACCGCGGTCGCAAGTGTTTTCTGGTGCAGAAGGTCAAGAGCGGAGGCGGGCTCGTCCAGGAGGAGGATACGGGGTTCGGCGGCCAGCGCGCGCGCCAGGATAACCCGCTGACGTTCACCGCCGGAAAGGTGAAAGACCGAGACGTTGGCCTTGTCCGCAAGCCCTACGGCGGCCATCGCCCGCTGGACGGCGGCATGATCGCTGGCGGTGGGGGGGCGCCAGGGACCCAGATGGGGGGCGCGGCCCTGGGCGACCACCTCCTGGACCGGGAGTGGGAAGGCGAACGACACCGACTGGGGCACCAGTGTCACCAGCCTGGCCACCTCCCGGCGGCGCCAGCTATGAAGCGGCCGGCCGGCCAGCAGGATGGTGCCCGCCGAGATCGGCAAGATCCCTGCGAGGACTCGCAGTAGCGTGCTCTTGCCGGCGCCGTTGGGTCCAATCACCGCCAGGCAGCGCCCGGCGTCTGCCGTAAGGGAGATTTCGCGGACGGTAAACGCCCCGCGGTAGCCACCGGTGGCGTCGCGGGCGGCCAGCAGGGTCACGCCGACCTCCGCAGCAGCGCCACGAAAAACGGGACCCCCAGGGCGGCGGTGATCACACCGACGGGGATTTCCGTGGGGGCGAGGAGGACGCGAGCTAGGTGGTCGCCGGCGGCACACAGCAGCGCGCCGGCCAGCGCTGCCCGCGGGAGCAGCCGGCGCAGGCTGTGTCCCCAAACCAGACGGCAGAGGTGCGGGGTGATCAAACCGACGAAACCGATGATGCCGGCAAACGCTACGGCGCCGCCGGAGAGCGCCGCGGCGGCCAGGAAGACCCGTCGGCGAACGACCCCCACCTCCACCCCCAGGGTGGCGGCGGACTCCTCGCCGGTGGCCAGCAGCCCCAGGTCGCGGCCGTGGTGGAACAAGACGGCGAGGGGGGGCAAGAGGTAGGGCAGCAGCCAGAGAACGGCGCCGGGGGTGGCGCCGGCGAAGGATCCCATGGTGACCGCCAGCGCACCGGGCAGGCGGGGCGAAGGGGTGGCGGCCAAGACCACCAGGATGAACGCCGACGCCGCCGCGTTGACCGCCACGCCGGCGAGGATCATGCGGGTGGGGGAGGGGCCCAGAGGGCCGCTCGCCATCCACCAGACGAGCGCGGTGGCGACGGCGGAGCCGGCGATGGCAGCGAGGGGAACCAGCCCCAGGGACGCCATGGGGAGGAAGGCGAAGGCCATGGTGGCGCTGGCGGCGCCGCCTCCGGAAATCCCCAGCAGGAACGGTTCGGCCAGTGGGTTGGCGAGCAACGACTGGAGAGCAGCCCCGGCCATGGCGAGAGCGGCCCCCACCGAAAGCGCCAGGAGGAGGCGGGGGAGGCGCAGATGGAACACCACCACAGCCGCTTCCTCGGTGCCCGCGCCGAGGAGAACGCGGGCGGCGTCTTTCACCGTCAGTGCCGGTCCGCCGGCCAGCAGTGCGAGGAGAGCCGTGGCGGAGAGGGCCACGACCAGGAGAGCATCGGCGGCACGGGTCACGGGGGGTGTGCCCCCGAGGTCGAGAGGTGGGGGACAGGCGCCAGGTTCACGGGCCGGGCGACGGGCAGCTCGCCGGCCAGCCGTTTCTCGACCAACTCCTCCAGCGCGTCGGCGAGTCGTGGGCCGGGTCGGGACGCCGGATCGGCTGGCAGCCAGAGAAGAGCAACCTGCCCCAAGCCCAGTCGACGGCCCACCGGAGCTGCCGCCACGCGAGCGCAACCGATTCGGGAGTCCTCATCGTTGGGTGCCACGACGACCTCCAAACGGTGGTCCAGGAGGAACTCGGGGTTGACGCGTGGATAGCGCCCCGCACCGCCCGGCGCCAGGTTGACGATGCCGGCGGCAGCCAGCAGGTCGTGGTGAAACGTACCCGGGCCTGCCACGATGAGCGGCTCCCACCAGACGATGTACAGCCCGCCCTTGGGAGCGAGGGCGCGGCCTCGAGATCGGGCAGCCCGCACCCTGCGGCTGAAAGATTCCGCCAGCTCCCCTCCCCGCTCCGGGATCGCCAGCACCTCGGCGATGAGCCGAAACCCCTCGGCGATTCGCTCCAGAGAGGTCGGATCCACGGTGCAGGTACGAATGCCCAGGGAGGAAAGGCGGTTGACGATGCGGGGGTCATTACCGGCCGTGGTGGCGAGGACCAGGTCGGGGTGGTGCGCGAGGATCGCCTCGACACTGGTTGGATCGACCCGGGGAAGGCAAGCGGCCGCCGCGGGGAAATCGGCGGTCTCGGCGACTGCCACCAGGCGATCACCGGCGGCGAGGGCGAAGACGATTTCTGTGACGTCGGGAGCCAGCGCCACTACCCGTTGTGACGAGCCCGCAGGCACGAGATGACCCACCTGGTCTCGCAGACCCTCGACCTCACGGCTCCCGCATCCAGCACAGAGGAGAAAAAAGAAAACAACCACCGGCCAGAGCCGAAAGGTCCTGGCCGGGGGTGGTGCCGAGAAGGCGGCGCAGATCTTACTCGGCGCCCTGTTCCTCCATGTCGTTGGGGATGCCCAACCGCTGGCAGGCGGCATCGTACATCTGGCGGGCCGCCTTCTGGGCGGCCTGCAGCTCGGCGATGCGCTGCTTGACCCGCTGCAGCTCCTCCTGAATCTGGTTCTCGAGCTCGCCAATCTCCTGCCTGGTGACCTTTCGGGTTTCCTCGTAGAACTTGCGCTGTTGCTCGTTGAGTACTGGCATCGATCCCCTCCGATCAAAGTTGAAATGGCATAGATGTGGTGTACCACGCCTTCACTCGCACACCGTCCTTCGTGGCAGGCCGGAAACGCCAGGCGCGGAGCGCTGCCGCCGCGGCGTTGTCGATCCCCAAATCGGGCCGGACCCCGCGCAGCACCTGGACCTCCTGGACGGTGCCGTTCTCGTCCACCAGCGCGCGCAGGATCACCGTTCCTTCCACTCGACGCTGACGGGCCAGCGGCGGGTAGGTGGCCCTCGTCGTCGAAACCGGTTGCGGTGGCGTGTCGGGGTTTTCCACCAAGTCACCTTCGCGCACCGTGGTGATCGCTACGGCCAGTGGCGGGCGGGTCGGCACGGCGGTGGGCTCCGGGGTAGGCGGCGGTAGAGTGGGCGCCGGCGCCGGCAGTGCCGCCGCGGGTTCCTCCGTGGGAACCGGCGTGGGTGCAATGGTGGGCGCCAACGTCGGCCGTGGAGTTGGGGCAGCGGTGGGCGCCATGGCCAGGGGCGGTACCTGCGCCGGCGCACCGGTGGCAGCGACAGCGGGACCAGTGGTGGTGGGGGCGCCCGTCTCTGGTGCGGTGGTCTGAATCGGCAGACCCATTTCGCTGGCGATCCGCTCTCGCAGCTCGCCCTCCCGCGCCGCCACCTCCTGCTCGGCGAGGCGGCGCGCCATCTCCGCCATTTCCGCCGACGGCGCTGGGGCCGCGGGCGACGGGGCGTCCCGGGGCGCCCAGGCGAGGAAAAACCAGATCGCCCCGCCGATCGCCACTACCGCCACCGCCGCGGCGATCAGTGCCCCGGGGCCACGCTTCTTGGGCGCCGGGGTAGCAACCTCGATCCGGGTCGGCGGGGGTGGCGCCGGTGCTGCCGCCGGCACGACAGGCGGGGCCGGTCGACGGGGCTCGGGCGGTGCGGGGGCCGGCTCCGGGCGTTTCACCTCGGGGCTCGGGGCGGCCAACGGCGCTGGCCGGCCACGGCCCTCCAGCTCCGTGAGGAAGGCGCCCAGCTCGGCGGCACCCGGAACCGGTTTGCTGGCCTGCAAGACGGCCTCCAGCTCGGCCGCCAACTCCGCCGCCGTCTGGTACCTGCGCTCGCGATCCTGCTGCAGGGCCTTCATCACCACCCGGTCGAGTTCGGCCGGGATGGTGGGGTCGATTTCCCTGGGCGGCACCAGCTTGGGGGAGCGCACCTGCTCGAGGATGGAGAGCTCGGAGTCGCCGGCGAACGCCTTGCGCCCGGTGAGCATCTCGTACAGCACCAGCCCGAGAGAAAAGATGTCGGAACGATGGTCGAGGTCCTTGCCCCACGCCTGCTCGGGGGACATGTACTGGAGCTTGCCCTTGAGGGCTCCGGCGCGGGTGTGGGAGGCCTTGGAGGCCGCCTTGGCGATGCCGAAATCGCACAGCTTGATGTCCCCGTCATAGGAGATGAGGACATTCTGGGGGGAGACATCCCGGTGCACCAACGCCATGGCGCTGCCCTGCAGATCCCGCTTGCGGTGGGCGTAATCCAGCGCTGCCGCCAGGCGGGAGGCAATGTACACCGCCAGGCTGGTGGGCAGGCGGCGCTTCTGTTCCTCCAGGGTCCGCAAGATGGACCGGAGGTCGCGTCCGTCGATGAACTCCATGGCGATGTAGTACGACTTCTCGATTTTCCCCAGGTCATAGATGTGGATGATGTTGGGGTGCTGGAGCTGGGCCGCCAGCTTGGCCTCGTCGATGAACATCGTCACGAATTCGTCGTTGTCCGTCAGGTGGGAGAGAATCCGTTTGATGGCGACGATCTTCTGGAACCCCTCCACCCCCTGCATGCGGGCCTTGTAGACCTCCGCCATCCCCCCGGTGGCAATGAGGCTTTCCAGCTGGTACTGGCCGAATGGGGTGCCCTCTGTTAGCGGCCCCTTGGCTGGCGGGGTCGGTCGTGGCGCTTGGACCTTTGCCGGCTCCGGTTTCGGGGGTGGCGCTGGGGGCGCTGGTCGTTCCCGCTTGGGGATCTTGACCTCCAGCCCGGAGAGGGTCTGGGAGAGCAGCTCATCCACCGAGGCGCCGCCGGTATCCTCGCGCGGGGCGCTCCTGGCGTCCTTGTCCAGCAGGTCGGCGAGGGAGGCCTGCACGGTGCGGTCGACCGAGGAGTCCTCGAGGGGTGAGCGCGGGGCAGATTGAGGGGCAGGTTTCGGAGGCGCGGGCGCAGAAGTTGCGGCAGCGGGCGGGGGAGAGGTCGGGGGCGCAGCGACAGGCTCGGGTCTGAACACGGCCTCCACGGGGATCCGTTGGGTCACCGCCGGGGACGGCTGCGCCTCTTCCTCTTCGCCAATGAGATCGCCGAAGAGATCCTCCGAGGTCACCGTTCCCTTCGCCGGGTCGAGACCGGCACTGCGCCGCAGGGCTTCCATGACTCCGGACCGGGTGTCTCCCGCGACTGCGCTGCTCACCCGCGGCTGCTCGATGACGGCTCGTACGCGAGCCAGCAACTCATCGTTGGAAAATGGTTTGGCCACGATGAGTTGGCCGTCGTACTCCGACGCATCCTTCACCGGGTCTTGACCCGTGTAACCGCTCATGAGAATCACGAAAGGCGTGAAACGCAGCCCGGCACGCGCGCGCAGCTGGGTGATGGCGTCGCCCACCTTCACCTTGGGTAGGACGGAGCTGATGAGGACTACCGCCGGCTCACGCTTGGCGCACGCACCCACCGCAGCATCCACGTCCTTGGCAGTAACCACCTCGAGATCGAGGGGCGACAGGGCTTCTTTAACCCGCGCCACGGTTCGGGGCTCGTAATCGACGAGAAGGATCATCTGGCTCATTCCCCTGGCACTGCGCCCAACGAGCGTCCGCCGGCTATTGTGCTGGCCACTTCCTCGCAAGTCAATAGGAGCCCGAAACAGACGGGTTCGGCAATATTGCGCAGTGGGCCCTGAGTTCTGGTAAGAAATCAGGTTAGCGACCCGGCCGGGGCCAAACCGGCTCTTTCGTGGCTTGGGGCGAGGCAGCTCACCATGATGGTCCCGCCGCCGGCCCAGCTGGCTGGCGCTGTGCCCGGCCTACCGCCCGCCATAAGTTTTCAGGCGGCGGGGTGTACAATGACCAGCAGCGCCTGCGGGCGGCGGGGGTATTCATGTCTGGCCACAACAAGTGGAGCACCATCAAGCACAAGAAGGGCAAGGCCGACGCCAAGCGCGGCAAGATATTCACCAAGATCATCCGCGAAATCACCACGGCGGCTCGCGAGGGCGGAGGCGACCCCGAAGGCAATCCCCGCCTGCGCAGCGCCATTGCCGCCGCCAAGGCCGCCAATATGCCCTCTGACAACATCACCAAGGCGATCCAGCGCGGCACCGGGGAGCTTCCCGGCGTGGCCTACGAGGAGGTCTGGTACGAAGGGTACGGTCCGGGAGGGGTGGCGGTGATGCTGCAGGTGCTCACCGACAACCGCAACCGGACCACCGCCGAGATTCGCCACCTTTTCGGGAAACACGGCGGCAACCTCGGGGAGAACGGATGCGTCTCGTTCCTCTTCAAGAAGCAGGGATACCTCATGATAGCGCGCGGGTCGGCGCAGGAGGACGAGGTCATGGAGGCGGCGCTGGAGCTGGGCGCGGAGGACTTCTTCAGCGAGGACGCCGAATACTTTGAGGTATACACGGCTCTGGAGGATCTCCACCGAGTGAAAAGCGGCCTGGAGGCCAGGGGATTTACGGTGGAGGAGGCGAAGTTGGAAATGGTTCCCTCCACACGGGTGCGATTGGAAGATCGGCAGGCCGACCAGATGATCCGGTTGATGGAAGTCTTCGAGGACCACGACGACGTCCAGAACGTCTGGGCCAACTTCGATATCGACGACCGGCTCCTGGAGGCAAGCTGACGGACCGGGCGGATTGCAACCCCGGCCACGCCTGGGACGGTCGAGGCGGGATGTGCAATCAGCCCGATATGGCAAAGGCATTGACCTCCTCACGTCGGGATCGAGGTTGTTAGTGGGCCTGGAGTCACAGCCATGCTAAGAGTGCTGGGCCTCGACCCGGGCTCCCGCCTGACCGGTTGGGGAGTGGTCGACGACGGCGCTCCAGCCCCCAGGCTCGTGGCCTTTGGCCGTGTTGCTCTTCCCCGCTCCAGCGGACGGGCCAACGCCTTGAAGCGTCTGCAAGAGGAGCTCGACCTTCTGCTCGCCGAATTCCGTCCGGCGGTTGTTGCTCTGGAGCGTTCGTTCACAGCGCGCTACCCGGGAGCGAGCCTGGCCCTGGCGGAGGTCCGCGGTGCGGCATTGGCAGTGCTGGGTCGCTGGGGAGGGACTTTGCGGGAGTACCCGCCGGCGCAGGTGAAGGCCGCTGTGGTGGGGAACGGTAGGGCGGAGAAGCGGCAGGTGGCGTTCGTGGTGCAGCATACCTTCGCGCTGCCTGCCCCGCCTCCGCCCGATGCGGCGGATGCGATCGCTCTTGCGCTGTGCTATCTTCGCCTTCGCTGCCTTGACGCTCGGGCGGCGGGTATGCTAGCATCCGTTTCCGCAGCTTGGACGCAACTTCCTGACTGCGGGCGAGATAGGAAATGCGGACGACCGGTACGCACCGGCGAGCCAGAATGAGGAGGAAACGTCAGTGGGAGACCTCGTAATCTTCTTCCAAAAGGGTGGCGTCGTCATGTGGCCGCTCCTCATCTTTTCCTTGGTCGCGTTGACATTTCTCGTGGAGCGGGGAATCGCCCTGCGACGCGCCAAGATCAACGTCAATGAGTTTCTTTCGAAGATTCGTAAGGCGCTGCTGGTCAACCGCGATGTGCGGGCTGCCATCAAGGTGTGTGAGGAGTACAAGGGCCCTGTTGCGTCGGTGGTCAAGGCCGCGCTGCTGAAGTACGGTCACCCCAAGGACGAGATCGAGAAGGGGATCGAGAGCGCTGCGGTGTTCGAGTCGGGTCGCCTGGAGAGGGGCCTGATGGTGCTGTCAACCACGGCCAACGTTGCGCCCATGCTCGGCTTTCTGGGTACCGTCGCCGGCATGATTCAGTCGTTCGATACGCTGGCGGCTCAGGGTTTGACCAACCCGGGCGCGGTGGCCGCCGGTATTTCCGTGGCCCTCATCACCACCGCCACGGGGCTCACCATCGCCATCCCGGCGCAGCTCGGCTACAACTACTTCATGAGCCGGATCAACAAGTTCATGCGCGACATCGAGACCAGCTCGAACATGCTGCTAGAGACCTTCGTCGAGATGGACAGCGATCGCTACGGCCGCGGAGGCGGCGCGGAGGCCTAAATGCTCAAGGTCCGCAGAGTCGGGCGGCAGCCCGACCCGTACATCCCGACGGCCTCGATGGCGGACATCGTCTTTCTGCTCATCATTTTCTTCATCGTCACCTACAACCTCGAGGTCGACAAGTCGCGGGTGGTGCTGCCAACCACCATGGTTCGCAATGAGATCCCCCGCGAATCGGCGGTGATCTCGGTGGATCAAAGCGGGATCATTCGGGTCTCGGGCGGCAAGGAAACTTCGGTGCCCGTGCCCAGCGTCGAAGAGGTGGGCTCCTTCGCCTCGGACGTGGTAGCGCGCAATCCGGAGCTGGCGTTCGTCGTCAAAGCCGACAAGGACACGCGCTACCAGGTGGTTGACAAGATCATCGATGCCCTCAAGCAGGCGAAGGTGAAGACGATCTTTCTGCTTTCCGACCAGAAGACGGCCGAAGGGGGTCGGCGATGAAGCTGCAACGACGACTCGAAAAGGCGGAAATCTTCACCGGCTCGATGGCTGACGTCACTTTCCTCCTTATCATCTATTTCATGGTGACGATGGCGTTTTCGGCGACTAAGGGACTGGACTTCGCGGTACCTAAGGAGGACCCCAGCCGCAGTGAGATCCAGGCCGAGGAATCGGTGTTCGTCAAGGTGCTTCCTGATGGTTCCTACACCGTGGATAACCGGCCGCTGCCGCTGTCGTCCTTTGCCGATTACCTGAAGACGAAAATCGACCCCGGGTCGAACCCTCCCGTCATCTCCAAGCCGGTCATCTTGCGCCCCGACGCCGATGCGCCCTACGGGGCGATGATGGCTGCCTTTGACGAGCTGCGGCAGATGCATCTGCCCGACCGGTTGAATCTGGCCAAGGAACTCAACATCGCTCTTCCAACTCAGCGGGAGATCGAGGCGACCTGGGGCGCCCTCGGCGTGGCGATGCCATGACAGAAAGGGAGTGCGACGATGAGCGCGAAGGGCCCTGAGACGGCTGGCCAAACCCCGGAAGAGATCCAGGACGGGACCCTGGCCAATTTGGTGTTCCTCTCCGAGGAGTACCGTCAGGACGCCAAGATCTTGCGGATCGCCGGCGCCATTGCCGTGGTCATCCACATCATCCTCTTCGTCATCAACTTCCCCGAGATGAGCAAGGCGGCGCTGGCCGATCAACGGCAGAAACAGAAGATCTTCGTGGTCCAGCAGCCCAAGTTCAAGCCGCCGGAAGTGCAGAAGCAGGTGGAAATCCTCAAGCCGCGGGTGGTCCGAGTGCCCATCCCCGACCCCACTCCGGACGAACCGGAACCAATCCGCGATCTGCGCACCGACGACCAGCTGCCGGCGATAATCCCCGATGACGCGGTCTTTGGGGTTCCCGAGGCGCCTCCCGCGCCGGTCGATGAGGGGCCGGTTCGCGTCGGCGGACAGATCAAGGAGCCGCGCAAAACCAAGGAAGTCAAGCCAATCTATCCAGAGATCGCCCGCAAGGCTCGCATCGAGGGTGTGGTCATTCTCGAAATCACCGTCAGTAAACAGGGCAAGGTGAAGGACGTGAAGGTCCTCCGCCCGCTGCCGATGGGCCTGACGGAAGCGGCGGTGGAGGCGGTGAGGCAGTGGGAGTACGAGCCCTCGACCCTCAACAATCGACCCGTGGAGGTCTTGGTCACCGTTACGGTACGCTTCAACTTGCAGTAGTGGGCGAAGAGAATGGCACTGCAGGGCTCGCTGACCGATCTTGCGCTTCCCGACGTGATCCAACTGGTGAGCGTGTCGGGGAAGACCGGCGTATTCACGCTCTCCTCCGACGGCGTGGAGGGCAAGATCTTCCTGCGTGACGGGCAGATCACCGACGCCTATGTCGGGGATTTGCGCGGCGAGGATGCGGTCTACGAGATGGCCATCTGGCAGCGAGGCCAGTTCATCTTCACCCCGCACGTCGAGTCGGACCGGCAAACCATCAGCAAGCCGAACACCAGCCTGATGATGGAGGCGGCCCGCCGGCTCGACGAGTGGCGGGTCCTGCAGCGCAAGATCCCCTCCCTGGATCTCATCCCCTATTTCACTCCCCGCGATCCCGGGCGTGACCAGGTGACCCTGTCACCCCAGGAGTGGATGGTCATCACCAAGGTGGACGGGGAAAGGTCCATCAAGGCGCTGGAAAAGGCTTCGGGTCTGTCGGCGTTCGATGTTTGCAAGGTGTTGTACGGCCTCGTCACCTCGGGCCTCATCGGCCTGCGCGAGGCGCGTGAGCGACCGCCACAGGGAGTACCCGCCGGTCCTTCGGCCACCACCCTGCTGGCCCTGACGGAGAATATCCGCAAGATTGCGGAAGAGATCGCCGGACCCGGTGGCGCCAAGTCGGTGGAAAAGCAGTACCGCCTGGCGCGCACGGAAGTGGAACGCGGTAAGGGGATGGAGGCGATCCAGATGATGGTGGATCATTTGGCCCGCGCCATCTCGCTCATACAGGGGGGAGCGGAGGCGGGGGAGTTTTTGCGGCGGGTCACCCCCCTCTTTCAGAAGTAGCATGCACCTCGTGGCCGTGTGAGGAGTGGCTATGTTACGAAAATTGCTGGCCTTGGTAACTGCCTTTGTGGCAACGGTGCCCGCCTTCGCCGACTGGAATGCCGGCATGGAGGCGTACAAGAGGAAGGACTGGAACGCCGCCTTGCGGGAGTTCCAGGGGGTGCTCCAGACCAACCCCGGGTACCATGGCGCCCACTACATGGCGGGCCTGGTGCTGAAGCAGCTGGGGCGCAACGAAGAGGCGCTGAAGGAGCTGCAGGAAGCAAACCGCCAGGAGCCGGCCAACGCCGCCTACGCGGCCGCTTTGGGCGGGATGCTGCTGGAACGCGACCGCGCCCGCGAGGCCTGGGCCGTCCTGGAACCGGTGAAGACACAGACCCTCCGGGGGGGGCAGAAGACCGCCATCCTGGTGCTGCAGTGCCGCGCTCGGGCGGAACTGGGCGATTTTGCCCAGGCTTCCGAGTTGTGCCGGCAGGCGACGCAAGCAGAGGGGACCAGCGCCGACGCCTGGGCAACCCTGGCCGGGGTCCTGTCGCGGCAGGAGAAGAACTCGGACGCCTTCCAGGCCTATCGAAAGGCGTGGGAGCTGTCCGGTGACATCGCTCACGCCAACAATGCCATTGCCGCGGGTACCCGCGCCGCTCGCTTCGCCGCCGGCGATGCCAAGAAGGCCCTGTACCAGCAGGTGGCCGACGTTGCCAAGCAGCTGGCGGAAAAGCGCGGCGGTCCCCAGGGCGCGCTCGCCGCTGGCGAGGCGCTGATGGGTGCCCAACAGTACGATGAGGCCCTCGCGTGGTTCGACAAGACGGGACTCGACAACGCCCTGGTCAACTATTACAAGGGCCAGTGTTATCTGGGTAAGGAGTCGTGGGCCCGTGCGGAGGCGCTGCTGCGGGGGGCGCTGCAGAAGCAGCCCGACGCCGCCTTGCGGCGGCAGATCTACATTTCTCTCGGTTTTCTCCTGGACAAGACCCAACGATACGCCGACGCGGCACTGGCCTATCAGGAAGCCGGGCAGCCCAACAAGGTCGCCGAGATGAGGGACAAGCAGGCGAAAGCCGAGCAGAACCTCAAGGCCGACGAGGAGAAGAAGCGCATCGAAGAGATGCAGCGCCTGCAGAGAGAGTACGAGAAGCTGACACGCGGTGGCGGCGCAGCTCCCACCCCCCCACCCCGTACTCCCTGAGTTGGAGCGTCGCTGGATTCTCTGCGGCCGCAGCACGCGCTGCGGCCGTTTTTTTGGTTCCCTTACGACCCTAGGGTTCGCGCGGCAGCGCCGCCAGCCCGCAGAGAGCTCCGACGATACCCACCACCGGTCCGGTAACGGCCAAGATGAGTACCGTGTCCCCCGGCAAATGGACAGCGGAGAGTGAGAAGCCGGAAAACCTGGCCAGCAAGGAAAGCGAGGCGATCCCGGCGAGGCTGCCCAACCCCGCCAAAGTCGCTCCACTAACGAGATAGGGCACGCGGATTTCCCTCTCGCGGGCGCCGATCAGGCGCATGATTTCGATCTCGTCGGCGTGTGCTAGAACCATCAGACGCACCACGAGCAGCACGACGATGCCGCATCCCACCAGGAGAGTGAAGATGAGGGCCAACCCGCCGGCCAGCGCCCCGGCGAGGGCCCGCTGGAGGGGTTCACGCCACTGCCGCGAACCGGAGGCGGGCGCGCCGCCCGAGCGCTGCGACAACCACGCGGCTAGGCTCTCTTCGTCCCGCCGTGCCAGCTGGACGATCAAAAGCGAGGGGAAGCCGTCCTCAGGAACGGCGGCGAGAGCCCCGGCGATCTCGGGAAACCAGGAGGCCAGCTGGTCGCGCACCTCGGCCGGGGTCAGGACGACCGCATCGGCTGAGGGGAAACTGGCTCGCAACTCCTCGCCCAGGGCGTTGCCGACGGCAGCGGATGGCAGGGTCACGGTGACCGTCGCCGGCTGGTCGGTGGATAGGAGCTCTGTCACGACCCATGAGCGTACAGCCATGAGCGTACCCGCCAGCAGGGTAGCAACAAACACGAGCACTACCGCGACGACCCCGGAGCCGCCCGACTCGCGCAGCTGGCGAACGATCTCTCGGAGTAGATGGCCGCTCACGTCGCGGCCCCCCACCCATCCCTAGCCAAACGCCCCCGCTCCAGGGCCAGGGTGCGAGCGGGATGGGCCTCGATCAGGGAGCGGTCGTGGGTGCCGAAGACCACCGTCGTCCCCTGGTAGTTGATGGTCTTGAAAAGCTCCATGAGCTCGTGGGAGCGCTCGGGATCCAGATTGCCAGTGGGCTCGTCAGCCAGCATGACCTCGGGTTGGAGCACCAGGGCCCGCGCAATGGCGACCCGCTGCTGCTCGCCGCCGGAAAGCTCCTCGGGGAAGGCACCGAGGCGATGCTGCAACCCCATCTGCCGCAGCACCTGATAGGCCCGGCGGCGCTGATCACGTTCGGGGACGTTGAGCAGGGCGAGCACGAAGGTGACGTTTTCGGCTACCGTTCGCCGCCGCAGGAGCTTGAAATCCTGGAAGACGATGCCGAGCCGGCGGCGGAACAAGGGGATCTCCGAACGCCGGAGGGTGGCGACTTCGGTTCCTCCGACGACCACTCGTCCCTCGTCGGGCAGCTCGGCGCGGTACAGCAGGCGCAACAACGTGCTTTTGCCCGCACCCGATGGCCCAGTGAGGAAAACAAACTCGCCCTGCTCGATTTGGGCGGAAATCCCTTTGAGCGCCGGTCGCCCCCCGTAGCTCTTGCTCAAGTTCTCGAGCAAAATCATGAAGGAAAGAAACGGAGGGGTTGTGGTCTTGCGCGGCGCATCCGTCTGCCCTGTCGCCGGCGGCGTAAACCGGCAAGAAGGCTCCCTTCCTCCGGCATCCGCGGGAGAGCGCCTTCTCCCTTGCGAGTCGTCCAGCCATAAGACGGCGAACAGCGAAACGCCGCCGAACGGCTCCCCTGCGGAACCTTCAAGTCCTTTGCCACCAACGGCTTCACCCCATGACCTCCGGCCGGAAAGTGTACCATACTAGGGTGTCGGGAAAGGCCGAGAGCGCTGCCATCGTCGTCCAGAGAGGGCCAGGGTGGCTCGCCGCTTTCGCCACTGCCGCCGCGGCGCCGGGTCAGCTAACCCCGCTCCAGCTGGCGGAGCGCGCCAGCGCCTGGGCAAAGGGAGACCTGGGGCGGGACGTACCCGTGCTCTATGCGGACCAACAGCACACCACGGTGATCTTCACTTTCGCGGCGCATCAGCCTTTAGCACCGCAGCCACACCACGTGGGCGTCTGCGACGGCCTGCTGACTGCCGAGCGAGGGGTAGCGCTCACCGTGCGGACCGCCGACTGCCTGCCGGTGGTGGTCGCCGGAGGCGGAGTGGTGGCCGCTCTCCACTGCGGCTGGCGATCGCTGGTCGGCGACATTCTCGGGAAGTGCGTGAGGCGGTTCCTCGTCGATTTCGGCGTGGCGGCCCACGAACTGCAAGCGGTCATCGGGGTGGGAATCGGACCGTGCCACTACACGGTCGGTTCCGACGTGGCGACCGCGCTGGCGGCGGTGCCCGTGGTTGACGAGAGCTGGTACGCCAACGGGCGGGCAGACCTGGCCGCCTGGGCGCGGGGCAGGCTGGTGGCCGCGGGGGTGGCAAGGGGGGCAATTCGTACGCTGTCGGGCTGTACGGTCTGCTCGGCGCACCATCACTCCTTCCGGCGCGACGGTGCGGCGGCCGGCCGTCAATGGACGGCCGTCGTCCTCATCTGAGGCGCGGCAAAAGCTCCGATCTTGCCATTCGGCCGCGCAGCTGGCCGCAGGCCGCCAACACCTCCCTGCCTCTGCTCCAGCGCACCGTGACGTTGAGGGAGGCCTCGGCCAGGCAGGCGCCAAAGGCGTCGACGGCGGCGGCGGAGGGGGTGGTCAGGTGAGGCAGGAACTCGGGGTCAGGGTTGAACGGGATAAGATTGACCTTGACCGGGATCCCACGCAGCAGGCGGACGAGACGCCGGGCGTCGGCGAGGGAGTCATTTTCGCCGGCGAGCAGCACGTACTCGATGGTGATCCGCCGTCCCCGCTCCAATGGGTAGGTGCGAAGTGACCGCATGAGGTCCTCCAGAGGCCAGCGGGCTGCCACCGGCATCAGCCGCAGGCGCTGCTCCTGGGTGGTGGCGTTGAGGGAGACCGCCAGGTTGGGACGGCGAGGCAAAGCCTGGAGCTTGGCAAAGCCGGCCGGGATGCCGCTGGTGGATAGCGTAACCCGCTTGGGGCTGACGGTCTCGTACAGGAGATCGAGGGCCGCGAAAACCCCGCTGCAGTTGAGCAAAGGTTCCCCCATCCCCATGAAAACGACGTTGAGGGGTGTTCCTACGAGACGGCCGTGTCGCACCAGCACACGGTACTGCCCGAAGATCTCGGCGGCCGTCAAGTTGCGCCCGGCACCCAGGGCGCCAGTGACGCAGAAGACACAGCCAACGGCACATCCCGCCTGCGAGGAAAGACACAGGGTGGTGCGATCGCCCATCGGCATGGTCACGGCTTCGACCATGGCCCCGTCAGTCATCTCCAGCAGGAACTTGGTGGTCCCATCGGCAGCCGTGCGCACCTCTACCACCCGGGGATCGGTCAGCACCGCCCGCTCGGCCAGCCCTGTCCGCAAGGTCCGCGAGAGGTCGGTCATCTCTTCGATCCTGCCCACCAGGCGCCGGGTCACCCAGTGATACACCTGTCGTGCCCGGTAGGGGCGGGGGTCCAGGGGGGCCAGCACGGCCGCCACCTCGGCCAGGCTCGCTCCCACTAGGTTTAAAACCCCGGTCTCCATGAACTCACCTGCTCTCTAGGACCACCCGAAACGGCGCGGCGGCTGAAATGCAATTCTGCCACGACATGGCGGACCGTGCGGCGGCAAGCCTCCGCCGGGACGCCATCGTCGGGGCAAGCCGGCAGTGGTTGCAAGGCGTTGCCATGCCAATCCGTGCCCAAGGCGGGGAGGCGGACTGCACCTGCCGGGCGCTCCAGTCCGCGGTACCATAAAGAATGACCTGTGGCAGTCCGCCCTCGCCCGAGGACGCCGAAGAAATCCACGCTGCGGCGGCAACGGTCGGGCTGCGGGTGACCCATCTCGAAGCAATCGCACCGGATGCCTCCACTCGGCGCTTCTTTCGCGCCGAACTGACGAACCATCGCACCGTCGTGGCCTGCCTGTACCCAGCTGGCGAGGAACCCCGCCTCAGCCATGATTGGGAGGTTCACCAGTGGGCCTGGCAACACCAGCTGCCTGTGCCGGCTCCTCTGGCAAGAACCGCCCGTGTCACGATCAGCACCGACCTCGGCTGTGTCGATCTGGAGCACGCCCTCCGCGAGGTAGGTGTCGGCGTATTGAAACCCGCCCTCGAGTGTCTGCAGTCCTTCCAGGCGTGCAGCCCTGACGGAGTCCCCAACCCATCCTTCGACGCCGCGCTGTTTCGCCGGGAGCTGGAGGGATTCGCCCTCTTTCTCCCCCCCACTGTCGCCCTCGACCCGCCGGTGCGTACCTTTTTCGACGATCTCGCCAGACGTCTCGCGAACCATCCCTTTCGTGTAACCCATCGCGATTTCCACGCCAACAACCTGCTTGTCCAAGAGGCCAGGGTGTGGGCCGTTGACTTCCAGGATCTGCGCCTGGGTCCCGATACCTATGATCTCGTCTCTCTGCTGCGGGAGCGGGCGGGTGGAGAGGTCGTAGCCGACGAGGAACACTGGTACGTGGAGGCGGCGCGCCTGCTGGGCTGGCCCGCGGGTTGGCCGGATCGCTATCGAGAGTGTGCATGCCAGCGGGGACTGAAAGTCCTCGGTACCTTCCTACGCCTGGGCAGGGAGCGGCACCCCGGCTATCTCACCCTCATCCCCGCGGTCGCGGCCCGGCTCGTCGGGACGCTCGCGGATCTCCAGGCTCCCGCCTCTCTCATTGCTGCGGTGGCCCACCTGGCCACCACGACCGCGTATAATCACTCCGAGGAGGGACCGTGAAGCCATGTTCGGCAGCCTAGGTCTTCCCGAGCTGCTTGTTATACTGCTCATCGTACTCATCATTTTCGGTGCGGCGAAGCTGCCGCAGCTGGGCAAGGGCCTGGGTGAGGGCATCCGCAACTTCCGTTCTTCCCTTCGTGCGAAGGACGCGGCCAACGACAGCAGCGCCGAAAAGGAACGCTAGCTCACTCGCCACTTTCAGAAATCAGGCGAGCTGCGGTGCGTAGCTCCATCCCGGTCAGCTCCAGGTAGGCGTTGCTGACTGCCCGGACAAACGCCCGGGTCTCGCGAAAGGGCGGCACGGTCCCCCAGCGCCGCACTGCGCCAGGCCCGGCGTTGTATGCCGCCAGGGCCAACTCCACGTCCCAGCCGAACTGATCCAGCAGAGCAGCCAGGTACCGGCTGCCAGCCTCGAGGTTGACGTGGGGGTCGGTGACGTCGGTAAATCCCAACAAGGCTGCGGTATCGGGCATGACCTGCATGAGCCCCTGCGCTCCCTTATGGGAAACGGCGTCCTCGCGGAAACCTGATTCGACGCGGATCACCGCGGCCAGCAGGGCCGGGTCGATTCCATGCCGGGCCGCCACCTCGACGACCTTCTCTTCGAGGGGCAGGGTTCCGTCGCCGAAGCGCGATTCGTCCCACGATCGTACCGAAAGAGGGCGCTCTGCCAGCCAGGGTCCGCCGCTGTGGCCGACGCCGGGCAGCAGAAGACCGAGGAGAAGAACGAAAACGCCCCCCATCATCGCCGTGCCCAGCAAGACAACCCGCTGGCGCGCGTCAAGCATCACCTCACCCCCGCAAACGTGGCACGGCAAACCCCATGCACGGATTGCCCACGACGCTCCTCCTCCGACTGCAAAAGCGGCCCCGACTGACGCCCAGCGAGGTCGGCCTTGGGAAAAGCGGGCCTGGGACCGCCGCGCCCCCCGAAGCATGGCCAGCCCCTGCCCCTTGCCCCGCCCTTCGACCTGCAGGCGGGATCGAGCCTGCCGGCGTCCGTCTAGCCGAACCGATGAGTCGAATCACCGTTACGCTGGAGTTTGCTGCGCAGGGTGTTGCGATGAATACCCAACTTGGAGGCGGCCTGGGAAAGATTGCCATGGCACCGCTGGAGGGCCTCTCGCAGGTAGAGCAACTCAAAAGCGCTCAGCGCGTCACCCAGCGGCAAGCCGCGATCCATGAGCATACCAGCGGCGCTGCCGATGGCATCGGTCAATTCCTGCAGCCCCTCACGGCCCGGCACCAGCGAAGGTGGCCTCATTTGACTTCGACCCGGTTACCCACCTGCATCGCCTCCTTGGAGCGGATGACCTTCGCCGTGGACCAGTGATCACCGGCGGTCAGTACCCCCAATTCGCCAATGGCGCGGCGCGGCAGGCCCGGCACGGGGTTGTCGACAAAGACTGTCAGAATGGTTCCCGGTGTCACCTGATCGGCTTCGCCCAGGTCCACGAGAACCATGTGATCCACTCCGAACGTCTCGGCCTCCTCCTTGGCGTAGGTGATGTACCCGGTGGGCTTGCCGCTGGCGGGGTCGCACACCGTCACCGGGGGAGTGAGGACGCTCATGGGAATCGGGATAGGCTCGAATGGCCGCGCCTTGGCGCCCAGTGGCACGGCGTCGCAGGCGGCGACGATCTCGGCCGTGGCACTGCGTTCCTGGGCGCACAGCACGCGGGCCAAGCCGACGTAGTTATTCACTCGGCCCAGTGCGGCGCCGGTGGCAGGATGCCGGACCACCCGTCCGGGGATGACCAGGAAATACTCCTGACCGGCTTCGACTCCGTTTTCGGTGCCACCGTCGAGAAAAACGATGTCCCCGTCGGCAAAGGTATTCTTGAACTCCACGTGTTCCGCTGAGGCCATGGTCAGGGTCAGCTCTTCGAGGGACTCATCCAGATAGGCGAAACAGTAGACATCAGACTCGGAGCCGAGAGCCACTAGCTGACCTGTAGCCCTCCTGGCCAGGGTACCACCTGCTGGCTCCTGGGCCAAAACCGCCTGCCCTTGCGCCTCGGCCACCTCCTCGCCGACGCCCGCCCCGCCATCTCCTGGCCCTGCTACGCCGGCCATGTCCGCGGCCCTGGGCCCGATTACCAAGGGATCGCCCGGGTAGATCCAGTGGGCGTCACGGATGTATTGATTCTGCTCCCACAACTGCGGCCACAGATAGGGGTCGCCGAGAAAGCGCCGTGCCAGGTCCCACAGGGTGTCGCCCCGCTTGATGATGTACACCTGCACATCCGCCGGAAACTCCGAGGGCGGGTTGTACGGCGTCCAGTGGTCCCCGACCTTGTGCAGCGGGCGTGGGGGAGGGTTCACGCCCTGCTGAGCCCCTACCAGGGAGGCGCAAAAGACGATAGTAACCGCAATGCCCATCCGGCGCATGGCTCTCGAGGCTCCCTTCCGCAAGCTTTGCCTGGCTCCAAGTCTACAATAACGCACGCTCGTGTGCCCGTCAACGGCTTGTTCTCTCGCCGCCTCACCCGGCGGGCGCGGCGGCGAGAGCCCCTCGTATTTCCTCCAGCAGCGGCGCCCCCAGCCGCGCCGCCTCCGTGTCGGGATAGTTCGCTAGGAGATACTCAAGCCTATGCTTGGCCCCGAGCAAGGCTCGCTGGCGCCAATAGAAACGCGCCACCGCCAGCTCGTGTTGGGCGAGATCTTCCATGCCTTTGCGTTGCAGCTCCCTGGCCTCGGCAGCAACCTCGGACTCGGGGTACAGCTCGATGACCTGAGAAAAAGCCGCCAGCGCCTCCCTGATAGGCGTGAGGTCCCGCTGCGGTCCCCTGGCTTGCTGTAGGCTGCACTTGCCCAGCATGAGCAAGGCATAGGGGCGCTGGGGATCATTGGGAAAACGGTTGGCGAAATCGCGATAGCGGAGCTGCGCCTCGGCGATGCTCTCCAAATCCCGGCCTCGGAAGAACGAATCGGCGATCTTCAGAGCCGCCTGGCGTCCCAGGGGATCGTTGGGAAATGCATCTGCCACAAAGGAATAGTACCTGCGAGCCTCCTCCCAGCGTTTCCGGGCTGCGGCGGCGTCGCCCCGGGCGAGGATCTCGTCCTTGGACAGGTTTCCTACCTCCTCCAGGAACCGCTGCTCCGGGTTGCGGCTGGTGCAACCCGTCACCAGCACAATGGCGACCATTGCAAGCAGCTGCCTCATTTCGGCTCCCTCACGGTGCGGTGCGGGCAACGAGGCGCCCGACGCCGCCCGTCGCGGCCGGTCACGGAAGTGACCGGGATCACGAAAATGTACCCTTCGCCCTTCATCGACTCACCCACAGCGCGACCAGCGCCGACTCGGCAACCATTCCCCCGGCCGGCGGATCCTGCCGCAGCACGAGCCCGGGTTGGATGCCCGGGTAGGCGACGCGCTGCAGGCTGGCCAGGCGAAAGCCCAGGGTGCGGATCATCGTCGTGGCCAGCTGTTCGTTCTCTCCGACAAAATCTGGCATCACGAACGCGCGTTGCCGTACCCCTCGGTTGACCAGCAGGACGACGCCGCTACCCGGCGGAACCATGGTCCGTGGGGGGGGGCTCGTGGCCAAGACCACGGTGGCGTTGGCCTGGCCCTCCACCTCGCAGCGGCGAGTCACCACCAGACCCTGCGCCTCCAGCTGAGCCTGCGCCAGCGCCACAGGAAGGCCATTCACCTCGGGTACCGCCTGGGCGGCGTTGCCCAAGGAAACGTGCAGCAGCACCACGGCGCCCCGTTTCAGGGCGAAACCGGGCCCAGGTCGCTGCACGGCCACCTTCCCTGGCGGCACCTGGTCATGAAAGACGCCGTCGTGAAGCTTTCCCAAAAGCCCGTCCTCCTGCAGGATTGCCAGGGCTTCGTTGGGCGACTTGCCGACCACCGCGGGAACGTACACCACCGAGGCGCGCAAACTGACCCACAGCACCACCCAGACCGCCAGTGCGGCGCCGAGGAAAAACCCGATCACCCCAAGGCCGAAGGCCAGCACGGCACGTAGCCGCATCACTGCGGCAGGGTAACATAGCCGCGTGGCTTATCTGGGAGCCCATCTCCCCGCGGCCGGGGGGGCGAATCGCGCCGCCACCGCCGCGCGTCAGTTGGGCTGCGAGGCGCTGCAGCTGTTTCTGCGCCCTCCTCGGAGATGGTCAGCGTCGTCCCTGGAGGCTGACCAGGTGCAGCGCTTCCGCTCGCAGACCCGCTGTCCTCCCCTGCAAGGCCGGTGCTGGGCGCACGCTCCCTATTTGCTCAATCTGGCCAGCGAACAAGCCCAGCTTCGCTGTCAGTCCATCACGGTCCTCGTCGACGAGCTGCAGCGAGCCGATGCCCTTGGGCTCGCTGCTGTCGTGCTCCATGCAGGCTCGGCCGGCGGGGGCGACCGCCAAGAAGCCCTGGCCCGTGGCCGCGCGGCGCTGGTGGAGGTGCTGGCTCGGGCGGGCGAGGGCAACGCGGCGGTACTCTTGGAGGTCACGTCCGGTGCCGGCGGCCACCTGGGTTCGACAATTCCCGAGCTCGCCGCGCTGGTGCCCCGATCCTACCCTCGGCTACCGCGGTCAGTCGGGGTCTGCCTGGACCTCGCCCACCTCTGGGCGGCGGGGTACGATTTGCTCCGGGGCGGCTGGCAGCGGGCCCTTGGAGAGGTGCAAGAACACTGGCTCTGCGAAGCCCCCCAAGTGATCCACGCCAACGACACTCCGGTGGCGTGCGGCTCGCGCCGGGACCGCCATGTTCCCCCGGGCGAGGGGGCGTTGGGAGAAAACCTCTTTCGAGGCCTATTGCACGATCCTCGGATTAGCGACACGCCCTTGGTGATAGAGATTCCTCCCGGCAAGGACAATCACCTGGTGGCCGCGGCTCTGGAGCGCCTGCGTTCTTGGCGCGGTGACACGGCCCTCCCACCCGGCTCCCGTGGCCGCGGTGACTGGGCCGGAGACGCCGATCCTTGCTGAAGTCCGCGGGACAACTCCGCCGGTGCTTACTCACCCATGACCAGCGCGCTGACGGCCCTTCCGTCCCGACGGGGGCGCGCGGACGGTGGCGGGAAGGTTGCCGATTCTTCGTTTTCGCGGGGGCTGGGCGGGTGGGCGGGTGCGGCTCTCAGAAGAGGAGAGGATTAGACGGGCGGTGCGTTTCGAAATCGATATTAAGGGCGTACGGATGTCATGGGTTCTCCGTGGCGGACGTGCTGGTGCCTCTTGTTGCAGCATCTGGCTCGCAAGGCGGGGTCTGGGTTAGCGGTCACCGGCAGGCGAGCGTTTTTGCCCGGCAGCGGAGACCCCGAGCCTGGCGGGGGGCTGCGCGGACAGGCGGGCGGGTGAGGGGGGG
>CALEVZ010000045.1 GCA_937924755.1 uncultured bacterium
CGACCGCTGCGGGCGTGAGGGCGGGCCGGAGGCCCGCGCACCCAGGGCCACGGCCCGGGGGCCCGCGCACCCAGGGCCACAGCCCGCGACACGGGTTCCTGGGTGCGCGCCCCTCCGGGGCGCCCTGCAGGGCGGTTGTAGACCGGCGGCACCGTGGCACGGCCGCTGTCGCCGGCCCCGCCCGGGCCGGGCAAACCGAGTCGGCCGGGATCGACCGCTGCGGGCGTGAGGGCGGGCCGGAGGCCCGCGCACCCAGGGGCAGGGAGTGCGAAGGCCGTTACGTCTCGGCTTGCCAACGCGCTACAATGACATCATGGGCCGGGACAGCGACCGTATCGCGGAACTCAAGCGGGAGATCGACGCCAACCCCCACTCCCGCCAGTTCTATCAACTGGGCGAGCTGCTGCGCCGCGACGGGCGCGCCGAGGAGGCGGTCGCGGTGCTCAAGCGGGGGTTGCAGTACTGGCCGAAGTACGTGGCGGCGTGGGTGTCTCTCGGGCGAGCGGAGCTGGAGCGGGGTGCGGCCGATGGGGCGATCGCGGCCCTGGAACGGGCGATCGAGCTTGACCCCGAGAATCCGGTGGCCTGGAGACTGCTGGCGGAGGGAAGGGAAATCGCCGGTGACGTGGAGCGGGCGCTGGCGGCCATGCGCCGTGCCGCCGGGTTGGTACCTGGGGACGAAACATTGACGCAGGTGGTGGAGCGGCTGGAGGCACTGGCGCTGGCCGCGCCGCCGCCGCCGGGCCCGGCGCCCTTGGAGGGAGGGCAGCGGAAGCCGGAGGAGCTGGGGTCGGAGGAGGGCGCGGAAGCGGAGGTGGAGGAGACGGCGGTGATGCCGGCGGGGATCCCGCCGCTGCCGGAGCCGCTTGCCACGCCAACGCCGAAGGAGGAGTCGCCGCCGGTCGGGGACATTCCGCCGGCCTGGGCTGAGCAGGAAAAAGCCGCCGACGGCGGGACCGCGGAGGTGTTTGCGCTGGTGGAGCCGGCGCCACTGCCGGAGGCGGCGCCCGGCCCCGCCATCTTCCCGGCGGCAGAGGCAGAGGCGCCCTTGACACCGGGCCCGTTCGTCGAGCTGGAAACGGTCCCGTCGCCGCTGTCGGCGCCAGCCACAGCGCAACCGCAGGGGGCGACCGCGGTCCCCTGTGAGGACAGGGTAAAGCCCGAGGCGCTGCCCTCCCCACTGCCGGCGGCCGCGCCGACCGCGGCCGTGGCCGCACTGGAGGAGGGCGCCGGGGCGCAGCCGCCGGCGCCCTTTGCCCCTCCGCCGGTTGCCGAACTACAAGGGGCGCTGGAGGATCCCTTCGCCGGGTCGCTCAGTCAGCCGGAGGCGCCTGCCGTTGGCAGCGCAGCGGCGCCCGAAGAGGTATTTGCCCTCAACCTGCCGGCCCCCGCCGGCGGCCTGGAGGACGTCTTCGGCGCGGCGCCGCCACCACAGGAGCGGGCGGAGCCTGGGGGAGCGCCGCCGCCGCTGGAGGAAACGGAGGCGGCGGCGGTGGTCGCGGCGGCCCTGATCGAGCCCGTGGCTTTGCCGCCGGCGGTCGAGCCGCCGCCCCTGCCGGAAAGCGAGCCGGCGGCGCCGCCCAAGGCGTTGGAACCACCCCTGGCGGAGGACAGCGCGCCCTGGGTGACCCAGGCCCGCCTGGTGGTCCCCATTCTCCCACCGGCGCCGGCCGAGACACCCCCGCCGGCGGCCGCGCCGCCGGTGGCGGCGGGCGGGGAGCCGGCCGCCGAGGCCGAGGCGCCGACGTCCGCTGTGCTCGAACTCGCCGGGGAATCGGCAAAAACGCCGTGGCCGGCGGCTGCGTTCGAGGCCGCAGCGCCTGAACCGGAGCCGTCTTGGCCGGCGCCGCCGATGGAACTGCGCGAGCCGGTGGCGGCGCCCGAGCCCGCGCCGCCCGCGGTGCCGGCCGCGCCGGCGGCCAGCGTCGAGGCCGCACGCGCCTTGATCCGGGCCGAGCAGCACGCGGCGGCGGCGGCGATGCTCGAGCAGGTGGTGGACGACCAACCCGGCAACCTGGAGGCGCGGGAGCTGCTCGAGCTGGTGCGCGACATGCTGGAGCCCATGCCAATGGAGCTGCCGCCGCTGTCGCCGCGGCAGCGCAAGATCGCGGCGTTGCAGCGCTGGCTGGCCTCCCTTACACTGGCGCGCGAACGGGCGGCGTTATGACTTTCAGCGAAGCGGTGCAGGACGTGACCTCCTGTGCGGGAGTGGTGGCGACGGCCATTGCCGACCGGGACGGGATTCCGGTGCAATTCTGGGGCGAGGAGGCGGAGATCGAAGAAGCGGTGGCAGAGTTCTCCGCCCTTCTGGGCGAGGTGCTCTCCGCCAACCGGGAGCTGCATCTGGGGGAGCTCGAACAGCTCCACGTGGTGGGGTCGCACCGCGTGGTGATGGTGACCATGATCGCCGAGGACTATTACCTGGTGACCATCGTCGAGCGCAGCGGCAACCCCGGGCGGGCGCGCTTCGCCAGTAGGCTCGCCGCCCATCGTCTGCGTGGCGAGTTTGTGTAGGGCGGCGAGGCCAACGGAGGGTCAACAAAGCGGCGCGAACCGGCCTGAAGTGACTGTCAGTTCGGGAGATGATGCATGTTTAACTTTGACGAGCTGTGCCAACTGATCCGCGTGGTCTCGGAAAGCCGCATCGCTGGAGTGGAGCTGGAACGCGACGGGGTACGGCTGCGCATCGACGGGGTGCCGGTCGCTGCGGCGCCCGCGGGCACGCCTTTGCTGCCCCCCACCCTTGGGGCATCGCATCCGGCTGCGCTCCCCAGCGCTGCTCCCTCCCCGGCGGTCGGCCAGTCCACCGAAGAGAGCGAGCTGGACGAAGCCTCGCTCGCGTTCGTGACCTCTCCCATCGTGGGCACCTTCTACCGTGCGCCCAACCCCGACGCGGAACCCTACGTGAAGGTCGGCGACCGGGTGGAGAAGGGGCAGGTGCTCTGCATCGTGGAGGCGATGAAGCTGATGAACGAGATCGAATCGGACGTCTCCGGCACCATCGTCAAGATTTTCCCCGAGAACGGACAGCCGGTGGAGTTCGGCGAGCGGCTGTTCGCGATTCGGCCGTGATGGGCCGGGCGGTGCCATGATTCAGAAGGTTCTGATCGCCAACCGCGGGGAAATCGCCCTGCGCATCATCGCCGCTTGCCGGGAGCTGGGGCTTTCGACGGTGGCTGTCTTCTCCGAAGCGGATCGCACCTCCCAGCACGTGCGCTTGGCCGACGAGGCGGTGTGCATCGGCCCGCCCTTCTCCAAGGCGTCCTACCTCAACGTCACGGCGGTGCTGTCGGCGGCGGAGATCTCCGGCGCCGACGCCGTTCACCCCGGCTACGGCTTTCTGGCGGAGAACGCCGCTTTCGCCGAGATGGTGCAGGAGTGCGGGCTCACCTGGGTGGGGCCGCCGCCCGACGCCATTCGCCTGATGGGGGACAAGGCGACGGCGCGGCGCACGGTGGCCGAGCGGGGCGTGCCGGTGCTGCCGGGCTCGGCCACTCCCCTGACCTCCCGGGAGGAAGCGGTTCGCCTGGCGTACGAGGTGGGTTTCCCTGTCATTCTCAAAGCCTCGGCCGGAGGCGGCGGTAAAGGAATGCGCGTCGCTAACGACGAGCGGGAGCTGCGCCACGCCTTCGACACGGCGCGGCACGAGGCGGAACGCGCCTTCGGGGTCGCCGATGTGTACCTGGAAAAGTACCTCACGGCGCCACGCCACATCGAAATCCAGGTCATGGGGGATAATTTCGGGCGCGTGGTGGCCATCGGCGAGCGCGAGTGCTCCATCCAACGACGCCACCAGAAACTCATCGAGGAGGCTCCCTCGGTGGTGGTGGATGAGGAGCTGCGCCGGGCGATGTGCGCCGCCGCCGCCGCCGCCGCCCAGGCGGTGGGCTACCGCAGCGCCGGCACCGTGGAGTTCCTCTACGACGAGGGCAAGTTTTATTTCATGGAGATGAACACCCGCATCCAGGTGGAGCACCCGGTGACCGAGGAGGTGACCGGGCTCGATCTGGTGGTGGAGCAGCTCAACGTGGCCGCCGGCAAGCCGTTGTCGTTCCGCCGGCGACCCAAGATGGTCGGGCACGCCATCGAGTTCCGCATCAACGCCGAGGACCCGGTGACGTTCGCCCCCTCTCCGGGGCAGATCACCGAGCTGGCTCTGCCGGTGGGGCCGGGTATCCGTCTGGAGACGCACATCTACACCGGCTACCGCGTCCCTCCCCACTACGACTCCCTGCTGGCCAAACTCATCGTGCGCGGGCGCGACCGCGCCGAGGCCATCACCCGCGCACGTCGGGCCCTGTCCATGTTCCAGGTGGGTGGAATCAAAACATCCATCCCCCTGCACCAGCGGATCATTCAAGACCCCGACTTCCAGGAGGGGCGGCTGTCGACCCGCTTCATGGAGCGCTTCGCCGCCGCCGGCGGGTAAGGGGGTCCAGTATCGCGACCGGGAGATGCGCGTCTTTCTCGTGGGGTTCATGGGGGCCGGCAAGTCCAGCGTCGGCCGCGCCCTGGCACGACAGGCGCAGACCCTTTTTCTCGATCTGGATGAGCGCCTGGAGGCGGTCTTCGGCGCCCGGGTGCCGGACATCTTCGCCACGCACGGAGAGGCGGCCTTCCGCGCCGAGGAGTCCCGCCAGCTGGCGCGATGCGGCCGATTCGCCAACATCGTGGTGGCAACCGGAGGCGGGACGTTCGTGAGCGAGGTCAACCGCGCCACCATTCGCCGCCTGGGGGTGTCGGTCCACCTGGAGGTGAGCTGGGGCGAGGTGTTGCGGCGGCTGCCGGGCAAGCGCGCCGAGCGACCGCTGTTCTCCTCCCCCGAACAGGCGCATCGGTTGTACCTCGAGCGCCTGCCCGCCTATCGCCAGGCGGATGTCAGCGTGCGCGCCGGCGAGGGGGAGACGCCGGAACTGTTGGCGGCCCGTATTGCGTTGTTGCTCAGGGGTAAGGCGTGAGGTATCTCATCCTTTCCGACGTCCACGCGAACCTGGAGGCGCTGCGCGCCGTGCTGGCCCACGCCGCTCGCAAGAGCCGCGATGCGGTGCTGTTTCTGGGCGACGCGGTGGGGTACGGGGGGGCGCCCAATCAGGTGCTGGAGCTGCTGCGAGGGCTGAAAGGGCGTGTGGTGTCAGTACGGGGAAACCACGACCGGGTCACTCTGGACGCCTCCCAGGGGGTGGTGTTTTTCAACTACCACGCCCGCCGGGCGGTGGAGTGGGCGGCCGGCGTGCTGACCCCCGCCAACCGCGCGTTCCTCAAGCGCCTGCCCCAGGGTCCGCTGGATCTCGGGGACGGGGTGGCGATTTGCCACGGCTCCCCGGCCGACGAGGACGAGTATCTCCTCACAGAAATGGAAGCTTTGGAAGGGTTTCGCGCAACCCGCGCGTTCGTCACCTTCTTCGGGCACTCCCACGTCCCCTGGGTCTTCGAGCTGGGCACGGACGGGGAGCGCCTGTCTCTGGCGGGATACCCGCTGCGGGGCACGCGCATCACCGTCGACCTCCATCCCGATCGGCAGTACCTCATCAACCCAGGGTCGGTGGGCCAGCCCCGCGATCGCGATCCCCGCGCTTCTTACGCCGTCTACGACAGCCGGCTGCGGCGCCTCTCTCTCTACCGCGTTCCCTACGACGTGGCCGGCGCCCGCCGCCGCATCATGGCCGCCGGCCTGCCCCAGGTGCTCGCCGACCGGCTGCTGCACGGGGCGTGAGGCAGTGGCAGCGCCAAAGCCCGCGGTGGCGAGAAGGGGGACGCGACACCGGCCCGTGTCGATGCCGGTGCCCGTCTTACTGTCCGTGCCCGTGACGGTGACCGGGCCGGTGCCGGCGTCCCCGTCTCTAAACCCGCGGCCGAGAGGAGGCTGGTGATGAGAGTGCTGGTGTGGAGTGCCGTGCTGCTGGTGGCCATGGCGGCGTCGGGGGCGCAGCCGGAGCAGGGAGGCACCCTAAAGGCGCGGGCGACGCTCCTGGCTCTGCGCGATGCCCGCTCCGCCGACCTGTCGCGCCTGGTACCGCTGGCCGCCGCCGGCGATGCCGCAGTGAGGGCCGGAGTCGCAGCCCACCTGGGGAGCGTCCCGTTTGCCGGTGGCGCGCCGGTGGTGGGCCGTTTGCTCCAGGACGGCGATCCGGCAGTGCGGGCGGCGGCGGCCATGGCGGCGGGGCGGCTGCTCCAGGCACTGCCCCAGAAGCAGCCGCGGCGGCGCGGGCTGGCGCGCGCTCTGCGGGATGCCCTACGGGAGGACGGCGATGCCGGAGTGCGGGCCGCCGCCGCCTGGGGCCTGGTGGCGGCGGGCGGCGAGGAAGCCGAGTCGGAGCTGCTCCGTAGCCTGGCCAGGGAGCGGCGCGCTGCGGTGCGGGCCGCCGTGCTGCAGGAGCTGTGGCGACTGCCGGGAACGGGGTGGGTCGCTGCAGCGGCAGCGGCCCTGGATGGCAGTAAAACGGTGGAGGAGCGCTTCGCGGCGACCTGGTCGCTGGCCCGCTCGCGCCCGGGAGAGGGTTCGCCGGCGGCGGCGGCGCTGCGTAAGGCGGCCGGCGACCGGGACGGCGGGGTGCGGGCCGTGGCGCTGTCGGCGGCGCGCCGCGGCGCCACGGCGGATCTGTGGGACCTGCTGGTCGTCGGGGCGCTGGACGGGGACGCCCAGGTGCGGCGGGCGGCGCTGGACAGCCTGGCGGCCGTGCTGGAACGGGAGGGACGGAGGCGCGTGCTGCCCGAGGCGGTGGGGCGGCGGGTGCGGGAGCTGGTGAGCTCCCGCCACCCCGAGAGCGTGCACGAGCGGATGCTGGCCGTCCGGCTGGCGGGGGTCGCCGGCTGTTGCGCCGCGGAGCTGAACACCCTGGCCAACGAGAGTGACCCGTGGCCGGCGGAGGAGGCGCTGATCGCCCTCGGCCGACAGGGGTTGGAGGAGCCGGTGCAGGCGGCGCTGCGGGCGGCGGACCCCTGGCGCCGCCGGGCCGGGGTGCGGGCGGCCCGCCACCTCCCCGA
Source organism: uncultured bacterium (assembly GCA_937924755.1). Lineage (GTDB taxonomy): Bacteria > Acidobacteriota > Thermoanaerobaculia > Thermoanaerobaculales > Thermoanaerobaculaceae > CALEVZ01. The sequence goes on from CALEVZ010000045.1 coordinate 6,985, forward strand.
CGGCGCCGGGGCGCTGCGGGCCGCCTGTGCCGACGCAGAGGCGATGGTGCGATTGGCGGCCGTCGAGGAGCTGGCCGCGGTGGGGGGCGAGCAGGCGGTGGCGGTCCTGCACGAACGCCTGGCCGATCCCGATGGGGCGGTGCGGGCCGCGGCAGTGGAGGGCTTGGCGTCCCTCAAGGCGGCGCCCGCGCCCGCGCAGGTGCTCGAGCTGCTGCGCCGCGAGCGCGGCTCGACCCTTCCCGACGCCGTCGTGGCGCTGGTGAAGGTGCTGGCCGCCGCGCTGGGCGTCGCGGAGGTGCGCAGCGAACTGGAGGAGCTGGCCCGGGCGAGCAGCCACCCGGTGGTGGCCCGCGCCGCCTGGGAAGCGCTGAGGCGGGTGGGACCGCCACCGGCGGTCGCCCTCGCCGAGCCCCCGGAGTTCTACCGCCAGGTGGCGGCGTGGGCCGGCGAGCCCCGCTGGCTGGAGCTGGTGACGGTGCGCGGCTCCCTGGTGGTCGCCTTGAACACCCGCGAGGCGCCGCTTTCGGCCTTCCGGCTGTCGCGGCTGGCGGAGGAGAAATTTTTCGACGGGCTGACCTTCCATCGGGTGGTGCCGAACTTTGTGGTGCAGGGGGGCGACCCCCGGGGGGACGGCTGGGGCGGTCCCGGCTGGACGCTGCGGGACGAGTTGTCAACCGTGCCTTTCGACCCGGGCGTGGTGGGGCTGGCGTTGGCCGGTCCCGACACGGCGGGCTCCCAGCTCTTCGTGGCCCTCACCCGGCAGCCGCACCTGGACGGCCACTACCCGGTGCTGGGCCGGCTCACTTCCGGTCTGGACGTCGCCGCCCGCCTGCGCCGCGGCGACCGCATCCTGCGCGCCCGGGTGGGCGCCGGGGAGCCCCCCCAGCGCTGGCCGGTGTGGTACGGGGAGCTGTCGCCGACGCGGCTCGACGCGGAAATGCCGGGCTGGCGGGAGGAGGGGGAGCGCTACCAACCGCAGGGACCGGCCCTGGAGCGCCTCGCCACCGCGGGGTTGCGCTACGGCCTCGACGTGGCCATGGGCACCTGGTGCTCCGACTCCCACGAGCAGATCCCCCGGCTGCAGCGCATCCTGGCAGAGCTGGGGGAGCGCTCGCCCTTCACCTCCCTGCGCCTTTACGGCGTCGACCGCTCCAAGGAGCTCACCTGGACCCACGGGCCGGTGGAGCTGGTGCCCACCATCGTGGTGACCTTCGAGGGCGCCGAGGTGGGGCGGATCGTGGAAACCCCCTCCTCGGGTTCCCTGGAGCTGGACCTGGTGCGCATCCTGGCGCCCCTGGAGGGGTGGCCCGCCCTGGAGCCGGCTGCGGTCACTGACACGGGCAGGGTCATGGACCGGGCGACGGTGGGGAACTGATCGGCGGGGGGGCGGGAATGGCTGACGTGGCAGTGACCTATCCCCTCCCAGGGGACGGGCTGGAGCGGCTGGGGCGGGAGCATCGGGTGCGGGTGTACCGGGGAGAGGAGCGACTGGCCGCTGACGCGCTGGCCGCTTTTACCGGTGCGGCCGAGGCGCTCATTCCCCTGGTGAACGACACGGTGGACGAGGTGGTGTTCGCCCGCTGCCCGCACCTGAAGGTGGTGGCCAACGTGGGGGTGGGGGTGAACAACATCGACCTTGGGGCGGCGGCCGCCGCCGGGGTGATCGTCACCAACACCCCCGACGTGTTGACCGAGGCCACCGCCGACCTCACCTGGGCGCTCATCCTGGCGGTGGTGCGCCGGGTGGTGGAGGGGGACCGGCTGCTGCGGGCCGGGGGATTTACCGGCTGGAAGCCGGACTTCTTCCTCTCCGGGGATCTGCAGGGGGCGGTGTTGGGGATCGTGGGGATGGGGCGGATCGGGCGGGCGGTGGCCCGGCGGGCGGCCCCTTTCGGGGTGGGGGTGGTCTTCCACGACCCCGACCCGGCGGCCGGCGAGGGCCTGGCCGCGCGGCACTACCCCGACCTGGAGGCCATGCTGCCAGATGTGGATATCCTCTCTCTTCACTGCCCGCTCACCGGTGCCACCCGCCACCTGCTGGATGCCCGCCGCCTGGCCCTGCTCAAGCCCTCGGCGGTGGTGATCAACACCAGCCGGGGCGAGGTGATCGACGAGGCGGCCCTGGCCGACGCCCTGCGGGCCGGGCGGCTGGCAGGGGCGGGGCTCGACGTGTTCGAGTTCGAACCCCGGGTGCACCCCGATCTGCTGCCGCTGTCCCAGGCGGTTCTGTTGCCGCACCTGGGGTCGGGGACCCGGCGGACTCGCGCCGCCATGGCCTCCCTGGCGGTAGACAACGTGCTGGCGGTGCTGGCCGGTCGCCCACCGCTGACCCCCGTGGGGTTGCGGCGCTGAACATAGGACGCCGCCCCCCGCGGGCGGGGGGCGGCGCGAAAAAGGGGGAAAAACGCGGCCTACACCCAGCCGCGCAGCTGCATGGCCTTGACCACCCGGTCGATGGCCACCATGTAGGCGGCGTTGCGCATGTACACTCCGCGGGAGAGGGCCATGTCCTTGACGGCGTGGAAGGCGACGGTCATCTTCTGGTCCAGCTTGGCCAGCACCTCCTCGCGGGACCAGTAGAAGTTCATGTCGTTCTGCACGCCCTCGAAGTAGGAGCAGGTGACCCCACCGGCGTTGCAGAGGAAGTCGGGGATGTTGAAAATTCCCCGCTCTTTGAGGATGGCATCGGCCTCAGGGGTGGTGGGACCGTTGGCCCCTTCGGCCACCACCTTGACGTTGGGGTGGATGGCCTTGGCGGTCTCGCCGGTGAGCACCCCCTCGATGGCGGCCGGGATGAGCACCTCCACGTCCTTGGAAATCCAGGCGTCGGCGTCTTCGATGCGGTAGCCGGCGGCCGCCGCCTTGTCCTTGTCGATGGTGCCATACTGGTCGGTGATGGTGAGCAGGAAGTGGGGGTCGACCCCGTCGTCCTTGCTGTAGGTGAAGGCGCGGCGCTCGTGACGGTCCCAGCAGCCGACGCACACCACCTGGCCGCCCAGCATCTCGATGAAGCCGATGGCGGCGTACTGCGCCACGTTACCGAAGCCGTGGATGGAGGCGCGCGTCCTTTTGGGATCGATGCCCAAATGCTTCAAGGCCTCGCGAACGGTGTAGATGACCCCGAAGCCGGTGGCCTCGGTGCGGCCGAGGGAGCCACCGCCGCCCAGGGGTTTGCCGGTGATCACGCCGGGGGTGTAGTTGCCGACGAGCTTGGAGTACTCGTCCATCATCCAGCCCATCATTTGGGGGGTGGTGCCCACGTCCGGAGCGGGCACGTCCATGCGGGGGCCGATGTTCTTCCACATCTGGTCCACCCAGCCGCGACACAGTCGCTCCTTCTCGGCCACCGACAGGGTGGCGGGGTCCACCACCACACCGCCCTTGCCACCGCCGAGGGGGATGTCGGCCACGGCGCACTTCCAGGTCATCCAGGTGGCCAGGGCCCGCACCGTGTCGGCAGTTTCGTTGGCCGCCCAGCGGATGCCACCCTTGCAAGGTCCACGGGCGTCGTTGTGCTGCACCCGAAACCCCTGAAAGACCTTGATGGTACCGTCGTCCATCCGCACCGGGATGCGGAAGTGGTACTCGCGCAGGGGCCAACGCAGGATCGCGCGTACGCCGTCGTCCAGGCCAAGTTGATCGGCCACCTCGTCGAACTGCTGTTGCGCCATTGCAAAGGCGTTGAGCTCGGCCATCGCCGTTCCTCCTCCTTTTGGATACCGCACCCGCGCTCGGGTGGGTCGTGTCGTCGGCCGCCAGCTTCGCTGCGTGCCCTTCTGCGGGCGCGGTCACCCGCCGCGCTAAGTCTGGCACATCACGGAGAAGTTTGCAATACGATTTCACAAGCTCCCGCGCTACACTACCCGCCGTGCTCGATGACGCGGAGCTGGTGCGGCAGGTGCTGGCAGGGGAGGAGGATGCCTTCGCCGATCTGGTGCGCCGCTGGGAGCCCAAGCTGCGCGCCTACGTGGGTCAAATCGTTAAACTCCCGGAGGAGGCCAGGGATCTGGTGCAAGAGGCGTTCCTGCGGGCGTGGTCGAACCTCGACCAGTACAACCCCTCCTTCCGCTTCTCCACCTGGCTGTTCCGCATAGCCCACAACCTCGCCATCGATCATCTGCGTCGCCGCCGGCAGCCGCTGGTGTCGCTGGAGGCGGGGGAGGATGAGGAGGGCTCGGCGCTGGTGCTCGACCCGGCCGATCCCCGGCGGGGCCCGCTGGCGGATCTCGCCAACCGGGAACTGGCCGACGCCCTCAAGCGAGAGATCGACCGGCTGCCCCCGGCCTACCGGGAGCTGGTCACCCTGCGGCACTTCGTCGGCCTCGCCTACAACGAAATCGCCGAGTTGAAGGAGCTGCCATTGGGGACGGTGAAGAACAAACTTTTTCGTGCCCACAGCGTATTGAGGGAAGCCCTGAGGTCGTACCTGGGGCAGGTAGGAGGGATCGGCTGATGGCAACGTGCATCGAGGCGCGGCGGGCGCTGGAGGATGGGGAGTCGTCCGGCAACGTGGCGGTGCACGTGTCGAGCTGCGACGGCTGTCGGGCGCACGCGGCGCTGCTGGCCACCCTGGCCGCCGCCGCGCCCTCCCAGCCGGACGAGAAAGTGGTGCGGGCGATCCTGGCCGCCCGCCCGGTGGCCCGCTGGCAGCGGCGGCAGCTGCGGTCCTGGTTGCCGCTGGCGGCGGGTCTGGCCCTGTTCGGGTTGGGGCTGGCGCTACTGCGAGGGGTCCCGGGCAGCGGCGCCGTGGCGTTCCTGCCGGGGGCGCTGGGGTCGATGGTGACACTGGCCGCCTCGGCGGTGGCAGATACCGTCGCGGTGGCGCGCGGCAGCGCCGAGGCGGTGCGGGCGCTGGCCGGGGCGGGCGGGGTGTGGGCGCTGGTGTGGCTGCTGCTGGCGGCCGTCGGCGGCGGATGGGGAGTGCTGGCGTTGGCGCGCCGGCGGGTGGGAGAGCATCAGGGGTGAGGGTGGTAGCTCTCCTTGTCCTTCTGGCCGGCGTGCTGCAACCGGCACCGGCACCCCGACTCGGTCACGACCAGTACATCGTGGAGCCCACCCAGGGGCCGGTGATCGGGCTCCTGGCGACGGTCACGGTGGCCAGCCGCGTGGAGGGCGATGTGGTGGTGCTGGGGGGAGATGTGGTGGTCACCGAGGCCGGAGCCGTGCGCGGGGACGTGGTGGCGGTGGCCGGAAAGGTGCGGGTGGCTGGCGCGGTGGACGGGCGGGTGGTTGGAGGTGGGAGCCGCGGCGTGCTGGCCCCCCTGGCCGGCGATCCGGCACGGCCCGCGCGCTTGGCGTGGGGCAAGAACCTCCTGCACATGGGCGCCTGGCTCATGGTGGTGGGCGGGATGGCCCTGCTGCTGCCCCAGCCGGCCCGCCGGGCAGGGGAGCGGCTGGCCCACAGGCCGCTGGCGGCGCTGGCCGCCGGGGGGCTGGCGTTGCTGGTGTGGGTGGCGGTGGTGGGGATCGGCTTGCTCCTGGGCGCCACGGGGATCGGCGCCGGGGTGGTGATGGCGGCCACCGGTGCGCTGGTGGCGGTCAAAGTGCTGGGGGTGGCGGCCGTCGCTTTCTGGCTGGGGGCGCGCCTGCTGCCGTGGCTGCCGGCCGGGCTGCGCGCCGAGGCACCACGGGCGGGAGTCGGAATGGGGGTGATGCTGCTCCTCGCCCTGCTGCCGCTGGCCGGCGAGGTGTTGTGGCTGGCCGCCAACGTGGCGGGCATCGGCGCGGTGCTGGTGATGGCGGTGATCGACGGCTTCCCCCTGGCGAGGCGCCTGCTTTCGCCCACCGCGCCACGAGTTTGACGGCGGCCCGGCACGCTGCTATCCTGCCGAGTCCTTTGTGGTAGGAGGGCGTGTGTCTCGCATCGATCTCACCACTGCCGACCCCGAGCCGCTGGAGTTTTCCGAGCGGGTGGCTGCTCCCGACGGCACCGGGGGGGATGACGTGGTGTCGCTGTCTGCCGCCACCATCGTCGGCCGGGTGGAGAGGACCGCCCGCGGGTTTTTCGTCAACGGGTGGGTGGAGGCCGCGGTGACGTTGCGCTGCGTGCGCTGTCTGGAGGAGTTCGCCCTCCACCTGCACGAGTCCATCACCGTCGAGTTGCTGCCGGTGACCCTGGCCCCGCGCGAGGAGGAAACGCAATTGGGGCGGGCCGATCTGGACGCGCGCTTTTACCTGGAGCCGGTGCTGGATCTCGCCGAGCTGGCGGCCGAACAAATCGAGCTGTCGCTCCCCATGAAGCCGGTGTGTTCCCCGTCGTGCCGCGGGCTGTGCCCGCGCTGCGGCGCCAATCTCAACGTCGATGTCTGCGACTGTCCGGCCGAGGTGGATCCCCGCTGGGAAGGCCTCGTACGCTGGCGGCCGACGAACTAGGAGGAGTTTCCCCATGCCGAATCCGAAGTACCGCCACTCCAAGGCGCGCCGCGACCGCCGCCGGGCCCACGATCACCTGGCGCAGCCGGCCACCTCCACCTGTCCCCACTGTTTCCAGCCCAAGCTGCCGCACCGGGTGTGCCCCGCCTGCGGCATGTACGAGGGTCGTCAAGTATTGAACGTCGAAGAGGTTTCCTAGCCCCACGGTGGAATCGGACGCGCGATGAGACCCGGCGCCGTCGCCCTCGACGCCATGGGTGGTGACCACGCTCCGGTTTCGACCGTCCGCGGAGCGCTGGAGGCGGCGCGCGAGTTCAATTTGCGGGTGCTGCTGGTGGGCCAGGAGGCGGTGCTGCGCCGGGAGCTGGCGCGCGCCGGCAGCGCTGTGCGCGGGATCGAGATCGTCGATGCGCCCCAGGTGGTGGCCATGGACGAGGCACCCACCGCACCGGTGCGCAGCAAGCGGGATTCTTCGATGGCGGTGGCCATGCGCCTCCTGCAGCGGGGGGAGGCCTGCGCCTTCGTCACCGCCGGCAACACCGGCGCCGCCATGGTGACCGCCAAGCTCACCCTGGGGTGCATCCCCGGGGTGGATCGGCCGGCACTGGCGGCCCTGGTGCCCGGGGTGGACCACCAGACGTTGCTGCTCGACGTGGGCGCCAACGTCGACTCCAAGCCCCACCACCTCATGGAGTTCGCGGTGATGGGGCACTTTTACTCCCAGGCCGTGCTGCGGGTGCCCTCACCGCGCATCGGGTTGCTGTCGGTGGGCGAGGAGGAGGGCAAGGGGGATCGCGTGACCGTGGAAGCCCACCGCCTGCTCTCTTCCCTCGATCTCAACTTCGTCGGCAACGTCGAGGGGCGCGATGTCTACGCCGGGACGGTGGACGTGGTGGTGTGCGACGGGTTCGTGGGCAACGTGGTGCTCAAGGTGTCGGAGGGGTTGGGGGAGATGGTGGTAACACTCCTGAAGCGGGAGGCGCGCCGCTCCCCGGTGTACTCGGCCGGGCTGCTGCTGGCCAAAGGGGCATTCGCCGGTTTTCGCCGCCAGGTGGATTACGCCGAGTACGGCGGCGCGCCGCTTTTGGGTGTCAGGGGAGCCTGCCTCATCGGGCATGGCCGCTCCAACCCCAAAGCGATCAAGAATGCGCTACGCTTCGCCCGTTCTTACGCGGCCGCCAGGGTAGTGGAGCACATTGGCGAGAAGCTCTCTTTGGTCGCCGGCCGCGCCGGCAACAGTTAGGAGGGGGATGATGCACGATAACCACGCGCGCACCGCGCGGATCGCCGGTTTGGGCACGTTCTTGCCGGAAAAGGTGCTGACCAACAAGGACTTCGAGGCGATGATCGAGACTACCGACGAGTGGATCGTCACCCGCACCGGCATGCGCGAGCGTCACGTGGTGTCGTCCGGGGAAAGCGTGGCCACGGTGGCGGTGGAGGCGGGCAAGCGCGCCCTGGCCGATGCCGGCGTCGATCCCGAGGAGGTGGAGCTGCTGATCGTGGCCACCGCCACCCCCGAGCAACCCATCCCCGCCACCGCGGCGCTCATCCAGCCGCTGCTGGGCGTGCGGCGGGCGGTGTGCTTCGATCTGTCGGCGGCCTGCTCGGGGTTCCTGTACGGCTTGAAGGTCGCGCGCCAGTTCTTCATCACCGGTGAGGTGTCCACCGCCATGGTGATCGGCGCGGAAACCCTGTCCCGCTACACGGACTACACCGACCGGGCCACCTGTGTGCTGTTCGGGGACGGCGCCGGGGCGGCGGTGCTGAAGGCGGCCCCCGCCGGGGAGGGGATCCTGCGGGTCGCCTGGCACACCGACGGGACCTGCGCCGACTTCATCCAGATGCCGGGGGGGGGCTCCAAGTATCCCCCCAACGTCAAGGAGCACATCGACCAGCGGTTGCCCTTCATCAAGATGCGCGGCAACGAGACGTTCAAGGTGGCGGTTCGCTCCCTCACCGACGTCTGCTTCGAGGTGCTCGAGCAGGCCGGGGTGAGCATCGACGAGGTGGCGCTGTTCGTGCCCCACCAGGCCAACCAGCGCATCCTGAGCGCGGTGGGGGACCGGCTGGGCCTGCCAGCGGAGAAGATCTACGTGAACCTGGAAAAGGTGGGCAACACCTCGGCGGCGTCGATTCCCCTGGCGCTGCGGGATGCCCTGGACGAGGGGCGACTCCAACGCGGCGATCTGATGCTGTCGGCGGCCTTCGGCGGCGGGCTGACCTGGGCGGCGGCCCTGGTGCGCTGGTAGGGAGCGGGTGATGGGCAAGGTGGCGTTTCTCTTTCCCGGCCAGGGCAGCCAGGCGGTGGGCATGGGGGCGGACCTGGCCGAGCGCTACCCGCAGGCGCGGGAGGTGTTCCAGCGCGCCGATCGAGCCCTGGGCGAGCCGCTGTCGCAGCTGTGCTTCGCGGGGCCGGAGGAGGCGCTGCGACTGACCGCCAACACCCAGCCGGCGATTCTCACCGTGTCCCTGGCGGTGCACGCCGTGCTGGCCGCCGCCGGGGCTCGGTGCGACGCGGTGGCCGGCCACTCCCTGGGGGAGTACAGCGCCGTGGGCGCCGCCTGCGGCCTGGGGGTCGAGGATCTGGTGCGCACCGTGCGGCGGCGGGGGGAGCTCATGCAGGCGGCGGTGCCGCTGGGCCAGGGGGCGATGGCGGCGGTCCTGGGTCCACCGCGAGAAATGGTCGAGGCGGCCTGCGCCGAGGCCTCCACCGGGGGTGAGGTGGCGGTGGCGGCCAACTTTAACGCCCCGGAGCAGACCGTCATCGCCGGCCACGCCGCGGCGGTGGCGCGGGCGGGGGAGCTGCTGAAGGCGCGGGGAGCCAAGCGCGTCGTGCCGCTGCCGGTGTCGGCGCCGTTTCACTCCCCGCTGATGGTGCCGGCGCGGGAGGGGCTGGCGCCGGTGCTGGCCGCCCTGCCCTTCGGGGCGCTTGCGGTGCCCCTGTACAACAACGTGGATGCCCGGCCGGTAGAGACCCCGGAGGAGGTGCGCGACGGGCTGGTGCGGCAGGTAGATGCGCCGGTGCGCTGGGTGGAGCTCATCGAGCGCATGGCCGCGGACGGCTTCGATACCTTCGTGGAGATCGGTCCCGGCACGGTGTTGTCGGGGCTGGTCAAGCGCATCGCCCGGGAGGCGACCACGGTGGCCGTTGGCACGGTGGCCCAGGTGGAGGCCTATCTGGCCGGCCGGGGCCTCGGGGTCAAGTCGTAGGTGATTCGAGGGGGGAGAGATATGGGCATGCTCGAGGGAAAGGTGGCCCTGATCACGGGGGCGGCAACCGGCATCGGCGCGGCGTGTGCCCGCGCCCTGGCGCGAGAGGGGGCGCAGGTGGCCTGCACCTCGCTGCCCACCGACCCCATCGCCGAGGTGGTGGCTTCGATCCAGGCCGAGGGGGGGCAGGCCATCGGCGTGCCCCTGGACGTGACCAATGCCACGCAGGCCGCCGAGGTGGTGGACCGCATCGCTGGCGAGCTGGGGGGGATTCACATCCTCCTCAACAACGCCGGCATCACCGACGACGGCCTGTTTTTGCGCATGAAGCCGGAGGCCTGGCGGCGGGTGCTGGCGGTGAACTTGGACGGCGTCTTCCACGTCACCCAGCCGGTGGTGCGGCACATGGTCAAGCAGCGGGAGGGGCGCATCATCAATATCTCTTCGGTGGTGGGGTTGATGGGCAACCCGGGGCAGGCCAACTACGCCGCCTCCAAGGCGGCGCTCATCGGCCTGACCAAGACGCTGGCGCGGGAGCTAGGCGGCCGCAACATCCTGGTCAACGCCGTCGCCCCCGGTTTCATCCAGACCCCGATGACCGACAAGCTCTCCCCCGAGCAGCGCCAGGCCCTCGTCGCCAACCTTGCCGTCCCCCGCCTCGGCACCCCCGAGGACATTGCCGCCGTGGTGCTCTTCCTCGCCTCTCCGGCGGCCTCCTACGTCACCGGCGAGGTGATCAACGTTTCCGGCGGGCTGTACATGTAGATCCGGCGCGCACACCGCGGCGCCCCGTGGGGGGCGCCGGGTGGAAGGAGGAGGAGAAGGAACGTTCTGCTCTCTTCTACGAGCCTCCGGGTGCGGGTGTTTATCCCATGGGGGGGCTGGCCACCGCCATGCTAGGGTGTCCGGGTATGCCGGAACTGCCCGAGGTGGAAACGATTCGCCGCTCCCTCCTGTCACGCCTCGAGGGGCGGCGGCTGGTGGCGGTGGCCGCCTCGGGGTCGCCGCTGCGCCAACCCATCCAGGAGGCGGCGTGGCAAGCCTGCGTGGGGGCTCGCCTGGAGGATCTCACCCGCCGGGGCAAGTATCTGATCGGCCACCTCGGCCGCCACGCGGCGGTGTTTCACCTGGGCATGTCCGGCCGGCTGCTGGTGCAACCGGCGTCCTCCCCCGCACCCGCCCACACCCACCTGACCCTGGGTTTCAGCGACGGCCTGGAGCTGCGCCTCGTCGATCCCCGGCGTTTCGGGGTGGCGGTGGTGATGCCCGCGGAGGAGGTGTCCCTCTACCCGCCCCTGGCACGGCTGGGGGTCGACCCGCTGGAGGGCGACGTCGAGGCGGCGCTGGCCTCCCTCGCCGGCACCCGTGCCCCGATTCGCAACGCCCTACTGGACCAGTCAGTGGTCGCCGGGCTCGGCAACATTTACGCCAACGAGGCGCTGGCGCGGGCGGGGATCCGTCCGACCACCCCGGCGGGGCGCCTGTCCCCGGCGCGCCGGGCTCGCCTGGCGCGGGCGACCCGCGACACCCTCGCCGACGCCCTGGCGGCGGGCGGCACCACCCTGGCCGACGGGGGCTTCGTCGACGGCGACGGCAACGGCGGCTATTTCGCGGTGGCGCTGCGGGTGTACGGACGGGAAGGCCAGCCGTGCCAGGAGTGCGGTGCGGCGATTCGCCGCGCCGTTATGGCCGGCCGCTCGGCGTTCTACTGCCCGCGCTGCCAGCGGTGAGTGATTAGGCGCCCTTGCGGGGTCGGCCGCGGGGACGCCGTCCCGCGGCCGGGAGGGGAAACACCACCAAATTCTCCCCCTCGTCCCAAGTCACGGGCACCCGGGCGGTCTCCTCCAGGGTGATGCCGTAGGCCTGAAAGAAGGGGCGGGCGCGCACCGAGGCCACCCGGGTGCGATGGGACAGACGCATTGCCCCGTCCTCTTTCGGGTCGGCGGCGCGCAGGCCGACCAGACGCTTTTGTGGATCGAAATAGAGGGTGACGGCGTGGGCTTCCGCGAGTCCGACCTGACTGGCGAAACCCGCATCCAGTGAGATGGTTCCGGTGCGCTTGATGGATGCTTGTGGGGGCTTCTGCTTGCGGGCCGGAATGAACTTTTCAAACGGCATTTTTGCCTCCTTTACTGCTGGAATTCAGCATAGGTGCTGGAATGGGTGGTGTCAAGTTCCTCGCGTTTTTTTGTGCAGTCAATATATGGGAGATAGCCGGCGGGATTGCCGGCATCTTCTTTCCGCGATACCTGGGCGGGGAACGAAAGTGAAGACTGCGGTTTCTCTGGTCGTTTACGGCTCGAAATTCACGCCCAGTTTGCCCAGTACCATTGCCGTGTGTTCCCCTAACGTTGGCGCTGGTCCGGCGGGGGGGCCCCCTCCGCTGGCTAGGAACGGGACCGTCGCCGGTGCGCCGCCCACCGCCTCCGCCAGTGTCAGCACCGGGGAGACCGGCAGCTCCGCCGCCCGCTCTAGCCAGTGATCGCGCGATGCCGCCCGCAAGGCCGCCTCCACCTCCGCCGCCGCCCGGGCGCCGGCTTCGCCGGGGTCGAGTCCCACCCCCGCCAGGTGGGGCAGCCCGAGCAGCTCCACCCACGCCTGCCAGAACTTGGGCTCCACCGCGGCCACCGCCAGCTCCCGCCCGTCCCCGCAGCGGTAACGGCGGTAGGCGGGGCAGGCGCCGGAGAGGTGGGTGGCGATGAGACCCTCGCCCCCGGCGGCGAGGTCGGCGGCCGACTGGGCGAGAAAGGGCCGCACGGCGGCCGCCAGCGGTTGCTCCAGGTGGGTGCCGCGGCCGCTTTTGTGCCGCTGCAGGAGGGCGGCCAGGATGGCCGTCGCCGCCTGCATGCCGGCCGCCACGTCGGCCAGCAGCACGCCCGGCAGTCCGTCGCCGCCCAGCAGGGAGAGCAAGCCGGAGCCGGCGGTGATGTTGAGATCGTGGGCGGGGCGGTCGTCCCCGCCGCCGTAGCCGCTCAGGGAGCAGGTGATGAGGGCCGGGTGAGCGGCGCGCAGGGCGGCGAGGTCCACCCCCCAGCGCGCCAGAGTGCCGGGGCGGAAGCTTTCCACCAGCACGTCGGCCGCGCGGGCCAGCCGGCGCAGGGCGTCGGCGCCGGCGGGGGTGCGCAGGTCCAGCTCCACCGACTGGGCGCCCCGGTAGAAGGTGGCGAACCCCGCGCCCACCCCATCGACCAGGGGAGGGGCGTGGCGCAGGGGGTCCCCCCCCGGCTCCTCCACCTTGATGACCCGGGCGCCCAGCTCCAACAGGTGCCGGGCCAGCACCGCCCCGGGGAGCATGCGGGTGCAGTCCAGCACGACAACGCCGGCGAGGGGGAGCGCGCACGCCGGGGCGAAGGCCGGGGGAGCCGGCAAAGAGACGGGAGGGCCAGCGGCGACCTCGCGTTCCCCACCCTTTGCGCGCAGCGCCTTCAAGAGTTTCATCATCGGCCCCGGGTGGGAGACCTTCACCCGCCGCAGGAGGAAAGCCGTCTGGGGGTTGATCGTGCCCGCGGCGATGCCCAGGAAGGTGGACTCGTTGGTCTCCACCACGCAATCGGGGCGACCCCTCAGACCCTCCGTCACCCTGCAGTTCCTCCCGTCCAGGCGCAACGTCCACTCCGGCTCCCCGCTGTGGGAGAAGAGGAAATGAAAGGTGGCCTCCCATCCCCAGATGGCAGCGGGGTGGAGGCGCCCGGGCAGGGAACGCATGAGTTCGCCAAGCGTCGCTGTTCCGGTGGGGGGAGCGGAGGATGACCTCACTCGGGTCTGTCCCCGTACATGGCCTCCAGCAGGTGGCGGTGGCGTTCCTCCACCACCCGCCGCTTGAGCTTCAGGGACTGGGAAAGCTCCCCCCCCTGGGCGGTGAACTCGCCGGGCACGACCCGGAACTTCTTGATCTGCTCGAAGCGGGCCAGCTGGCGGTTGACAGCGGCCACCTCGGCCTCGAGGAGCCGGTGCAGCCGCTCGTCCTCCGGCGGGGCCTCGGCCAGCTCCGGGTGGGCCGCCGCCAGCGCCGCCCGGTCCACGGTGAGCAGCGCCACCACGTAGGGGCGTCGGTCGCCGTGCACCAGGCAGTGGGAGATGAGCGGGCGCTGGCGCAGCAGGTTTTCCAGCTTCTGGGGGGCGATGTTCTTGCCTCCGGCGGTGATGATGAGCTCCTTCTTGCGGTCGGTGATGTAGTAAAACCCCTCCTCATCCACCCGGCCGATGTCCCCCGAGCGCCAGAACCCGTCCGGGGTGAAGGCCTCGGCGTTGGCCTGCGGGTTGTCCAGGTAGCCGGGGAAGACGTTGACCCCCCGCACCTGCAGCTCGCCGTCCCCGGCCAGGCGCACCTCCACTCCCGGCAGGGGGCGACCCACGGAGCCGAACCGGTAGGCGGCGGGGGTGTTCCAGGTGGAGGGGGCGGAGGTCTCGGTGGCCCCCCACCCCTCGCACACCAGAATGCCGGCGGCGTGGAAGAAGCGGGCGATGTCGGCGGCCAGGGGCGCTCCGCCCGACACGAAGAGGCGCAGGCGGCCCCCCAGGCGGGCGCGGATGGCGCGAAACACCAGCAGGTCGGCGACGGCGTACCGGGCCGCCAGGGAAGGCGGGACGGGCTGCCCCCGCTCGAGCCTCGAGGAGCGCTCCACCCCCACCCCTACCGCCCAGCGGAAGAGGGCCCGCGCCGGGGCGGGCCTGCCCCGCACCTGGGTGAGGATGCGGGCGTGCACCTTCTCGAACACCCGGGGCACCGCCACGGCGAAGTCGGGGCGCACGGCGCGGAAATCCTCGGCGACGGTGTCCAGGGAGCGCGCGTAGGCGATGGTGTTGCCCTGCACCAGGGGGAGGAAATGCCCGGCGATGCGCTCCAGGGCGTGGGCCAGGGGCAGGAAGGAGAGGTTGAGGCGCAGTGAGGAGATGTCGCCGAACGCCGCCGTCACCGCCTCCAGGGTGCCCAGGATGTTGCGGTGGGTGAGGACCACTCCCTTGGGCTCGCCGGTGGTACCGGAGGTGTAGATCACCACCGCGGGCTCATCGGCGGTGGCCTCCAGGCCGGGTAGGGGTTCCTCCTCCGCCCCCCGGGCCGCCAGGTCGGTCAGCGAAGACACGCCCTCTCCCGCGGGGGGCTGGCCCTCCAGCACCACCACCTGCTCCAGCGCCGGCAAGCAGGCCCTGAGGGCCAGCACGCGGGCGGCCAGGGTTGGGGACTCCACGAAGGCCAGGCGGCAGGCGGCGTGGCGCACGATGAAGGCCATCTCGTCGTCGGGCAGGGTGGCGAAGACACTCACCACTTGGCAGCCGGCGGCGAGGCTGCCCAGGTCGGCGAGCGCCCACTCCGGGCGGTTTTCCGACAAGATGGCCACCCGCTGCCCAGGCACCAGGCCCAACGCCAGCATGCCCCGGGCCAGCGCCCGCGCCTGCTCCCCCACCTGTCGCCAGCTCCAGGTCTGCCAGCCGCCGGCGCGGTGGAATCGCAGGCAGGGCTGCTCCCCTCGGGTGTGAGCGTGGGCCAGGATGGCGCGGGCCAGGTTAGGGGCAGCCACGCCGGACCCCTAGCCGGGGTAGAAACGCCCCCCCCGCCGGGCCAGCTCCTCGAGCCCCGCCGCCGGGTGAAAGCGGGGACCCAGCCGCTCCGCCAGCTCATAAAGCCGCCGCACCACCGCCACTGCTCCCAAAGTGTCCAGCCAGTGGAAAGGGCCGCCGCGGAAGGGCGGGAACCCCAGCCCCAAGATGGCGCCGAGATCGCCGTCGCGGGGGGAGGCGATCACCCCTTCGTCCAGGCAGTGCACCGCCTCGTTGGTCATCACCAGGGCGAGCCGCTGCTGAATCTCCCCGGCCTCCACCGGGCGCCGCCGGCCGCCGCCGAAGAAGGCGTACGCCTTGGGGTTGGGGCGCTTGCGCCCCTTTTTCGGGTAGACGTAGAAACCCTTGCGGTTCTTGCGCCCCGCCCACCCCGCCTGGTGCATCGCCGGCAGCGCCGGCGAAGCGCCCAGACCGCGGTCCGCAAAGGCCTTGCCCAAATCCTGGGCGACGTGCGCGGCGACGTCGATCCCCACCTCGTCGATGAGCGCCAGCGGCCCAACCGGGTAGCCGAAATCCTTGAGGGCGGCGTCGACGGTCTCGATGGCCGCCCCCTCCTCCAGCACCAGCATGGCCTCGTTGAGGTAGGCGGCGAGGATGCGGGTGGTGTAGAAGCCGGGGGAGTCCCGAACCACGATGACCGTCTTGCCCTGCGCCTGGCCGAAGGCGCGGGCGGTGTCGACGGCGTAGTCGGCGGTCCTGGCGGCCCGCACGATCTCCAGCAAGGGCATCTTGGGCACCGGCGAGAAGTAGTGCATCCCCAGCACCCGGTCGGGGTGGCGGGCGTGCGCGGCGATGTCGGCGATGGGCAGCGCCGAGGTGTTGGAGGCAAACACCGCCTCGGCGGAGATCAGCTCTTCGGCCTCGGCCAGCACCCGGCGCTTGAGCTCCAGCTCCTCGAAAACCGCTTCGATCACCAGGTCGGCGCCGCGGACGTCGGCGGTATCGGTGGTGAGGTACAGTCGCGCCCACTGGCGGTCCCCCTCCACCCGCCGCAGGGCGCCGGAGCGAACCTGCTTCTCAATTCCCTCACCGACGGTGCGGGCGGCCCGCCGCAACGCCTCCTCGGAGATGTCCTTGAGCACCACCGGCGCCTCGCCGAGGGTCACCGACGCCACCCCGGCGCCCATGAACCCCGCTCCCAGGATGGCCACCCGCTTCACCGGCCGCGCCTGGCCGCGCCCCGCGTCCTTCTTGGCCTCCTGCATGGCGTGGAAAATCCACACCAGGTGGCGGGCCTCGGGGCTGGGGACCAGCTCCCCAAAGCTTACTGCCTCCCGCTCCAGCCCCGCGGCGATCCCCCGCTTGAGCCCCACTTCCACGCACTCCAGGATCTTGGGGGGGGCGGGGTAGAGGCCGCGGGTGGCGCGGGCCACCTGGGTGCGGGCCTTGGAGAGGATCACCCCGCGCAGGGGGGGCAGGGCCTCTAGGCGCACCGTCAGGGGAGGCTTGCGGCGCGGGCTCCTGGCCTTCCTTTCCGCCAGCCGCAGCGCCAGCTGGGCGGCGGTGTCGGCGATCCCACCGGGGGTGGTGAGCACGTCCACCAGCCCCATGCGGTACGCCTGGCGGGCGCGCAGGCGCTTGCCGGTGAGCAGCAGCGGCAGCGCCGCCGCCAGGCCCAGACGGCGGGGCAAACGCTGGGTGCCGCCGGCCGCCGGCAGCAGCCCCAGCATCACCTCGGGCAGAGCCAGCACGGTGGCGGGATCGTCGGAGGCGACGATGACGTGGCAGGCCAGTGCCACCTCCAGCCCCCCGCCCAGGGCGGCGCCGTGCACCGCCGCCACCACCGGCTTGCGGGTGGTGGCCAGGCCCTGCAGCAGGGCGTTGCCCTCCCGGGAGAGCTTTTCTGCCTCCACCCCGCTCATGGTCTGCACCAGATCCAGGTCGGCTCCGGCGATGAAGCTGTCCTCCTTGGCGGAGGCCACCACGATGGCTTTCACCTGGGGGTCGTCCAGAAGAGCGTCGGCCTGACCGGCGAACTCCTCCAGCAGCGCTGACGAGAGGGTGTTGACCTTTTTGCCGGGGCAGTCCAGTGTCACCACGGCGACCCCGTCGGGGCGGCGCTCCACGCGAATGCCGTTCATCCTCGTCACCTCCCTCGCCTCACGCCCGCTCCAGCACCATGGCGATGCCGATGCCGCCCGCGGCGCACGCCGCCACCAGCCCGTAGCGTCCGCGCTCGTGCTGCAGGCGGTGCCCGCAGGTGGTGAGCAGGCGCGCCCCGGTGGCGCCGAAGGGGTGGCCCACCGAGAGGGAGCCCCCCCAGGTGTTGAGACGCCCGCGATCCACCCGCCCCACCGCCCCCGGCCGCCCCAGGCGCTGGCGGCAGAAACCTTCGTCTTCGAGCATCCGGAGCACCCCCAGCACCTGCGCCGCGAAGGCCTCGTGCAGCTCCACCACCGCCACCTCCTCGAGGCTCAACCCGGCCAGCGCCAGGGCCCGCGGGGCGGCCACCGCCGGGCCCAGAAGCAGCTCCTCCAGGGGGTCCAGCGCCACCACTGCGGAGCTCACCACCTCCGCCAGGGGCTCCACTCCCAGCTCGGAGACCTTGCGCTCGCTCATCAGGAGCACCGCCGCGGCGCCGTCGGAGAGGAAGGACGCATTGCCGGCGGTGATGGTGCCGAACCGCCGGTCGAAGGCCGGCTTCAACCCGGCCAGCTTGGCCTCGTCGGTGTCACCCCGGACGCCGTTGTCGACGCTCACCCTACGGAAGCTGCCGGGCACCGTCACCGGCACGATCTGCCGCGCCAGCAGGCCATCGGCGGTGGCGCGGGCGGCGCGCTGGTGGGAGGCGGCGGCGAAGGCGTCCTGCTCCTCGCGGGTGATCCCCAGCCGCTTGGCCAGGCGTTCTCCGGCCTGTCCCATGCTTTCCCCGGTGGTGAACTCGGCAATGGCGGGGGGGTCGGGGAGCCAGTCGGAGAGCTTCAAGGAGCCGAAGAGGCGCAGCCGCTGCCACGTCCCTCTGGCCTTCTGGGCGGCGATCAGCGCCTTGCGCACCGGCCGGCGGAAGCGGATGGGGGCATCCGACAGGGTTTCCGCCCCGGCGGCGATGACCACGTCCGCATCCCCGCACTGGATGGCCCGCACCCCGTCCACCGCCGCCTGCAGCGACGACACGCATGCCACCGTCACCGTGTAGGCGGGGCAGGATTCGGGCAGCCCGCACCCAAGCCCCACCTCCCTCGCCAGGTTGGAGGTGCGGGGGTCCTGAATCACCGTGCCCAGCACCAGGAGGTCCACCAGGGCCGGGTCCACCCGGGTGCGATGCAGCAGACCGGCCACGGCGGCCCGCCCCAGGTCGCAGGCGGTCATGTCGGTGAAGTCGGTGGAGGAACGCAGGAAGGGGGTGCGGCACCCCTCAACGATGAAGACCCGTTCGCCTCGAGCCATGGGCCCTCCCGGCGTGTTCTCGCGGCAGCTTGCAGTATCCCGACGAGCCCTGTCAAGGGAGAATCATGGCCCCGGAAACCCCTTTTCCAGACGAAAGAGGCGGCCGCACGAGGGCGGCCGCCAGGACGAGGATGGGGAGATGGAGCCAGGTGCTACGGGGCGATGGAAGAGGGGTGAGCGCGGAGCTCGCGCATGGGTTCCGGATGCAAACGCCTCTCCAGACCCCGTTCCTCGGGTTGGCCCCAGGCGGTGGGGTGCAGGTACGTGCCCCGCTCGTCGGCCGGCTTCTCCTCCTCGACCACCCCGCGGTGGTACTTGGAGTAGGGGTCCTGGCGGATGCCGGTCACCTTTTCGGCGACGAACACCCAAGCGAAGCCAGCCACAGGGGTGAGCTGGTACCGAAAGTCGCGGTTGAGAGCCTAAAACCAGGCGGGCGGCTCCAACCACGCCTCCCCGGCCTCACCCAGCACCACGTTGCCGTTGTACACGTTCATCATGTCCGGGGATTGCACGAAGGAGTGGTTGAGATACCTGTTCTCGGGGTCCAGGGGGTGGTCGATCTTGAAGCTGCCGGAGCTCTTGGAGAGCGCGCCGTTGACGTGCACCTTGCCCTGGAAGTGCCCGGCGTGGCTGCTGGAGGCGGTGCCGTACACGCCAATTTCGGAGTTGCTGACCCCGTAGACGCCCCAGGCTCCCGTTCCCGAGTCGGCCCGTCCCTCGATGCCGATGCCGTTGTCGACGGTGGTGACGCCGCGGATGGCGGCCGCCGGGTCACTGGAGCGCTCGTCGTCGATGACGTAGCCGGAGTGGCCGCAAGCCCTGAGGCCGGCGTCGGCGGCGCCGAGCAGGCCCTGGTTGTTGGAGCTCTCGTGCAGCCCTACGACGCCGGAGGAGTACCCGAGCCACCCCTCGTGGGAGCCCTTGGTGCCGTGGGCGCCGGCGGCGGTGCCGCTGAGGTAGCCGCCGGTGCTCGAATTGGTGTTCTCGGCGAACACACCGTGGGTGTTGGTCTTGTTGGCCAGGCCGGAGACCTCGCGGGTGGGCATCTCGAGCTGCCCGAGAGGCTCGGATGAGTTGGAGTCGGCAGCACCTGGGCCGCTGCCTCCGTTGCTGCCGAAGATGGCAGCCGAGATGCTGTTGGTGGCCATGCCTTCCACCGCCACCCCGGTGGTGGCGTACCCTCTGAGCCCGACCCCGCTGGTGGCGTCGCCCCGTACCGGCGGGCCAAGCGTGGTGACCTTCCCGAAAATGGCCTGGCCGTTGCCGGAGTTGATGACCCGAAAAAGGGGCGAGCCGGAATAACCGCTGCCGTTGTAAGGCAGGGTGATGCCGCCTGCTCGTCGGCGCTCCAGGCCAGGGCGCCGCGCCGTTTTCGCTGAGCAAAGAGTCCTCGAAGAGCATCTCGAAGGTGGAGGGGTCGGTCGACCCCTGCGCCACCTGCGAGCCGAAGGCGATCATTTTGCCCGTCCCTCCGGTCACCGCCACGGTCAGGCGCGCGTTGGTCGTATCGACGCCAAAAAACTCGTCCTTGAATCCCTTCTGCATCTGCTCCCAGCGCCGCACGGTGTAGCTCTTCGAGCCCAGCAGCGCCCCCGTCGCATCCTTCACCTGCACCTGCACCTGGGCCTGCCCCGTGCCGGTCACCTCGACGAAGCCGAA
>CALEVZ010000046.1 GCA_937924755.1 uncultured bacterium
TCAAGAGCGCTCAGAAGCGCAAAAAGTGCGCTGCCCGAATAGGTTGAGCGATTCTCGCAGTGCCTCACGAAAGGTCATGGGAGATACAGGCTCAAAATGGGGTTCAAGGGGTCGCGAGTTCGAATCTCGCCGTCCCGACCACTCGAAATAAAACACCTA
Organism: uncultured bacterium; assembly: GCA_937924755.1. GTDB lineage: Bacteria > Acidobacteriota > Thermoanaerobaculia > Thermoanaerobaculales > Thermoanaerobaculaceae > CALEVZ01. The sequence goes on from CALEVZ010000046.1 coordinate 160, forward strand.
TAAACCACAGAGGGCCGGCATGCCCCCCCAAAAAGAGGGCTTAGCGTGCCGGTTGGTGTGTCTACGGCGGCGCCGCACCACTGAGGTCGATGACCGTGTGCCCGGGGTGCGCGGGCCTCTGGCCCGCCCTCACGGTCGGTCCGGTTTCCCGCCGCCGAAACTGTGCCCTTGTCCGTGCCCGGAGCCGTGTCGGCATCCGGGCGACGGCGGGGGGGCTACCGCAGCAGGTCGAGGAGGGCCCGCGCCTGACCCTGCCGAGAGCCGATGGCGGTGTTGAGAAGCACCACCCGGGTGGCGGCGAAGAGGCGCTCGTGCTGGGCGGCCAGGAAGTCCTGGCGGGCCATGTCGAGCCCGGTAAGGTGGGGGTTCAAGAAGGGGAGGCCGAAGCCGCTGGAGCCGGGTAGTTGCCCGGAGGTTAGCAGGCGCACGGCCTCCCGAGCCGGCAGCTCCTTCACCATGGGCAGCACCGGGTCCGTGACGAGCAGCACGCCGAGGGCGGGTACGGTGCGCCGGGTGTGGCGCAGCGCCCCCCCCAGCCAGTAGGGGTCGATCATGGCCCGGCCGTGAGCCGAAGCCTCCACGCACACGCCGGCGCCGCGGTCCAGGGGGCACTCCTCCCCGGGGTGGTCCACGTGGCAGCCCTCCCGCGCCGTGACCATGTTCTCCAGCTTGGCCCGGGTGAGGAGCTTGCCGATCTCCGGCAGGTGGGAGATCCACTTGGCTTTGAGGTAGAGCTTGCGCTCGGGCAGGTCGGCCACCGCCCCGGCGGCGGCAAAGCGCACCAACACCCCGTCGGTGGCCACCAGTTTGACACCCTCCTCGGCCAGGGCCGCCCCGAGCACACCGGTGCGCCCCGAGCCCGGCCTGCCCCAGATGAGTACCCCGCGCCCGCCAGCGTCCAGGGCGGCGCAGTGGGCCCATAGCGCGCCAGCCGCCCGGGCCGCCGCCTCCGCCGCCAGCTGCAAGGCCGTCCCGCGCACCTGCCCGTAGAAGGCGGTGTTGAGGACGAAGGCGGTGGCGGTCTCCAGGCTCACGAGCCCCTGCGCCTCCCGCCCCGGGATGTCCTTGACGGCGTAGACCACCGCGTGGGGCTCCAGCTCTCCCTCCAAGGGTGCGGGGTAAAAGTTTTCCTGGTAGAAGTCTGCCAGGTGCGGGGAGTTGGTGCGCAGCTGCACCACTGCCCCGGCGATGGCGGCGTTCCACTCGAAGTAGCTGGCCGGGTCCAGGTGCTGCTCGGCCAGGGCCAGCAGCTCGTTGCGGGTGGCCAGGCCCGCCACGGCGCGGGTGGGGGCGTAGTCGCGCACCTGGGTGAGGACGTTGTTGAGGACCCGCGGGCGCAGGCGGCGGGGCTCCTCCAGCCGCGCCAGGGCCTGCTCGATGCGGCGCATCCCCTCGGCCAGGCGCTCCATGGAGGTGGCGAAGGAGATGCGGATGTGCGCGTCGGTGCCGAAGGCCTCCCCCGGCACCACCGCCACGTGGGCCTCCTTCAGGAGGTAGTAGGCCAGGCCGTAGGTGTTGCGGATGGGGGCGCCGCCGAACTCCCGGTCCAGGTAACGACCCACGTTGGGCATGACGTAGAAGGCGCCTGGCGGGGAGGCGCAGGACACCCCCGGCAGAGCGCGCAGCTTGGTGACGATGAAGTTGCGCCGCCGCTCGAACTCAGCGCGCATGCGCTCCACCTCCATGGCGGTTTCGGTGAGCGCCACCACCCCCGCCTTCTGCACGAAGGAGGTGGCGTTGGAGGTGTTGTGGGACTGCACCTTGGAGCAGGCGGCGATAACCTCCCGCGGCCCCGCCGCCCACCCCAGCCGCCACCCGGTCATGGAGAAGGCCTTGGAGAAGCCGTTGATGACGACGGTGAGCTTTTTGATCTCCTCCCCCAAGGAGGCGATGGAAGTAAAGCGCAGCCCGTCGTAGAGGAGCTTTTCGTAAATCTCGTCGGAGATCACCCAGATCTGCTCCCGCACGCACACCTCGGCGATGGCGGCGAGCTCCTCGCGGGAGTAGGCTGCCCCGGTGGGGTTGCAGGGGTAGTTGAGGATCAGCGCCTTGGTGTTGGGGGTGATGGCGGCAGCCAGGTCGCGGGGGGAGAGGCGGAAACCGTCCTCCTCCCGGGTGGGGATGAAGACGGGGTTGGCCCCGCACAGCCTGGCCTGGTCGGGGTAGGAGACCCAGTAGGGGGCGGGGATAAGGATGTCGTCCCCGGGCTCGTAGAGGGCCTGAGCGACGTTGAACAAGCACGCCTTAGCCCCGACGGAGACGATGATCTCGTCAGCCGCGTAGCGCAGGCCGTTGTCCCGCTCCATTTTCTCGGCGATGGCCCGCTTCAGGTCCGGGATGCCGTCGTTGGCCACGTACTTGGTGAAGTTGGCGTCGATGGCCGCCTTGGCGGCCCGTTTGACCACCTCGGGGGTGGGGAAGTCGGGTTCCCCGGCGGAGAAATCCACCACGTCGATGCCCTGAGCCTTCATCTGCTGAGCGCGGGCGGAGATGCGCAGGGTGGGGGAGAGGGTGATGCGGTTGACCCGTTCGGCGAGCATGGCGGGCTAGCTCCTCGCAATGGCCGGTGGGCGGTTGGTGGAGCGCGGCCGCCTCACGAGGGCTCCTTCCCCTTGCCCTTGAGCAACTCCGCGAGCTTCACCCCGGTGAGCTCCTCCACCATGGTGGGCAACTGAGCCATTACCTTCGCCACCTGGCCGGTGAGCTTGGGTACCCCCTGGTCGTCCCCCACCATGATGATCTTGTCCACCTTAGCGAGCGGCTCGGACACCGCCTGGGCCAGCTCGGGCAGCTTCTCGATGACGAGTTGCGCCAGGGCGGCGTCGGTGTACTCCTTCCAGGCGTTGGCCTTCTGCCGCATGGCCTCGGCCTCTGCCTTGCCCCGGGCGGCCGCGGCCTCCGCCTCGGCCGATCCGAATAGCCGCACCCCGGCGGCCTTGCCCTTGGCCTCCAGCTCTTTCCGGTAGGCCTCCGCCTCCGCCTCCAGTTTGGCCTGGTACGCCTGCGCCTCAGCGGGGCGCTTGACGTTGGCTTCCAGGTCTTTTTCCCGGCGGGCTATCTCCAACTCGGCCAGCCTGGCCGCCAGTTCCTTTTCCACCAGCTGCACGGCGTACTCCTGGCGCTTGAGCTGCTCTGCCAGGCGGCTGCGCTCCAGGTCATAGGCGATGTCCGCCTCGGCTCGCCGGGCGTTCACCGCCGCCTGGAACTCCGCCCGCTGTACCTCGAAGTCGCGGGTGGCGGCGGCCAGCTCCGCCTCGGCGGCCAGGCGCGCCACATCCCCCTCTTTGCGGTACTGGGCGGCGCGGATGGCGGCGTCCCGTTCGGTTTCCGCCTGGGCGAGAAGGGCGTCGCGCTTGACCTCGGCGATGCGCCGGGCCCCCAGGGAGGCCAGGTACCCCTGCGAGTCCGAAATGTCCTTGAGGGCAAAGGAGAGCAGCTCCAGCCCCAGCCGCTCGAAGTCGCTGCTCGCGGTGGCGCGCACCCGGCGGGCCAGCTCCTCCCGCTGGGAGTAGATTTCCTCCACGGTCATGGTGCCCAGGGCGGCGCGCATGTGCCCCTCCAGTACTTCCTGGGCCACCGCAGTGATCCCCGAAGATCCCTTGGAGAGGAAGTTCTCCACCGCCCGGTGCAGGTGCGCCTCGTCGCTGGCCGCCTTCACCTGGCCGAAGGCCTCGGCGGAGATGATGATCCCCTGGGCGGTGAGCACTTCGGGGCAGCGGATGGAGATGGAAAAGACCTCCAGGGGGAAGGTCTCCACCGTTTCCACGAAGGGCAACACGAAGGTCCCACCCCCCACCTGCAGGCGGTAGCCCACTTTGCGGCTGCGGCCGTCGGGCTCACGCACCGTGGAGGTGCGCCCGGAGATCACCAGCACCTGATTGGGGCCCACCTTGCGGTAGTTGGCCAGCCACGCGACCACGAGGACGGCGACGACGACGGCGGCGATGATCCAAGGGATGAACGCCACGGTGCTCCTCCCCCGCCCGGGCGGGCGGACGGCGCTACCTTACGCCAAGTTCCAAAAAGGTACAAGCCCCACCACGGCGAGCGCCTGGCTGGCGCGGCGGGAGCGGCGACGACCGCACGGTGCTTGCTCCGCGAACGTACAAGCTCTATCCTCACCGGGCGCCGGTGGGCTCACCCCGGCGCGTGGGGGAGTCATGGCCCAGCACCTGTACGATCCCGACGCCTACCGCCGCTTCGCTGAAAACCTCCGATCCGCCCTGGAAGGCCGCAATATTGAGCACGCTTCCATGAGTGCGGTGCGTCGCAAGGCCTTGCAGACGGCCTTCATCACCCGGCAGGGCTCGCCCCTGTGGTGGTCGGCGATTTCCTCCCGGCAGGCGGCCAAGACCGTCTACCTGGGCTCGGGGCCCGACGTCGTCCTTCCCACCCCCACGGCCGAGCAACTGGCCATCGTGACCAGGGCCCCGGAGCAGCTGCACAAGGTGCTGCAGCTTCTTCGTACCATGCCCTTCGTGCACGTGCGCCGGCAAATGGGGGACAACCCCGAGTTCAACCCCGTCTGCAACCTCTACGTGTGCGTGGCCGACAAGAAAAACTACCGCCTCGCCTACGAGTGGGGGCGCACCCTGGGGGAGGTCAAAAAGCACCGTCCCGGACCCGAGTTCCACATGATCGACATCCCCATGGAGCACCAGCTGCGCATGCAGATCCTCACCATCCCCGAGCACGACATCAACATCGCCCTGGGCTCCGACTACACCGGCGAGTGCAAAAAGGGTTTCCTGCGGCAGGGTATGTACCGGGCCGACCAGCGGGGGATGCTGGGCCTGCACGCCGGCACCAAGGTGGTGCGCGCCCGCGACGCCCGCACTGGCAAGCTCAAGACTTACGCCGTCTTCATGTTCGGCCTCACGGCCACAGGCAAATCCACCTGGTCCTGCCACCAGCTGGGGCTGGACCCCGCCGCCGGCGAGGGCACCTGGGTGGCTCAGGACGACATCGTCTGGCTGCGCCGCGATGGCAGCTCCTACGGCACCGAGCAGAATTACTACGTGAAGACCGACGTGACGCTGGAGATGCAGGAGGCCATGTATCGGGCCCTGGCCCACAGGAGCGCCCTGCTCGAGAACGTCATGGTGAACTACAAAGGCGAGATTGACTTCACCGACGAGCGGCTGGGGGAAAACGGACGCGGGGTGCTGGATCGCCGGCAGCTGAAGGTCAGGCGCGGTCGGCGCTGGGAGTCGATTTGCTACGAATCCATCAATACGCCTCCCCTGGAGGAGCTGGATGGCATCGTCTTCGCCTTCATCACCCGGCGCAACACCATCATGCCCTTCGCCCAGCGCCTCACCCCGCAGCAGGGGGTGATGGCCTACCTGTGGGGGGAGTCCACCCACTCCTTCGCCACCGTGCCCGCCAAGGCCGGCGAGAGCGTGCGCATCGTCGGCATGGACGACTTCATCATCGGCGCCCAGGGGCGCAAGGTCAACGCTTTCTACGACATCGTCATGGACCTCTGGGCCCGCTATCCGGGCAAGGTGCACTTTTTCCAGTACAACACCGGCGGCATGGGGGAGATTATCGACATCGACAAGGCCACGGGGAAGAAGACCCTGGTGCGCAAGGTACAGCGGGTGCCCATCGACCTCATGGCCGCCCTGCAGCGGGGGGACCTGCGCGGCAGCAACGAGTACACCCGCGGGCGCCTGGGCACGGAGTATGTGGTGAAGTGTGAGGGTGCTGACCTCGCCCAATGGGACCCCAGGGGGTTTTACTCCGAGGAGCAGATCGAAAGCTATGTGGCGGAGCTGGTGGAGGGGCGACGCAAGTTCACCGAGGAGATCGCCGCCCAGGGGCTGCGCCGCGACATCCGTGAGCTGGCCCATCGGGAGCTCGATGCCTTGGACGCCCGCCTCGCCCGCCGCAAGGCCGAGCCCTGGGCTGAAGCAGAGGAGGCTCCCTTGGCCGTGGCCGAGGAGCGCGACCCCCGCTCCCGCTTCATCTCCCCCTGGGAAGCAGGACGGTCAACGCTGCCTTCTTTCAGCCTTCTGGCCGCCAAAGGCCGGCGATAAGGCTCAGCACGACGGCGGTCGGGTTCCCCGTGCCGATGGCAGCAGTAGCGACGGTGGCCGCGGTTCAACGGCAGGGTCGCGCTTCGCGGACGGTGGCTTCGAAAGAGGCGGTATAAAGAGGCGTCCGGGCGCACCCAGGCCGCTGTGCCGCTGATGGATGGTGCCATTGACAATGAGCGCGTAACCGGCGAGGACGGGTCAGTGATCGAGGGGGTCCGGCAGGGCAAGCTGGAGGAGCTGGCGAGTTTCTTCCCGGTGGTCACGGAGGTAGCTCCCCGCCAGACGGGCAAGACCACCCTCGCCCGCGCGGCCTTCCCCGGCACCGCCACACCTCGATGGAGACTGGGGATGTCCTAAAGTTTGGCGGCTCGGACCGGCGGGGCTTTCTCGCGCCCTGCGCGGCGGGGCGATTGATAAGATACAGCAGCCAACGCGAGCGGTGACGCCTCTTCCCGGCTGGAGGCGCTCTGCCGCCGGCTGGGCGAGGCTGCGGGGGCGCCCCGGCTGCGGCGGTGCGTGGCGTAGGGCGGGTGAAAGGCGCAACCGCGCCGGGCCGGCCAGGTGATCCCCTGGCGGGCGGTGGCGCAGCGCCGGTGGTGGTGATGGGAACGTAGGGAGTGCAGGAGCGTCAGCCGCCTGCCAGGACGCGGGTCACCCGGGGGCCGGCGAGGAGCGCCTCGGTGACGGCGGTCTCGAAGGCGGGCAGCGCCCAGGTGTCCTGTTGGGCGAAAAACACCCGGCGGCGGAAGGGGGAGCCCAGGACCTCGGGCAGACGGTCGGCGATGAACCCCACCTCGGCCACCGGCAGGGGGTGGCCCCAGCGAGCCAGGCGTAGGTCCACTACGTCGGCCGGGCGCGCCCCGACCAGCGGCAAGATTTCCCGTTCCAGCTGCGCGACGAACTGCGAGTGAAAGGTGGAGTAGCTGTCTTCGTCGAACACTGCGGCGCGGCCGCCGTCGAAGGGCAGGGGTCGGTAAAGGGTGAGGACGGTGCGGTCCCGCTGCGGGCGGGCCCAGGTGCCCAGCACCACGTCCGTCACCCCCTGGCGGACGGCGGCGGCCTCGACGTCGGCATAGGGGGCGCTGCCCTGGCCGGCCAGGAAGAGGTCGTAGAAGTCGTGGCGTACCCCGTGGGCGAGCAACACGTTGGCCACCAGGTAGGCGCGGTAGCGCAGGCGGGCGATGGCCGCCAGGCGCCTCCCCTCCACCTCGCGGAGGATCTTGCCAGCCACGAACTTGGGGCAGGCCAGCACGGCGGCGCGGGCGGCGAGGGTGTGCAACCGCCCGGCTGCGTCGGCGTAGCGCACCAGCACCTCCTCATCGCCGACTTGCACGTCCACCACCAGGCAACCGGGGCGCAGGTGGCCGGGGGGGAGGGCGGTGACCAGGCGATCCACCAGGCGCTCGGCCACCGCGGCGTTGCCCCCGGGCAGCACGCACACCTCGCCGAACTCCGAGGCGTAGAAATTGAGCCCCGCCGCGGCGCTCACCTCGGCCATGGAGGCCCCTAGGGAGGACCAGCAATAGTGCTCAATCACCGCAGCGGCGTGGGGGTGTAGGGGGCCGCCGGCCACCTCCTGGAGGTAGTCGGAAAAACTGCGTCGGTCTAGAGCGTCCACGTGGGCGCGGCGGGCCGGATCTCTCACCGGGATGTCGGGGAACCGCTGCCCCTCCTCGTCCTCCAGCACGGCCTGGAAGTGCCTGGCCAGGCGGCGGATCTGCGCGGCGCCCGTGGCCGTGGAGGTGCCCTCCCAGAAGGCGTTGAAGCGCCGGCCGCCCAGCACCACCGGGTCTTCCTCGGTCTTGATGCGGGGCGAAAGGTCGAGCTCGTCCAGAAACCCGGCGATGGGGCTACCCTCCTCCGGGCGGATGAAGTAGGCGGCGCCAGTGGCGTAGTCGATGCCCCGCCAGGACTCTCCCCGCGAGGCGCCGCCGAAGCGGGGGGCGCGCTCCAGCACCACCGGGCGGTGTCCGCGCAGCAACCAGGCCGTGGCCAAGCCGGCGATGCCCCCCCCGACGATCGCCAGCGGCACCCCTTCGGGTTCTCCGGCGGCGGGGGCAGACGCCAGGAAGGCCTCCCGGTCCCACAGGATGGAATGGGCGGGCTCCGGCTCCTCCCCGGCGAAGGCCGCCGGTGCCACCTCGGCCAAGGTGCGGTCGATGGGGCTGAAGGGGAGGTTGAGGGGGGAGGCGGCGGCGCGCGACGGGCGGCCGGCCATCCCGGCGCAGCGGGTCAAGAGCAGAGTGGCGGCGCCGGTGCCGCCCAGGGCCAGGATCTGCCGGCGGGAAAGGGGAGCCAGGTGGGAAGGGCGGCGACGGGATAAACGCATGGGGTCTCCTCGAAAGGTTCGGCGATCTTGGTACCACGTCTTGATTGCAGCGGCAAGGGCTGGTGCAGGTCGCGGGCAGGCCTGCTAGCATCCCCGCCGCGGCCATGGACGAACCCCTCAACGGCAAAGGCTCCCCCCAGCGCCTGGCGCGACTGTCCGTACCGGCCCTCGATGAGGTGCTTGGGGTGACGTTCCCGGTGCTGGCGGGGGGGTTCGTGCGGGTGGTCGATTACATGGGTTCGGACGCGGCCATCGTCCAGGCGGCCCGGGTGTCCTACGGGGCCGGCACCCGCCACGTCAGCGAAGACCGCCCCCTGATCCGGTATCTCATGCGCCACCGTCACACCACCCCCTTCGAGATGTGCGAGCTCAAACTGCACCTGCGGGTGCCCATGGACTGCTGGCGGCAGTGGATCCGGCACCGCACGGCCAGCGTCAACGAGTACTCCACCCGCTACTCCGTCGCCATTGACGAGGTGCTGGCCACGCCCCCCGACGGGTGGCGGGCCCAGGCCCGGGGCAACCGGCAGGGGTCCGAGGGGTACCTCTCCGCCGAGGTGGGGGCGCGACTGTCGGCCCGCGAGGCAGAGCTGCAGCGCTCCTGCCGCGAGGTGTACCAGGAGCGCCTGGCGGCGGGGGTGGCCCGGGAGCAGGCCCGCAAGGATCTGCCCCTGGCCACCTTCACCGAGGCCTACTGGAAGATCGATCTGCACAACCTGCTGCACTTTTTGGCCCTGCGCATGGACGCCCACGCCCAGCACGAGATCCGCGCCTACGCGCGGGTGATCGGGGAGGAGATCGTGCGCCGCTGGTGCCCCATCACCTGGGAGGCGTTCTGCGACTATCGCCTGCAAGGGTTGGCGTTGTCCCGCCTCGAAAAGGAGGTCGTTGCCGCTGTCGGCCGGGGGGATGCGGTGGCGGCACGGGGGGTGGCGGAGGCGGCCGGCTGGCTGGTGCGGGATGAGAAAGGCTCCCTCCGGCGCCACCGGGAGCGGGCCGAGTGCGAGGCCAAGCTGGAGGCGCTAGGGCTGGCGATCCCCTGGGGGTAGGGCGGGGGTGGGCGACGCCGCCGGATGGGGCGGCGACACAGCGGCCTCCCGCTTGCGGAAGACGTGCCCCACGGTGCCGGGCGGCGGTCCCCAGACGTGCCGGCCCTCGGCGTCGAACCCCTGATCCAGAGAGGTAATGGTGGTAGGGGTCATGAGTACCTGGGAGACGGTGTAGGCGGCCTCCCGCCAGGTGGTACGGCAGCTGCCGCCGATCCCGGCAACGCCGGAGTAGAGCTCCGGACCGATGCGGGTCCACACCAGGTCGCACCCCGCCTCCAGGGTGAGCTGCTGCGGGGCGAGCTGCGCCAACAGCTCCGGCCGGGCGTGGGCGCCGGCCAGCCGCTGCGGCTCGGCGATGCGAAAAATGCGATTCACCAGCGCCCCGTCGCGGCGGGTGAGCAGGTACACCCGCTGCCGGTAGGGGGCGTGTTGGGCGTCGGCCGCCGCCTGCTCCACGTAGAAGGTGAGGGCTTCGGGGGCGGTGAGGCCGGCGATGGTGACGGGCACGATATGCATCACCGCCCTGAGGTGGGTATAGGCGGCCCCCGCTGCGAGGTCGGCCTCCACCTGGGCGAAGGTGTCGAAGGAGCCGGTCATCCACCGGGCCAAGGTGGCAAGTTCGTCATCACGGTCGCCAGCTCTCGCGGACGTGCCTGCAAATAGGAGTGCTGCAGCAGAAATTGCGAGTGCGACGAGGACTCGCTGCCCGCCGCGGGGGATGTGACGGAGGCCACATCCGGCGGCCATATCCCACTTTTGAGGGATTGCATCCGCCGTTTCCCGGACCGAGACTTGAGGGCGCAAGGTGGAAGCGAACCGCTCCCTCCAGGTGGTGCGGCTTACGCGCCACCTCATTTTTTCGCCCCCGCGGCCTGGCGCAGGCCGCCCAGGATTTCGGCCTCGGCCTCGGCGTGGAGGGCGAGGACCCGCTGCCAGGCGGCGTCGGCGCGGGCCAGCAGGGCGGCGGCACGCCCCGCGTCCTCCAGTCCGGGAAGGTTGATGCACACGTTCTGGTAGGCCCCCGCCGCCCCGGCCCGGGCCATCTGCACCCCCACCCCGGCGTCGGAGAGCGAGGCGGGCAGCCCCAACCGGGCCACCTCGCGGCACAGCTCGATCACCTCGGGGCAACGTTCCAGCACCCCCAGGGGCACCTCGATGGCGCCCACCGTGGCGTCGACCACCGCCCGGGCGCGGGCCTGCTGCTCCTCGGCGGTCTTTTTTGGCAAGCGCATGGCCTCGAGCAGGCAGTCGAAGGCCGCGGTGTCGGCGTCCACCGCGCCCAGCAGCTCGTCCTTGAGGGCTTGGCCGCGCTCGCCGATGCGCTCCAGGGACTCGCCCTGCTCCTCGAACCCCTTTTTGCCGTGGGAGAGGTTGGACACCATGGCCGCCAGGGCCGCCCCCAGCGCCGCCGCCAGCGCCGCCACCGAGCCGCCCCCCGGAGCGGGGGAGTCTGTGGACAGCTCATCGGCGAAGGCGGCTAGCGACATGGACGCCAGCTTTGCCGGCGGCCGCAGGCGGTACTCGATGACCCGCTCCGCCAAGTCGAAGGGTTTGACCTCACCGAGGCCCAGGGTGCGCACCGCGGTGTCCAGGATCACCCGCTCGGGCACCCCGGCCGAGCGACCCATGCGCCGGAGGTAGTGGCGGCCGGCCTCAAGCAGCGCCGAGCGTGGCACCAGCCCCACCAGCTCCGAACCGGTCACCCGCAGCCCGCGCTCCCGCGCCCGCTCCTCGCAGGTGTCAAAGGCGATGTGCAGGGGAGTCTGGTCCAGGTCGGTGAGGTTCATGGAAACCTGGGCGCAGCCGAACTCGGGGATGAACCAGCCCACCGCCTTGACCGACTTGAGCAGCCCCGGCTCCCACACCGGCTCGCCGCGTTCATCGAGCACCACGTTGCCGTGCTCGTCCTTCTTCTTGCGTCCCTTCTCGCGAACGTCGAAGGCCACCCGGTTGGCCAATCGGCGATCCGTGGTGTTGAGATTGATGTTATAAGCAATGAGAAACTTGCGCGCTCCGACCACGGTCGCGCCGGTGTCGGGACGGAAGGCGGCGGGCCCGAAGTCCGGGCGCCAGGCGGGGTCCTCGAGCTTGGCGGCAAGCCCCTCGTACTCACCGGCGCGGATGTCGGCCAGGTTGCGCCGCTCGGGGGAGGTGGCGGCGAATTCGTAGAGGTACACCGGCACCTTGAGCTCCTCGCCGAGGCGCTGCCCCAGCCGGCGGGCGAGGTCCACGCAGTCGTCCATGGTTACCCCGGCGATGGGCACGAAGGGCACGACGTCCACCGCTCCCATCCGCGGGTGGGCCCCGCGGTGGGTGCGCATGTCTATGAGCTGGTATGCTTTCTCGGCTAGCTGGAAGGCCCCCTCCAGGACCGCCTCGGGCTCCCCCACGAAGGTGATGACGGTGCGGTTGGTCTCCTCGCCGGGGTCGACGTTGAGCACGGTGACGCCGGCCACCTGGGTGGCGGCGGCGACCACCGCGTCGATGACCTCCCGGCGACGACCCTCGGAGATGTTGGGCACGCATTCGACGATTCGCATCGCACCTCTCCCTCAAGGGGGGCATGCTAGCGGCGCCCCGGCTGGGGGACAAGCTTCGCTACACTGCCCATCGTGACCGGACGAGGAAGAAGGGATGACCCCGGGGGGCGGCTCCGCGCCCTGGTGGTGGCGGCGCGGCCGCCTTGGCCCCCCTACACCGGCGACCGCCTGCGTACCGGCGTGTGGGTGAAGGCGCTGGCTCCCCACGCCGAGGTGACCCTCCTGGCGCCGGGTCCCCCTCTGGTGCAGGCCCCGCCCCACCGGCGGGTGGTCCTGGCCCCGGCCCCCTTCGCCCTCCCTGGCCGGGCGCTGCGAGCGGTGCGCCGGGGGTGGCCGCTGACCACCCTGCTGGCCGCGGGGCGGGCCTGGCGGGTTGCCTTTGGCCAGGCCAGGCGAGGGGTAACCTCCTTCGATGTGACGGTGGTGGTGCTGGCCCGCACCCACCCCTGGGTGGCTCCCCACCTGACCGCTCCCCGGCGGATCCTGGACGCCATCGACTGCCTGGCCGCCAACCTCTTTGAGCGCGCCCGCGCCGCGTCCGGGCCGGCGCGCTGGTTCTGGCGCCGCGAAGCGGCGCGCACGGCGCGGCTGGAGGAGGAGGTGGTGCAATTCTATCACCGGGTGGTGGTGGTCGCCGAGGAGGAGCGGCGGCACTTTTCCGGCTCGGTGGAGGTTGCCGGCCATGGGGTGGAGCTGTGGCCGGTGGGGAACGGTCACAGAGACATCGACTTCGCCTTCTGGGGGCGACTCGGCTACTTCGCCAACCGGGATGCGGCGCTGCTGCTGCTGCGCGAGCTCTGGCCGGCCATTCGGGCCCGCCTGCCGCGGGCCACCCTCGTCGTGGGGGGGGCCGATTGCCCACCGGCGCTGCGGCGTTTTGACGGGCGGGACGGAGTCCGGGTGGTCTCACCCATGGAGGACCGCCCGGCGCTGCTGCGGCGGGTGCGGGTGGCGCTGTTTCCCGTTCGCTACGGTTCGGGTCAGCCCAACAAGGTGCTCGAGGCGGCCGAGGCCGCCTGCGCCATCGTCGCCACACCGGCCGGGGCGCGGGGCGTGGGACCCCTGGCCGGGGCAGTGGTGGTGGCCCCCCTGGATGAGCTGGTGGAGTCGGCGGTAGCGCTGGCCGGGGACGAGGGCCGCCGCGCCGCGCTGGGCCGGCAGGCTCGCCGGCTCGTGGCCGCCCACTTCGATCGTCGCGCTGCCCTCGCCCGTTTCGCCCACCTGGCGGGGGTGGGGCCGTCGCCGTAGACCAGGGGGCGGGGACGGTCCTCGAGGCCATTGCCGGCGAACTGCGCTCCCCCGCCGGGAAAGCTCACGTCAGCAGTTGGTTCAGCGCCGCCAGGGGGTCCTGCCCGAGGTGCAGGTGGAGGAGTTCCCGTCCGCCATGGGTGTAGGAGTGCACGAACTCGTGAGCCTGAGCGTTCATGAGGGCCCCGAGGGCGAGGGATCGCCCGGGAATCACCACCTCCTCGGCAACATCGCAGGTCAGGACCAGCGGCGCGACGCCGGCGGGACCGCGGGTGAGCAGTTGTCCCAAGGCCAGCGTGGCCCGGGGCGCGAAACCGAAGCTCACCGGCACGCCGGCCTGGTGCTCCACCCGGCTGGCGAGGGTAGCCAGCGCCTGCCACACCTCGAAGCGCTCGGGCAGGTAAGCGAGGATCGCCACGGAGGTCAGGGATTCCTGCGCCGCCAGGAAGCCACCAAGGGAGGACCACCGGGGCGGGACCGTGGTGGTGACACGCCGGCGAGGCTGGGGCGACGCTCGCCGTCGGCGGTGGGCGGGGGCGGTTCCGGCGAAGGGATTGACGCCCAGCAGCAGTGCCGTCAGGGCTGCCGCCATCTCCAGGGTGGCCAGCGCCCCGCCGAGATCGCGCCGCCGCAGCGGCCAGCGCACCACGCTGTGGCCGGCGGCGGCCAGGGCGGCGAGGCCGGCGTCCAGTGCGGCGGTATCCTCGTCGGCGAAGCGGGGGGAGAGGAACAGCGTGTGCGACCATGCTTTTGCCGGCGCGGGGAGCTGGGCCGGGGAGATCGGCACGATGCCACGCCCCTGTTTGCCGGTGGCGTGGGCGAAGAGCTGCTCCACCCACACCCCCAAAGGTCGCAGGGCGGGGGAGGGACACCAGGCCAGTCGCCCCCACCCCGGCTCGGCCACGCTGGCCAGCAGCGTCGCCAACTCCGCGGCCGGAGGTGCCGCCGACAGCTGCATGACCCTTTCGGCGGTGGTGAGGATGCCATCGACGTCGAGGCCCAGCCAAACCGCCGGCAACATGGCTACCGGTCCGTGCACGGCGAAGTGCTGAGCGGTATCGCCGGGGTGAGGAAGGAAAGCGGCGAAGCCGCGCTCCATGGCAAGCCGTTCCAGCTTCGAGCCGTGGTCCCCGATGGCGAGGACTCGAGAAGGAGCGCGCCGCCGCAGCACCCGCGCCAGAGTCTCCCAGAACAGATCGAGCAATGCCAGGGTCTCTTCCTCCCCAACCTTGCCGAAACTACAGACCAGAATGGCGCTATCGCGGGCGGAAAAGCCCTCCAGCAGCGCCCTGACGCGGCCAGGCTCGAGGGTATCCACCACTTCCAGCTCGCGCCCCGAGGGGTTGCCGCAGGTGTGGCGCAGCACCCAGGGGGCGAGAGCGGCGGGCCCCAGGCCGATGAGGTACAGGGTGCCCACGCCGTCGCCCGCCAGTCTCGCCGGCAGGGCCCGTAGCGTGGGGAGCTGCAGCCGGGTGCGGGACGGGAGGTCCAACCACCCGAGCGAGCCAGCGAGCTCCCGCGGCGCCGCCTGGGCCCATAGCGAGGCGTCGCGGCAGCCAATCCTCGCCAGGACGTGCAGGCCGGCCAGCCGGGCGTGCTTGCCGGCCACGGCGCCGGCAAGGTGGGGAGGAACCTCGGCCGTCAGGGGACTGGGCCGGTGCCGGCTGAGCGCCTGCAGGACGCGCTGCTCCAGGCCCTCGGGGGAGAACCCCAGGCGCCGGGCCACCTCTTCGCCCGGGGCGGAGGCCCCGAAACGCTCAATGGAAACGACGAGCCCGTCCCCCACCCAGCGTTCCCACCCCTGCCCTCGCCCCATCTCCACCGCCACCCGCAGGGTTCCGGGCGGCCCAAGGACCTCCCGCCGGTACTCTTCGGGCTGGGCGGCAAACAGCTCCCAGGAGGGCATCGCCACCACCCGGGTCGGAATGGCCGCGCCTTCCAGCCGCTGCCGGGTGGCGAGGGCAAGGGCCACCTCCGAGCCTGAAGCGACGAGGATAGCCGCCGGTTCGCCTCCCTCGGCTTCGGCGCGGATGAAGGCCCCGCGGGCCACGGCTCCCGCCGGCGGGGGCGGCAGGGCGGGCAGCTTCTGGCGCGTGAGGATCAGCGCCGTCGGACCGTCCCGGCGCGCCAGGGCCACCCG
Source organism: uncultured bacterium (assembly GCA_937924755.1). Classification (GTDB taxonomy): domain Bacteria; phylum Acidobacteriota; class Thermoanaerobaculia; order Thermoanaerobaculales; family Thermoanaerobaculaceae; genus CALEVZ01. The sequence continues at coordinate 15,507 of CALEVZ010000046.1, forward strand.
CCACGCCTCCCGGGTTTCGTGGGCGTCCGCCGGGCGCAGCACCACCAAGTTGGGTATGGCCCGCAGCGCCGCCAGGTGCTCCACCGGCTGGTGGGTGGGGCCGTCCTCGCCCACCGCCACCGAATCGTGGGTGAAGAGGTAGATCACCGGCCGCTGCATGAGGGCGGCCAGCCGCAGCGCCGGGCGCAAGTAGTCGGCGAAGATCAGGAACGTGGCGGCGTACGGGCGCAGACCGCCGTGCAGGCTGATGCCGTTGCAGATGGCCGCCATGGCGTGTTCGCGAATGCCGAAGTGCAGGTTGCGCCCCGCCCATGAGCCGGCCCGTACGCTCTCTTCCCCCGGCAGACGGGAGTTGTTGGAGGGGGCCAGGTCGGCGGAGCCGCCGATGAGTTCGGGCAGCGTAGGAGCGAGGGCCTTGAGGACGGCTCCGGAGGCCTGGCGGGTGGCCATTCCCCCGCCCTCGGCAAAGGTGGGCAGGGCCCGCTCCCAGTCGGACGGCAGCTCGCCCGCCAGGCGGCGCTGCCACTCGGCGGCCAGGCCGGGGTAGGCTGCGCGGTACCCGCTGAAAAGCTGGCGCCAGTGCTGGTGGGCGCCGACGCCGGCGGCGGTGCAGGTCGCAGCCCACTGGTACACCTCGTTGGGAACCACGAAGGGCTCTTCGATAACCCACCCCAGGGCGCGGCGGGTGAGCCGCGCCTCCTCCTTCCCTAAGGGGGCGCCGTGAGCCTCGGCGCTGCCCTGCTTGTGGGGGCTGCCGAAGCCGATCTCGGTGCGCACCCGCACCAGGGCAGGTGCGTCCTCGCTGGCGGCGGCGGCGGTCAGGGCTGCGGCCACGGCGGCGAGGTCGTTGCCGTCCTCCACCTCGAAGGTTCTCCACCCCAGGGCGCGGAAGCGGGCCGGGACGTCCTCGGACCAGGCCAGGGAGGTCTCGCCCTCGATGGTGATGCGGTTGTCGTCCCATAGCACCACCAGCCGACCGAGCTTCAGATGGCCGGCCAACGCCGCCGCCTCGTGGGCCACCCCCTCCTGCAGGTCGCCGTCGGAGGCCAGCACCCAGGTGCGGTGGTCGACCAGGGGGAACCCCTCGCGGTTGAAACGCTGGGCCAGGTGCCGCTCGGCTAGGGCCATGCCGACGGCGTTGGCGAGGCCCTGACCCAGCGGGCCGGTGGTGGTTTCCACGCCGGGGGTGAGGCCGTACTCGGGGTGCCCCGGGGTGCGCGACCCCCACTGGCGAAAGCGCCGCAGCTCGATGAGGGGCAGGTTGTAGCCGAACAGGTGCAGCAGCGCGTATAGCAGCGCCGAGCCGTGGCCGGCGGAGAGCACGAAACGGTCGCGGTCCGGCCAGCCGGGCGCGGCGGGGTCGTGCTTCAAAAAGCGCGACCACAGCACCCACGCCATGGGGGCCGCCCCCAGGGGCAACCCGGGGTGGCCGGAGTTGGCGGCCTCCACCTGGTCGATGGCGAGCACTCGCAGGGCGGCGACGGCGGTGGCGTCCGCGGCTTCGAAAGGCCTCATCACTCCTCCCCGACGGGGTGGCATTCTCGCCCACGCCGCCAGCGGGGGCAAGGCGCCGGTGGTACAATGCCCTCCCCGCCGGTTACGCCAGGGCGGGGGAAGGAGTTGCCCATGCGAGGTTTCGGTGTCGCAATTGTGGTGGCGCTGGCGGGCGCCGCTGCCGCCACGGCCCAGGACGCCGCTACACGGCGAGTGGCGGTGATCGACGTGCAGCAGGTGGTGGAGTCTTCCGCCGCCGGCCGCGAGGCGCTGGCGCGCCTGAAGAAACTCAACGACGAGAAGGTAGCCGAGGGCGCCAAGATGGTGACCGAGCTGGAGGCGCTGCAGAAGCAGCTGGCGGCCCAGCGCGCGACCCTGTCCGATGAGCGCATCAAATCGCTGCAAAAGCAAATCGAGGACAAGCAGGTGGCCCTGGAGCGCTTCCGCGACGACGCTCAGGAGTTCCTTGATGAGGCTCGGCGGAAAGAGCTACAGGCGCTGGAGGCGCGCATCCTGCCGATCATCAATGAGATCGGTCGGGAGATGAAGCTCCATCTGATCTTCAACAAGTTCCAGTCGGGGCTGGTGTACGCCGATGACTCGGTGGATATCACCGACGAGGTGCTGAAGCGCTTTAACGTCCAGGTGGCCAGGTAAGGGCTGGGCGGAGCGCAGCCGGTCCGATGCCCTCTTTCACCGTGGCCGAACTGGCCCGCCGCGTGGGCGGCGAGGTGGTGGGCGATGGCGGCCTGGTCGTGCAGGGGATTCGTGCTCTCGAGGACGCCGGCCCCGAACACTTGTCCTTCTATCACAACCGGCGCTACCTGGAGGTGGCTCGGGCGTCGGCGGCCGGGGCGCTGCTGGTGGCCGACGCGGCGCCGTTTCCGGGTCGCACCCTGCTGGTGCGGCGCGAGCCGTACCTGGCGCTGGCCGAGCTGCTGGAGCTGTTCCACCCCCCGGTACGGCCGCCCGCCGGAATCCACCCCTCGGCGGTGGTGGCAACCTCCGCTCGCCTGGGCGAGGGGGTGAGCGTGGGGCCCCACGTGACCATCGGGGACAACGCCGTCATCGGCGAGCGCGCTGTGCTGGGGGCCGGCTGCGTGGTGGGTGACGGCGTCGAGGTGGGAGCCGACACGGTGTTGCACCCCAACGTGGTGATCGAGCCGGGGTGCCGGGTGGGGGCGCGCTGCATCCTCCACGCCGGCGTGGTCATCGGCGCGGACGGCTACGGTTTCGCCACCGCGGGGGGCGCGCACCGCAAGGTCCCCCAGGTGGGGATCGCCGTCATCGAAGACGACGTGGAGATGGGCGCCAACTGCACTGTGGATCGCGCCACCCTGGGGGAGACCCGGGTGGGGCGCGGCAGTAAACTCGACAATCTGGTCCACGTCGGGCACAACGTACAGGTGGGGGAGCACTGCCTGCTGGTAGCGCAGGTGGGGATCTCCGGCTCCACGCACTTGGGCCACCACGTGGTGATGGCCGGCCAAAGCGGGGCGGTGGGGCACATCCGCATCGGCGATGGGACGGTGGTCACCGCCAAGACCGGGGTTACCGAGGACACCCCGGCGGGGGCCATGGTGTCGGGCTTCCCGTCCCGCCCCCACAAGCAGTGGCTGAAGGCCCAGGCCAATCTCTACGCTCTGGAGGAGCTGCGCCAAGCGGTGAAACGCCTGGAGGCATCACTGTCCGTCAAAAGGGGGGCGGAGCATGATTGACATTCAGGGGATCCTCGACATCCTGCCGCACCGCTATCCGTTCCTGCTCATCGACCGGGTGCTGGAGATCAACGAGCAGAGCATCGTCGCCCTCAAGAACGTAACTTTCAACGAACCCCAGTTCGAGGGCCACTTCCCCGGTGTACCGGTGATGCCGGGGGTGCTGGTGGTGGAGGCGATGGCTCAGGCCGGCGGGGTGCTGCTCCTACGCCAGGTGCCGGATCGGCGCAACAAGCTCATCTACTTCACCGGCATTGACAACTGCAAGTTTCGTCGGCCCGTCACGCCGGGTGACCAGATCGTCATCGAGGTGGTAGTCAAGCGGCGGCGGGAGCGCTTCGCCCATGTGCACGGGGTGGCGCGGGTGAGCGGCGAGTTGGTGGCGGAGGCGGATCTCGCCTGCGCCATGGTGGACCGGCCGCAGGGGGAGGTGTGATGGCTGCGGTTCATCCGACCGCAATCGTTGATCCTGCGGCCGACGTCGGCGACGACGTGGAGGTGGGCCCCTACGTGGTGATCGGCGCGGGAGTGAGCATTGCCTCGGGCTGCCGCATCGGCCCGTTCTGCCATTTCAGCGGTCCCACCACGGTGGCCGCCAACAACACCTTCGTTTCCCACTGTTCGGTGGGGGCACCGCCCCAGGACCTCTCCTACCGGGGGGAGGCCACTCGCCTGGAGATCGGCCCCGGCAACACCTTCCGCGAATTCGTCAACCTCCACCGCGGCTCGGTGAAGGGGGGCGGCGTGACCCGGGTGGGGGGGTACGGGTTGTACATGGTGGGGGTCCACATTGCCCACGACTGCCAGGTGGGGGACCACGTCATCTTCGCCAACCACGCCACCCTGGCCGGCCACGTGGAGGTGGGCAGCCACGCCAACGTGGGGGCCTTCTCGGCCGTGCATCAGTTCTGCCGGGTCGGTGAGCATGCGTTCCTGGGCGGCTTCACCGTGGCCACCAAGGACTGCCTGCCGTTCATGAAGACGGTGGGAGCCAGGCCGGCCCGCTGTTTTGGTCCCAACGCCATCGGCCTGGAGCGCAAAGGCTTTTCCCCCCAGGCCCGGGAGGCGTTGAAGCGCGCCTGGCGGCTGTTGCACAACCCGAAGCTCACCACCAGCGAGGCGGTGGTGCGCATCCGGACTGACCTCGCCGGTCAGCCGGAGATTGACACCTTGCTAGCCTTCATCGCCGCTTCCCAGCGCGGGGTAATTCTCTCCCTGGGGTAGCTCCATCCCCCGGCGACGGGGGGCCAGCGGTGGGGGGCGGCCGGTCGGGAGCTTTCGGTTTTCCCCGGGCAGCGGCTATCATTTGCCCAGGTGTCAATGGTGACAAGGCCGCGGATCCTTGCCGAGGCGGTGATCGTCGCGCTCGTCTGGGCGCTGCTCAATCGCGCCGCGTCCCTCTTCGAAGTGCGCCCCGGCTTGGCGTTCTTCTTCCCGGCGGCGGCGATCACCCTGGTGGCCGGGGTGCGCCTGCGGTGGGCCGCCGTGCCCGCCGTGATGGTGGCCAACTTCCTGCTCCCCTGGGGGCTGGCGCGCACCTTCACGGAAACGCTGCTGTTCTCCTTTCCCGCCGGCCTGTGGGCGGCGGCGCTGGCGCTCTGGCGGCCGGGCGAGGGAAGCTCCTGGGCGCGGCTGTGGCGCATGACCTGGTTCGGGGTGGCCGGCGGCGCTGCACTGGCGGCGGTGCCGGGTGCGGCGCTGATCACCGTCCTGCTGGGCCCGGTGACCTGGGCGGCGTTCACCAGCCATGCCCTGCACTGGTGGGTGCCCGATGCGGTGGCGGCGCTGGTGTTCGGCTTGCCGCTGCTGGTGATGCTGGCCCCCGCCAGCCTGATGGACGGCGACGACCAGGCGCTGTTTCGGCGCTGGGCGAGGGACTGGCGGCAGTGGGTGTTGGCGCTCCCGCTGGGGCTGGGGGCGGTGGCGGCTTGCCGTGGGTTGGCGGCGGTGACCAGCGGCAGCGTCCATTGGTTCGTCGGGCTGCTGGCGTTGCCAGTGGTGCTGGTGGCGCTACGTGGGGGGGTGGGGGCGGCGCTGGTGATCAACGGGGTGGTCTCGGTGGGGTACCTGGCCCTGGCCATGGTGACCGGCCTGCGCGCCGGGGTGGCGGTGCAGGAGTGGCTGGCGCCTACCTACGCGAACCTCTTGCTGCTGTCCGGCTTCGCGGTGCTGGGCGGGATCCAGGCGGGGCGGCAGCGGCTGTTCTCCAGCCTGGCCAGACAGCGCGCCGAGGAGCTGGGGCGCGGTCTCGAGGCCACCGTCCGCGCCTTGGCGGCTGCCATCGAGGTGAAGGACTCCCACACCGACCGCCACCTGCAGCGGGTGGAGCGGCTGGCGGTGATGATCGGGCGCGAGCTGAACTTGGACGAGGAGGAACTCACCGTCCTGCGGCGCGCCGCCATCCTCCACGACGTCGGCAAGATCGGCGTGCCCGAGCAGGTGCTCAACAAGGTGGGAGCGCTCACCGAGGAGGAAATGGCGCAGCTGCAGAGGCATGTGGACCTGGGGATCGAGATCCTCGCCCCGGTGGAGTTTCTCAAACCGGTACTGGAGGTGGTGAAGTACCACCAGGAGCGTTGGGACGGTGATACCAGGGCGCGCTACCCCGGCTACTATGGCCTGCGCGGCGAGGAAATCCCCATCGGCGCCCGCATCATTGCCGTGGCCGACGCCTACGACGCCATGACCCACGATCGCCCGTACCGCCCCGCCATGTCCAAGGAGGCGGCGCGGGCGGAGCTGTGGCGCTGCGCCGGCAGCCAGTTCGACCCCATGGTGGTCGCCGCCGCCGTCCGCGTCCTCGATCGAGCGTCCGGCGACATCTCCAGCGACAGTCGGTACCTGGTATAGCCTTTTTGGCGTTCTTCACGTTTTCCCTGGGATGCTCGCCGCCACTCGCGGGTCGGGCGGTGCCCGGCGGACCGCCTGCGAGCCCCCTGGCGCCCCAGCGGCCGGGGCACCCGGCCGGATGCTTTCTGCCACCAGCCGGGTTGCGCGGAATTGGAGGCACTCGGCGCGCCGAAGTCCCCCTCCGGTCGCCCGTCGGGTTCCCACCAGTGTGGACGCCGCGCCGCTTCCTTCGGCCGTCGCACCGCCGTCGGGGCGGTACAATCGATTTCGACGTGCACGGGAGGAGTCATGCACGAGAAGAGCATCGGTCATTTGAACGCCGCCCTGGCCGACGAACTGGCCGCCATCCACCAGTACATGTACTTCCACTTCCACCTCGCCGATCTGGGGTATGGGCCGCTGGCCAACCTTTTGAAACGGACGGCCATCCAGGAGATGCTTCACGCCGAACGGCTGGCCGAGCGGATCCTTTTCCTGGGCGGGGAGGTGGAGATGGTGGTGGGCCGTGAGGTGGCCAAGATCCACGAACCCACCGCCATGCTCGAGCGCGCCAAGCAGCTGGAGCAGGAGTCCATCGAGATGTACAACCGCTTCGCCATCGCCTGCGGCGCTCACGCCGATTCCGCCTCCAAGCAGCTGTTCGAGGACCTGGTGGTCGCCGAGGAGGTGCACTGGGACAGCTTCGACCGCCAGGCGGATTTCTTGGCCCGCTTCGGGGAGCCCTACCTGGCGCTGCAGTCCTTCGGCGGATCAGGGGGTGGGGCCGCCGGCGGCGGCGAGGGACCGGCAGCGCCATAAAGAATCGCGAAAATAGTGAGTACCTGGTACCCTCAAAAGGGCACCGTGAACACTCTGCCACCGACGTCCGCCACCGCCAGGGTGCGGCCGTCGGGCAGGGCCGCCAGGCCGGTGGGGCGCACCTGCCGCTCGCCCGAGGAGAGGGACAGGGTGGCGGCGAGTGTGCCGTCGGGGCGGAAGATCCGAATCTCCCCCGCCAGCGGCACCGACGCTGCCACCGTGCCTCCGGGAAGGACCGCCAGGTAGGGTTCGGAGAAGGCCTCCTCCCGTAGCCCGGGAACCGCCACCTGGACAAGGAAAGCCCCGTTTTCATCAAAGACCTGAAGGCGGGCGTTGCCGTTGTCCGCCACCCATACCCGCCCCGCCTGGTCCACGGCGATCCCCACCGGGTTGGAGAACTGGCCCGGCCCCCGCCCCCGCCCTCCCCAGGAGGTTTCCCGGCGACCTTCCGGGTCGAAGCGGACAACCCGGGAGTTGCCGGTGTCGGCGACGAACACCTGGCCGCGGGCATTGACGGCGATTCCGCGAGGTCCGAAGAACTCCCCGCTCCAGGCCCGGCGCAGCTCCCCTTCGGCGGAGAAGACCTGCACCCGGTGGTTCCAGGTGTCGGCCACGTACACCTCGCCCGTGGGTCCCACCGCCACCCCGCAGGGCTGGTTGAACTCCCCCGGCCCGTCCCCTTCGCGACCCCACCCGAGCAGTGGGCGCAACTGTTGATTCAACTTGAGGATGCGATGATGCTCGAAGTCGCACACGTAGACGGCTCCGTCCTGCCCCACGGCCAGGCCGCGGGGCTGACCAAGGCGCTCCAGCGGAACTGCCGTGGCCACCACCGGCGGAGTGGGCACGGGGGAGGGGGCGACGGGCGTGCGGACGGTCATTTCCAGCGGCAAGGCCCCCTGCCCGCGCACCGCGTATAGCGTCACGTCGCCCTGGGAAAACACCGGTCGCAGCAGCTCGGGCCAGCGGGTGAAAGCGGCCCCGGCTTGGGGACCGTAGCGCTCCCGCTCGGCGCGCCCTACCAGCACGAACGCCGCTTTGTACCGCGCCAGCGCCGCCGCCACCTGCCGCGGCTCGGGGGAGGTGTAGACAGCCTCCACCGCCCGGGCCCGGGTCAGGATGTCACCGTGCCGCTGGCTGCGCTGAATGAGGTGGTACTCCCACCCCACCACGATGGGCAGCCCGGTGTGCATGGCCGCCCTGGCGTACTGTTGATACGCCGGCCCGTGGGCCTCCACCAGGGTGGGGGTGCCGGGCACGAAGCGGTTGAGAAAGTCGAAGGCCCTCGCCTCGTGGGGGGAGGTGAGGCGGAGGAACGCCTGCCCGTCCAGGGTCCAGCGAGGTCCGGGAGTGTGGCGGTAGAGGAGTCGTCCCCATGCGCCGGTGACCGAGGTGAACGCCGAGGCCGCCAGAACCACGGCGAGGGCGGCGCGCCAGGTGACCCCGATGCGACCCCCCACCGCCGGCAGCACCTCGGTGAGTGTCACCCCGCCGGCCACCGCCAGCAACAGCAGGGCCTCGAAGTGGTACTTAAACACCGTGTTCATGCGGTCCCACACGAAGACCACCTCGCACGCCGCTGTCATGGCGAAGGCCAGGGAGGCGAGGAACGCCGCCCCGCGCACCCCTTGCGGGGTATCGCGGCGAAGGGCCAGCAGACCCGCTGCCAGGGCCGCCCCGACGGCCAGGGGCAGGGCCGCCGGTAGGGAGGCGGGGCGACCCAGGAGGCGGAGCAGAAACTCCATGGCCACCGCCAGCCCTCCCAGGATCAGCAGAATTCTACCGGTCAGCGGGTTCCACACCCACCCGGGGGTTTCGGGGCGGGGGGAGGGGCGGTGGGCCAGCCCCGGCACCAGCAGTACCACGAAGACTCCCAGCACCAGCAGGTAGCCGGTGAGGGGGGCGTAGGGCCCCGCCTCCCACCCCCAGTGCCGGGGGGGAGAGACGAAGCTGGCCCAGAACGGCCGGAAGACCAGCCAGGCGCAGCCCAGCAGCAGGGCAGGCAGCAGCACCACCCGGCCCAGGGCGGCCGAGGCCGTGCGGCGGGACCGATGCCACCACCCCAGCGCCGCTGAGCCCGCCACCAGGGCCGTCACCGTGGGCAGGCTCCAGCCGTTGGTGACGGTGATGGCCCCGGCGGTCACGGCGGTGGCCAGCAGCAGGGTGAGAGTGGCCGCCGGGCTGCGCCGCCCATTGTCCGGCAAGGCCAGGCGAAGGGTCAGGGCCGCCAGCGTCACCACCAAGGGGGCCGCCAGCAGGTGCGCGTGCAGGTCGGCAAACAGCAGGCTCCAGAAGGGGTACTCGTTGATCGCCGGGGGAAAGACCCGGCTGGTCGCCCAGAAGTAGTCGAAGTTGATAACCTTGCGGGAAATGGCCTCCACCGGCCCGGCTAGGTTGCCGGCCAGCAAGGCCAGGGCGGCGGCGTACACCCCGCTACGGAGGCGGCCGGTGAGGCTCACCGCCGCGGCAAAGGCCGCCGCCGCCAGCAACCCCGCCACGGCGGCAACCCCCAGGTTGAAGGAGTACGCCGGCGCAGCACCCAGGGTCTTGCCCCACGCCGCCACCATGAACTGACCGAAGTAGCTGTAGTGCAGGGAGGAACCGGCGAACCAGGGCTCCGTGGGAGGCAACGAGGCGGTGCGGTCCAGGGCGTTCAGGATGGCGAAGTCCATGGGCTTCTCGCCCCAGAACACCTCCGGATGGGCGGCGCGGAAGAATAGAAACAGAGCAAAGGCTCCCCACACCACCGCCTCAGTGACCCAGCGCTCCCGCCCCGACACCGGCGGAGGGCGGCGGGTGGCGGCCAGCACTGCCCCCGCCAGCACCGCCAGGAGCGTCACCAGGTCGGCCCGGACAAAGCGCATCCACCCGAGGCTCACCGCAAGCCAGGCGATGGCGGCAAAGCCCAATGCTCCCAAAACCTTGGCGAGGGCCCACAGGCCCGGACCGGGCCATCCGGCGCGGGCCAGCACCCGCCAGGCCAGCCACCCCAGCAGCTGCAGCAGGACCACCCACCCCACCGTGGCCGCCCAGGAGGAGGTGAGGAGCCAGCGGGGAATCAGGGGCGCCGCCTCCCCCGGCGGGCCGTCGGCCAGCAGCAGGTCGTCCCGGCTCAAGGGGAGGGACGGCAGGGCGGCGAGGATGGCCGCCTCCACCTCGGCCGCGCTCAGGGGCCTGACCTTTCGAAAGATCACCACCTTGGGGTGGTCGTACACGGAGAAGGACTCGTCAGCCAGCTCCGAAGGGAGCTCTAGGCCCAAAAGGCCGGGTCGAGCGGTGAACACCTGCTCCAGCCGGAACCCCAGGTCTCCCGCCCAGAGCAGGCGAAAGAAGCGGGCGCTGACCGGGAAGGTGGCCTCGGCCCGGGTCACCGAGCCCGGGATTCGGCGGGTGGGAAAGGCCACCACGTCGGCGGCGGCCAGCTCGGCGGCCAGCCGCCGCGCCTTGGCCTCGGAGTCGGGCTCGTAGAAGGGGAACTGCACCCCCCGATAGCGCTCCGGGGAGCGGTCCGGCAGGTGGAAGGGGAACCCCTCGTCCCACTCGGGGGTGAGCACGCGGCTTCCCGCCGGCACGTGCTCGTACAACCAGGCGGAAGCCTGCCGCACGGGGTGCTCTCGCGCATAAATGGAGGCAAACGCTGCGGCGTACAGGGCGGTAAGCGCCAGCACGGCGAACCGCAGCCAGCGACCGCCTCGGCCCCGCTCGGCCCAGTGCGTCAAGACCGCCGCCCCCCACAGGCACAGCAGCGGCACGATGGGGAGCAGGTAGCGGGGGTACTTGATCTCGAAGGAGGCGTTGATGAGCAAAAACGGCACCACCCACGCCAGCAGCAGCCACTCCGCCGCCGGAGTGCGCCGCCGCAGACGGGTCAGCAGGCCCACCAGCGCCACCACCCCCGGAAGGGGCCCCATCCCCCACAGTACCAACTCCCGCACCTCGTACAGCAGAAGCGGCGCCCCCACGTACTGGTGGGTGTAGGGATACAGCCCCGCCTGGCGCACCATCCGGCTCTGCTCCAGCACGTCGGCGACGAAGCGTGTGTGGGAAAGGACCGCGTAGGGCTGGGCAAGGAGGAAAGCAGCCATAGCAGCGCCGCTGGCAGCGGCGCCGGCCGCCAGGGCGGCACGCAGCGACCCGCGCCGCACTGCGAAAACCGCCAGGCCCAGCCCCAGGGGGAGCCCCAGGGGCGCCGCCGAGATCTTGGTGGCCAGGGCCAGCCCCACCACCGCTCCGGCCGCCCCCCAGTGCCTGGTACTCACCCCGTCTACCGCTCGCAGCAGCAGCGCCAGCGCGGCCAGCACCAGGAAGGTCAGGGGCACGTCGTTGGTGAGAAAGTGCGAGTTCTGCAGGTGCGTGACGGTGAGCGCCAAAAGCGCCGCCGCCAGCAGGCCCACCCCCTCGCCGAACAGGCGCCGGCCCAACAGTCCCAGCAGAAACACCGTGGCCGCCCCCCACAGGGCCGCCAGTCCCCGCCCCACCCGCACCGCCAGGTCGTATTCGCTGATGCCCGGGTAGAACAGCTTGGCCCCCGCCACCGCCAGGCGCGTCACGTACATGGGGAACGACCCGTAGGCGTAAAAGCGCGGGTCCAGCTGCAGCGGCGAGAAGGAAATGGTCGCCACCGCCTCGGCCACCCGCCGCTCGTCGGGGTGGAAGTAGTGCCACCCATCCCAGCCGATGCCGAACAGGCGCAGCCCCAGGGCAAGGGCGGTAATGGTCAGAAGTACACCGCGGAACCGCCCCGCCGGGAGAGCACCGCTGGGAAGGGCGGCCTCGTCGGGGCGAGTCGTCAAGGGCGCCGGCTGGCCCTCGCGATGGGTCGGTTGGTGTTGGCTCATCCTTCCTGCAGCGCCGCCGGAGCAGGACAGGGTACCGCTGCTGCTGGTTGCGCCTGCGGCGTGGTGCGCACGATAGCGCAGCAGGGCGAGGGGCTTCAACGGTCGATCCCGGCCGAAGTCGGCGGGATAGCCGTGTCCGTGCCCGTGTCCGTGCCCCTGGGATCGCGGGCCTCTGGCCCGCCGTCATGGACGGTGCGACCTGCCGCGATCGTCCCGGTGTCCGTGACCGCGTCGGTCTCCGTGCCCGGGAAGCGGGCGTGTCGGTGACCGGTGTCGGCTGCGGCGAGTGGCGATGGTAAGGCGTTACTCTAGGGTCGGGGTCTTGCGGGGAGGGTCGAGGGGAGGGGCGTGCCTCCCCCGCCGGCGCCGGGCTACCGCCCGGCGGAGGAGGTGTTCGACCTGTTCGTTCACCGAGCGCAGCTCGTCCGCGGCGCAGCGCTGCAGCTCCTCCCACGGGTCAGGGGGGATGCGCAGCAAGAAGGTCTTCTTCGCCGCCGCGAGGCCGTCAGGAGAGGGTGCCGGCGTTGATCACCGGGTGGGCTTCCCGCTCCCCGCACAGCACCACCAAAAGGTTGGACACCGTGGCGGCGTGACGCTCGTCATCGAGCCGCACGATGCGGTTGCGGGGGAACTTCTCGAGGACCATCTGCACCATGCCCACGGCCCCTTCGACGATTTTCTGGCGCGCCGCGATGATGGCCGAGGCCTGCTGGCGCTGCAGCATGGCCCCGGCGATTTGGGGGGCGTAGGCGAGGTGCGACAGCCGCACCTCCAACACCTCCACCCCGGCCCTGGGCAGGCACTCCTGCAGCTCCCGCTCCAGCGCCGCCGACACCTCGCCGTGCAGGGTGAGCTCCACCTGGCAGCCGGAGCGCCGCAGGTTCTGCAAGCCCTTGTCGTGTAGAAGGCGCCGTCCTTGCGCAGCAGCAGGATTCCGACGGTGTGGGAGGCGAGTCCCTCCCCGGCGCTTAACGCCGGAAAGTACTGGCCGTAGGTTTTGGCGCCGCCCCGGTCGGCGAAGGTGCAAGAGCCGATCACCGCCCCGGCCACCCCGCCGCCCACGGTCGGCGAACCCGACACCCGGGCCGAGGCGGGAAACCCCAGCGGATCTGTCACTACGTCGGGGTAGGCGATGGTGGCGTGGGTTCCGGGGACACCGGCGACCAGGGAGTCGGCGAAGACCAGGCTCGAAGAGTTGCTGGCGATCAGGGGGAGGTGCGCCTCCCACGGCGACTGGTTAGTCGCGACGTTGGCGAGAAAGGCGTTGCCCCTGGCCTCCGGGCGCCAGGAGGCGGTGACCCACAGCGCCGCTTTGCCTCCCACCAGCACGCGGTTTTCCGTCACGGTGCCGGAATTGTCGGCGATGAGGTTGCCGATCAGCTCGATGGTGGTGGCGAGGCCGGCGGAGACAAAGACGCTTCCCCCGTTGGCGCTCCCGCTGGCGGTCTGGCAGCGGTTGCCGACGATGGGGGTGGTCCGCAGGTGGCCCACCCCGCTGCCGGTAGGACGCCGGCGCAGGCCGCCGCCGGTGAGGGTGAGGTTTTCCACCACCAGCGTGCTGCTGAAGCCCTCCGCGTCTAAGGTACCACCCGTACCCCCGGCATCCACGACGGGCAGGGCCGGGTCGCGGCTGCAGGCGGCAAACCCCTGCCACCAAACTCCGGAGAGGTGCGGTGTGGCGGAGGCCAGGCGGGCGTCGCTGCGCAGGCGTTCGGAAAAGGTACCGATGGCCACCCGGATCTTCTAATGGCCGCGGCCGCCTGGGCGGTATCCACCGCCGCCTGGATGGAACTGTGGGTGCCCCCGGGGCCCACGGTGTGAACCGCGGCGCCGGCAGCCGTCGCCGCGAGAACTGCCGCGAGACTCCATGGGGAACAGAGCGGACGTGCCACGACGTGAGCTCCTGGTGCTCCCGGCCTCTTAAGGATTCTTTCCCCGTGCTTGCCTTGTTCGGGAAGCCGGCGGAGTGTGGCGGGCTCTGGCGCTCCTTGTCAAATTCGCGGCATCTCGCTGGCACCGGGCACCGCCTGCGGCTCGGCGACGGGCGCGGGTACAATGGCGCGCCTGCGAGGGGGGCGTCAGCGACCATGAGTCAAGCGGTTCTCGGGATTTCGGCCTTTTACCACGACTCCGCCGCCTGCCTGGTGCGGGAGGGGGAGATCGTCGCCGCCGCCCAGGAGGAGCGCTTCACCCGCGTCAAGCACGACCACCGCTTTCCGCGTCACGCCGTGGAGTACTGCCTGCGGCAGGCGGGCATCGAAGTGAGTGATCTGGCTGCGGTGGCCTTTTACGACAAGCCTTGGCTCAAGTTCGAGCGCTTGCTGGAGACTTACCTGGCCTTTGCACCCCGCGGGCTGAGCTCCTTTTACAAGTCCATGCCGCTGTGGTTGAAGCAGAAGCTGTGGATGGGAGAGCTGCTGAAGAAGAAACTGGGGTGGACGGGGGAGGTTTACTTTCCCGAGCACCACCAGTCGCACGCCGCCTCGGCGTTCTTCCCGTCGCCCTTTCCGCGCGCGGCGGTACTTACCCTGGACGGGGTGGGGGAGTGGGCGACGGCGTCGTGGGGGGTGGGCAGCGGCAACCGCGTCGAGCTGCGCGCCGAGCTGCGCTTCCCCCACAGCCTGGGGCTGCTCTACTCGGCGTTCACCTACTACACCGGGTTCAAGGTGAATTCGGGGGAGTATAAGGTGATGGGGCTGGCGCCCTACGGCGAGCCCCGCTACGTGGAGCTGATCCTGACCGAATTGATGGACCTCAAGCAGGACGGGTCGTTCTGGCTCGACCAGTCGTACTTCAACTATTGCCAGGGCCTGACCATGACCTCGGAGAAGTTTCATCGCTTGTTCGGCGGCCCGCCGCGGCAGCCGGAATCGGAGCTGACCCAGCGGGAGATGGACCTGGCCCGTTCGCTGCAAGACGTCACCGAAGAGGTGGTGCGGCGCATGGCTCGCCACGTGCGCAGGGAAACCGGGGAACGCCACCTGTGCCTGGCGGGGGGCGTCGCCTTAAACTGCGTGGCCAACGGCAAGGTATTGCGAGATCAGATCTTTGACGACATCTGGATTCAGCCGGCAGCGGGCGACGCCGGGGGCGCCCTGGGGTCGGCGCTGTTCGTCTGGCACCAGGTGCTGGACCACCCTCGTCGGGCCGACGGCCGCCGGGACCGGCAGCAGGGCTCGTATCTGGGGCCTGCCTTCTCCACAGACGCCATCGCCGCCTGGCTGGACTCCCGCGGGCTGCCCTACCGGCGGCTGGAGGACGGCGGTGCCCCGGCAGCGGCGGCGCGGCTCATCGCCGCGGGCAAGGTGGTGGGGTGGCTGGCGGGGCGCATGGAGTTCGGTCCGCGCGCCCTAGGCGCCCGTTCGATCCTGGGGGACGCCCGCAGTCCCGAGATGCAGTCGGTGATGAACCTGAAGATCAAGTACCGCGAGTCGTTCCGGCCGTTCGCCCCGGCGGTGCTGGCGGAGGACGTGACGGAGTACTTCGAGCTGGACCGCGAGTCGCCGTACATGCTGCTGGTGGCCGACGTGCAGCCGGCGCGGCGGCGGGCCATGAGCGAGGAGGAGCAACGCCGCTTCGGCATCGCCAAGCTCAACGTGCCGCGCTCCGACATCCCGGCGGTCACCCACGTGGACTTTTCGGCGCGTATCCAGACGGTCAACGACCGCGATCACCCGCGCTTCCGCAGGCTGCTGGAAGAGTTCAAGAAACTCACCGGCCGCAGCGTCATAGTCAACACCTCCTTCAACGTGCGCGGCGAGCCCATCGTGTGTACTCCTGCCGACGCCTATCGGTGCTTCATGCGCACCGAGATGGATGCGTTGTTGCTGGAAGACTGCCTGTTACACAAGGGTGAGCAGCCGCCCCTGGCGGGCGACAGCGACTGGCGATCGACCTATAGACTGGACTGACCATGACTGAGACGGCACGCTCGCCCCACCCCGTAACTGCCACGGAGTGCGACCGGCGGGACGTCTGGCCGGTGGCGGGAGAGATCGCGGGGCCAGGCCTGCCAGCGGCGGCTCCGCAGCGGGTCCTGCGCCGCTTCGGCCTGGTAATGGCCGCGGCCCTGGCGCTGCTGGGCGGACTTGTGATGTGGAAAGGGCGCCCGGCGGGGCCGTACCTGCTTGCCGCCGCCGCCGCGTTCGCCCTCGCCGCGGTGGCCGTGCCGCGGCTGCTGGCGCCGGTGGAGGGGGTCTGGATGGCCCTGGCCCGCATCCTGGGAACGGTGATGACCTACCTCGTCCTGACCCTCACCTGGGTGCTGTTGCTGACCCCGATCGGGCTGGCGATGCGTCTGGCGGGCAAAGACTTCCTCGCCATGCGCCGGCAGCGGCAGCGGCCGACGTGGTGGATTGCAGTGGAACAGGACGGCCCGTGCGGCCGTCCCGACAAGCCCTTTTAGGGGGAACGATGGCGCGGCAAAGTTCGCTCGCTCTGCTGTGGCAGTACCTGAAGGCACGCAAGAAATGGTGGCTGGTCCCCATCATGGTGTTTCTGCTGCTTTTGAGCCTCCTGATCGTGCTTACCGAGGGCTCTGCGGTGGCCCCCTTCATTTACGCCCTGTTTTAGGCCACCCTCCTTCTGCGCGCAGCCAGTCCGCCAGCAGTTGGGCAGCCAGGGCGTTGCCGGCGAGGTTCCAGTGGGAGTCATTGAGGCGGTACAGGCGCTGCTGGCCGGCCGCGGCTCGAAACGCCGCGGTGAGATCCAGCACCGGCACGCCCAGCGCGGTCATCCGCTCGGCGAGTTCCCGATTGGGGCGATCCCAATCGAAATCGGCGTCATCTTGGGCCGGTGGCAGCGCCAGCACTTCCCGCCGCAGTTGCGCGTCGACCTGCAGCTCGTCGGGAACGAGCACCACCATCAGGGGAGCTCCGGCGCCGGCGGCGAGGCGCTGCAGCCTACCGAGGGGCTCCTCGGTCTGGGCGAGGAGGTCGTGGAAGTGCGGAAGGTGGGGGTCGAAGATGGCTGCCCGCGCCTTTTCCAGCCCCAGGTAGGTGTGACGATCGAAGTTGGGTAGTTCGTCGTCATAGATCGCCGGCCCGTGGATGACGCGACCTCGGTAGGCGGGCAGAACGCGGGTAAGGTAGCGGAGGAGATCCACGACGAAGGATCGCCGCCGGGCGGGGGGCCGGGCGCTCTCGATGAAGTCGTTGCCCACGAAGACGAAGCACAGTACCAGGTCGGGGGAGTAGGCGAGGCCCTCCCGTCGAAGCATCTCGGCGTACTGGGGCGGAGCGGTACCCGGAATGCCCAGGTTGATGACCTCGATGGCCGCCTGCGAGGCCTCGTTTAGGTAGCGTTCTAGGAGGGAGGCAAAGCTATACTCCCGTGGCACGGTGGCGAAGACGAAGGAGTCGCCAATGGCAAGGACGCGGTAGGTGCCTTGGGCCTTGGCGATGCTTCGCTCGCGGTCGTTGAAACCCCGTGAATTGAGCCGGTCTTGGTAGTTGGGGGCGTGGGGGCGGCCCCGGAAGCGATTGTAATCTTCAGAGGCGAAGATGAAACTGGGTCGCAGGGCATGCACCGCGCGCAGCCCCAGCTCGGCAACGGTCGAGGTGACCAGAACTACGCCAAGCACGGACCCCACGGATTGCAGCCGTCGCCAGAGTGCGGACACACCGACTATGGTAACCCGGCGGGCGGCAAGCCCCTGCTGCGAAGAAGGGATTTGCTTCACATTTGTGATAAGCACGAACTTTCTCTTGACAGTTGAAGCCAGCGATCCTATCTTGGTGGAGAGGCCGCCCTGGGGTTGGCCGGTGGCCGGGGTCGGCGGCTGGCTTGGGGGCAGGTGACACAGCCGGTAGGAGCAGTGGAGAGCCGGGACGGCGGCGAGGCCGAGCCTCGCCGGAGAGGGGGAGGACAGGCGTGGGGAGGTACGATGCACGACCCGCGGCACCATCGGCGGATGCGCGCTGGAAGATGGTGGAGGCCACCATGCGCAAGCTGGGGTACCGCAGCGACGCCCTCATCGAGACACTGCACACCGTACAAGAGAACTTCGGCCACCTGGACCTGGAGGCCCTGAAGTACGTGGCCGCCTGCCTGCGGCAACCCCTCTCCCGGGTGTATGGGGTGGCCACCTTCTATCACTTCTTCTCCCTGCAGCCCAAGGGCAAGCACTGCTGCATCGTGTGCACCGGTACCGCGTGTTACATCAAGGGGGCGGGGGAAGTACTGAGCGGCCTGGAGGGGCGCTGGGGGGTCAAGGCGGGGGAAACCACGCCTGACGGTATGCTGTCGGTGGGCACGGCGCGCTGCCTGGGGGCCTGCGGAGCGGCGCCGGTGGTGGTGTTCGACGAGGAGATGCTGGGCAAGGTGACGCCCGAGATGGCTCTGGCGCGCACCGAGGAGTGGATGAGCCATGCCGACCATTGAGGAGTTGACCGAGATCGCCGAGCGCGAGCGGGAGCGCTGGCGGGGGTTTGCGCACCGCATCCTGGTGTGCACGGCCTCCGGCTGTGCCTCCGCCGGGAGCGGGGCGGTGCTGGAGGCGCTGCAGCAGGAGGTGAAGCGGCAGGGGATGGAGGAACGCTGCGTTGTCAAGGGGGTGGGGTGCCTGGGCCTGTGCGCCGCCGCCCCTCTGGTGGCGGTGGAGTCCGCCGATCTCCTGTACCAGGGGGTGGCCCCGGGGGACGCCGGGGAGATCGTCGCCGCCCTCGGCCGGCAGCCCGTCGCGCGACTCGCCTGCCCGGTGGACATCCCGTTCTTCCGAAAGCAAATGAAGATCGTGCTGGAGAACTCCGGGGTGATCGATCCGGAGCGCATTGAGGACGCCATCGCCCACGGCGGCTGGCAGGCCCTGGTGACGGCCCTCACCGAGATGCGCCCGCACGAGGTGATCGAGCAGGTCACCCGCTCCGGCCTGCGCGGCCGGGGGGGCGGGGGCTACCCCACGGGGCTGAAGTGGACCACCGTGGCCAAGGCCGGGGCGGGGGAGAAGTACGTCATCTGCAACGCCGACGAGGGGGACCCGGGGGCCTTCATGGACCGTTCGGTGCTGGAGTCGGACCCCCACCGGGTGCTCGAGGGGATGGCCATTGCCGCATATGCCGTGGGGGCCAACAAGGGGTTCATCTACTGCCGCGCCGAATACCCCCTGGCGGTCAAGCGCCTGGAGCTGGCCATTAAGCAGGCGCGGCGCCTCAACCTTTTGGGCAACAACATCCTGGGCACGCCCTTCTCGTTTGCCGTGGAGGTGCGCCTGGGGGCGGGGGCCTTCGTGTGCGGGGAGGAGACGGCGCTGATGGCCTCCATCGAGGGGAAGCAGGGGCGGCCCCGTCCCCGCCCCCCCTACCCGGCGGAGCTGGGGTTGTTCGGCAAGCCGACGCTCATCAACAACGTGGAGACCTTCGCCAACGTCCCCGCCATCATCCGCGAGGGGGGGGAGTGGTTCGCCCGCATCGGTACTGCTCACTCCAAGGGCACCAAGGTGTTCGCCCTGGCCGGCAAGGTGGTGAACACAGGGCTCATCGAGGTGCCCATGGGCACCACCTTGAGGGAAATCATCGAGGAGATCGGCGGCGGTGTGCCCGATGGCGTCCGCTGCAAGGCGGTTCAGACCGGGGGACCGTCCGGGGGGTGCATTCCGGCGGCCTACTTCGACACCCCGGTGGACTACGAGTCCTTGAGGGAGCTGGGCTCCATGATGGGATCGGGGGGCATGATCGTCATGGACGAGAGCTCCTCCATGGTGGACGTGGCCCGCTACTTCATGGAGTTCTGCACCGCCGAGTCGTGCGGCAAGTGCGTGCCCTGCCGCGCCGGCACGCAGCAGGTGCATGACCTGTTGGTCAAGCTGCTGCGGGGCGAGGGGAGCGAGGAGGACCTGGCTCTCATCGAGGAGCTGTGCGAACTCATGCGGGAGGCCAGCCTGTGCGGCCTGGGGCAGTCGGCGCCCAACCCGGTGACGTCCACCCTGCGCCACTTTAAGGGGGAGTACGAAGCCCTGCTGGCCGGAAGGGGAGGTGAGGTATGAGCAACCCCAACCCGGCGGTGCGCATCAAGACCCTGAAAATCGACGGCCGGGACGTCGGCGCCCGGGAGGACGAGACCATCCTGGAGGTGGCGCGGGAAAACGGCATCCGCATTCCCACCCTGTGCGCCTTCGAGGGACTGTCCACGGTGGGGGCGTGCCGCCTGTGTCTGGTGGAAATCAAAGGGTGGTCCCGCCTGGTGCCGGCCTGCGTCACCCGCGTGGAGGAGGGGATCGAGGTGATCGCCAACTCCGAGCGGCTGCAGCGCCACCGCCGGCTCATTGTGGAGTTGCTGCTGGCCGAGCGCAACCACGTGTGCTCGGTGTGCGTGGCCAACGGCCACTGCGAGCTGCAGGATCTGGCGGTGGAGCTGGGGATCACCCGGGTGCGGGTGCCCTACCGCTACCCCCGCTTTGCGGTGGACGCCTCCCACCCCCGCTTTGTGGTGGACCACAACCGCTGCGTGCTCTGCAACCGTTGCGTGCGGGTGTGCGACGAGGTTGAAGGGGCCCACACCTGGGACGTCATGGGCCGGGGGGTGGACAGCACGGTGATCACCGACCTGAACCAGCCGTGGGGGGCCTCCGAGAGCTGCACCTCCTGCGGAAAGTGTGTGCACGTCTGCCCCACCGGTGCCCTGTCGGAGAAACAGAACTTGGCGGGAGCCAGCCTGAAGCGGCGGCAGTTCTTGCCCTACCTGCAGCTCATGCGGGAGGCCCGGCGATGAGTGCCCCACGCCTTGCCACGGTGTGGCTGGACGGCTGCTCCGGTTGCCACATGTCCTTCCTGGACACGGACGACGCCCTGTTGGAGCTCGCCGGGTTGTGCACGGTGGTGTACAGCCCCTTGGTGGATGCCAAGGAGTTCCCGGAAGAGGTGGACGTGACTCTGGTGGAGGGGTCGGTCTCCACCGTGGAGGACGAGGAGAAGATCACCAAGGTGCGCGGCCGCACCCGCATCCTGGTGTCGCTGGGGGACTGCGCCGTGACGGGCAACGTCCCGGCCATGCGCACCCCCTTCCCTTTGGAGGAGGTACTGCATCGAGCCTACGTGGAAACCGCCCAACTCAACCCCGGGCCCCCCACCAAGGTGATCCCTCGCCTGCTGCCCCGGGTGCGGCCAGTGCACGAGGTGGTGCCGGTGGACGTGGTGATCCCCGGCTGCCCCCCGCCGGCTGGGGCCATCCTGGAAACCGTCAAAGCGCTGCTGGCCGGACAGATGCCGCGGGTGGCGGAGCTCACCCGCTTCGGCAGATAGGAGGGGGCCGTGCCCAGCACCATCGTCATTGACAACGTTACCCGCATCGAGGGCCACGCCAAAATCACCATCCACCTGGACGAGCACGGCTTCGTGCACGACGCGGCGTTCCACGTGACGCAGTTGCGCGGCTTCGAGAAGCTCTGCGAGGGGCGGCCCTTTTACGAGATGCCGGCTTTGATGGCCCGCACTTGCGGCATCTGTCCCGTGAGCCACCTCATCGCCGGGGCCAAGGCCTGCGACGAGCTGATGGCCGTGCGGATTCCTCCCACTGCCCAGAAGCTGCGGCGCATCATGAACCTGGCGCAGATCCTGCAGTCCCACGCTCTGAACCTCTTCTACCTCGCCGGCCCCGACATCGCTCTGGGCTTTGACGCCGACCCCGGCCAGCGCAACCTCTTCGGCTTGGCCCAAGCCCACCCGGGGCTGGTGCGGGACGGCATCCGCCTGCGCCAGGTGGGGCAGCAGATCATCGAGATCCTGGGCGGCAAGCGCATCCACCCCGCCTGGGTAGTGCCGGGGGGGGTGGCCTCTCCCCTCACCATCGAACAGCGGGACGCCATCCTGGCCCTGCTGCCCCAGGCACTCACCCTGGCCCAGCGCACTCTGGACTGGTACAAGGGGGTGATGGGGGAGTTTGGGGAGGAGATCCGCTCCTTCGGCAACTTCCCCAGCCTTTTCATGGGATTGGTGGATGCCGAGGGGGGGCTGGAGCACTACGACGGGCAGCTGCGCCTCATCGACGCCGCCGGCAAAGTGGTGGTGGAGGCCATCCCGCCGGCCCGCTACGGAGAGTACATCGGCGAGGCGGTGGAACCCTTCAGCTACTTGAAGAGCCCCTACTTCAAGCCCAAGGGGTACCCTGAGGGGATGTACCGGGTTGGCCCACTGGCGCGCCTGAATATCGCCGCCACCTGCCGCACCACCTGGGCCGCTCAGGAGCTGGCGGAGTTCAAAGTGCTGGGCCACCCCACGGTGCTGTCCACCTTCCACAACCACTACGCCCGTTTCGTGGAAATGCTCTTCGCCATCGAGCGCATCGACCAGCTGCTGCGGGAGGACGACATCCTGGACACCCACGTGCGGGCCCTGGCTGCCCCCAACGCCGCCGAGGGGGTGGGCATCGCCGAGGCCCCCCGCGGCACCTTGATCCACCACTACCGCATCGACGCCCAGGGGCTCATCACCTTCGCCAATCTGATCATCGCCACCGGCCACAACTCGCTGGCCATGAATCGGGCGGTGCTGCAGGTGGCCAAGCGCTTCGTCAAGGGGTCGAGCCTGCAGGAGGGGATGTTGAACCGGGTCGAGGGGGTCATCCGCGCCTTCGACCCGTGCCTGTCCTGCTCCACCCACGCCCTGGGGCAGATGCCCCTGGAGCTCCGCCTGCTGGGCCCCGATGGCGAGGTGTTGGACCGCCTAGTCCGGTGACGGGCGCCGGCACCCGGCGCAGGGTTCTTCATCCCTCCCTGCCCCGCGGAGCGGGGCAAAGACTCGCGCACCCCACGGTCACGGACGCGGTCACGGTCACGGGTGGCGCCGGAGGTGAGCTCCGGCCCTTTGACGCGGCCAGCGTGAAGCGGGCAATCCGGCGGCCGCATGCGTTGCTCCATGTGCGAGAAAAACCGTCGGCAGCTCTTCAACGCCCGTGCGGATCTCGACGCGATTCACGGCCCCACCTGCTGTCCAGGCTTGGGGGTGGTGTGGGTGATTGGGCGGCCCGATGTCTCGCGGTGAAGTCGGGGGCGAGGGGCCGGCAGCAGCCGAGGGCCGCGGTGCTGGCCCCGTCGACCCGGGACGGGCGCTGCATCGGCTCGAGAGGGAGAGGCGACCTGGTTCTCAGCAGCGACGTCGTCGCGGCACCTTCGCCAGCCGCCGCCGAGCGGTCGCCAGTTCATTAGGGGTGTTGACGTTGGCGAGGGCGGGGGCGACGTCGGGCGGCAAGTCCGGGGTGAGGACCTTAGGGTGGGGGGCCACCAGCCGGGGGGCCACCTCGCCGCGCAGGAGGAGGTCTTCCAGCAGCGGTGCGGCCTGCGGTTCCCACAGGGCGGCCAGGGGCTCCAGGTGCCCCTGGCAATCGCGGGGGATGACCGCCCACACTCCGGGCCGGCGATGGGAGAGCACCCAGGCCAGCGCCTGGGGCGTCAGGGCGGGCATGTCGCAGGCGGCGATCAACCAGGCCGCCGTGGGGTGAGAGCGCAGGGCGGCGAGGATCCCGGCCAGTGGACCGGCTACCCCCGGCGCGTCGGGCACCCGGAGGTGGGAGGCGGTGCGCGGCGCTTCACCCAGCAGCACCACTCCCTGCGCATGGGGGGAGAGGGCGTCTGCCACCCGTTGCAGGAGGGAGCGCCCGCCGACCCGGGCAAGGTGCTTGGGTCTGCCCATGCGCGTCGAGGCTCCCCCCACCAGCGCTCCCCCCAGCAGCGGGCGGGCGGCGAAGTGCCTCTGGACCACCTGCTCCGCCAGGTTCAGGAAGACGGCCAGGCGGCCGTCGTCATCGGGCAGGGTGGCCAGGAGGTGGGTAAGGGAAGGGGGTGGCGGCGTTCCGTCCTCGTGCTCTAGCCACACCTTGGGCAAAGGGGTGTCCTTGTGTCCCTCCACCAGCACCAGGTCGTGGGTGGCGGCCAGGGCGCGCAAGGCCCGCTCCAGGCCGGTGTCACTGCCGGCGGGCAGGCGGGCGAAGCACTCCGAGGGGGAGCGCAGCACGACGCTGGCGCCGGCGCGGAAGAGGCGGTCGGAATCCTTGCCGGGCCGGTCCACCTGGACGCCGTGGGCGTCGTGTTTGACCGCGGCCACCCGCAACCCCGAGGCGAGAAGCCGCGGGATGGCGGCCTCCAGGAGGGTGGTCTTGCCGGCGCCGCTCCAGCCGCAGGCGGCCAGCACGGGGGCGGGAAGGAGATCACATCGCACGGCGGCAGTGTACGTTTTTCCGCCCTCCGCGACGCGACCTGGCGGTTGCGGAGCGCAGGCCCTTAGGTGCTGGGGCCCGTCGCTTTGCGGGGGCGGATGGCGATGGTGCAGCGGGCGGCGCATACCAGGTCGCCGCTCTCGTCGATGACGTCGATGGCGTAGACGTGGGTGGTGCGGCCGCGGTAGAGCGGTCGGGCGGTGGCCACTACCGTGCCGGTGCGTTTGGCCTTGAGGTGGGTGGCGTTGAGGTCCACCCCGGCGACGATGGTGCGGGTGAGGTCGACGCTCATGGCGGCGGCGAAGGAGGCGGCGGACTCGGCCAGCAGCGCCGAGACCCCGCCGTGCAGGATGCCGAAGGGTTGCCGGTGGCGGTCGTCGATGTCGAGGGCGACCTGAAAGTTCTCGGGGTCGTAGCACTGTACGCGGATCCCCAGGGGGGCGAAAACCGTGTACGGCAAAAGCTGCTCGGCGTGGCGAATGAAGATGTCGCGGTCCACCGCTGGCCCCTTTTCCAGGCGGATCGTAGCACCACCGCGGATTGACGAGCGTGGGTGCGCCTCCTAAAGTGCTGAGGCGATGAGACGGCTCCTGACGAAACCATGGATACCGGCGATGCTGGCGTGCGCGGTGGCGTGGGCGGTGCTGCTGGTGGCGCTGGCCTGGGGGAGGTTCGACGGAGATGCGCGCGGGTTCATCTTCGCCGGTGCCGCCTTCCGGCGACCGGCGGTACTGGCCGATGTGCCGGTGCTCTCCCAGTACGGCTACGACGGTCAGTTCTACGCCGTACTCGCCACCGATCCGCTGCTCCTGCGTCCCGCGACCCCGGGGTACCTGGACACGGCGGCCTACCGGGCCGCCCGCGTCGGCGCGCCGCTGGCGGCGTGGCTGCTGGGCCTGGGGCAACCGGCAACGGCGGTGTGGGCATACCTGCTGCTGTGCTGGGCGGGGGCGCTGGCGCTGGTGGGGGTGCTGGCCGCCTGGCTGGGCGAGCGGGGCATCTCACCGTGGTGGGCGGTAGCCATTGGGGTCAGCGGGGGCGTGGCTGCCTCGGTGCTGCGCGCCACGCCCGACGCCCTGGCGGTGGCGTTGGCGCTGGGAGGGTTGTGGGCGTTGGAGCGGCAGCGACACGGCTGGGCCCTGGGGCTGATGAGCGCGGCGACGTTGACGCGGGAGACCATGGTGTTGGTGGCGCTGGGGGTGGCGGTGGCCGAACTGGTGGCGGGGCGGCGCCGGCACGGGGCGTTGTACGCCCTGATTCCTGCCGGGGTGTACGGCGTCTGGCGGGGGGTGCTGGCGCTGATGCTGGAGGACGCAGCACTGCTGGCGGGGGGGAACTTGGGCTGGCCGCTGGCGTGGCTGGCCGGCAAGTTTGCCAGCCTGGGGCGCGGCGGTGCGGGGGCGGTGGGGATGGAGTTGTGGGGGGTGCTGGCGATGATCGCTGGGTTAGGGGGGGCAGTGGTACTGGCCCGGCGCGCCCTGCGGGAGGCACCGGCGGCCGCCTATCTGCTGTTCGCCCTGTTGGCGGTGGTGCTGTCGAGTCAGGTGCTGGTTGAGGCCTACGCCTATGCGCGGGTCCTGTTGCCCATGGCGGCGCTGGGGCTGGTGCTGGCTTCGGAAGGCAAACCACTGTCAAGGCTTTGGTTCCATTTCCAGGCGGGCTTCCAGGCGCTGGTGGGCCTCGCCATGGTGCGGGTGGAGCTGGGCGCCACGTTTCCGGCCCTGGCGAACCTCAAGGGATATCTTTTCGGGTAGCTCGGCCGCCTGGAAATCGTAGGAATCTTTTTCTTCCTTCTCAACGTCGAACTAGGCGCGAACGGCCAGCGATGAGGGTGGCACGTGCAGCTCGGCGGTCTCCGCATCACAGCTATACTGCCCGCCCGTGACCAAGGTCTCGACCGGGCTGGATGTGTTGTGCCGCGATCCGGCGCTGCTGGCGGGTCGTCGCTTCGCGCTGCTGGCCAACCAGGCGGCGGTGACCGTCGAGCTGGAGCCGGCCTGGGAGGTTCTGACGCGGACGGCGGGGCGGCTGGTTCGTCTTTTCGCCCCGGAACACGGGCTGTACGGCGTCGCCCAGGACATGGAGGCGGTGGGCGACGAGGTACTCGCCGGGGTGCCGGTGCGCTCCCTCTACGGCACCGATGAATCGACGCTGGCCCCGCCCCCGCGGGAGTTGGAGGAGGTGGAGGCAGTGGTGGTGGATCTGCCGGACATCGGCTGCCGCCACTACACCTTCGCCGCCACCATGGCGCACATGATGGCGGCGTGCGAAGCCGCAGGCGTGGAGGTGATCGTCTGCGATCGCCCCAACCCGCTGGGTGGCCTGGCTCTGGAGGGCGGGCCGGTGGAGGAGGGGTATCGCTCCTTCGTCTCGGAGCTGCCGGTGCCGGTGCGCCACGGCATGACCCTGGGGGAGCTGGCGTTGCTGCTGCGCGAGGAACGCCACCCCGATCTGGCCCTGACGGTCGTGCCGTGCCAGGGGTGGCGGAGGGAGTGGTGGTGGGACGAGACGGGTCTGCCGTGGGTGGCGCCCTCGCCCAACATGCCGACTCTGACCACCGCCGCCGTGTACCCGGGGGCGTGTCTGGTGGAAGCGACGGATCTCTCGGAGGGGCGGGGGACGACCCGGCCGTTTCAGCTCATCGGCGCCCCCTGGCTGGACGGCGAGGAGCTGGCGCGGCGGCTGAACCGGCGCGAGCTTCCCGGTTGCCGCTTCCGCTCCTGCCGGTTTCGGCCGGAGTTCGGCAAGTGGGCCGGGACAGTGTGCGGCGGGGTGGAGTGGCATGTGCTGGACCGCCCGGCAATGCGCCCGTTGGCCACCGGGGTGACGCTGCTGGAGGAGGCTCGCGCCCTGGCGCCGGAGCGCTTCGCCTGGCGGCGGGAACCCTACGAGTTCGTGGCCGACGTGCCGGCCATCGACCTGCTCACCGGTTCGCCCGCGGCGCGGGCGGTGGTGGAAGGACAGGGGGACGCGTCGGTACTGTTTTCGCAGTGGGATGAGTACTGTCGACGGTTTCGCCGCCGGCGCCGTGCCTATCTCCTGTATCCGGAGGGGGAATGACCGAGTCCAGGTGGCCGGAGGCGGTGCTGTTCGATCTCGACGGTACGCTCGCCGACTCGTTTTTCGGCATTCAGGCGGCGCTGGCGCGGGCGCTGGAGTCGCTCGGATTGCCGCAGCGCGATGTGGACTGGGTGCGGCGGCACGTCGGACGGGGCGCCCGCCCGTTGCTCGAAGACGCCCTGGGCGGGGAACACGCTCACCTGCTGTCGGCGCTGGGCGAAAGATTTCAGCGGCTGTACATCGCCACCTATCTCGACAACACCCCGCCGCGGCAGGGTGCTGCCGAGCTGCTCGCCCTGGCCCATGCCAACACTTCCGGACGGGTGGCGGTGGTGTCCAACAAGGTGGCGCCTTTGTGCCGCACTTGGCTGGAGCATGTGGGACTGCTGCGCTGGGTGGCGCTGGTGGCGGGCCCGGACACCTACGGGGCGGCCAAGCCCGATCCGGCCGCGGTGCTGCCGGTGCTGGAGGCTTTCGGGGTACCGCCGGAGGCCGGGTTGCTGGTGGGCGATATGCCCATCGACGCGGAAACCGCGGCCAACGCCGGGATGGCGTCGCTTTTGGTGGAGGGCGGCGCGGCGGACCGGGACGAGCTGCGGCAGGCGCATCCCCGCAGCGTCGTCGGCGACCTCGGCGAGGTCAGGGAGTGGCTGCTGCAACATGCTCGCGGGTGGGGCTACCATGTGTCCTCGGAAGGGAGAAGCGGCGAATGATCGATCGGCCCAGCGACAAGGAACAGGAGTACTTCATGAAGCAGGAGCTGGAGCGCCTCGCCAAGCTGCGCGAGGAGCACCGCAGGAAGCTGGAGCAGGCCGAGCGCCAGAAACGCAAGGAGTTGTTCTGGATGCACTGCCCGAAGTGCGGCGACGATCTGGAAGTGACGCAGCTGGGGGGCGTGGAGGTGGACGTGTGCCCCGACTGCGGCGGCCTCTATCTGGATGCCGGCGAGCTGGACAAGATCCTCGAGGAAAAGACCCGCGGCCCCTTCGCCAAGGCGCTGAGATCGCTGCGCTCGGTGTTCGGTGGCTGAGTCCGACGCCCGGGGGCAGGGGGAGAACATCCCAACGGCGGGCACCGGCCGGCAGCGCCTGCGGGTGGCGCTGGTCTTCGGGGGGCGCTCGGGGGAGCACGAGGTGTCCGTCGTGTCCGCGGGCTCGGTGGCCGCCGCCCTGGACCCGCAGGAGTTCGAGGTGGTGCCCATGGTCATCGATCGGGCGGGGAGGTGGACCAGCCCCGAAGAGGCGTGCCGGGTGCTCGCGGCGGCGGGCAGACGCAGCGATCAGGTACCCGACGTGCGCGGCGAGCTGGGCCTGGATCTCCGCCTGGTGGCTCGGCAGGTGGACGTGGTGATGCCGATCTTGCACGGGCCCTTCGGCGAGGATGGCACCATCCAGGGGCTGTGCGAGATGCTGGATCTGCCCTACACGGGGTGTGACGTGGCCGCCTCGGCGGTGACCATGAACAAGGTATTGACGAAGCGGTTGCTGCGCGAGGCGGGGCTGCCCACGCCGCGCTTCGTCGCCGTGGCGGAGGCGCAGTGGCGGGCGTCTCCGCAGAAGGTTGGAGAGGCCTGTCGCCAGCTGCCGTTGCCCGTTTTCGTCAAGCCCGCCCGCCTGGGGTCGTCGGTGGGGATCAGCAAGGTGCGGGAGTGGGAAGGGCTGGCCGCCGCCCTGGAGATCGCCTTCGGCTACGATGAGTTGGCGGTGGTGGAAGAGGGGATTCCGGCGCGGGAGATCGAGGTGGCGGTCCTGGGCGGGGAGCCTCCTCTCGCCTCGTTGCCGGGGGAGGTGGTGCCCGGCCGGGAATTCTACGACTATGTGGACAAGTATCTGGCGGACTCCTGCCAGCTGTTGGCCCCGGCCCCGCTCGATGAAGGCCAGGTGGAGCGGGTGCGGGAGCTGGCCCTGGACGCCTTCGCGACGTTGGGGTGCGAGGGGATGGCCCGGGTCGATCTGTTTCTCGACCAGCGCGACGGTTGCTTTCTCGTCAACGAGGTCAACGCCATCCCGGGCTTTACCCCGATTTCCATGTATCCGCGGCTGCTGGCCCTGAGTGGGGTGCCCTACCCCGAGCTGCTCCGCCGCCTGATCGACCATGCGCTGACCCGCCACGGAAGGCGGCGGCGCACCGCCGACGCGGCGCTACGTCCCCTCGCCCAGCGTGCCGGGTTCGAATCGGTGGGTGCGGAGTAAGAGTTTCGGGGGACAGGGTTTAGTTTCCTTGGAGGTTGACCGGCGGGGAAAGGGCGAAGTAGGATGCAGCTTGTGCTTTTTTTCATTTTACCCCTCGACCACAGGTCGGGGGTGCGGAGGACGAGATGACCATGAAGAAGATCACGCGCGAGGAGGCCCTCGCCTACCACACCGGGAAACGCCACGGCAAGCTGGCCGTGGTGCCCACTAAGCCCTGCGCCACCCAACGCGATCTGTCGTTGGCGTATACGCCGGGTGTGGCGGAACCGTGTTTGGAGATCCACCGGGACGCCGCCCTGGCCTACGAGTACACCAACAAGGGCAACCTCGTCGCGGTGATTTCCAACGGCACGGCGGTGCTGGGACTGGGCAACATCGGGGCGCTTGCCGGCAAGCCGGTGATGGAGGGCAAGGGAGTCCTCTTCAAGCGCTTCGCCGATATCGACGTGTTCGACATCGAGGTGGCCAGCGAGGACCCCCAGGAGGTGATTCGCTTCTGCCAGCTGATCGAGCCGACCCTGGGCGGTATCAACCTCGAAGACATCAAGGCGCCGGAGTGCTTCGAGATCGAGGAGACGCTCAAGAAAACCCTTTCAATCCCCGTTTTCCACGACGACCAGCACGGCACGGCGATCATTTCCGGGGCGGCGCTGCTCAATGCGGTGGAGGTGGTGGGCAAGCGCCTGGACGAGGTCAAGGTGGTGTTCTGCGGCGCCGGGGCCTCGGGGATTGCCTGCGCCAAGTTTTACCTCGCCCTGGGGGTGAAGCCCGAGAATCTCCTCATGGTCGACACCAAGGGCGTGATCTACAAGGGGCGCACCGAGGGCATGAACCCCTACAAGGAGTTCTTCGCCCGCGACACCGATGCCCGCACGCTGGCCGACGCGGTGCGCGGCGCCGATGTCTTTACCGGGGTGTCCGTCAAGGGGATGCTGACCGCCGAGATGGTCAGGACCATGGCGGAAAACCCCATCATCTTCGCCATGGCCAACCCCGATCCGGAGATCCTCCCGGAGGAGGTCTTCGCCGTTCGTCCGGATGCCGTGATGGCCACCGGCCGCTCCGATTACCCCAACCAAGTGAACAACGTCCTCGGCTTCCCCTTCATCTTCCGCGGTGCCCTCGACGTCGCCGCCACCACCATCAACGAAGAGATGAAGCTGGCGGCGGCGCACGCCCTGGCGGCGCTGGCCAAGGAGGACGTGCCCGATTCGGTGATCCGCGCCTACGGCGGCAAGCCCCTGAAGTTCGGGCGCGACTACTTGATTCCCAAGCCGTTCGACTACCGCGTGTTGCTCTGGGAGGCCCCGGCGGTGGCGGAGGCCGCCATCCGTTCGGGTGTGGCCATGAAGCCCTTCGCCTCCCGCGAGGAGTACGTGCGTGAACTGGAGAACCGCCTGTCGCGCACCCGCCAGGTGATGCACTTCGTCATCGACCGGGCCAAGGAGGCGCCCAAGCGGGTGGTGTTTGCCGAAGGGACCCACCCGAAGATCGTCCGCGCAGCCAAGATCTTGGTGGACGAGAAGATCTGCATGCCGGTGCTGCTCGGTAACGAGGAGGAGATCAACCGCCTGCTGGACGAGCACGAGCTGCCCCGCCACAAAGTGGAAGTGGTCAACCCGCGCACCGCGCCGAAACGCGAGCACTACGTGCGGCGCTTCCACGAGCTGCGCTGGCGGCGCGGGGTGGGCCCGGAGGACGCCGAGAAGGCCATGTGCGACCCGGTGTACTTCGGCAACATGATGGTGCACGAGGGGGACGCCGACGGGCTGATCTCCGGGTTGACCATGCACTACCCGGAGACCATCCGGCCGGCGCTGCAGGTGCACCACACCTACCCGGGGCTCACCAAGGCGGCTGGCATCTACCTGCTGCTGTTCGAGGACCGCATGATTTTTGTCGCCGACACCACGGTGAACGTCGATCCGACCGCCGAGGATCTGGCGGAAATCGCCTATCTGGCCTCCACGGTGGCGCGCAACTACTTCGACGTGCAGCCGCGGGTGGCCATGCTGTCCTACTCCAACTTCGGCTCCAACGACGACGAGCGCACCCGCAAGGTCCGCCGCGCCGTGGAAATCGCCAAGCAGCGCTGGCCGGAGTTGGTGATCGACGGCGAGATGCAGGCCGACACCGCGGTGGAGCCGTCCATCGCCTCGGAAACGTACCCCTTCTCGGCCATTCAGGGCGACGCCAATATCTTGGTGTGCCCCGATTTGGACTCCGCCAACATCGCCTACAAGCTGCTCTGGCGGCTGGGCAAGGTGGAGGCCATCGGGCCCATCCTGGCGGGCGTGCACGCGCCCGTGCACGTGCTGCAGCGCGGGGTGGAGGTCAACGACATCGTCAACATGGCGGCGATTTGCGTGCTGAAAGCACAGCGGATGCAGAGCGGCGAGCGCTAGAGCCGAGATGCGGTCAACAGCAGGGCCGGGCGCCAACGCCCGGCCCTGTCCTTTGGTCGTGTAGAATACAGCGTGGTCTAAGGAGGGTCGAATGAAAAGTAAGCTGGTAGTTATGGCGTTGTTGTTGAGTACCTTTGCGGTTGGGACGGCATCGGCCAACAAGCCGCGGGTGGCGGTGCTGGAGTTCGGGCACAAGGCGCTGGAGGCGCGCTGGAGTCGGGCGGGGGAGGCGGCCCAGGACATGCTCATCACCGAGCTGGTCAAGTCGGGCCGCTTCACCGTCGTGGACCGCGAGCGGTTGGATGCCCTCATGCGGGAGAAGAACCTGTCGCTGTCGGGCGACATCGATCCACGCACCGCGGTTCAGGCGGGCAAGCTGCTGGGCGTCGAGTACATCATCTTCGGCAATGTCACCGAGTTCGGGGAGGAATCGGCGAAGGCGCGGGTGGGGTTCGGCGTGGGCCTCGATGTCAAGCGCAAAAAGTTCATAACCGCCCTGGACGCCAGGCTGGTGTCCACCACCACCGGGGAGATCCTGTGGGCCGACAAGGCGCGCAAGGAGGAGTCCAACGTCAACGTGTTCGTGTTCGGCACCGGCGGCGGCGTGGACGACCGGCGCATGTTCGACAAGGTCCTCCTGCCCTGCGTGGAGGAGCTGGCCGGGAAGCTGAAGAACCTGAGCCTGGAGACCTCCAAGACAGTGGTGGGTCGGGTGGCGGGCAAGGTCGCTCGGGTGCAGGGGGGCACGATCTCCATCAACCTCGGCTCGGAGGATGGCATCTCAGTGGGAGACACCCTCGGCGTGTATCGCATGGGCGAGCCCATCAAAGATCCCGATACGGGGCAGGTGTTGGGCGCCGACGAGGAGAAGGTGGGCTCCATCAAGGTCACCGCCGTCAAGGGGGCGAAGCTCTCCGAGTGCACGGTGGTCACGGGATCGGGCTTCAAGGTTGGCGACGTGGTGAAGTGACGCTTTCGTCCGGCGGGGCGGGCGGGGGAGGCTGGCCGCCCCGGAGGAGGTGGCATGTACCGTGGGGGCGTAGCACTGGCGATGTCGCTGGTGGCCGTAGCACTGTCTGCGCAGGAGGCGCCGGAGGCGCCGCCGCGAGCCTACACCCGGGGCGAAAGCCCGTACATGGTGGAAACGGCGTGGAACATGCGCGAGCCAGTGGAGGTCTTCGTCGAGATCGGTGGCCTGCGGCTGGACACGGTGCGGATCGATCCCCAGGGGGCGGTGGACGAGGGGACGTCGGTGCGCTGTCTGGTGAGCGCGACGGGTAGCCACCAGGGCGGATCACGGCCGACGGTGACGATCGCCATGCTGCTGGAAGACCAGGGCGGAAAGGCTCTGGAGCGACTGAAGATGGAGAAGTTCAAGCCGGCCCGGGGGCGTCCCTTCGAGGAGGTGCAGCGGCTGCAACTGTCGGGCTCGGCGTTGTTGGCCGCCCGCAAGATCTTCGTCATGATCGAGGTGGAGTGAGGCGGCCGCCGGCGGCCGCTCGTGAAACGCAAGCCAGACCGGGATAAGAGATTGGGTGAGGCGGGCAGCGGTAAGACCGGTGCCCGCCGTTGCTTTGCAGGGGTGCCGGACGAGCCGGCTACGAGCCGCAGGTGATCCCGGCGGCCGCCTCCTGGGTCGGGAGCTGGAGGTCGAAGGTGAGATCGAAGCGGTAGGGGCGGCCGTCGCTGCTGCGCTGTCCGGTGATGCGACCCACCAGCCGGCCACCGGGAACAGCCTCGCCTTCCAGACGCTCCACCTTGAACTCCTTGCGGTCACTCAGAAGCCACGTGGCGCTGGCCAAGGGCGCCTTGGCGTGGCTCATGTCCAGCTGCAACTTGGTCACCGCCTGGGGCGCAGCGGTGGTGGCACCGCCGCCGGGGCAAAAGGCCACCAGGAACATGGTGCGTACGCCACCGTCGTGGTAGGAACTGGCGTAGGCACTGATGGCGAACTTCTCCCGTTCCGCCGAAGTGATCTCTTTCTCGTTGAACCAGATGGTGACGCTGTTGTCGCCCGGCATGACGGCGGCGGCGCAGTGCTGCAGGGAAAAACTCTGGCCAGCCATGACGCCGGTGGCGGAGCACGAGTCGGCTGCGTCGACGCTGGTCGTCAACGCCGCCAGCATGAAAGACGCGAACAGGCGCGCCGCCGTGGATCCCTGGATCTGGTGTTTCGAACGCATGGATGCTCTCCCTTTCTCTTCCCCTGCCTTCGGGCACCGGGGCAATGTGATTGATGACGCCGACATCGGTGCGGCCGCCTCGCCTCGCGCCGGGAAAGCGCTCGGGGCGTGGAGATGTTGCGCCCCGCCGGACGCCATGAGGGAGATTTTCGCCACGGTCAGGAAAGTTCTAACACATGGTCGCAGTATCAATGACGAGTCAACTGCCCCGTCCCCCGCCGGGGTGGCCGCGCCGTCGCCGGCGGCGGTGGGTCGAGGCAGCCGGCTCCACCGAAGGCGCTGTCTCCGCCGTCCTCCTCACCAACTGCGGGAGCGGTTGAGGTAGGCCAGGAACTCGGCCCGCACCTCGCGCTCCTCGAAGCAGCCGCGCAGGGCGGACGTGACGGTGAGGGCTCCGGGCTTCTTGACGCCGCGCATCTCCACGCACAGGTGGCGAGCCTCCACCACCACCATGGCGCCCAAGGGGGAGAGGTTCTTCCACAGGTAGTCGGCCACCTGCTCGGTGAGCCGCTCCTGCAGCTGCGGGCGCTTGGCGTAAAACTCCAAGATGCGGGGGAGCTTGGACAGGCCGACGATGCGCGGACCGGGGATGTAGGCCATGTGGGCGTGTCCAAAAAAAGGCACGAAGTGGTGGGCGCACATGGAGTAGAAGGGAATGTCCCGCTCCATGACCATGGAGGAGTACCCCTCGTCGTTGGGGAAGGTGGTGACGTCGGGCTCGGCGCCCTCCCGCAGGCCGCGGAACATCTCCAGGTACAGCCGCGCCACCCGCTCCGGGGTGCTCGCCAGGTTGGGGTCCCTCATGTCCAGATCGAGCAGCCTGAGCACCTCGGCGAGGTGCGCGGCGATGCGAGGTACCAGCAGCTCTTGGCGGCCCCCGGGCGTGCCGGTCCTGTCGCCGTCGGCGATGGTGGGTGCGGTGGTGGTGGGTGCAACGCCCTGGCGCTTGCGCACGTGACCTCCGTGGCCGGAAAGTTCAAGGCCGGCGGCAGAGAGTCTATTCCTCTCCGCCTTTCCGTGCACGCTACAATCCCGGCCGCGGTGGCGCGGCCAGGGGGGAGGGGCGATGGCAGTTCCCAAAGGAATCATTTTGGCGGGCGGTTCGGGGACGCGGCTGTACCCCATTACCGTGGCGGTTTCCAAGCAGCTCATGCCGGTGCACGACAAGCCGATGATCTACTACCCCCTGTCCACCCTGATGCTGGCGGGCATCCGCGACATCCTGGTGATCACCACCCCGATCGACGCGCCGGCCTTTCAGCGCTTGCTCGGGGATGGCAGCCAGTGGGGCTTGAGCCTGAGCTACGCCACCCAGCCCCACCCCGGCGGCCTGGCCGAGGCGTTCCTCATCGGCCGAGAGTTCATCGGCAGCCATCGCGTGTGTCTGATCCTCGGGGATAACATCTTCTACGCTCAAGGGTTGGCGAAGCTGCTACAAACCGTGGCGGGGCGCGAGCGCGGCGCCACCGTGTTCGGCTACTGGGTGCGGGATCCGGAGCGCTACGGCGTGGTGGAGTTCGATGCCGCGGGGCGCGCCGTGTCGCTGCAGGAAAAGCCCGCCCGCCCGCGCTCCAACTACGCGGTCACCGGCCTGTACTTCTACGACAACCGGGTGGTGGAGGTAGCCAGCACCATCCCCCGCTCGGCCCGGGGGGAGCTGGAGATCACCGATGTCAACCGCCGCTATCTGGAGTGGGGGGAGCTCACGGTGGAAGTGCTGGGGCGGGGCACCGCGTGGCTGGACACCGGCACCCATGAATCGCTGCTGCAGGCGGCCAACTTCGTGCACGTGGTGGAGCAGCGCCAGGGACTTAAGATTGCCTCGCCCGAAGAGGTGGCGTGGCGCATGGGGTTCATCGACGACGCGCAGCTCAGGCGCGTCGCCGAGCCCCTGTCCTCCTCCGGCTACGGCACCTACCTGCTGTCGCTGCTGGACGGGCCGGGGGCGGCCCGCTAGCGATGCGCCTCCTGCTGACCGGGTCGCAGGGGCAGCTGGGCCGCGCCTTGGCGGTGGCCAGCCAGCGGCGCTGTCTGGACGTTGCCGGTATCGACCTGCCCGAGCACGACATCAGCGATGGTCCGAGAGTGACGGCGCTGGTCCGCCAGTGGCGACCGGCGGTCATCGTCAACTGCGCCGCCTTCACCGCCGTGGACCTGGCCGAGGAGCACGAAGAGGAGGCGCGACGGGTCAACGCCGAGGCGGTGGGGCACCTGGCGGCGGCGGCCAACACGGTGGACGCCCTGCTCGTCCAGATCTCCACCGACTACGTCTTCGACGGCACCGCCTCCCGCCCCTACCGCGAGGACGATCCTTGTCGGCCGCTCTCCGCCTACGGCCGCAGCAAGCTCGCTGGCGAGCTGGCGGCGCGGCAGGCACGCCGCCACCTCATCGTGCGCACCGCCTGGCTGTACGGGGAGGGCCAGAACTTCGTGGGGGCCATCCGGCGGCAGCTGGAGGCCGGGGCGCGAACGCTGCGGGTGGTCAACGACCAGTTTGGCAGCCCAACCTGGGCCGTCGACCTGGCCGAGGCACTGCTGGCCCTGGTGCGGCTGGAGGTGGAAGGGGTGGTGCACGCGGTCAACGATGGCGTCACCAGCTGGCACGGCTTTGCCTGCGAGATCGTCCGCCTGCTGGGCGCCGATGCCGAGGTGGTGCCGGTGAGCACGGCGCAGATGCCGCGGCCGGCCCGGCGGCCTCCCTGGTCGGTGCTGGACACCACGCTGCTGTGCAGCATCCTGGGCAAGCCGATGCCGCCCTGGCAGGATGCATTGGCGCGCTATCTGGCGATCCGCTGACGGGGGTACGCCGCAAATGTCGCGATTGCGTATCAAAATCCTGCGCTCTCTTGACGTCGTGAAAGACTTCACATAAAGTGGAAAACGGGGGGGCTGGTGTACTCAAGCCGGATCACCATCCTTGTCGGCCACTTCGGCAGCGGCAAGACTGAGATCGCCATCAACGGCGCGCAGGCCCTCGCCCGGGCGGGCCGCCGGGTAGTGCTGGTTGACCTGGATGTGGTGAAGCCGTACTTTCGCTCCCGCTCCGCCCGGGCGGTGCTGGCGGCGCAGGGGATCGAGGTGGTGGCACCGCAGGGAGAGAACATCTTCGCCGACCTGCCGATCATCGTCCCCGCCATCCGCGCAGCGGTGCGCGACCCGGCTCGCACCGTGCTGGTGGATGCCGGTGGTGATCCCACCGGGGCACGGGCGCTGGGGTCGTTGGCCGATGCCATCCCCGCGGAGGGGGCGGACACGCTGGCGGTGCTCAACTTTCGGCGTCCCTTCACCACCACCGCGACAGACGCCGTGGCCATGGTGCGGGCCATCGAGGCGGCGGCCCGACGGCGGGTGACCGGCCTGGTCTCCAACACCCACCTGTTGGGGGAGACCACGGCCGAGGTGGTGCTGCACGGCTACGAGCTGGCCCGCCAGGCGGGGGAGGCGCTGGGGGTGCCGGTGCGGGCGTTAGTGGTGGACGAGGCGCTGGAAGGGGAGCTGGCTGGCGCCCGGCTGGGCGCCGAGCTGACGGTAGTGAAACGGGTGGTGCGGCCGCCGTTCGAGCTGTCCGGGCGACAGCGTACCACCGGCCCGTTGTTCGTGGTCCACTGACCCGACTCCCAAGGGTCGGGCGGGGAGAAGGGAGACCGCTGGTGCCCCAGATCGTCATCGACGCGGAGGGGTGCAAGGGGTGCGAACTGTGCGTGCACGCCTGCCCCCAGAATATCCTGGCCATGGGCACAAACCTTAACTCCAAGGGGTACTTCTACGCCCGCATGGTGGAGCCCATGCGCTGCATCGGCTGCCGGCTGTGCTGCATCACCTGCCCCGACGTGGCCATTACCATGCGGGTGTCGGGCACCATGTACCACTACTTCGCCTACTAGGCGCCGGACGAGAAGGAGCGGGCGATGGCCAAGAAGCTGATGAAGGGGGCGGAGGCGATGGGCGAGGCCGCCATCCAGGCGGGGTGCCGGCTGTTCTTCGGCTATCCCATCACCCCTCAGAACGAGATCCCCGAGTACATGTCCGCCCGCCTGCCGCAGGTGGGGGGCACCTTCGTGCAGGCCGAGAGCGAGGTGGCGGCGTCTAACATGATCTACGGTGCAGCAGGCGCCGGCGAGCGGGTCCTCACGTCCTCGTCCTCGCCAGGCATCTCTTTGATGATGGAGGGTTTATCTTATATTGCTGGATCCGAGCTGCCAGTGGTGGTGATCAATATCATGCGCGCGGGGCCCGGCCTCGGCGGGATCCTGCCGGCCCAGGGGGACTACTTTCAGGCCACCAAGGGCGGTGGGCACGGTGACTACCGCTGTCTGGTGCTGGCCCCCTGGTCGGTGCAGGAGGCCGCCGATCTGGTGCAGGACGCCTTCGATCTGGCCGACTACTACCGCAACCCGGTGCTGATCCTGGGGGACGGGCTGATCGGCCAGATGATGGAACCGGTGGAGTTCAAGGCCGATCGTCGGCCCTGCAAGCCGCTCGCCCCCAAGACCTGGGCCTCGACGGGCTGGAAGGGGGACCGCCCCCGCGCCATCATCAACTCGCTGTTTTTGGACCCAGAGGCGCTGGAGCGCCACAACCAGAAGCTGGCCGCCAAGTACGCCGCCATGGAACGCGACGAAAAGCGCGTGGCGGAGGTGGGGACCGACGGCCAGTACGAGGTGCTGGTGGTGGCCTACGGGACGGTGGCGCGGGTGGTGTACACGGCGCTCGATGACCTCCGGCAAGCGGGGGTGAGGGCGGCGATGGTGCGACCCGTTAGCCTCTTCCCCTTCCCCTACGAAGCGGTGCGGCGGGCGGCCGAGAAGGCGAAGGCGGTGCTGGTGGCGGAGCTGTCCACGGGGCAGATGATCGAGGACGTCCGGCTGGCGGTGGAGGGGCGAGTGCCGGTGCATTTCATTGGCCGCCAAGGGGGGATGCTGCTGACCCCCGAGGATATCGCCGCCAGGGTCAGGGAGCTGGCGGCAGGGGAGGGAAGCCATGCCTGAAACGCTGGTGTTCGGCAAGCCGACGGCCCTCACCGAGGTGCCCACCCACTACTGCCCGGGGTGCACCCATGGGGTGATCCACCGGCTGGTGGCCGAGGTGCTGGACGAGCTCGACCTCACCCGGCGCACCGTGGGCATCGCCCCCGTGGGCTGCTCAGTGTTGGCCTACAACTACTTCGCCACCGACTTCCACGAGGCCTCCCACGGCCGCGCGCCGGCGGTGGCCACCGGTATCAAGCGGGCTCGCCCCGACCTCATCGTCTTTTCCTACCAGGGGGACGGAGACCTGGCCTCCATCGGGCTGTCCGAGGTCCTCCATTGTGCCAACCGCGGCGAGAAGGTCACCGTCATCTTCGTCAACAACGCCATCTACGGCATGACCGGTGGTCAGATGGCCCCCACCACCATGCCCGGCCAGGTGGCCACCACCTGTCCCCTGGGGCGCGACGTGGAGCAGGCCGGCTACCCCATCCGCATCGCCGAGCTCATTTCTACCCTACGCACCCCGGCGTTCGTGGCCCGCGCTTCGGTGCACTCCCCCCTCCACGCGGTGCACGCCAAGGAGATGATACGCCGCGCCTTTCGCTGCCAGAAAGAGGGCCGCTGCTTCTCCCTGGTGGAGGTGCTCTCCACCTGCCCCACCAACTGGGGGATTCCCCCCGCTGAGTCGCTCACCTGGCTGGAGCAGCACATGCTCCCTTACTACCCGCTGGGAGTATTCAAAACGCCGGAAGGTCCGGATCGGGCGCCCCTACCCCTCTTTGGAGGTGCGTGATGGCTCAGCACGACGTGGTCATTGCTGGCTTCGGGGGCCAGGGGGTGTTGCTGGTGGGCAAGATGCTGGCCTACGCCGGGATGCGGGAGAACAAGGAGGTTTCCTGGTTCCCCTCCTACGGGCCGGAGATGCGGGGCGGGACCTGCAATTGCACGGTGGTCATTTCCGATCGCCCGGTGGGCTCGCCGGTGGTGCAGCACCCCTCCGCCATCATCGTCTTGAACTTGCCGTCCCTGGACAAGTTCGAACCGTTGCTGCGCAGCGGCGGCCTGCTCTGTGTCAACACCTCCCTCATCCACCGTCAGCCGCGACGGGACGACGTCCGCGTGGTGGCGGTGCCCGCCAACGACATCGCCATCGAGCTGCACAACCCCCGCGGCGCCAACATGGTGGCGCTGGGCGCCTACGTGGGCTCCACCGGGGCGGTGTCGGAGCGGGTGCTGGAGGAGGTCATTCAAGAGACCTTCGCCGGCAAGCCCGGGCTGGTGGAGGCCAATCTCCAGGCCTTTCGGCGCGGCGTCGCCATTGGCCGGGGCGAGAGTACCCAGGAGGTGACCGCATGAGTGCATCGTGTAGCGTCGATCTGACACCGGCCGAAAAGGTTCTCGAGCGCTACCCCGCCGAGGAGGCCTCGCTGATCCAGGTACTGCAGGACGTGCACCGGGCCTACAATTACCTCCCCTGCGAGGTGCTGGTGCGGGTGGCGGAGACGCTGCACGTGCCCCTGGCCAAAGTGTTCTCGGTGGGGACGTTCTACAAGGCGTTTTCCCTCACTCCCCAGGGGCGCACCATCGTCAAGGTGTGCACCGGCACCGCCTGCCACATCCGCGGGGCGGTGCAGCTGCTGGATGAGCTGTGCCGGCAACTCAACGTGGAACCCGGCGGCACCACCCCGGATCTGGGGTTTACCGTCAAGACCGTCAACTGCGTGGGGGCGTGCGCCATGGCGCCGGTGTTGATCGTCGACGAGACGTACTACGGCAACGCCGCCGCCGCCAAGGTGGGCAAGTACCTCAAAGGGAGCGGAGGGAAGGCTGATGCGAATTGAGTCGCCAGCGGCGTTTGCCGAGTTCCGCAAAAGCGCCCAGGCAAAGCTGGCGCAGCGTCGGGCGGAGGTGCTGGTGTGCTGCGGCACCGGCTGCCTGGCCAACGGGGCGGCGGCGGTGGCCGAGGCCTTCGCGGCCACCCTCGATGGCTCGGCAACCGAGGTCAAGACCTTCACCAAGCGCACCGGGTGCCACGGCTTCTGTGAGCGGGGACCGCTGGTGGTGCTGCGGCCCGCAGGCATCCTCTACACCAAGGTCAAACCCAGGGACGTAAAGGAGATCGTGGACAAGACGCTCAAGGGGGGCACGGTCATTCCGCGACTCCTCTACAAGGAACCGACCAGCGGCCAGCGCATCGAGCACTACCAGGAGGTGCCCTTTTACAAGCATCAGACGCGGGTGGCCATGCGACGCATCGGCCACATCGACCCCACCGATTTCGAGGACGCCATCGCCCACGGCGCCTACGGGGGCCTTGTCAAGGCCCTAGGCATGACCCCCGAGGAGGTGCTCAGGGAGGTGGAGATCTCTGGCCTGCGGGGACGGGGCGGGGCGGGCTTTTCCACCGCACGCAAGTGGCGCTCCTGCCGCAACGCCAAGGGGGAGCGCAAGTTCGTCCTGTGCAACGGGGACGAGGGGGATCCCGGGGCGTTCAAGGACCGCTCCATCATGGAAGGGGACCCCCACTCGGTGCTGGAGGGGATGATCATCGGCGGCTGGGCCATCGGTGCCCACGAGGGAATCATCTACGTGCGGGACGAGTACCCCCTGGCGGTGGTCAACCTCACCCTGGCCATCCAGCAGGCTCGCGACGCCGGGCTTGTGGGGCAAAACATCCTGGGTTCGGGGTTTGCCTTCGACATCCGCATCTCCCGCGGGGGCGGCGCCTTCGTGTGCGGGGAGTCGTCGGCGTTGATGCGCTCCCTGGAGGGCAAGGTGGGGGAGCCGCGGGCCAAATACGTGCACGCCACCGACCGCGGCTTGTATGACCTGCCCACGGTGCTCAACAACGTGGAAACCTGGGCCGACGTGGGGGCCATCCTCGAGCACGGCGGCGCCTGGTTTGCCGCCATGGGGACGACCAAGTCCAAGGGCACCAAGGCCTTCTCCCTGGTTGGCAAGGTCAAGAACACCGGCCTCATCGAGCTGCCCATGGGCATGACCCTGCGTCAGATCATCTACGACATCGGTGGCGGGGTGCTCAACGACCGCCCCTTCAAGGCCGTCCAGACCGGTGGCCCCTCCGGTGGATGTGTGCCCGAGGCGCTGCTGGACCTGCCGGTGGACTACGAGAAGCTCACCGAGGCGGGCTCCATGATGGGTTCCGGCGGCATGATCGTCATGGACGACCGCACCTGCATGGTGGACGTGGCCCGATACTTCTTGAAGTTTCTTACCGAGGAGTCGTGTGGCAAGTGCGTGCCGTGCCGCGAGGGGCTGCACCAGATGCTGGCCATGTTTGACGACCTGGTGGCGGGGCGGGGCAAGCCGGGGGACATCGAGCGCATCGAGCGGCTGTCCCGAGGGATGCAGCTGGGTTCCCTGTGCGAGCTGGGCAAGTCGGCCCCCAATCCAGTGATTTCCACCTTGCGCTACTTCCGCGATGAGTACGTGGCCCACCTGGAGCGCCGCGAGTGCCCGGCCGGGATCTGCCGCGACCTCACCACCTACGAGATCATGCCGGAGACCTGCGATGGCTGCCATGCCTGTTTCAAGGCCTGCCCGGTCGAGGCCATCACCGGCAAGGTCAAGGAGTTACACGTTATTCATCAAGACAAGTGCATCGCCTGCGGGGCCTGCTACGACGCCTGCCCCACCCAGGCGATCCGCTTCCTGCCCAAGCACCAGCTGGCCGCCCGGGGGGTCGCATGAGCATCGAAAACAGCGGCAAACCCGTCACCCTCACCATCGACGGCAAGCCCGTCCAGGCTCACTCGGGGGAGTTTCTCCTTGCGGTGGCTCAGCGGGCGGGGATCACCATCCCGACACTGTGCCACCACCCGGCGCTGGAGCCCTATGGCGGCTGCCGCCTGTGCGTGGTGGACGTTACCGAGGAAGGCTGGGACGGCTGGTGCAAGATGGTCATCGCCTGCCAGTTCCCGGTCAAGGAGGGGATCATCGCCTTTACCGCCAGCGAGCGGGTGATCGAGACCCGCCGGGTGGTGCTGGATTTGCTCCTCGCCCGCTGCCCGGACACTCCCCTGATCCAGAGGTTGGCGCGGGAGTACGGGATCGAGAAAACCTCGTACGTCCCCAACCCCAACCCCACCGACTGCATCCTCTGCGCCCTCTGCACCCGGGTCTGCGACCACATCGGCGTGTCCGCCATCGCCACGGTCAACCGCGGCATCGGACGGGAGGTGGCGCCGCCCTACCACCAGCCGCCCCCCGACTGCATCGGCTGCCTGGCCTGCGCCGAGATTTGCCCCACCGACTACATCCCCTACACCACCTCCTCCACCTCGCGCACCATCTGGGGGAA
Source organism: uncultured bacterium (assembly GCA_937924755.1). Taxonomy (GTDB): domain Bacteria; phylum Acidobacteriota; class Thermoanaerobaculia; order Thermoanaerobaculales; family Thermoanaerobaculaceae; genus CALEVZ01. The sequence goes on from CALEVZ010000046.1 coordinate 58,480, forward strand.
GAGCTTCGAGATGCTGCGCTGCCCCACCTGCGGCCGCGCCCACATCACCGTGGAGCAGGCCCGCCACTTCGCGGGCCACGGCGGGGTGAGTGAGGACTACTTCACCACCTGCGACGCCTGCAAGCGCAAGCAGATGGCGGGCACCTTCCAGCGGCTGCAGGGGGTGCTGCCGGCGGCGGCGCCGCCGGCCAGGTAGGAGGTGGAGGATGGAGAGCATGATCTACAAGGTCAGCGTGGAGCGCTGCATCGCCTGCGGCAAGTGCGAGCTGGCGTGCGCCTTCGGGCACGGCAGCGAGGGCCGCCCGGCGGCCACCCGCATCAACATCTTTCGGCGCGGGCCGGAGCTGGGCACTCCCGTGGTGTGCTTCCAGTGCCACGAGGCGGCCTGCGTCGCCATCTGCCCCACCCAGGCGCTGGTGCGCAACCAGACCACCGGTGCCATCGACGTGCTGTACGAGCGCTGCATCGTCTGCCGCATGTGCGTGGCCGCCTGCCCCTTCGGCAACATGGTCTGGGACGAGCCCTACCACCGCGTGGCCAAGTGCGATCTGTGCGGCGGTGCCCCCAGGTGTGTGCCCTTCTGCCCCACCGGGGCGCTGCAGTACGTGCCGGCGGGGGAGGCCGCCGTTCGCCCCGAGCCGCTCATCCGCGAGGCGGTGTAGAGGAGGTCAACTATGGACGCGCGGGCGGAAATCCTGGACATCTTGAAGAAGGCCTTCCAGATCGAGGTGGACGGCTACACCTTCTACTCCATGACCGCCGAGCGCGCCACCAAGCCAGCGGTACAGGAGCTGTTCGCCAAACTGGCTCGGGACGAGGTGGAGCACCAGCTCTACCTGAAAGGCGTGATGAAGAACTTCGACGCCGAAGGGCTGGCGGCCTTCGTGGTGCAGCGCCGGGCCCCCGAGCTCAAGGCGTTCTCCAACGCGGTGTTCTCGGACAAGTTCCGGCAGCAGGCGGCAGGGGCGGTGTTCGAAGTGGGGGTGCTGTCGGTGGGCATGACGCTGGAGAACAACGCCGTGACCTTTTTCACCCGCGCCGCCGAAGGGGCGAGGGAAAGGGAAGTGCGGGACTTCTACGTTTTTCTCGCGGAGTGGGAGCGGCAGCACTTCGACGCTCTGCAGCAACTCTACAACTCCGTCCGCGCCGACTTCTGGGAAGCCTCCGGTTTCGCCCCGTTCTAGCGCGGTTTAGCGACTCCAGCGATGAAATTCGCCACCTCGCGCCACACCGCAGGGTGGGTCAGGAGGTCGTTGTGTCCAACCCCGGCGACCTCCACGTGGCGGGTGGGGCCGGCGAGGGCGGCGGCGATGCGGCGGCCGTGCTCGGGGGGGATGATGCCGTCCTCTCTCCCATGCAGCACCAGCGCCGGGACATGCACGGCCGCTGCCGCCCGCAGCGAGTGGTACTCCTCCCGCAGCAGCAGGCGCACCAGCACGCGGGGGAAGTGCACCGCCGCCACGTCACGCAGGCGCGTCCAGGGGCTGGCGGCAATGAGCCCGCCCACCCGCTCGCCGGCGCGGGCGGCGAGGGGGATGGCCACTGCGGCGCCCAGCGACCACCCCCACACTACCACCGGCCGGCTGTTCTCCTCGGCCTCAGCAAAGTGCAGGGCGGCGTCGGCGGCGGCGTGCAGGCCGGCTTCGCTGGGGCGGCCGGGGGAGCGCCCGTAGCCGGGGTAGTCCAGCACTAGGGTGGCGGCGGAGACGGCGGCCAGCTGATCCAGCAAGCCCCCCCATCTCAGGGTGGCCAGGCTCTCCCCGTTGCCATGAAAGAAGATGAGCGTAGCGCCCGGGTCTGGGCTCGCACGCCACCACCCGTGCACGTGGCCGTTGTCGGCCAGGGGGATGCGCACCTCGCGCCAGGGCATCGGCGGCTCGGGCACCGGCAGTCGCGGCGCGGGGTACAGCATCGCCCGGGGCAGAAAGCTCAGCACGAACACCCCCGCTCCCACCGCCAGGGTGATGGCCAACAGGGATTGGAAGCGCCTGGGCGACGTCGTTGGCATGGGTACGTGGGCACCGCAGCTACCCCGCGAGGGTTTCCTCCACCGAGAGTGTAGCGCCGCCGGGCCTCGTAAGACCGCGATGCGCGCTACCATGGCAGCGTGCGAGTATTGATCACCGGAATTACCGGTTTCGTGGGTAGTCATCTGGCGGAGCATCTGCTCACCAGCGGCGGGGATGTGGAGGTGTTCGGCCTGGTGCGCTGGCGCTCTTCGACGGCCGAGCTACAACCCTTGCAGCCACTCCTGCGCCTAGTGGAGGGAGACCTGCAGGACGCTTCGTCATTGCTGCGGGCGCTGCAGGCAGCGCGGCCGGAGGTGATCTACCACCTGGCGGCGTCCTCGTCGGTGGCAGGTTCGTGGGCGACCCCGGAGGAGATCCTTAAGACCAACGCGGTGGGGACGTTGCACCTGCTGGAGGCGGTGCGGCAGCTGGATCTGGACGCCACCGTGGTGCTGGCCTGTTCGGCGGAGCCCTACGGGGTGGTGGGGGAGGGGGAGCTGCCCATTGACGAGGACCGACCACTGCGCCCGGTGTCGCCCTACGGGGTCTCCAAGGCAACGGTCGATCTTTTTGGTTATCAATACTTCCATAGCTTCCGGATGCGCACGGTGCGGCTGCGGCTGTTCAACCACTGCGGTCCACGGCAGCCGGAGCGGTTCGTGGTGTCGTCGCTGGCGCGGCAGATCGTCGAGGTGGAGCGGGAGCTCCGCCCCCCCCGCCTGCTGGTGGGCAACCTGGAGGCGCGGCGGGACTTCATCGACGTGCGCGATGCGGCGCGCGCCTACCGGCTGGCCGGAGAGCGGGGCACGGCGGGAGCGGTGTACAACGTCTGCACCGGCCACGGGCGGTCCATCCGGGCGGTGCTGGACGAGCTGCTCAGCCTGACCGCCGCGGTGATGGACGTGGAGTGCGATCCGGCGCGCCTGCGACCGGCGGAAATACCCGCACTGGTGGGGGATCCCACCAGGTTTTTCGAGCACGTGGGGTGGCGTCCCACCATCCCCTTCCGGCAGACGCTGCTGGACACCCTGGAGTACTGGCGCCGGCGGCTGTTCCCATGAGCGTCCGCAATCACCGGGGTCCACTGGCCGACGTGCCCGCCGGCGGCGTTGAGGCGGAGTGGCCGGGGGCGCAGCCCCTCCCGCCGGGTGAGGGGGCCCGCAAGGGGGTGCACGCTGCCATGGGGGTCTTCGCCCTGCCGCTGGCGTGGTTGCCCTGGCCCTTGGCGGCGGCTTGCGCCACGGTGGCGTTCCTGTTCAACTGGCTGATACTGCCGCACCTTGTCGGACACCGGATGGCGAGCGCCCGCTCCGGCGCCTCCGATTGTGGGGTGTTGCTCTATCCGGCGGTGGTGTTGCTGCTGGTCGCGGTGTTTCGCGAGCGTCTCGAAATTGTCGCCTTCGCCTGGGGGGTGCTGGCGCTGGGCGACGCCGCCGCTGGGGTGGCAGGGCTGCGGTGGGGGAGGAGACGGCTGCCCTGGAACCCGGCCAAGAGCTGGGTGGGGTTGGCGGCGGGAGCGGTGGCGGGGTGGCTGGGGGGTGGCCTGCTGTGGCTCTTCGTGGCCTCGCGGGGTTGGCAGAGCCCGAACGTGCTTCCCGATGGGTTGGTATGGCCCGGACTCGTGGTGATATTCCTGGCGGCGGCCGTCGTGGCGGCCCTGGTGGAAAGTGCCCCCCTGGCGCTGGACGACAACCTGCTGGCTCCCCTCACCGCGGCGCTGGTGCTGACGGCGCTGCTGGCGCCCTGGGAGGGGGCCGCGCCGGTCTCGCTTCCCTGGCCCCTCTGGCCCACCGGCGCCACCGGCTGGCTCTTGGCCCTGGCGGTCAATGGGGTCTGCGCAGTGCTGGCGGCGTGGAAGCGAGTGCTGACACCCGCCGCCATTGTCGCCGCGCTGATCCTAGGGTCGGTCACCTGGGGGCTGGGCGGGGTGCGCCTGTGGCTGGTTCTGCTGGCCTTCCTGGCAGCGGGAACGGCGGCCACCCGGGTGGGGTGGCGGCGCAAGGAGGCGCTGGGCATCGCCGAGGGCAATGCCGGCCGTCGGGGGCTGGGGAACGTCGCCGCCAAGGGGGCGGTGGTGCTGGTGGCGGCGGCGCTGACCCCCTTCGCCGACGCTCGCCTGTGCGCCCTCATGGCCATCGCGGCGCTGGCCGGGGCGCTCGCCGATACGGCCGGGTCGGAGCTGGGCAAGGCCTCGGGCGGGCGAGCCTTTAGCCTGCCGGCCCTGCAGCCGGTGCCGATGGGCACGCCGGGGGCCGTGAGCATGGTCGGCACCTTGGGGACGCTGGGAGGGGGGGCGGCCATCGGCGCCCTGGCCTGGGCTCTGGGGCTCCTGGGTGGAGGGCTGGCGACGCTGGCGGCGGGGGCCGGGGTGGCGGCGGCGGTGGCGGAGAGTGGCTTCGACCGGCGAGTCGGGCACGACGCGGTGAATCTGACCCTCACGGTGGCGGCGGCTCTGGCCGCGGGTACCCTGGCGGTGGCGGGGAGGTGGTTGCCGTGAAGTGGGCAGACCTGCTGGACCTGGATCGACCCTTTACCCTGCTGCCGCCGCTGCTGGGCATCGTCTCGGGGGCGGTGTGCGCCTTCGGTTCGGCCCACAACCCCGACCCCGAACGGCTGTTGCGGCCCTCAGTGCTGTTCACGGTGGTGTTGGGCAGCGTCTGTGCGGCGCTGCTCAACGCGGCTTCCAACACGTTGAATCAGATCACCGATTTGGAGGCGGACCGCATCAACAAGCCGCAGCGCCCTATCCCCTCGGGGCGGGTGTCGGTGGGGCAGGCCGCCCGCCACGCCGCCCTCCTCTACCTGGCTGGGACCCTGCCGGTGTGGCTGGTGGTGCCATACCCGGCGGTGACGCTGGCCGAACGGTTAGGGGGATCGCTGCTGGACCACGGGGTGTTCTTCCTCTATTTGGGGGCCGCCCTGGCCACCCTCGTCTACTCCCTGCCGGCCCTGGGCCGCACCAAGCGATTCGGCATCTGGGCCAACGTCACCATCGCCATCCCGCGCGGCGTCTGGCTGAAGGTGGCCGGGTGGGGGATGGTGGCCCCCATCTGGCACGCCGAGGCGTGGTGGATCGGCGCGGTGTTCGGCGTCTTCCTGCTGGGTGCCTCTAGCACCAAGGATTTCTCTGACATGAAGGGTGATGCGGCCAGCGGAGTGCACACCCTGCCGGTGAAGTACGGGGAGCACCGGGCCGCCTGGATGATCGCCCCCTCGTTCGTACTGCCCTGGCTGCTCATACCCCTGGGAACAGTGCTGCGCGACCCGGCGGCCCCCCAGCTGGCGATGTTGACCGGCAACCCCACCGTGCTGATCGCCCTCGGCGGCCTGCTCACGGTTTGGGGGGTGTACACCTGCTGGCTCCTGCTCGAGGACCCGGCCTCCCTGTCGCGCCGCGAGAATCACCCCTCTTGGACTCACATGTACTCGATGATGATGGCTGCCCAGCTGGGTTTTGCGGTGGCCTATCTGGTGTGACGGCACCGAGGGCAAAGATACCAGGGGGTTTGCTCGGCGGCGCGCAGTGATCGACCCTCTCTCCCGCGCTATACTCCGCCCATGAACGCCACACCGCCGCCGCGGCCGCTCATTTCCTGGGAGGGCTTCACCCTGCGGCTGGATCTGGCGCAGCTGCACGCCCGGGCCAACCGGGAGCTGCCGGCACGGGTGCCGGCGCTGCGTCGAGTGGGGCTCGAGGGCCTGCCCGACGGTGACCTGCAGCTGGAGGTCGCCTTCGCGTGGAAGGGTTTGCCCGGGACGGTGGCGGTGCGATTGCGCGAAGCCCGGCTTCTGTACGGCTTCTTCGGCTGTCAAGTGGTGGCGGTGAGCGGGCCGCTGGGTGTGCGGCTGCCAGGATCCGCCGTGGCCTCCATCCTCAAGCGGGCCATACCCGGCAAGATCCAGTACGACTCCGCCGACGGGGTTTTTCTGCTGGATCTGCGCGAGTGGCTGCCCGCCGGACTCGAGGTGGCGGTGCGCCGCGTCCGCTGCGACAGCGAGTCGCTGGAGCTTCAGCTCGGCCCCGGGTCGCTGGTGCCGCCCGCGCCGGTCCTCGAGGCTCGCCACTCCCACGGGTAGGCCGCCGGGTTCTCCGGTGGGCATAGCTGGTTCGGATGTGCGTTTTCTTCCAGGTAGGGAAGGAGGTCACGGCGTGTCGGGGATGGAGAGGAAAGGTCGTCACTCGGGATGGCTGGCGGGGTGGGTGGTGCTGCTGGTGGCGGCATCAACCTTGCCGGTTTCCGCCCAGGCGGAGGGTGCAACGAGTGCCTCCGAGGTGTGGCGGGCGCTGGAGAAGCTGCGGGTGGTGGGGAGCGTACTCTACATCGCGGCTCATCCCGACGACGAGAACACTGCCATGCTGGCCTACTTTGCCCGCGGTCGGCAGTTGCGTACGGCCTATCTGTCGTTGACCCGCGGGGATGGCGGCCAGAACCTGATCGGCCCGGAGCAGGCCCCCCTGTTGGGGGTTATTCGCACGGAAGAACTGCTGGCGGCGCGGCGCATCGACGGCGCCGAGCAGTTTTTCACGCGGGCGGTGGACTTCGGTTACTCGAAAACGGCGGAGGAGAGCCTCGCCGTGTGGGGCAAGGACGAGGTGCTGGCCGACGTCGTCCGGGTGGTACGCGCCTTTCGCCCCGACATCATCATCACTCGTTTCCCCGCCTCGGGCGACGCCGGGCACGGGCACCACTCGGCCTCGGCCATCTTGGCGGCGGAGGCCTTTACCGCCGCCGGGGATCCGCGGCGCTTTCCGGAGCAGGTGGCGGAGCTGGGGGTGTGGAAGCCACGCCGGCTGTTTTGGAACAGCTGGCGTCCCAGTGGTGAGGCGGGGGCGAACCCGCCACCGCGGCTGCTGACGCTGGATCTGGGGGTGTACGACCCGGTCCTGGGGGTGTCATTCGCCGAGCTGTCGGCACGGGCCCGCTCCATGCATAAAAGCCAGGGGTTTGGCGCGGCGCCGCGGCGGGGCTCGCTGCCCAACGATCTGCAGCAACTGGCCGGGGACCCGGCGCTGAAGGACCCCCTGGAGGGCATCGATACCGGCTGGGGACGAGTAGCGGGTGGCTCGGCCGTCGACGCCGCCCTGGCGGCAGCCCAGAAGGCGTTCAGTTTCGTCGAGCCTGCCGCGGTGGTCCCCCACCTGCTGGTGGCGCGCCGGGCCATCAACGCTTTGGCTTCCTCCCCGTGGGTGGAGGTGAAGCGGCGAGAGCTGGATGCGCTGCTGCTGGCGGCCAGCGGGGTGTGCTTGGAGGCGGTGGCCGAGGAACCCTCCGTGGCCCCCGGCGGCACCCTGACGGTCTCGGCCACGGCCGTCAACCGCGCTGGCTACCCGGTGATCCTGCGGTCGGTGGCGGTGGAGGGCAGCGAGCCGGTGCAAGGTGACCGCCCCTTGCCCACCAACCAGCCCGTCATCACCACGGTAAGGGCAGTGGTACCCAGGGACGCGCCGGTGTCGGCACCGCACTGGCTGCGCCACCTTCCCTCGCCGGGGCTGTACCAGGTGCCGGCGAAGGTCGCCGTCGAGGGCGCGCCCCGGCCGCCCTTCGCCGTCCGCTTCGTGCTGGCTTTGGGGGACGAGGAGGTGGAGTTCGCGGTGCCGGTGGTGCATAGGACGGTGGACCCGGTGCGCGGGGAGCGGCTGCGCCTGCTGCGGGTGGTTCCCCCGGTCACGGCGGCCACGGACAGCAGCGTGGTCGTTTTCCCCGCCAGCGCGCCACGCCCGATGCGGGTGCGTCTGACCGCCAGCCGGGCCGCCACGGGAGTGCTGAGGCTGGATCTGCCGGCGGGGTGGCGGTGCGAGCCGGCCGAGGTGCCCTTCGTGCTCGCTCGCCGGGGCGCCGAGACGGTGGTGGAGGTGAGGCTCTCCCCGCCGGCAACCACGAGCCGGGGTACCGCCAGGTTGGAGGTGGAAGTCGACGGCCAGCGCAGCGCCTGGCGCAGTTTCGAGATCGACTACGACCACCTCCCCCCCACCACGGTGCTGCTTCCTGCCCAGGTGTCGCTGGTGTACGAACCCGTGCAGATCGCCGGACGGCGGATCGGGTACGTGATGGGGCCGGGGGACGAGGTGCCGGAGGTGCTGCGACAGCTGGGGTACGAGGTGGCGCTGCTGTCGGACGCCGACCTGGAGAGCGGCGAGTTGGGGCACTTCGACGCCGTCGTCACCGGCATCCGCGCCTACAACACCCGCGATCGCCTGGCGGCGGCGCAGCCCCGCCTGCTGGCGTACGTGGAGCAGGGCGGCACGCTGGTGGTGCAGTACAACATCTCGCGCGGTCTGCTCACCGAAGCGTTGGGGCCCCACCCGCTGACGCTGGGGCGGGAGCGGGTCACCGTGGAGGATGGCCCGGTGACTATCCTGGTGCCGGATCACCCCGTGCTGGTTTATCCCAACCGCATCACGCGGGCGGACTTCGACGGATGGGTGCAGGAGCGCGGTCTGTACTTCCCCGCCACCTGGGACGCCCGCTTCGACGCCCCCCTCGCCATGCAGGATCCGGGCGAGGAGGCGCTCAGGGGCGGACTGCTGGTGACGCGTTTTGGCCGCGGCAGCTATGTGTACACGTCCTTGGCGTTTTTTCGCCAGTTGCCCGCCGGCGTGCCGGGCGCCCTGCGGCTGTTCGCCAACCTGCTGGCGGGGGGGCGGCGGTGAGCAAGGCCCGGCCGGTACTTGCCAGGGAGGGCGAGGTGCCCCCGGGGGGAGCCTCCTGGGCCAGGTGGTACGCCCTGGTGCTGGGCAGCCTCGCCGCCGAGGTGGTGCTGTTTTACCTCTTCACCCGGGCCTTCTCGTGAGCCGGCACAGGGTTTTCGAGGGAGCGAAGCGGTGACCGGGCTGGATTGGGCGGTGCTGTTCGGCTCGCTGGCCTTCATCGTGGGCTTTGGGGTCGTCAAGAGCCGCCAGGTCCGCACGGTGGAGCAGTACCTGCAGGCCGGCCACGAGATGCGCTGGTTGCCCATCGCCCTTTCCATCATGGCGACGCAGGCCTCGGCCATCACCTTCCTCTCCACCCCGGGGCAGGCCTACGCCGACGGGATGCGTTTCGTGCAGTTCTACTTCGGCTTGCCGGTGGCGATGGTGGTGCTGTCGATCACCGCCGTGCCCGCCTACCACCGGCTGAAGGTGTTCACTGCCTATGAGTTCCTGGAGTCGCGCCTGGATGGCAAAACGCGGGCGCTGGCGGCGCTGCTGTTTCTGGTGCAGCGGGGGATGGCGGCGGGGCTGACCATCTTCGCCCCGTCGATCATCCTGTCGGTCATCCTGGGGTGGGACCTCAACGGCACCATTGTCCTCATCGGCGTGCTGGTGGTGGTCTACACCACCGCCGGAGGGACCCGGGCGGTGGGATGGACCCACGTGCACCAAATGGGGATCATCTTCCTCGGCATGGGGGCGGCGTTCGTGGCTCTGGTGCTGTCCCTCCCCCCCGAGGTGAGCTTGGTGGACGCCCTGCGGGTCGCCGGCAAGCTGGGGCGGCTCGAGGCCGTGGACTTTTCCTTCGATCTCTCCAGCAGATACACCTTCTGGTCTGGGCTGATCGGCGGCGGTTTCCTGGCGATGTCCTACTTCGGCACCGACCAGTCCCAGGTGCAGCGCTACCTCACCGGGCAATCGGTGGCCCAGTCGCGCCTCGGCCTCCTGGTCAACGGGCTGGTCAAGGTTCCCATGCAGTTCGCGATCCTGCTCCTGGGCGCTCTGGTGTTCGCGTTTTATCAGTTCGTGGAACCGCCGGTGTTCTTCAACCCGGTGGCAGTGGCGAAGGTGCGGGCGGCGGCAGCTGGCGAGTGGGAGGCGGCGACGGCGGCCCACTCCGACGCCTTTCTGGCCAAGCGGCAACGGGCCGCGGAGCTGGTGGCGGCGCTCCGGGCGGGGGAGGAGGAGCGGGTGGCGGAGGCGACGTCGGGCCTCCGCGCGGCAGCTGCCGAGACCGAGCTGCGCCGCCGGGAGGCCATCGCGGTCATCCAGAGCCATGATCCCCAGGCCGATCCCTCGGACGTCAACTACGTCTTCTTGACGTTCGTGGTGACCTACCTTCCCGCCGGGCTGGTGGGGCTGGTACTGGCGGCGGTGTTTGCCGCTTCCATGTCGTCCACGGCCGCCGAGCTCAACGCGCTGGCCTCCACCACGGTGGTGGACGTGGTGCGGCGACTGGCCGGCTGGCAGGGCAGCGAGGTGGCCACCGTGGTCATCTCGCGACTGGCGACCGCCGCCTGGGGCGCCCTCGCCATCGCCTTCGCCCTGTCGGCCAGCCGCCTCGGGTCGCTGGTGGAGGCGGTGAACATCCTGGGCTCCCTCTTTTACGGAACGATCCTGGGGATTTTCCTGCTGGCCTTTTACTTCTGGCGCCGGGTCTCGGGTACCGCCGCCTTCGTGGCGGCACTGCTGGCCGAGGCGGTGGTGCTGGCCTGCTGGGCCTTCACCTCCGTCCCCTTCCTGTGGTTCAACGTGTTGGGCTGCGTGGCGGTGTTGGTTCTGGCCCACCTGCTGACGCCGCTCCTGCCGGCACGGGAGAATCGGTAGGGGGGCGAAGCAGGGGCGCCGCGGGGGCGCCCCTGCCCGAAGACTACGTTTTTCCCTGCCACTGGGTGATGAGGTTTTCCAGGGCCGAGGTGTTGGCGTTGGGGTTGGCGGCCTTGGCGAGTTCGATGGCCCGCCGAGCCAGGGCGATGGCCTGGGCGGTGTCACCGCCGGCGGCCAGGGCGCGGGCCTTGGCGCCCAGATTCTGGGAGGTCTCCTGGATGGCGATGGAGCGATCCAGCCACTTCATCCCCTCTTCCCGCGGCAAGTTTGTGGAGAGTAGCCAGTTGGCGGCAGCCAGGGGGGTGCGCCAGTCATCGGCAGCCGCTGCCGCGACGGCGGCGCGCGCCCGCGCGAGGGTGGTAGCAACCACGTCCACTTTGACCGTGAACGGGATGGCCAGTCTCTCCCAGCGCATCACCACGGTGGCCGAGTCGTCGGTGAGGGTGGGAAAGGCAAACTCTAAACTCTCGGTGAAAGGAGCCTCCACGGGCTTTACCCTGATCCGCAGGGCGTCGTTCTCCGGTTTGTACTGGTACATCCCCCACAGCTCGCGCTCCTTGTTGAAAATGACCGTCCATTCGGCCTTGCCGGGGATGGTGGCGAGGGAGTAGGTGCCGGCGGGCAGGGGGGAACCGTTGACGGCGACGTCGTCGGTGACCGCGAAGGTCGTCGCCTCGTTGGCGCCGGTGCGCCACACCTGGTCGTAGGGCACCAGCTCCCCCCAGATGGTGCGGCCTCTCACCGAAGGGCGGCTGTAGCTGATGGTGATCTGGGTGGTGCCGATGGTCTGGCTCACCGAGGCCTGGGGGCTCACCCGCGGCGGGACGAAACTGGCGAAGGCGGGCGGCGTCGCCGCCAACGCGGCGGCCAGGGTCATGAGTGTTCGTGCGGTACCGGTCATGGGGATCCTCCTCCGTTGATCTGCCGTCGAGCCGGCAGCAAAGTCAATAACCCGCCTGCCGCCCAGACGCTTCCCACCTCTGGCCACCGCGGCCTGGCCGGTCGATAATCCCGAGATGCCACGATCCGTCATCCCTGGCTCTCTCGGCCTCGCCTTGCTGGGTCTGCTTCTCCTCGTCCCGCCTGCCGGCGCCGGCGAGAGCTCGCAGCTACGACTGTTTGTCGGCGGCACCCACTACCGCTGGCGCACTGTGGGCCCCCACGGGCACTGGGCGGAATGCCGCCTGCCGGCCTGCGATGACGACGACTGGCGGCGCGGCAACCTGGACAACGCCCTGGGTTTCCGCCTGGGCGTCGAGCGGGCGTGGAGCGCATCTCGAGGTTTCTCGCTGCTGGCCGGGGGCGAGGTGGATTTCTTCTTTACCGAATACAACCTGAGCCAGCGGGACGTGGTGCTGGGGGTGGCCTTCGCCACCACCGGGGCAATGCTGGAAGGAGAGGGGGGTGCCCTGACCGCCCAGGTGGGTACCGGGGTCTTCGCCTCCTCCGATGGCCGGGGCGGCCCGGCCGCTTTCCTGGAGCTGGGCGCGGAGGCGGCGGTGTCGCCGGCGGCGCGACTGCGGCTGTCAGCCCGGCGGCTGTGGCTGGGGCCGGTGGAGGCGGAGGAGGCGTCGGTGACCTTGCGCGCTACGCCGGGACGACCCGGAGCGGCGGCGTGGTCGGTGGAGATGGGACTCGGTGGTGCCTGGCCCGGCCCGGGTGGACGTGAAGATGGTGGGCTGGGCAGGGGCGCCCTGTGGCAGCTGCAGGGGGGCCGGCACCTGGGGGGAGGAGAGCATCAGGTGGGCCTGCTGCTGGGCTCGGCCAACCGCGAGTCGCGGTGGGAGAGCACCTACCAGGGGGTGCCGGGGAACCAGCGGGGGCGAGAGGTGTGGGAGGCGGGGGCGTGGTGGAACCGGATCCTCGTGGGGGGGGGCGCCTGGGAGCTGCGCGGTGGGCTGACAGCCAGGGTTGGGGAGTGGAGCGACAAAGATGCGATTCTTCGCGGTCCCGGAGGGGAGGGGCGCGAGGCCGGGGTGGAAGGGGGCGTCGGCGCGACCCTGGCCTCCGGCTGGCGGCTCGGCGATGGGGTGCGACTGGTGGCCACTCTCGAGCCGGTGCTCTGGCCTACGCTGGATCTCGCGGAGCTGCGGGCGCGGCTGGGTCTGTGGGTGGGGCCGTCGGCCGGGGAGCAGGTCGCCTCGCCGGGGCAGCGCCGGCGTCGGGCGCTGCTGTGCGAGTGGGGGCGGGATTTGGGGGCACTCCTCCCTCGCCCGGGACGGCTGGACGGCGGGGACCGGCGGGCGCTGGGGCTGTCGGCGCTGGCCGTGGCTGTGGTGGCGGTCTTCGACGAGCCGATTCGCGACGCCGTACAGCGTCGCTCCACCCCCTCCTCGCGGGATGCCGCCGAGAGCTTTCGCCCGGTGAGCTTCTGGGGCCCCCTGGCGGGCGCGGCGGCGCTGTGGGGTGGGGCGAATCTGGCCGGCGATGGGCGCAGCGCGGCGGCGGCGGGGGATGCTCTGGAGGCCGTGTTGCTCACCGTGCTGGTGGTGGTGCCGGCCCTGAAGGAGGTGAGCGGGCGGGCGCGGCCGGCAAAGGGACTGGGGGCCACCCATCTGCGCCCCTTCTCGGAGCACCAGTCCTTCCCTTCAGGGGAGGTGGCGCAGGCGTTCGCGCTGGCCACGGTGGCGCGGGAGCACGGCGCCTCGCGCTGGTTGGAAGGGGTGTTGTGGGCCTTCGCGGGCGTCACCACCTGGAGCCGGCTGGAGCTGGACCGCCACTGGGCCTCGGACGCGGTGGCCGGGGCCCTGGTGGGGGCGGCGATGGGGAGGTGGGTGGTGGGGCGGGGTCGCCAGCGGCGGAATCCAGGGGTTCCAGCCGTGGCGCCCAGTGTTTCCACTGACGGTGCGGGCCTGGCCCTCACGTGGTCGTGGTGACCGACGCTAGAAAGACCCGGCCGTAGGGGCAGAAGCGTACTGCAAGCCGGAACGTCGCGCAGGTTGGGAGAAGTTGACTTTCCGCAAAGAATCATCGACATTAAAATGGGGTTGTGAGTACTTTCACGAAGTGAGGTGGGTATGCAGACCTTTCGCATGAACGCCAGCTTCCTCCCGGCCTTTATGGAGGCCCTGAAAAGGTGGGGCACGTTGGTGGCCCCGGTGGAGCGCGGCGCCGGTACCTACGTCTTGCAGGCCATTGACGATGTCTCCCTGGCTCGCCCCGACGCCCTGCGCACCATCCTCCCTTTCAAGAAGCTGCTGCTGAAGCCTCGCTTTGCCATGCTGGAGCGGCGGGACGGCGGGCGAACAGAGGAGGTGTTCGACAACGACATGGGCCCAATCGTCTACTTCGGCGCCCACGCCTGCGACATCCACGCCCTGGAGATCCTCGACCTCATCTACATGACCGACTACGTGGACCCCTACTACAGGCGCAACCGCGAACGCCTCACCGTGGTGGGGTACGGTTGCATGCCCGACGAGTACTGCTTCTGCGAGTCGCTGGGGACCGAGACGGTGGAGCGGGGGTTCGACGTGTTTCTCACCCCGCTGGGGGACCGTTTCCTGGTGACGGTGTGCTCCGCCCGCGGCGACGACATCGTCCGGGCCAACCCGGAGTTGTTCGAGCCGGCCTCGCGCGCCGACACCAGGGACTATCTGAAGCGCCTGCAGGAGCGGGAGCAGAGCTTCTCACTGGCAATGGATGTTACGGACTTGCCCTACGTGTTGGAGCTCAAGCGCGAGGACCCGGTGTGGGACGAGGTGGGCAAGAAGTGCCTGTGCTGCGGCTCCTGCTCCATGGTGTGCCCCACTTGCGCCTGCTTCAACGTGGTGGATGAGCGCCCCGAGCTGGGGCGGGCGGTGCGGGCGCGCACCTGGGACGCCTGCCTGTACCGGGATTACGCGACGGTGGCGGGCGGCCACAATTTTCGCGCCGATCGCGCCGACCGCGTGCGCAACCGCTACTACCACAAGCAAGAGGCCTTCGTGCGGGAATTCGGCAAGCCCTCCTGCGTGGGGTGCGGCCGCTGCATCGAAAACTGCCCCACCGGCATCAACGTGGTGGAGGTGTTCAAGTACGTGCGAGGTGAGCTATGAGCGTCGTCATCCCGAAGCCGTTCGTGCCGCGGGGGGGGCCACGGGAGCTGGCCACCGGGCCGAATCCCTACCTGCCGGCACCCGCCCGCATCATGCGCGCCGCCGACCTGGTGCCCGACGTGCGGCTTTTCGAGCTGCGCTTTACCGACTCCACCCTGGCGGACTCCTTCACGTTTAGGCCAGGACAGTTCGTGGAGCTGTCGGTGGAGGGGGTGGGCGAGGGCCCCTTCTCCCTGCCCTCCTCACCGACTCGCCGAGGAGTGTTCCAGCTGGGGATCCGCCGCGCCGGCAAGCTCACCGATTTCCTTTTCAATTACCTCTCCGAGGGGGACGAGGTGGGGATTCGGGGGCCCCTCGGGAATGGGTTTCCCGTGGAGCGGCTGGAGGGCAGTGATCTCATGCTGGTGGCGGGCGGCCTGGGCATGGTGCCCCTGCGCGGCCTGCTGCAATACGTGGTGGACCTGCGGGAGCGCTTCGGGCGGGTGATGCTCCTCTACGGCAGCCGCAACCCCGATGCGGTGCTGTTCCGCGAGGAACTGGAGTCGCTGGCCCGGCGGGGCGATGTGGAGCTGCATCTGTCGGTGGACGCCACCCAGGGCAAGCCCTGGAGCGGGAGGGTGGGGGTGGTGACCGAGCTGCTCGATGAGGTGGTCTGCGATGTGCCCTCCACCTACGCCGTGGCCTGCGGTCCGCCGGTGTTTTACAAGTTCATGCTGGAGAAATTGGTCGCCATGGGGTTCGGGCGCGACCGCATCTTCCTGTCGCTGGAACGGCGCATGGAGTGCGGCATCGGCAAGTGCGGCCACTGTGCGGTGGGGTACACCTTCACCTGTCTGCACGGGCCCGTGTTTTCCTACTGGGACGCCATGAACTTGCCCGAGCTCATCTACACCTAGGAGGGGGCGATGGCAAAGAGCAAGCCCAAGGTGGGAATCTTCGGCCTCACCGGCTGTGCCGGGGATCAGCTGCAGATCTTGAACTGCGAGGACCAACTCATTCCTTTGGCCCGACAGATGGACATCGTTGATTGGGTAATGGCCTCCTCCCGCAATGACCACACCTGTCGGCTGGACATCGCCTTCGTAGAGGGGGTGGTGGCCACCGAGAGGGACCTGGAATCCCTCAAGGAGATCCGGGCGCGGACCAAGACCCTGGTGGCGCTCGGCACCTGCGCCGTGTGGGGGGGGTTGCCGGCGATGCACAACGAGATCCCCCGGGAGGTGCTGCAGCGGGAGGTGTATCACAGCAGCCCCCTGCACTTTCTGGACACGGTGGAGGCACTGCCGCCGACCCACTTCGTGCCCTTCGAGATCACTCTCCCCGGCTGCCCCATCGAACGCCACGAGTTCCTGCGCGTGGCTCACGCCTTGCTCGCCGGCGCCATGCCAGAGTTTCACATGTTGCCGGTGTGCTGGGAGTGCAAGGCGAAGGAGAATCTGTGCCGGGTGGTGTACTTCCAGGAGGTCTGCGCCGGCGCCATGACTCGCGGCGGCTGCGGGGCCCGCTGTCCCTCCCACGCGGTGGCCTGCGCCGGGTGCCGGGGTCCCTTGGAGGAGCCCAACTACGACGCCAACATCACCATGTTCGCCGACCGCGGCATTTCCTGGGTGGAGATCGCTCGCAAGATGAGCCAGTTCTCGGCGCCGGTATGGATCAAGCAGGGGCTGGAAAAGGAGGTGCGCCATGAGCGCCGCCGGTAGGTCCATTGTCATCCCCCACCTGGGGAGGGTGGAGGGGCATGGGGGGATCTTCGTCAAGGTGGTGGGGGGCCGGGTGCACGAGGTCAACATGGACATCTTCGAGGGCTCCCGTTACTACGAGGCGCTGTTGAAGGGCAAGCATTTTCTCGACGTACAGGGGGTGATCACGAGGGTGTGTGCCATCTGTTCGGCGGGGCACACCGTGGCCGCCCTGGCGGCTTTGGAGAACGCCCTGGGCATCGGCTCGTCACCCCGGGTGTTCAAGATGCGCGGCCTGCTGACGCTCGGGGCCACCATCGAGTCCCACGCCCTGCATGTTTTCGCCCTCGCGTTGCCGGATTTTCTGGGTTTCGACTCGGTCATCGCCATGGCGGAGAAGTACCCGCGCGAGGTGACCTTCGCCCTGAAGCTCAAGCAGCTGGGCAACCGCATCCAGGAGTTGATCGGCGGGCGGGCGGTGCACCCGGTGAACACCCTGGTTGGTGGCTTTGGGAAGTTGCCCCGACATCGCGATTTGGAGGAGATCCGCGCTGCCCTGGCGGCGGCCCAGGGGCCGCTGGCCGGCTTCGTGGAGCTGGCCGCGTCCATCGAGGTGCCGGACTTCGCCGCTCGTCCCACGGTGTTCGTGGCGCTGCGGCCGCACGAGGAGGGATACCGCTTCCGGGGTTCGACGTTGTGCACCTCCCGCGGCGAGGAGTTTCCGGTGGCGGAGTACCGCGACGTGGTGCGGGAGTTCACGGTGGAGCACTCGCACGCCAAGCACGCCGCGTTGGCTTCGGGAGAGACCTACATGGTGGGCTCCCTGGCGCGACTGGCGCTGTGGGGAGACCGACTGGTGGGGCAGGCACGGGAGGCCTTCCAGCGGTTGTTCCCGCGGGGGGTGGAGGAGAACGTCCTCACCAACACCTGGGCGCAGCTGGTCGAGCTTGTCCACTGCTTGGAGCGGGGTCAGCAGGTGTGCGAGGAGTTGCTCGGCCTGCCCGAAGAGGAACGGGAGATGCAGGATTATCGCGTGCGGGCGGGCCGTGGCGTGGGGGCCATCGAGGTGCCCCGGGGCACGCTGATTCATGAGTACTCCTTCGATGATGACGGTATCATCGAGTCGGCCAACGTCATCACGCCCACCGCCCAAAACCTAGCCAATACCGAGCGCGACCTGCGAGCCGCCGTGGAGCGGCTGCTGGCCTCCGACGTGGGGTCCGAGTCGATCCTCAAGTTGAAGCTGGAGATGGTGGCCCGGGCGTACGATCCCTGCATCTCCTGCTCGGTGCACGTCACCTGCCTGTAGGGGTGGATCCTGCCCGGGAGGGTGCTGATCGTCGGGCTGGGCAACCCCCTCATGGGGGACGACGGGGTGGGCCACGCGGTGGTGGAGCGGCTTTGCCGCCTTCTGCCCCAGCACCACGGGGTGCGCGCCGAGTACGGTGACACCGATGCCCTTCGCCTTCCTGCCCTGTGGCACGGCGAGGAGGAGGTGTGGCTGGTGGATGCGGTGTGCTCCGGAGCTTTGCCCGGTACCATCCACCGTCTGGACCACGAGGCGCTGCTGGCGGCGCCACAACGACACCATCACGCCCACCGGCTGAGCCTGCCGGAAAGCCTGCGCTGGATCGCCCTGGGCGTGACAGAGATGGCGTCGGTACGTTATCGCTTCTGGGGCATCGAAGTGCACGAGGTGGCCCCGGGCGAGGGACTTTCGCCGCCAGTGGCGGCGGCCGCCGAGTACGTCGCCAGCGAAATCGCCGATCGCCTCGCCTAGCCATCCCTGTGGGGCTGCGCCATGCCGCCGCCAGGGGGCGGCGGAGTAAGGAGTCCATGGCCTGGGAGCTCGAACCCTTTCGTTCCCCGGCGGGCAGAGGGATAGGCGTTTCTGAGACGGAGATGAAGTTACAGTATCTTTGGTATCATGATCAGTTAGCGCTATTGACAACCGATGGCTTTGGAGTTATTTTTTTACTCAGGGACCCGCGGACTGCGGTACAGCCGTGGCGGCACAACGGAGGGAAGGAGGGAGCAATGCAGCGCTCGCAACCAGGGGCGGTGTCGTCTACCCCGGATTATTCGCCGGGAGTGGATCGGCGTGATTTCATCAAGATCTGCTGTATGGCCGCGGCGGCCGTGGGCCTGCCGCCGGCGGCCGGCCTCAAGATGGCCGAAGCCGTCGCCAAGGGCTTGAAGCCCTCGGTGATCTGGCTGCACTTCCAGGAGTGCACCGGGTGCACCGAGACGCTGCTGCGCACCTCGCACCCGGGGGTGGCCGAGCTGATCCTCGACCTGATCTCGTTGGACTACTCGGAGACGCTGCTGGCGGCGGCGGGCAAGCAGGCCGAGGAGGCACTCCACGCTGCCATGCACGCCCATGAGGGCAAGTTCGTGTGCGTCGTCGAGGGCGCCATCCCCTTGAAGGATGGCGGCATTTACTGCCAGATCGGCGGGCGCACCGCCAAGGCGATAATGGAGGAGGTGGGGGGCAAAGCGGGAGCGATTATCGCCATCGGGTCCTGCGCCTCCTGGGGGGGCATCCCTTCCGCCGACCCCAACCCCACCGGGGCGGTGGGCGCGCCGGCGGTGCTGCCCGGCAAGACCGTGGTGACCATCCCCGGCTGCCCGGCCAACCCCTACAACTTGCTGGGCACGGTTTTGCAGTACGCCACCTTTGGCACGCTGCCGGCGCTGGATTCCAAGGGCCGGCCGCTCACCTCCTACGCCCGGGTCATCCACGAGGACTGCCCCCGCCGTCCGCACTTCGACGCCGGGCGGTTCGTCAGGCAGTTCGGTGACGAGGGCCATCGGCTGGGGTGGTGCTTGTACCAGATGGGGTGCAAGGGACCCGCCACCCACGCCAACTGCTCCTTGCAGCACTTCGGCGAGGTTCCCGGGGCGTGGCCCATCGGCATCGGCCATCCCTGTTTCGGGTGCACCGAGCAGACGCTGGCGTTCCGCGCGCCGCTGCACGCCACGGTGGGGATCGACCGACCCACTCCGCCCGACACCTACCCACCCATCCACCCCGAGCGGGGCGGGGTGAGCGCGGTGGCCACCGGCGTCGCCGGGCTGGTGGGCGGGGCGCTGATAGGCGCCGGCCTGATGGCCTCCAAGAAGCTGGGGGAGGGGCCGTCTCCCCAGAAGGAGGAGTAGTCATGGCCGTGGACAGACGCGCGTTGCTCAAGGGCCTTTCGGCCGCAGCCGCGGCAGCGGCGGTCACGCCCCCTGCGTCGGCCGCCGCGCAGCGCAAGCCGGCGCCGCCCGACGCCGTGGGGATGCTGTACGACGCCACCTTGTGCATCGGTTGTAAGACCTGCGTGGTGGCGTGCCGGAAGGCCAACAACCTGGAGTACGAAGCCCACTCGACCCTATGGGACGACCCCGTGGATCTGTCGGGCCGCACCAAGAACATCATCAAGTTGTACCGGGAGGGAAGTCGGGTTTCTTACATGAAGCAGCAATGCATGCACTGCCTGGACCCGGGGTGCGTCGGGGCGTGCATGATGGGGTCCTTCCAGAAGCGCGAGCACGGCATCGTCACGTGGAAGGGCGACCGCTGCATCGGCTGCCGCTACTGCGCCGTAGCGTGCCCCTACAATATCCCCAAGTTCGAGTGGGACAAGGCTTTCCCCCTGGTAGTTAAGTGCGAGCTGTGCTCCCACCGTCTCGCTGAGGGAAAAATACCGGCCTGCTGCGAGGTCTGCCCGCGCCACGCGGTGATCTACGGAAGCTATCCGGAACTGCTGGCAGAGGCGAAACGGCGCCTGGCCGAACAGCCTGATCACTACTACCCGAAGGTGTTTGGCGAACACGACGGCGGCGGCACCCAGGTGTTGTACCTGACCGCCCGCGATGTGCCTTTTGAAAAGCTGGGGCTGCCCACGCTGGACGAGGAGCCGGTGCCGCATCTGGTGCGCACCGTGCAGCACGGCATCTACAAGGGGTTCATTGCGCCGGTGGTGCTGTACGTGGCGCTGGGGGCGGTGATGCTGCGCAACCGCAAGAAGGGGGGCGGCCATGAGTGATCGCGCCGTTCCGGTCGGCGGACCCATCGTCACCCCAGCCTTCCGCTGGCTCATGCTGGTGTTCGGGGTGGGGGTGGTGATGGCGGGCTGGCGGTTCATCGCCGGACTGGGCCCGGTGACGGCCCTCTCCGACGGCTACCCCTGGGGGATCTGGATCGCCTTCGACGTGGTGGTGGGCACGGCTCTGGGGTGCGGCGGCTACTCCATGGCCATCCTGGTGTACATCTTCAACAAGGGCAAGTACCACCCGCTGGTGCGCCCGGCGGTGCTGACCTCGGCGCTGGGGTACTCCCTGGCAGCGGTGGCCATCGTCATCGATGTGGGGCGCTACTGGAACATCTGGAAACTGCCGTTTGCCTGGCGCTGGTGGAACCTCTCCTCGGCTTTGCTCGAGGTGGCCCTGTGCGTGATGGCCTACGTGATCGTGCTGTGGCTCGAAATGTCGCCGGTGTTTCTCGAAAAGTGGAAGGACGGTCCGCCGGGGTTGTTGCGGAACCTGGCGAGGTCAGTGAGCCCCATCCTGGATCGGGCGCTGCTGTGGATCATCGCTCTGGGCCTGTTGCTCCCGACGATGCACCAGTCCTCCCTGGGCAGCGTCATGTTGCTGGCTCACAACAAGCTGCATCCTCTCTGGCACACCCCGCTGTTGCCGCTGCTGTTCCTGGTTTCCTGCATCGCCATGGGGTACGGAGTGGTGGTGCTGGAGTCGACCCTGTCCTCTCGGGCCTTCAAGCGCAAGGACGAAACCCCGATGCTGGCGTCGTTGGGAGGGGTCACCTCAGGGTTGCTCTTCGCCTACGTGATCATTAGGCTCGTCGATCTGGCCGGGCGCGGCCGGCTCGGGCTGGTGTTCACCTCCGGCTGGCTGAGTTTCTGGTTCCTCGTAGAGCTGGCACTGTTTCTGACTCCGGCCGTCATGCTGTTGAACGCCCGTACCCGGAGTCGGACGGGGAGCCTGTTCCGGATCGGCATGCTGGTGGTGCTGGCCGGCTCACTGTACCGGTTCGTTACCTACCTCATCGCCTTCAACCCGGGGCCGGGGTGGTCCTACTTCCCGGCCGTCCCGGAGATGCTGGTGACGTTCGGCATCGTCGCGTTCGAGATCATGGTGTACATCATCCTGGTCAAGCGGTTCCCGATCCTGGCCGGTGCCCGGCAGGGCGCCGGGGCACACTGAGGAGCATACACGATGAGCAAGCGCATCGTCATCGACCCCATCACTCGGATCGAAGGGCATCTGCGCATTGACGTGGAGGTGGAGGGCGGAGCCGTGCGCGACGCCTGGTCGTCGGGGCAAATGTGGCGCGGCATCGAGACCATCTTGAAAGGTCGCGATCCCCGCGACGCCTGGTTGTTCACCCAGCGCATCTGCGGCGTCTGCACCACGGTGCACGCCATCACCTCGGTGCGCGCCGTGGAAAACGCCCTGGGTATCGAGATTCCCCTCAACGCCCAGCTGATCCGCAACATCATCATCGCCGCCCACTGCCTGCACGACCACATCGTGCACTTCTACCAGCTCTCCGCCCTCGACTGGGTGGATGTGGTCTCGGCCTTGAAGGCCGATCCGGACAAGACGGCGGCGCTGGCCGAAAGCCTGTCGGCGTGGCCGCGCAACTCAAAGCACGAGATGCGGGCGGTCAAGGCGAAGCTCGCCGAGTTCGTCGAGCGCGGTCAGCTGGGGATCTTTGCCAACGGCTACTGGGGTCACCCGGCCATGAAGCTGCCGCCGGAGGTCAACCTGCTGGCGGTGGCCCACTACCTCCAGGCCTTGGAGTACCAGAAAATCGCCAATCAGGTGGTAACCCTGCTGGGGTCCAAAACGCCCAACATCCAGAACCTCGCCGTGGGTGGGGTGGCCAACGCCATCAACCTCGACAACCCGGCCACCCTCAACATGGACAAGCTATACAAGATCAAGGGTTTGCTCGAGCAGGCGGCGGCCTTTGTGCAACAGGTCTACTTGATCGATCTGGCCGCGGTGGCCGCCATGTACGCCGACTGGCTGCCCTATGGAAAAGGGGTGACCAACTATTTGGCCGTTCCCGATTTGCCGCTGGATCGGGCCGGCAAGGTGTTCGACCTGCCGGGGGGGACCATCTTCAACGGCGACCTGGGTGCGGTGAAGGAGATCAAGAGTTTCGACGACCCCTACTTCCGTGACAACGTCAGCGAGTCCATAGCCCGCGCCTGGTACGACGGGGACTGGGACCGCCATCCCTGGGAGGAGGACACCATCCCCAGGTACACCGACTTCGACCCCAACGGCAAGTACTCCTGGGTGAAGGCCCCCCGCTTCCAGGGCAAGCCCATGCAGGTAGGGCCGTTGGCGCAGGTTCTGGTGGGCTACGCTCTGGGGCATGAGCCCATCAAGCGCTGGGCCGATGTGGTGCTGGAGACCGCCGGCTCGCTGGCCAAGGCGAAGCTGTCTCCGGCCATCCTCCACTCCACCCTGGGACGGCATGCGGCGCGCGGTATCCGCGCCGCCGTGATGTCCGAGCTGGCGCTCAAACACTGGCAGCTGCTGGTGGAAAACATCGGCAAGGGTGACATCGAGATCTTCACCCCCTGGCAGTACCCCAGGGGAGAAATCCGCGGTTTCGGTTTCCACGAGGCGCCGCGCGGGACGTTGTCCCACTGGGTGGTCATTCGCGACGGCAAGATCGCCAACTACCAGGCGGTGGTCCCCTCCACCTGGAACGCCGGACCGCGCGATGGTAAGGGGCAGAAGGGACCGTACGAGGCGTCGCTCGTCGGCAACCCGGTGGCCGACGCCGAGCGCCCGCTGGAGGTGCTGCGCACGGTGCACTCCTTCGATCCCTGCCTGGCCTGTGCCATCCATACCGTCGACCCGACGGGCAGGGAGCTGTCGCGGGTGCGGACGCTGTGAAGGGGGAGCTGGACGGCGGCGACCCGCTCATCGACGGGCGGGTTGCCGTCGTTGGCCTGGGCAACGTGCTCATGGGCGACGACGGGTTCGGCCCCTTCGTCGTCCAGCAGTTGCTCGCCCGCTACGAGTTCCCCGGCTTCGTGACCGTGACCGATCTGGGCACCCCGGGCCTGGATCTCATCCCCTTCGTCGATGGCGCAGCGGTTCTCGTGGTGGTGGACACAGTGGCGCTGCCTGAGCCCCCCGGCGTCGTCCGGGTGTTCCGGGGCGAGGAGCTGCGGGGCGCGCCAAGGTCGGTCCGCCTCTCCCCGCACGATCCGGGTTTGCTGGAAACGTTGGACATGCTCGAACTGCGCGGCGGTGGCCCGAAACAGGTCGTGCTCGTCGGCGTGGTCCCGCAGCGGTGCGGGGTGGGACCGGGGCTGTCGGAGGTGGCTCGTGGCGCCGCCGATCGGGCGGTTGCTGCGGTGGTGGAATGTCTTGGCCAGCTGGGGGTAGAGGTGAGACAGCGCGGGAAACCTCGCCCGCCGGATATCTGGTGGGAAAACCCGGTGACGTCCCAGGAACGCGAGACATGAGCCCGCGAACATGGACCAGCGAGCCCTGGCCCCGGCTCGAGCGCTGGCTGGTGTGGTTGATTGCGGCGCACAGCGTGGGGGTTGGGGTGTTGCTGCTGGCGGTGCCGGCCTGGGCGGTGCGGTTTGCCGGCTGGCAGGGGGCCGAGCCGCTGTTTTTCCTGCGCCAGGCCGGGGTATTCCATTTCGTAGTGGCGACGGGCTACCTGTTGGAGTACCGCCGTAGCGGATCGGTGACCTTGCTGGTGGTGACCAAGGCGTTGGCCTGCGTGTTCCTGCTGGCGTCGGCGGCGCTCACCGACACGGCGTGGTCGGTGTGGTTTTCGGGGGTCACCGATGGGGGGATGGGTCTGGTTGCCTGGCTGGTCCACCGGCGGGTCAGGGAGGGGGCGGCGGCAGGGGGCGGGGAGGGGATTTGAAGATGCATCTTTTTTAATAACCCCGTAGCTGGCAGACACGTGACTGAACGGTAGCCACTTCTTGTCGCCGCTCGGCAGTCTGCCAGGCAAAGTATCCAGGCGACGTGCGCTATTCCCCTGGAGATGCGGCGGAGCTGTCCGGGGGGTTGCATTTCCATGCTTCTTGGCCCTATCATGAAGCGAAGGATGTCTGTCATTTTTTTCTCGTGTAGTGGGTCGAGCAGGAGCCGGAAAGCATGCGTGAGTGACGGGAGTGAAAAGGAGCTGGAACGATGAGTATTGATAAAAACCGGGCGCCCATCGCTGTGGCCGTGGCGTGTTGTCTGGCTTTGGCAGCCGGGACGGGGGCGGCGTGGGCGGCGCAATCGTGGACCAAGTACGCCGGCAACCCGGTGGTGACCGAACGCGGCAGCTATCAGCCGGAAGTGGTGAAGGTGGGGGGGACCTACCACATGTTCTACACCTTCCGTGCGCCGGCCGGGGGGCCGTACACGACGATCGAGGTCCGCCACCGGACATCGGCCGACGGCATCACCTGGAGCGCGGCGACGACGGTGCTGACGCCCGGTGCCCCGGGTTCCTGGGACGATGCCGGCGTCTACGTGGATTCCGTCATCTTCGATGGCGGCGTCTTCAAGATGTGGTACACGGGCCGGAAAACCTCGCCCCCGCCCACCCAGAACGCCATCGGGTACGCCACCTCGCCGGACGGCGTCACGTGGACCAAGCACGCCGGTAACCCGGTGCTCACGGTGGGGGCGCCGGCCGACTGGGACAGCCAGTTCGTGCGCGAGGCGGCGGTGGTGAAGCTGGGGGGCACGTACCACATGTGGTACGCGGGGACGTCGGCGTGGCCCGCGTTCAGAATCGGGTACGCCACCTCGCCGGACGGCGTCACGTGGACCAAGAACGCCGCCAACCCGGTACTGGGGCCGGGAGCGCTCGGGAGTTGGGAGGATGCCCACGTTTATGGACCACAGGTGGTCCACTACAACGGCTACTTCCACATGTGGTACTCGGCCGGGGATGGGGCGAGCAACAATACGTGGGTGGTGGGGTACGCCGCCTCCTGCGACGCCGACGGGGTGAACTGGACACGGGAGGCCGCCAATCCGGTGATCGGGCTCGGGAGCGCGCCGGCCTGGGACTGTGGCGACTCGGTGGACTACAACTACGTGATGAACGACGGCGGCACCTGGAAGATGTGGTACTCCGGCGCCGGTTTCCGCTGTGGGCATCCCAGCGACTACCAGCTCGGCTACGCCACCCTCGACGGAGGGCTGGAGCCGCCGCCCTTCCCCGTTTGCCCCGCCGACCTCCAGGTGGTGAAGACGGTCAACAACCCCGCGCCGCTGGTGGGTCAGAACATCATCTTCAGCATCACCGTTACCAACAACGGCCCCAACAGTGCGGTCAACGTGGTGGTCAACGATGTGCTGCCGGCCGGTCTGGCCTATGTCAGCGACGACAGCGCCGGCGCCTACAACCCCGGCACCGGCGTGTGGACCATCGGCAATTTGCTGCCAGCCACCAGTGTGACCCTCAACATCACCGCCACGGTGCTGACCTCGGGGACGATCGTCAACCTCGCCAACGTGGGGTCGGATACCCCCGACCCCGACCCGGACAACAACCAGGACGACGCCATCATCGTCGTGCCGACCCCGACCCCGACGGCGACGCCGATGGTCGCCATCCCGGTGACCTCGAATACGGGCCTGTTGACCTTCATCGGCTTGCTGGCCCTGGTGGGTGTCGTCGCCTTGTGGCGCCTGCGCATCTAAAACGGTCTTCGCTCGTCCCGGAACGCCCCCGCGGCCGAAAGCGACCGCGGGGGCGGTTTTCCGGGTGCGAGGCGCCCCGAACCCGGCTAGAACGCCTAGAATGCCCGAGGTGAGGACGGTGCATGAGTAGAGTTCGGCACGTGCTGACATCCCCGGCGGGCCGTTTCATGGTCCGCTACGCAGCTGTGTTGTCGCTGGGCTTTCTGGTGATTGCCTTGAGACCGGTGAACGATCGCCTGGTGGATCCCTACACTACTTTCGTGGCCCACCAGGCTCGCTTCGCGCTCAACCTGCTGGGTGAAAACGCCAGGGTGGACGGGCAGGTACTCTCCTCACCCCGTTTCGCCGTACAAATCTATAACGGATGTAACGGTTTAGAGGCCATTCTCGTGTTCGTCGCGGGGGTGCTCGCCTTCCCCGCCTCGTGGCCCCGGCGCCTCGCGGGCGTCGTGCTGGGGGTGCTCGCCATTCAGATCGTCAATACGATCCGGGTCGTCTCGCTGTTCTACATCGGCATCTTCCGGCCGCAGTGGTTCGCCGTCTCGCACGTGTTCATCTGGCAGTCGCTGATCATTCTGGTGGGCGTGGTGTTGTGGCTCCTTTGGGTGCAACGGTATGCGCCGAGCCCCGCGAGCCGATAGCGTCGCCGGGCTGCTGCGTCGGCTGCCGCTGGCGGTG
>CALEVZ010000047.1 GCA_937924755.1 uncultured bacterium
GCGCTGGGCGATGGACGTGACCCACATACCCTGCGGGGAGGACGGCTGGGCACACCTTGCTGCAGTGATCGACGGCCATGACCGCGAAATCATCGGCTTCGAGTTCGCCCTGCGCGGGCGCGCGAAGGAAGCCGAGCGCGCCGTCGAGGACGCGTGCCTCCGTCGCTTCGGTACGCTGCGTCCACCTGGCCCGACGCCGACGATCCGCAGCGACAATGGCCTTATCTTCCAGTCCCGACGGTTTCGAGCAGCCTGCAAGGACTACCGCCTCAAGCAGGAATTCATCACCCCCTATACGCCCGAGCAGAACGGCCTGATCGAACGCTTCTTCCGCACCCTCAAGGAGGAGTGCGTGTGGCAGCACAACTTCGCGTCGTTTCCCGACGCCAGAAGGGAGGTCCTCGCGTGGATCGACTGGTACAACACCCGGCCCCCGCACTCTGCCCTCGGCTATTTGAGCCCAGTCGAGTTCCGCGCCCAATACGTCAACGAAGTGGCTTGATTTCCGGGGAGCACTACACCCAGTACGAGAACTGCCATACGTGTCCTGCTGATTGTGGATGTGTGACGAGTGATCTTTGTGAGCCTCGGGTGTGCGTTTATAGTGGTTCCGGCGTGTATTGGTGTATGCTCCAGCTGCCGAATTGTGATGATACTAATGAGTGCACCAATGATGGTTGCGCTGTCGGCCGATGCACACACGAATCTGTCGCTGATGGAACTGATTGTGCTGGTGGTACGTGGGTTGGTGGTTCTTGTTCGTCGTGCTGTTCAACTATGGGGGGTTCTCGTTGTTCTTTTCTGCCTCTTCGCGCCGCGGCGTCGTCCGGCTACCTCGTCAACCTCCGGTAGGTGATGCGATGGGGGCGCAGGGCCTCCTCCCCCAGCCGCTGCCGCCGCCACGCCTCGTACTCGCTGAAATTGCCCTCGAAGAAGTCCACCTGGCTTTCCCCTACGAAGGCCAGGATGTGGGTGGCGATGCGGTCTAAAAACCAGCGGTCGTGGGAGATGACGAGGGCACAGCCGGCGAATTTGTCGAGGCCGTCCTCGAGGGCGCGCAGGGTGTTGACGTCGAGGTCGTTGGTGGGCTCGTCCAGGAGCAGCACGTTGGCCCCCTCCTTGAGCATGCGGGCCAGGTGCACCCGGTTGCGCTCGCCGCCGGAGAGCTGTCCGACCTTCTTTTGCTGGTCGGCGCCCGAGAAGGCGAAGCGCGAGCAGTAGGCGCGGGCGTTCATCGTGACCTTGCCCAAAGACACCTCGTCCCGCCCCTCGGAAATGGTCTCGAAGACGGTCTTGTCGGGGTTGAGGGTGCGGGACTGGTCGGCATAGGCCAGCTTCACCGTTTCCCCCAGGCGCAGGCTGCCGGCGTCGGGTTGTACTTCGCCGACGATCATCTTGAACAGCGTCGTCTTGCCCGCCCCGTTGGGGCCGATGACGCCGACGATGCCGCCGGGTGGAAGGGAGAAGTTGACGTTTTCCATCAGCAGGCGGTCGCCGAACCCCTTGGTGAGGCCCTGCGCCTCGATCACCACGTCCCCCAGGCGGGGGCCCGGCGGGATGTAGATTTCGAGGTCGCGGGCGATCTCCTCCGGGCGGGCGGTGAGCAGCTCCTGGTAGGCGTTGATGCGGGCCTTGCCCTTGGCGTGGCGGGCCCTGGGAGCCATGCGGATCCACTCCAGCTCCCGTTCCAGCGTCTTCTGCCGCTCGCTTTCGGCCTTCTGCTCCCGCCGCAGGCGCTCCTGCTTCTGCTCCAGCCAGGAGGAGTAGTTGCCCTTCCAGGGGATGCCGTGGCCGCGGTCCAGCTCCAGGATCCACTCCGCCACGTTGTCGAGAAAGTAGCGGTCGTGGGTGACGGCGATGACGGTGCCGGGGTAGCGCTGCAGATGCTGCTCCAGCCACGCCACCGTCTCGGCGTCGAGGTGGTTGGTCGGCTCGTCAAGCAGCAGGATGTCGGGTTTGGCCAGCAGCAGACGGCACAGGGCGACGCGCCGCAGCTCCCCCCCCGAGAGTACGGAAATGGATGTCTCCGGCGGTGGGCAGCGCAGGGCGTCCATGGCCAGCTCCAGGCGGGCGTCCAGGTCCCAGGCGTCGAGGGCGTCCAGCCGTTCCTGCACCTCCCCCTGGCGCGCGAGCAGCTTCTCCATCTCATCGCCGTCCAGCGGCTCGCCGAAGCGGCTGGAGATTTCCTCGAACTCGGCGAGCAGGGCGGCGGCCTCCCCCGCCCCTTCGCGCACGACTTCCATGACCGTGCGACTGGGGTCCAGGCGCGGCTCCTGCTCGAGGTAGCCGATGCTGTACCCGGCGGCGCAGGCCACCTCTCCCGAAGAAGGCTGCTCCACCCCGGCCATGATCCTGAGCAAGGTGGACTTGCCCGAACCGTTGAGGCCGATGACGCCGATCTTGGCGCCGTAGAAGTAGCCCAGGGAGATGTCCTTGAGTACCTGTCTGGGGCCGTGCACCTTGCCCACCCCGACCATGGAGTAAATGACCTTGTTGGGTTCGTCCTGGCGCGCCATGCCGACTCCTCCCGCGCGCCTTCACTGTGCCGCGGCCGAGCCGGCGTGTCCAGCCCCTCGGGATTTCCCCCCAACCGCCTGCCGAGGAGAAAGGGCCAAAGCGGGCGGCTCAGCAGCGCCAGCCACCGACACGGGCAGTGACACGGAAACGGGCACCGTTTCGGCCCGGGCAAAGCATACCGACCGTGAGGGCGGGCCAGAGGCCCGCACACCCAGCGGCACAGGCACGGTCACGGGGGGAGGTTCGCGATCGGGGAATCCCCGAGAGGGCGACGCGGGAAGAAGGTGGAGTCTGTCAGCGCGGTCGTTCGCCATCGGCTAGAGGGTGACCAGGAGGAGCTCCAGCCTCTCGTCACCAGCCCATTTGCCGCCGCAGCCCCACGAATCCACCGGACTCGCCGCCGGCCACTTCGCGGCCCGTTGCCCTGCCCGGGTAGCAGAGCAGCGGTGTGATATTCTTTTATTTGTCCGCAAAGACCCGGGAGTTCGCGCCGCTTCGAGGAGGCTCTCCATGGCGATTTCACGAAAGGATGCCCACGCCCTTTGTACGGTCGACGAACTGGAGCTGGTACTTGCCAGCTTTGCCCCGGCCGTCAACGGAGTGGACGAAAAGGGGCTACGAGCGCTGCGCAGTCGCGCCCGCCGACTACGGGACAAGTGGCGCGGGCAGGCGGAGCGCCAGCGGGCAGAGATGCGGGGCAAGCGAGCACCCCGTAAGTCGCAGCCAGCAGCGACGAACGCTGGTGCAGCCCGCAAGGCCCGTCTGTTCAGCGAGACCCTGGAGCGCATCGAAAGACGGCTGCACCGCTTGGCCGAGCAGCGGGAACGGGAGGCCCGGCGAGCGGCGGAGCGCCAGGCACAACACCAGCAGCTGGAGGAGCAGCGTCGCCAGCGACGCTCCCAGCCCGACATCGCTCGCCCCGCCAGGCAGGCTTCACCACCTGCCCGCCGCAAAGAGGTGACCGCGGTGGGCAAGGCCGTCAAAGCTCATCAGCGCTCCGCCGGCAAGAAGAGGCAGGCGCGCCGCGACGCCCGGTGAGCCCCCCGCGAGGGGAACCCCCAACCTTTCAGTTCCTGCCGCTCCGTCTGCGCCCCCCCGCGCAGGCCTCGCGGGGGATCAGGCGGGCTGCCCCTCATCGAGCGACTCAACGGAGCGAGGCCGTCGACCCCGGCATCTCCTTCCAGGGCTCGGCGCGGCCGCCCAGGTGTTTGGCCAGGAACTCCTCCACCCGGCCGTAAAAGTCCAGGCGGTTGCTGGGGCGCGCGAAGCCGTGCCCCTCGTCGCTGTAGACCACGTACGTCACTGGCAGACCTTTGTCCCGCATGGCCTGCACCATCTGGTCAGATTCGCGGATGTTGACCCGTGGGTCGTTGGCGCCCTGGGCGATGATGAGGGGGGCCCGCACCTTGTCGGCGTGGAAGAAGGGTGAGATGCGTCGGTTCAACTCGGGGTCGTTCTCGGCGTCGCCCACCCGCAACACGAACTGCTTCTTGATGGGCGCCCAGTAGGGCGGGATGGACTCGAACAGGGTCTTGATGTGGGATGGCCCGACGATGTCGACCCCGCAGGCGTACAGCTCCGGGGTGAAGACCAGGCCGGCCAAGGCAGCGTAGCCGCCGTAGGAGCCACCGTAGATGCACACCCGTTTGGGGTCGGCGATCCCCTCTGCGACGGCCCATTTCACCGCGTCGGTGAGGTCGTGCTGCATGCTCCCCACCCCCCACTGGCCGTTGCCGGCGTTCAAGAAGTTCTTTCCGAAGCCGGCCGAGCCGCGGAAGTTGACCTGCAGGGCGGCGTAGCCGCGGTTGGCGAGCCACTGCGCCTCCGCGTTGTACCCCCAGCTGTCCCGGGCCCAGGGACCACCGTGCACGTTGAGTACCAGGGGGAGGTTCTTGGGCTCCACCCCCACCGGCAGGGTCAGATAGCTGGGGAGTTCGAAGCCGTCCCTGGCCTTGATGACCACCGGCTGCATGGGGGCGAGTCGGTACCTGCCGAGCTCGGGCTGATTGGCGAACAGGAAGGTGGCCTTCCGGGTCGCGCGATCCCAAGCGTACCAGTTCACCGGCCCGTCGTCGGACTGGAAGGTGATGATCCAGATGCGGTCGGCGCGGTCCCGTCCCGCGACAACAAAGTCGCCCCGCTGCAGCTTGGAGATGGCCTCGAAATCTGCCTTCACCCCCTCGTCCAACACCGTCCACTCGCTGCGAAGGTAGTTGAAGGCCACCGCTTGCACGATGCGGGTGTCCGGGTGGATCAAGGTTTGCCCCACATCCGCCCGGGGGTTGACGGCCAGTACCTCTGTCTCGACCCCCTGGGCAGTGTCCACCAGCACCAGGCGGGTGGTATCCGATCCGATGGAGGTTTCCACGTAAAGACCCTTGCCGTCCGCGGTGAAACCCACCGCTCCCCCGTTTTCTCCGAAGGGCCAGGTCACCAGGTCGCGCCAGGGCTTGTCAACGCTGTCCCGCACCCGCAGGATGGTGGAGGCATCGGCAGGGTTCTGTGCCATCGCCCCGCGGATCTTGAAGCCGGCATCGGTGATCCACCCCACCACGTCGCCGGGATTGACCGTGTCCAGCACCACCGCCCCCGTGGTGAGATCCACGCGGTGCATGTCGAAAACCCGCCGATCCCGCAGGTTCAGACCCACCAGCATCTCGCTGGGGTAGTTCTTGTCCAGCAGCACCCCCTGGGCGCGGATCCCCTGAAAGGGCGTGAGGTCGCGCACCACCTTCGTCTCCAGGTTGGCGGAGTAGACATGCCAGTTCTCATCTCCCCCGAGATCCTGCAGGTAGAGGATGTGCTTGCCGTCCTCCGCCCAGAAGTGGATGCGAATGCCGCGGTGGGTGTCGTTGGTAACCTGGGTGTCGTCCTCCTTGCCGATGGTGCGCACCCAGACGTTGAGCACCCCCTTCGCCGATGGCGCCAGATACGACAGCCGAGTGCCGTCGGGCGAGATCCGCGGTGCGGCTTTCACCGGGTTGCCGAACAGCACCTCCCGCGGGATCAGCGGCGGCGGTTCGGCGTTGAAAGCGGCCGCCGCCACCACCTGAAGGACCACGATCAGCCCCAGAATTGCCCGGCTCGAAACGCGCATCATCAACCTCCCTGCGTCGTCACGCATACCGACAATACGAACCACCCCCCGCCCGGGTTCGCGACGCGCTCGCCAGGGGCCAGGCCCAGCGTTTCGCGCTATAGTTTGACCTTCGACCGCGCGACGGCGCCCCGGTATTTCCGGCGTTCTCGAGGAGGCAAGGCATGACCCCACAGACCAGCGAAGCCGTCGAGCCTACCTCGCTGGCGGAAGACCTGTCGGATGCCTGGGGCATGCTCTCGGTCGAGGATCGCATGGAGGGCTTCCGCCTTCTCGACCCGGTAGAGGCGGAGGACTTCTTTCTTGGGCTGTCCGCCCGCGACCAGGAAGAGCTGCTGCTGGCCATGCCTGCCGCCGAGCGGCGCCGCTGGCTGCGCCTGCTGGACCCCGACGACGCCGCCGACGTCATTCAGGCCGCCGACGAGGAGCACCGTGAGGAGCTGCTGCAGCTGCTCGACGAGGGCACCAAGCGCGAGGTGCGGGCCCTGCTCGCCTACGCCGAGGATGACGCCGGCGGCCTCATGAGCCCGCGCTTTGCCCGGTTGCGGCCGGACATGTCGGTGGACGAGGCGATCACCTACCTGCGCCGGCAGGCCCGGGAGCGTGTAGAAACCATTTACTACGTCTATGTTCTGGACGAGCGCCAACGCCTGCTGGGGGCGGTGTCATTAAAGCAGCTCTTCACCGCCTCCCCCGCCGCCAAGGTGCGGGACGTCATGGAAACCGACCTGGTCACCGCCCACGAAGAGATGGACCAGGAGGCGCTGGGGTTACTCTTCGCCCGCCACGACTTGCTGGCCATTCCCGTGGTCAACAGCGAAGGGATCTTGAAGGGTATCGTCACCGTCGACGACATCGTCGACGTGGTGCAGGAGGAGGCCACCGAAGACATCCACAAGCTGGGCGGCACCCAGGCGCTGGACGCCCCCTACCTGGAGGTGGGCTTCGGCACCATGGTGCGCAAGCGAGTGGGGTGGTTGGCGCTGCTGTTCGCCGGCCAGACGCTGACCATCACCGCCATGGGACACTTCCAGGACGCCTTGGCCCGCGCCGTGTTCCTGTCGCTGTTCATCCCCCTGATCATCTCCTCCGGCGGCAACTCCGGCTCCCAGGCCGCCACCCTGGTGGTGCGCGCCATGGCGCTGGGGGAGGTGCGTCTGCGCGACTGGTGGCGGGTGTTCCTGCGGGAGCTGCGCTCCGGCCTGTCCCTCGGCCTGGTGTTGGGAGTGATCAGCATCGCCGTGGTGTTGATCCACTTCCAGTGGAGCGCGGAGGTCGTCGAGCACTTCGGCCGCATGGCCCTGGCGGTGGCCCTGAGCCTGGTTGGAGTGGTGACCTGGGGCACCCTAGCGGGATCCATGCTGCCCTTCATCCTGAGGCGGTTCGGCATGGACCCCGCCGCCGCCTCGGCCCCCATGGTGGCCACCGTCAGCGACGTGGCCGGCATCATGATTTACTTCACCATCGCCTCCCTGATCCTGTAGCCACGAGCAAGGAGTCCAACTTGCGAGGACGTCAGCGGCACAGCGCCCGAGGGATCGTCTTGCGTGCCCCCCGCTACTGGGGGCGTTGCACCGTCACTCCACCCGGAAGCTGCAGTGTCTCGCCCCGCGGCCACGGGCGCCGGGACCCGGAGGCCAAGGGGAGTCCCCCTACCAGCAGACCATCCTGCCAGGCTTCAACCTCCCAGCCGCGGGGCGTGGGGAGCAGTACGCCACACTCCAGACCGCCAGGGTGCAGCGCCTGCAGGGGCAACCGCTGCAACACCCAGACGGCGGATCGGCCCCGCCCGAGGCCGTCGATCAGGCGCACAGTAAACGCCAAGGGGTCGCCGTGCGCCTCGACCCACAGTCGGTAGATCAAATCGACCGCACCACCCGCCAGCCGGCACGCACCCTCCCGCCCCAGGGGTCGCGCCTCGCCCCGCCGCAGCGCCTCACCGTCCACCGTGGCGCCGTGGGTACCCAGGCACACCGCCTCCAGCCCCTCCCGCCCGATCCGAAACTCCAGGTGGCCGGCGCGGGAAAGCACCTGCGCCAGCAGCAGCGTCGAGGAGGACTCCTCCACCTCTTCCCGGGTTGGCCGCAGGTCCACGTGGTTGCGAAACTCCTCCCAGGACCCCCGCCCCAGACGCATGGAGGCGCCCAGCACCACGTGCCAGATCGCGCCGCCGACCTCCCAGTGCTCAACCGGAACAAGCTCTCCCACCGGCGCCACCAGGGCGACTGGGCGCGCCGGTGCCGGCGGCGGCGGTTCCCGCCGCACCACCTGCTCCAACACCTCCACCGCCGCCAGGCGTGCCTCGCGGCTCACCTCCGGGGACTTTAAGAAGGTCAGCACGCGCTCCGCCACCTCGGCGAAGAGCTCGGGACGATCCCCGGCAGCCTCCAGGCGAGCCCGCTCCACCGCCATCCGCAGTTCCTCTGCCTCCGCCGCTGGCACCTCCTCGGCGAGCTGATCCACGAAGCTCGCAGCAAGGCCCCACTGCTTTCGCCGCAGGATGGCCTCCAGATGCTGCCGGCGCCCCATCTTGAGCTGGCGCTCTGCCTCCTCCAGCAGCTCCCGCACCGGCTGTTCGGGTAGCTTCCCGAAGGGGATCAGGTGGGGGCGCAAGCCCAGCAACCGCCGGCACAACGCCGCCACGTACCCCCACGGCGGCCGATCCCCGGCGGCCAGCGCCACCGCCCGCTCCCACAGCTGCCGCGTGCTCCCGTGGTCGCGCAAGCGGCCCCGCCGCTGGTTCTCCTCGAAGTGCCGTTCCACCTCCTCAAGACGCGCGAGAAAGACCGCCGCATCCGGCGGGCGCTCCCCCGGGGACGCCAGGCACGCCTGCACCAGTTCGTCCATGGTGGTGGGCAGAAAATCCACCATCTCGGACAGCTCCTCCAGGGGCACCCAACGAGAGAAGCTGCCTCCCGAGAACACCTCCCAGGCCAGCACCCCGAGCTGGTAAACGTCAGACTCCGCCGAGGTCGGGGAACCGTCGTCGCCGCGCTCCGGCGGGGCGTGGCGCTCGGCCACCCAGGGAACCCCGCGAATCTCCTCGGCGCGGCGGCGGAGTACCGGGGCAATCCCCACATCCAGCACCAACGCCTGGCCCTGGCGGGTGAGCAGCACCGACTCGGCGCGCAGGTCGCCATGCGCCAGGCCGGCTGCGTGCAGAGCCGCCAGGCCCTGCCCCACTTGGCGCAGGAGGTGGAAGGCGTTCTCTGGCAGTACCCCGTGTTCCCGCACCCCCAGGTGCTGGCGCAGGGAACGGCCCTCCAGCCAGTCCATGAGCAGGCAGGGCACGGTGCCACCGTCCCCGTGCAGCCGACTCACCGCCATCGGCGCGGCAAGGTGAGGCGAGCGCACGGCGGCTGCTCGCCTGGCCCATTCCTCGCAGGCGAGCATGGTTTCCGACTCGGTCACCAGCTCCCGCCGAATGACCCGCACCGCTCGCAGGGCTCCCTCCGCGGAGCGCGCCTGCACCACCCGCGAGACGCCCCCCTCGTGCACCACTCCAGTGACCGACAGCCCCAGCTGCTCCAGCTCAGCCCGCACCCCCTCAGCGATCCGCGCCGCCTGCCCCGACCCCTGGCCCCCCGCCGATCCACCGCCTGCCAGCTCTTGGTCCATGCTGAGACCTCCGT
>CALEVZ010000048.1 GCA_937924755.1 uncultured bacterium
GCCCGTGTCTGGGTGCGCGGGCCTCTGGCCCGCTCTCATGGAGGGTGCGACCACCCACGACAGCGACGGTAACCGTGGCGGTGCCCGTGTCCGTCTCCGTGACCGCAACCTTGGGCCGTGGGGCCGGCGCGCGAAGGCGCCGGCCCCACGGAGCTAGTTGAGAGGACGTTCGAGGAGGTACGCGAAGCCCATGCCGCCGCCGATGCACATGGTGACGATGCCCCGGCGGCCGTTGCGGCGCTTCAATTCGGTGAGCAGCTTGCAGGTGAGGATGGCGCCGGTGGCCCCCAGTGGGTGGCCGGTGGCGATAGCGCCGCCGTTGACGTTGGTGCGGTCGTCGGGCAGGCCCAGCTCGCGCACGCAGTACACGCTCTGGGAGGCGAACGCCTCGTTGATCTCGATGAGGTCGATGTCCTCCAGGGTCAGGCCAGCCTTGGCGAGAAGCTTGGGGACGGCCTTGACCGGTCCGATTCCCATGATGTCGGGGGGCACGCCGGCCACCGCCCACTGGCGCACGTAGGCCAAGGGAGCAAGCCCCATCTCGCGGGCCTTCTCCTCTGCCATGACCACCACGAAAGCGGCGCCGTCGTTGATCTGCGAGGCGTTGCCGGCGGTCACTGTACCGCGTGGATCGAACACCGGCTTGAGCTTGGCCAGCGCCTCGATGGTGGTGTCGGCGCGGGGCCCTTCGTCGGTGTCGAAGATGAATTCCTTCCAGACTCCGTCGTCCATGGTCCGGACGTTGAGGGGTACGATCTCGTCCTTGAACACCCCGGCGGAAAGCGCGGCGGCGGCGCGGTGGTGGGAGCGTACGGCGAAGGCGTCCTGCTCCTCGCGGGTGACGTTGAATTGACGAGCCACCACTTCGGCGGTGGTGCCCATGGCGGCGTAGGCGTTGGGCATGACCTCCATGATTTCCGGGTCGGCGATCAGCTTGTTGCCCCCCATGGCCACCAGGGACATGGACTCCACCCCCCCGGCGATGATGATGTCGGCGGATCCCGCCTTGATGGTGTCGGCGGCCCAGGCGATGACCTGGGAGCCGGAGGAGCAGAAGCGGTTGAGGGTGGCCGCCGTGACCTCGACGGGAAAACCCGCCAGCAGGGCGATCAGGCGGGCGATATTCATGCCCTGTTCCCCCTCGGGCATGGCGCAGCCCACCAGGATGTCGTCCACCATGGCGGGCTCAAGGCCCGGCGTCCGGCGAACGAGTTCCTTGAGGACCGGGGCGGCAAACTCCTCCGGCCGGGTGTCCTTCAAGCTCCCCTTCTTGGCCCTGCCGATGGGGGTGCGGGCGTATGACACGATGACGGCTTCACGCATGGCAGGTCTCCTTACTTGCTTTCCCGGCGCTCTCAGTTCCTCAACGGTTTGTTATTGAGGAGCATGTACTTGATGCGCTCCTGAGTTTTCGGCTCGCCGCACAGGGACAAGAACGCCTCGCGCTCAAGATCGAGGATGTGTGCTTCACTCACCGGATTGTTGATGGTGGTGTCGCCGCCGCACAGGACGGTGGCGATATGAGTGGCGATCTTCTCGTCGTGGGAGGAGATCCAGTGGGTGAGCTTCATGTTGTGGAGGAACATCTTGAAGGTGGCGATGCCCTCCCGGCCGGGGAGGGCGAAGCTGCGCGGCAGGGGTGGTCGGTACCCCTCCTCCCACATGGCGATGGCCATGCGCTTGGCAGTCCACAACTGCTGGTCGCGGTTGAGCTCCACGTGATCGATGGGGCGCAGGTACTTAAGTTCCCGGGCTTCCTCGGCGGACGTGGCGACCTTGGCCATGGCGATGGTTTCGAAGGCCTTGCGGATGAACGGCAGGTTGGAGAGTATTGGCTCGTCGATCCCGTCCAGGACCCTTTCCAGCATGAACACGTGGCCAGCCCCGCCCGGCAGCAGGCCGACGCCCACCTCCACGAGACCGATGTACGTCTCAGCGAGGGCGCAGACGCGGTCGCCGGCCATGGTGATTTCGGCCCCCCCTCCGAAGGTGAAGCCGAAGGGAGCGGTGACCACGGGGACTCCGCAGCGTTTGAAGCCCATGGTCATGCCCTGGAAGGTGCGCACCATGGCGTCAATACCCTTCCACTGCTGGCCCTGCGCCGCCTCCAGGAGCATTAAGAGGTTGGCGCCGGCGCAGAACTGCTCGCTCTGGTGGTGCACCACCAGGCCGATGAAGTCTCGCTGGGCCACCTCGATGGCGCGGTGGGCCATGGCCAGGATGTCGTCGTCGATGGGATTGAGCTTGGGCTGGGCGGCGGAGTGAAACTCCAGGCACAGCACACCGTCCCCGAGGTCCACCAGAGAGGCGCCCTTGTTCTCCTCCACCACCTTCTTGCGATGTTTCAGTTCCGCCAGGACGAGGAAGCTTGCCGGGCGCGGCAGAGGTCGGTAGGTTCCCTCCCGGGCCTCGTAGTATTCCAGTCCGGCCGCACCCATGCGGTAGAAGGTCGGGCACCCGGCCGCCAACATGTCCTCCACCCACGGGGCGGGCTGCACACCTTCGGCCTTCATGCGATCAACGGTGGCCTGCACCCCCAGGGCGTCCCAGGTCTCGAAGGGGCCCAGCTCCCAGTTGTACCCCCACTTGAGGGCGTTGTCGATGTCGACGATGGTGTCGGAGATCTCACCGAGCCTCCGGGAGGTGTATGCCAGCGTGTCGCGGGTCACCCGCCAGGCGAAGGCACCGGCGCGGTCCTCGGCGTTGACCACGGTGCGGATGCGCTGGGCGGCGTCGTGGATCCCCTTGGAGGCCTTGAGGGAGGGGTAATCGGGCTTGCTCTTGGGACGGTAGGTGAAGGTCTTCCAGTCCAGGGTGAGGTCGGTCTTTTTTCCTCCGTCGTCTGTGACCCGCTTGAAGAAGCCACCGTCGGCCTTGCGTCCCAGCATGCGCTGCTCGACCATGCGGGTGACGAATTCGGGAACCTGAAAGTACGGCTGTCCCTCGTCGTCGGGTAGAGACTCCTGGAGGGTGCGCACCACGTGCACCATGGTGTCCAGACCCACCAGGTCGACGGTGCCAAACGAGGCGGAGCGGGGACGGCCGGTGGCCGGTCCTGTGATGGCGTCCACCTCGTCCACCTGGTAGTCCATTTCCATCATGGCGTGCAGGGTGGCCATGAGGGCGAAGACGCCGATGCGGTTGCCGACGAAGTTGGGGGTATCCTTGCCGTAGACGATCCCTTTGCCCAGCCGGAACTGGCCGAAGTCGGCCATTAGTTTGACGATGGCGGGATCGGTGTCCTCGCCAGCGATGATCTCCAGCAGGCGCATGTAGCGGACCGGGTTGAAAAAGTGTGTAACCAGGAAGTTGCGCTTGAACTCCGGCGAACGACCCTCGACCATTTTCTTGATGGGCAGGCCGGAGGTGTTGGACGAGATGATGGTACCGGGCTTGCAGACTTCCTCGACGCGGGCAAAGACCTTCTGCTTGATGTCCAGCCGCTCCACCACCACCTCGCACACCCAGTCACATTCTGCGAGCTTGCCCCAATCGTCCTCGAAGTTTCCCACCTCGATGAGGGGAAGGAACCGCTTGGAGTAGATGAGGGAGGGTTTGGATTTCTTGATTCCTTCCAGACCGGCGAGGGCGAACTTGTTGCGAAAGCGCGGGTCGCTTTTTGTCAGACCGGCTTTTTCGTCCTCCGCCGTCAGCTCCGGTGGCACAATGTCGAGCATCACCACCCGGATTCCGGCGTTGGCCAGGTGCGCGGCGATGCCGGAGCCCATTACCCCGGCGCCGAGCACGGCCACCTTGCGGATGTCCTTGCGCATATCACCCCTCCTTATGAGTGTGAGCCCGGACCTGCCGGCCCGTTCTCCGTGGATCCCTGAGGGCGGCCCGGACACCGGACGTGGAGCTTGGAACAAGGTTCAAGACCTGTCTGGCCAACCACATCGCGTAGCCATTCCGGAGCCGGTCGGTAATGAATGAGCACTCGTTCATTGTGAACTGGAACGTGTCGTCGCGCAAGGGGGGACCCCGCTCGGCGGGCGGTCAGGGGAGAGAAACAATGAGAGCGTGTGATTTCCTCACACGCTCTCATCTCACACGAGGTGGTGGCGCCTGGGCGCCTGCTGGGAGGGCTTCAGCGTTTCTTGGCCAGCTCCGCCTGCCGTGTCAGGTTCATGATGCGCGTGGCGACCCGCTCCTCGCCGCGTTGGTGGAAGGCGATGCGCACCACGTCTCCCGGCACCGGGGCAGCGCCCACCTCGGCCCCCTTGATACTGAGGACCACCTCATCGTGGGGTGCGAGCTCGTCGCGCAAGCTCAGGGTGGCGCCGTCCTCACTCATGGCGAGAACGGTTCCCTGGACCACGTCCGGGTGGTTACAGGCGGCGGCGACGACCAGAGTGGCGGCGACGATGACGACGATGGTTTTGTTCATGGCCACCTCCTC
Organism: uncultured bacterium; assembly: GCA_937924755.1. Taxonomy (GTDB): domain Bacteria; phylum Acidobacteriota; class Thermoanaerobaculia; order Thermoanaerobaculales; family Thermoanaerobaculaceae; genus CALEVZ01. The sequence continues at coordinate 4,400 of CALEVZ010000048.1, forward strand.
ATGCATGGTTGGCCGGCAGCCGGCCCGCGCGCTCGTCAACGATCCCCTTGACCAGCCAAGCGATGATGACCAGGCTGATGCCGATACCGGCGACCAGGATGGTGATGGCGGAAGCCAGTTGGAACTCCAGCTGCTTGAGGACCACCGAGGAGCATGCCACGAAGATGGTGATGGCAAACAGGAGGCGAATGGCGTAACCGCGCACGTATTTAATGGCGACGGTGCCGAGCTGGGCGCCGATGGCGGCGGCGAACAGCATCCACATGGCGGCGATCAGCTCGACGCGCCCCTTGACTCCATAGGTGAAGGCTCCGTAGGCGCCAGTGATCATCACCTCGAAGAGGTCAGTGCCAACTGCAACGGCGGTCGGGCAGCCGATGAGGTAGATGAGGGCCGGCATGCGGATGAAGCCGCCACCCACGCCCAGAACGGCAGCGACGATCCCTGTCGTCAGGCCGACCAGCACCGGTAGCCACACGGAGCAGGTAATGCCCGAGGCGTGGAAGTGCACCATGGGCGGGATCTTGATGCGCTGCAGCTTTTGCGCCACGGTCTCACCGGTGGCGGCGACCTCGAGCCCGGCTTTGACCTGGCGTTGCCGCCGCGTGTGGGTGAGGTAGTCGTACAGGACGTAGGATCCGATGGCACCGAGAAAGACAATGTACATCTTGCGGATCATACCTTCGGCCAGGCCCATCTGCTCGAGCTTGATGACCAGGTTGGCGCCCAGCTCCATGCCGATGGTGGTCCCGAGGATCATGGCCACGCCCAGGCGCACGTCCACGTTGCCGAACTTTCCGTGTCGAATCGTCGAGACGATCGACTTCCCTCCGATATGCGCCAGGTCGGTCCCGATGGCGTAGGGCATTGGAAAACCAAAGATATTGAGGGCGGGGGTGACGATCCAGGCGCCGCCGATGCCGAAGAATCCACCGCAAACTCCCACCGTGAAGCCGATCAGAAGCAGCACCAAAACGTTGAAGTGGATGCCGGCGACCGGGAGGTAGATCTCGAACAGTTCCATGGTCCTCCCTCCCTACTCGTGGTGGCTAATCTTGCCGAGGTTGATCCCCAGGAGGCCCACGGCCTTGTCTGTAGCCAGGCCGAGGATGAGCCCCATTCCCACCATGACTGCCACGGTGAGCAGACCGAACAACCAAAAACTCTCGTTGTAAACGCCGGCGATCCAACGGGAGAGCCCCGGTTCAAGCCCGCGGGTGTCCGCGACGTTGACCAGCTTGGAGGCGCCTTTGCCCCCTCCAGCCGCCACAGCCGGTGCCGCCAGCGCCCAGGAGAGCAGCGCCGCCACGCCGGCGCGTGCCCAAGTCAGAAAATGTTCCCTCCTCACAGTGCCTCCTCCCCGGAGCGGGAATTGGGCCCGCCCCGACTCCTTTCGGCCGCCGCCAGGATGGCGGTGCACAGGGTTTCGATGGGTACCGGCTTGCGCAGAAAGTCTGCGGCGCCGATTTGCATGCCCTCGATACCGGAGGCCACGGTGCCGTGACCGGTGAGAACGATGACCTCGACCTCGGGGTGGCGGCGGCGAATGCGATGGAGCGTCTCGATGCCGTCCATGCCGGGCATCTTGAGATCGAGAATGACAACCTGGGTGCCCCCGCGCTCCAACGCGGCGAGGGCAGCGGCGCCCGAGAAGGCGGCACGGGCGGCAAAGCCGCGGCGCGCGAGGCGGGTGACCAGCGCCGAGACGAAGTCCTCTTCGTCGTCGACCACCAGCACCCCGATGGGGGTTTGCCGCATTCTCGCAGCACCTCCGCGCCCCCGCCCTGGGGAGGGAGCCAATGTAAGGATACGGCAGCCAGTACGCGCTTGTCAAATACATTCACAAGCTATCGCACGGCCTCGCGGTTCGCTTGAGAAAAGGTCGCCTGGAGCCGGTTGGTTTCGGCTACGTACCAGCGACACGGGCACGGGCTTGGGCGGAGGCCCGCTCGGGTCTTGCCGGCATGGGTGGAGGTGGAGCCGAACGGCGCGCGTGCTCCCGGGTAGAGTGAGCGCCCTTGGTTCGCGCTTGTGGAGGCGCCGAAGGGCGCGGGGGTGGTTTTCCTCGGCGGCGGGGGAGGTCAACTGGAAGACGGGGAGGGCGCGGGAGCGGCGTCGAGGTCGGGCAGGGAGTCGGTCCCGGGGGCGCGGGGACAGAAGCGGTCGCGGCGCTGCTCGAGGTCGGCGATGACCGCGGCCCGGAAGCCGTCCTCACCGTGCTGGGCGAGCAGAAAGTCACGATAGGTCGCGATATCCACGGCCTCCAGGGCCAGCCTCAGGGTGCGAAAGGGTTTGGGCAGGAGCTGGCCGGGAACCTGCACGTGGTGCAGCCCACCCGAGTATCCGATCAGAAAGGTGCCGGAGGGAACGGCGCGCAGCAAATCGGCGATGCCGCCGCGGACGGTCATCGGCTTGCCGTCCTTGTCCAGCCCGTTGCGCCGCTTCATGCGCCCCTCGGGAAAGATCACCACCACGGAGCGGGGTTTGATGAGCCCCAAAAGCCGTCGCCACGTTTCGTCGCGTTGCCGAGTAATGTCGATCACGTCCTGGGTCAGCATTTTGAAGAAGCGTCCCACCATGGGCCTCTGGGCCGTCTTGTCGGCGATGGGTAGGACGCCGTGCCAGGCGAAGCTCCACAGCAACCCGATGGGGATGGAGCCAGCGTACAGCGGCTCGTAGAGGCTGGTGTGGTTCAGGCCGGCCAAGAGGCGGACGTCTCCCCAGCGACGCGGTCGGGGAGTGAGCCACGTGACTTCGTGGCGATAGAAAACCCGACTGATTACCTTGATGGAAATCAGTAGGCCGAAGACGAAAAAGGCGCGAAGAACTCTCATCGGCTACTCCGGGCCATCGTCGATGCCAGCGCCGATCATACCACAGGGAAGCTCTGGCAATCGGGCCTGCAGGGCGTCTGCGCTGCAGTAGAATTTCCCCTCGCCCCGGGGAGGGGTCGAGTATGCGTGTGGCCGAAATACGTCACTTGCCGGGCCTGGTAGGGGAGCGCGTAAGGATTAATGGTTGGCTTTATAACTCTCGCTCTTCCGGAAAGTTGCGTTTTCTTATCGTGCGTGACGGCTCGGGGTACCTGCAGGCCGTGGTCTTTCGTCCGCAGGTGAGCGATCGCGTGTGGGAGCAGGCGGACGGTGTAACCCAGGAATCATCGATGTGGGTGGAAGGTGTGGTGAAGCGTGACGAGCGCTCCCCCGGCGGCGTGGAGCTGGAGGTAGGGGATTTGGGGATCGTTTCCCTGTGCCCCGAGTACCCCATCACACCCAAGGAGCATGGCGTCGACTTTCTTCTCAATCATCGCCACCTCTGGCTGCGCTCCCGGCGCCAGCACGCCATCATGCGGATTCGCAACGAGTTGATCTTCGCCATCCGCGACTTCTTCTACCGCCGGGATTACGTCTGCATCGATTCGCCGATCCTCACCCCGGCCGCCTGCGAGGGCACCTCGACGCTGTTTGAAACCGAGTACTTCGGCGAGAAGGCCTACCTCTCCCAGTCGGGCCAGCTCTACCTGGAACCTGCCGCTGCCGCCCACGGCAAGGTGTACTGCTTCGGCCCCACGTTCCGGGCAGAAAAGTCCAAGACCCGCCGCCACCTCACCGAGTTCTGGATGGTCGAGCCCGAGGTGGCGTGGATGCGCTTCGACGAGCTCTGCGATTTGGCGGAGGAATTTGTCTCGGAGCTGGTGGCGCGGGTGCTGGAGCGGTGTCAGCAGGAGTTCGCCTGGCTGGAGCGGGACACCTCACGCCTGGAACCGGCCGCCTCGCGACCCTACCCGCGCCTGGACTACGCCGACGCAGTGGCGAAGCTTGCGGGCAAGGGGTTCGCGGTGAATTTCGGCGACGACTTCGGTGGCGACGAGGAGACGGCGCTGGCCGACGAGTCGGGCAAGCCCGTCATGATTACCCGGTACCCGGCGGCCATCAAGGCCTTTTACATGGAGCCAGACCCCCAGGACCCCAGCCGCGCCCTGGCGCTCGACATGATCGCCCCGGACGGCTACGGGGAGATCATCGGGGGTTCGGAACGCATCGGTTCCCTAGAGCTTTTGGAGAGGCGAATCCAGGAGCATTCCCTGCCGCGCCAGGCCTTCGAATGGTACCTGGACGTGCGCCGCTACGGTGGCTTCCCCCACGCGGGCTTCGGCATGGGCATCGAGCGGGTGGTGGCCTGGCTGTGCGGCCTGTCCCACCTGCGCGAAGCGATTCCTTACCCGCGTCTGCTCAACCGCTTGTACCCCTGACACGGCTGCCGCGGCGGTCGCTCAGGCCCGCACGAGGTCCTGCCGGATGCTGTTCCAGGCGCCCCGGTAGGCGATCTGCGCCTTGATGCGTTCGATTTCCTCGCTGCCGTTGGCCGCGCCGCGCAGGGCGGCGAGGGTGGCGATGACCTCCAGACTGACCGGCGGGCGCCCCGCCACTGCCAGATAGGTGTTGCGGATGGTGGCCAGACGCTTGGCGGTGCCCAGCCGGCGCAGGTCCGCGACGTGCTCGACGCCGCGGCTGTAGAGGAACTTGAGGATGTTGTTGAGGTCGCGCTGGGCGCAGGCTATGCCCATGTCGGCGAGAACCGAGGGAAGGTTTTCGGCGTTGAGGTAGTCCTCCGGCGAGTAGCTCACCCCCTCTTGCAGGTGGTTGAGCTCCTCGTGCAGGAGGTTGAAGTGTTCGTCGATGGCGCTGATGTACTTGGAGAGGATCTTGAACTGCGCCTGTGCGGCCAGCGAGATACACTTGCCGGGCTTGTAGCCCAGGTGGTGCTCGATGGCGCTCCAGGTTTCCTGGGCAAGGGTTTGTACTTGCAGCTCGAACCACGGTGAGCCGGGCCGTTGCAGCCGCAGGGTGTAGTGCACGGACGAGTAGCCGCTCTCCTTCTCGCGCTGGACGAGGTGATCCAGGCCCAGGATCCGCACCTGGTCGGCGGGCAGGTAGGCCACCGGCGGATCCGTGTCGGACAGTTCGAACGCTCCGGAGTCGCGCAGCTCGCGGTCGATGAGCGGGAGGTGGGAGAGGAAGTACACGACCACCCGAAAGCCGAGGGTGTCGGGCATGCGGGCCAGACTGTCGCCGTCGAGACCGGCGGGAAAGGTGTCCGGCCTGCGCAGGATCTTGTCGACCACCTGCTCCGGTCGCTTGATGCGGGAAAGGATGCTGTGCACCGGAGTCGGCAGGGGCATCCTGCTGGTGCGCTTGTACTTCTCCCAATGGGATGGATCCTGCCAACGGGCCAGCTCGGCGATGATATCCGCCTGGGCGGGCTTCAGCGTGGATTCAACGAGCCGGCCGTAGTCCGCGAGAAAGGCCTCGAGAGCCGCCGGGGTGGCTGCCATGTGCCGTCCTCCACTGCGCACTTTACTCCAGGCCGGTGGGGGATCGCGGCGGCAGCGGGAGCTCGCGAATCCTGGGCGCCGCCCGCCCGCGTCGGCGTCAGTCACGACCGAAGAGGAGTTCCAGGCCGACGCCAAGCGAAAGAGATCCCTCCCGCGATTCCTCGAGGTACCGCCGCGGCCAGCTGTAGCCGACGAACGCCTCCCCAAAGAGCCACTCCCGGCGCCGCAGGGTGCGTCGATAGATGACGCGGCCGCCGTAGTCCCGCAGCGGCACCTCGGCGCGGGTTTCGCCGCGCGCGAAAGTCTCCAAAGCGACGGCGTGGGGACCGGGTAAGTTCTGAAACAACAGAGCGATCGAGCGCCAGTCCAGCCCCTCGGCGCGCTCCGAGACCGTGCCGACGACGCCGACGCGGAACAGCATGGTCGGGGAAAGCACCCGGTCGTACTCCACCGAGCTGGTGGTGCCGAAACCGTCGCGGTTGGTCCAGAAAACGGTCTGGCGGAGGTGCCACAAGGTGGCGTCCCCGACCTCGATGTTGCGCCGCCACCGTCCCTGCACGAACAGCTTGGGGGCGGTGGAAAGACGGCTGCCGACGCGCACGTCGAAACGTTGGCGGTAGTCCCCCGGCAGCGAGTAGCCGAACCCGGCCAGCCAGCTTTCGTTGCGCTCGAAGGAGCGCATCTGGCTGCGCAGGGCGGCGCCCTCGCGGCGGTCCTGCACGAAGTCGTCGGGGTCGTCACGGCCGAAGAAGGCGTTGAGGCGCTCCTCGACGTTGGGTAAATCGATGCGGGCGTTCAGGCGGACCCCGAGCTTCATCCCCTCGTAGTCGCCGTGCCAGAGCGAGAGTTCCGCGCGTCCGTGCGCGTTGCGCGCCGCCTCGGGGTGCTCGTCCTCGCCGAACAACCCATCGAGCCAAAGGTTTGCCCGGCACAGCGTCTCGGCGAGCAGGCGGCGCGCCTCATCGATGGGGGTCTCACCCGGGGCGGGCGCGCGGTCGCAGGGATGCTTGGCGGCCTCGGGCGGCTCGGACGGCTCTTCGGTCTCGACGACGGCCTCAGCCACGGGCCGAGGACCGTCGTTCTCCAGTGGCGTTTGCCGGGAGTCTTGGGGCGACGCGCCGGCCGTGTGGCTCAGCGCAAGAACCCCCCCCAGCAGGACCGCCATGTGCCGCACCCGATAACGATACCACCCGCCCCGGCCGGCGGCCGGGGCGGGTGGGAAGGTGCGCGGCGGGTCCTGCTCGCCGCGCTGCCGGTGGCGGCGACGTACGTGGCTGACCGGGCTCATGATGGCATCGACGGCGGGGTCGGGCGCAGCGCCCCGCCGCGGCCGAACACGGCGATGAAGGTGGCGATGACCAGGGGAAGCACGCCGGCGACGATGAACACCGTGTCCCCCACCATGCGCACCCACTCGGAGGCGTGGAAGAAGCCGGTCTGGGTGAATTCCAGGGAGCGGGCGTAGGCGTAGCCGTGCTCCACGACCGCCAGCAGCTGCACCACCCCGGCCGGGAAGAGGTTCAAGACGACCATCAGCGCCAGGCCGACGTTGAGGCCCCAGAAGCCGATCCGGAAGTACTTCTCGACCCGCGTCCACAGGGTATCGCTGCTAGAGGCGCGCATCGCATACACCAGCACGGCCAGGGCGAGCATGCCGAAGACGCCGAACATCGCGGCGTGGCCGTGGTTGGGGGTCAGGGTCGTCCCCATCTCATAGTAGGAGACGATGGGGAGGTTGATGAGGAAGCCGAAGACTCCGGCACCCACGAAGTTCCACACGCCCACCGCCATGAGGAAGGAAATCGCCAGCCGCTGCTGAGCGGCGAGGGGGTTGCGGTCGGCAGGATCGCGGCTCTGCTGCAGCTTGACGAAGTCCCAGGCATCCAGAGTCAGCAGGGTGAGAGGCACCACCTCGAGGGCCGAGAAGCACCCCCCTAAGGCCATGGCGATCCATTCCTGGCCGGTGAAGTACCAGTGGTGGGCGGTGCCGACGATGCCGCCGGAGAGGTAGAGGATGGCGTCCAGGTAGACCACGCGGGTGGCGGTGCGGGGGGTCACCAGGCCCATGTGGGTGAACATGACCGCCACCAGCACGGTGGCGAAGAGCTCGAAGAACCCCTCCACCCACAGGTGAATGATCCAGAACCTCCAGGCGTCGATGACGGCGAAGTTGGTCCGCGCGCCCCAGAAGAACGCCGGCAGGTAGAACACCACGATGCCGCTGGCGGCCACCATGAACAGGGAGGTCAGTTCGCGCCGCGCGGGGTCGGCAAGCGCCGGTTTCAAGGCGCGGAACATCAGGACCAGCCACAGCACCAACCCTGCGGCCAGCAGCACCTGCCAGAAGCGGCCGAGATCGAGGTACTCAGAGCCCTGGTGTCCGAACCAGAACCACAGGTCGCCCAGCTGGTCGTGCACCCCGAGGTACTCACCCGTCAGAGAGCCGAAGACGACCACCGCCAGCGCGGCAAGCAGGGCTACGGCGCCGAGCTTTTGACCGCGCGGCTCGCGCCCACCCACCACCGGAGCGAGGAACAGGCCGCCTCCCACCCAGGCGGTGGCGATCCAGAACACCGCCAGTTGCAGGTGCCAGGTACGCATCAGGGAGTAGGGGATGAGGTTGTTGAGATCGAGGCCGTAAAAGCCGTCGGGCTCGACGCGGTAGTGGGCGAGGGCGCCGCCGGTCAGGACCTGCAGGAGGAAGAGCGCGGCGACCACCGCGAAGTAGAGCGTCGCAGCGCGCTGGCTGGGCGCCAGGGCGGAGCTGGGCAGCAGCGGCGTCCGCGGCGCGCCGCCCTCGCCTTTCCAGCCGAGAAAGTCAAAGCGCCCGAAAACGAACAGAATGGCGCCGAGACCGCCGAGCAGGAAGATGAGGCTCAAGGCGCTCCACAGCAGGGCCTGCGAGGTCGCAGTGTTTCCCACCAGGGGCTCGTACGGCCAGTTCCCGGTGTAGGAGTAGGCGCGATTTGGGCGGTTGGCTCTCGTCGCCCAGGAGGCCCACGCCAGGTAGGCGGTGAGGGCGTCGACTTCGGCCGGGTTCTTGATGTAGCCGGGCGGCAGCCCCGGCGCTCCGTCGGCGAAGTAGCGCGCCCACTCCTGCCTCTGCAGGCGGAAGCTGGCCGCCTCGCCGGCGGTGAAGGTGAGCGTCGAGGTGAGTGGGTCCAAGCGGTTTTCCTTGAGGATGGGGGGCAGCGCGGCGGTGAGAGTCTCCTGCTCCTCTCGAGATAGGTGGGTGAAGCCCCGCCCGTGGCGTTGCCAGGCCAGGGTGTCGCGGACGATCTCCGCTTCGCGGCGCAGGTAGGAGGCCGAGTAGTCCGGTCCCAGGTAGGCGCCGTGCCCCCACAGCGTGCCGTGCTCCATGAGCGCGTACTTGAGGAAGACCTCCTGGCCGTCCAGGATGTCCTTCTCGGTGAACAAGACGGCGCCGTCGCCGTCGACTACCCTGGCCGGGATGGGAGGCGCGTTGCGGTAGGCCAGCAGCGTGACCACCCCGAGCGTGGCGAATCCTACGGCCAGGACGATGAGGGCGCCGCGCCGCCACCACGGGGACAGTGGCTGGTGGGACAGATTTGAGGTCATGAGCTCCTCCTCGAGGTGTCAGCGCTGGTGGTGGTGGCAAGCCGGAAGCGGCGCGGCGTCGGTGGGCATGGTGGGGGGGAACGCCGCTGCGAGGCGATCGGCCAGGGCGTGGAACCGCTCGTGCTCGCCGGCCCCCATGACGTTCGCCTCGAAGTCGGCGAAGCGGTGGGCCAACTCCTCCATCACCTCGGCGGGAACGTACTGCTGCGCCATGGGATAGAGAATCTGGTCCTCCTTCTGGATATGGCCGCGCAACAGAGGAATGAAGGTGGCGGCGGCGTCCACCACGGCCCTCCGCTCGGCCGGCGAAAGGTCTCCGTCGCCGTCGCCCACCCGCGCCAGCTCGCCGACGCAGCGCCGCCCTTCTTCGTGCTCGACCAGCATCACCGCGATGGGTCCGGTCTCACGGGAGAAGCCGTGACGGGTCATGGCGGCGAAGAGCAGGTCTTCCTCTTTGCCGTGGTGGCAACGATCGGCGAAGTTGCGGAAGAAAGCGGCGAAATCCCTGATGGCGCCGCGGTCGGCCGCCTCGCCCTGGTTCAGGTGAGCGGCGAGGGTGGCGAGGGAAGCGAGCACCTGCTCGATGACCCGGTGTTCACGCATCAACGTCTCGATGGCTGCGGTCATGGTCGTCTCTCTCCTTTCAGAAGCTTTGCGGATGCGCAAGTCCGTTGAGAAGGTAAAAAAAGTCCTACGGCGCGCGGGAGGTCGCCAGGTTGCCGATGGTGATGGATGACAACATCTCGCGATAGCTGGTCCTCACTTTCTCCCAGTGCTCGTGCAGGGGGCAAGGGTGCTGTCCGTCGCACTCCCGCAGCTCGAAAACGCACCCCGAGTGATCCTGGGGCCCCTCGAACAGGTCGATGACGTCCGCAATGGGCACGCCCAACACGGCGGGGCGCAAGGCAAAGCCCCCACCCCAGCCCTTCTGGCTCTCGACGAACCCGCGTTTGCGCAGCTGGTTCAAAATCTTGGCCAGGTAGTTGGCGGGGATGCGGGTGGCCCCGGCGATTTCCGTGCCGCTGAGCATTTCTCCGGGGTGATCGGCGAGGTGTCCAAGGATGCGGATGGCGTAGCGGCCGGTGTGGGAGAGCATCTCAACAACTCCACGGATGAGTATATGCGCTGAGTATCTCGCCGTCAACCCCCCCGCGCCGCGGTGGACCGCGGGGCTCTGAGAACGCGCGGCAAGGCTGTTAGAATCGCCGGCCGTGGTGAAGACGGGTCCCGATCACGCCGCTTTGCGAGTGGGGATGATCTCGCTGGGGTGTGCCAAGAACCAGGTGGACGCTGAGGTGATGCTGGGGCACCTGGCGGAGCGAGGGGTCATCGTTACTCCGGATCTCGAGCAGGCGGATGTAGTGGTGGTGAACACCTGCGGCTTCATTGACGACGCCAAGCGGGAGTCCATCGACGCCATTCTCGAGGTGGCCGAGCGCCGCCGGGAGGGCAAGCTGCGGCGTCTGGTGGTGGCCGGCTGCATGGCCCAGCGCTACGCCGCGGAGTTGGCTCGCGAGATTCCGGAGGTGGACGCCTTCATCGGTCTGGATGAACTGGAGCGGGTGGGGCCGGCGGTCTTTGGCGAGTTGGGGAGGGATCACCTGCCAGATCAGCGAGCCGCCCTGCGGCTGTATGACGAGACCCATCCCCGCCTCTTGTCCACCGGCGGCGTCTACGCCTACCTGAAGGTTGCCGAGGGGTGCAACAACCCTTGTTCTTTCTGCCATATCCCGCGCATGCGCGGTGCCTTCCGGTCGCGGACCGTAGCGTCGCTGGTGGCCGAAGCGCGGCGGCTGGAGGCGGCGGGGGTGCGCGAACTGGTGCTGGTGGCGCAGGACACCACCCGCTACGGGGAGGACCTGGGCCTCGG
>CALEVZ010000049.1 GCA_937924755.1 uncultured bacterium
GGCGCTGCGCCCAGGCTGATCCGCCTCCCGCCGGCCGACCTGCCAGGCGAAGCTCGGCTTCCTCGGCGATGATCGCCGCCTCGCTCGACTCCGGCCGCAGCCCGGCATACCGTCCATGAGGGCGGGCCGGAGGCCCGCGCACCCAGGAGCACGGGCACGGTTATCGACATGGACACGGGCTCGGACGCTGGCTCCGGGTGTTGGCATGGAGGCCGGCGAGAGGCAGGGGAGGTGGATCTTTTTAAAGCGGCGGGTGGGAGCTTGGTGAGCTACTTCCGATTCTGGTGCCTCGGGTGAAGTCGGTGAGCAAGGGGCGCCGAGCGGGGTGGGAAAGGAAAACGGCGTCGAGGCTAGCGGGGCCCCGACGCCCAAGAAAAGGGAAGGAGGGGACGTGGGTCGGGCGAGGCGTGGGTTCGCCTCGACCCACCGATCGCCTTCTAGTGAAAGCGATCACATGCGGCAAGGGTAGAGCTTGACGCGGCTGTTGTCAAGGGGTTGGCGCCCCGACAACCGCTAAAAGAGGGGCAGCCCGCTAGTCCTCCTCTTCCTCTTCCACGCCGGCACCGCCGGCGGCCTGGATGATCTTCTCCTGGAGTTGGCGAGGCACCTCGTCGTAGTGGGAGTGCTCCATGACGAAGTCACCGCGGCCGCTAGTGATGGCGCGCAGGGTCTGGGAGTAGGTGAGCATCTCCGCCAGTGGCACCTGCGCCTTGACGGTGGTCTGCCCGTCGCCGGGCTCCATCCCCTGCACCCGCCCGCGCCGGGAGTTGAGGTCCCCCATGATGTCGCCGAGGAACTCGTCCGGGGCGGTGATCTCGACCTGCATGATGGGTTCCAGGATGGTGGGAGCGGCCTGCTTGACCGCCTCGCGGAAGGCCTTGCGGCCGCAGATCTGGAACGCCATGTCGGAGGAGTCGACGGGGTGCTCCTTGCCGTCTAAGAGAGTGACGCGGAAATCCACCACCGGGTGGCGGGACAACGGGCCCACCGCTGCCGCACTCTGGATGCCCTTGTCCACCGATGGGCGGTACCCCTGGGAGATGGAACCACCGTAGATCTTGTCGACGAACTCGTAGCCGGCACCGCGGGGGAGCGGCTCCAGACGCACCTTGGCCTCGGCGAACTGGCCGTGGCCGCCGGTCTGCTTCTTGTGCCGGGAGGTCAGCTCCACCGCCTTGGTGATGGTTTCCTGATAAGGCACCTTGGGCGGCTGCAGGACGACGTCCACCTTAAAGCGGCGCTTCAGCCGGGCAACGGCGATCTCCACGTGCAGCTGGCCGGCGCCGCCCACGACCTGCTCCTTGGTCTGCGGGTCGCGGCCCACCTTCAAGGTGGGATCCTCGTCCTGGATCTTGGCCAAAGCGGCGGCGATCTTGTCCTCGTCGCCCTTGGCCTTGGGGGCGATGGCGAAGGAGATGGCTGCCTCGGGGATGGGGACGCTCTGGACAACCACCTGGCTGTCCCTGGCCGTGAGGGTGTCGCCGGTGCGGGTTTCCTTGAGCTTGGTCACGGCGCCGATGTCGCCGGTCACCAGCCGCTCCACCGGGGAAAGGTCTTTCCCCTGCATCAGCTGCAGACCACCCAGTCGCTCCTGGCAGTTGCGCTGGGGGTTGTAGTAGACGGTATCGGGAAGCAAGGTGCCGGTGAAGACGCGCAGCAGGGAAATGCGACCGGCGTAGGGGTCCGAGAAGGTCTTGAACACGTACGCCAGGGGGGTGGCGTCATTCTCCTGCGGTGCGAGGTTGACCGGCTGGCCGTCCGCCCCGACGGCCGGGAAGGTCGCCTCCAGGGGTGACGGCACCAGGTCGACAATGGCGTCCAGAAGCGGCTGAATCGCCTGGTTCCTGCCGGCCGAGCAGAAGAACACCGGGAAAATGTGCCGGGTCTTGACGGCGGCGATCAGACCGCGGCGGAGCTCGTCGCCGCTCAGGGTTCCCTCGGCGAAGAACTTCTCCAGCAGCGCCTCGTCCTGCTCTGCCACCATCTCGATGAGGGCGGTGCGGGCCGTTTCCACCTCGCTGGCGAGTTCGGCCGGGATGGGGATTTCGCTGCTGGTGCCGCTCTCGTCGCTGGCGAAGGAGTACGCCTTCTCGGTGACCAGATCGACGACCCCCGAAAACCCCTGCTCCTGCCCGATGGGCAGCTGGACGGGGACGACCGCGCGGCCGAACTTCTTTTCCAGTTGCTGCAAGGTGCGATGGCCCGAGGAGCGCTCCCGGTCCATCAGGTTGATGGCCAGGAGCACCGGCTTGTCCATGGTGGCGGCCACCTTCCACAACTTCTCGGTCTGCACCTCGGGGCCAGCGATGGCGGAAACCGTCAACAGGGCAGCCTCGGCGGCGCGAATCCCCTGCATCGCCTCAGTGGTGAAGATGGAGTACCCCGGCGTGTCGATGAGGTTGACCTTGTGGTCCCGGTGGATGGCATGGGCAACGGCGGTGGCAATGGTGATCTTGCGCTCGATGGACTCGTCGTCGAAGTCGGTGGTGGCGGTGCCCTTGTCCACCTTGCCCAGCTTGGGCACGGCCCGCGTATCGAAGAGCATCGCCGAAATCAGGCTGGTCTTGCCCGTCGACGAGTGACCGATCACCGCCACGTTACGGATCTTGTTGCTGGAGAAGATCTTGGATGACATTCGCTGGCGCCCTCCGGTCGCCCAAAGTGGGCGAAGTATAGCATCGCGGCGTCACCCGCCGCGCCGGCGGGCTGCGGCCGCGTCGGTCAGAGGGTGAGGTCCCGCCCGGTGAGCCGGCGGAAGGCTTCCACGTAGCGCTCCAGGGTGCCGGTCACGACCTCGTCGGGTAAGGCGGGGGCGGGAGGCTCCTTGTTCCAGCCGGAGGACTCCAGCCAGTCGCGCACGAACTGCTTGTCGAAGGAGGGTGGGTTGGCACCCGGTCGATAGGTGTCGGCCGGCCAGAAGCGGGAGGAATCGGGCGTGAGCGCCTCATCGGCCCACACCAACCTGCCGTCGTCATCGAGTCCGAACTCGAACTTGGTGTCGGCGATAATGATGCCGCGCTCCAGCGCGTAGGCGGCGGCGCGCCGGTAGAGGGCGAGGGAGCTCTGGCGCAGGCCCTCGGCGAGCTCTCCGCCCACCAGGGCCACCACCCGGTCGAAGGGGATGTTCTCGTCGTGACCCACTTCGGCCTTGGTGGAGGGGGTAAACAGCGGCTCGGGCAGGCGTTCGGCGAGGGCGAGGCCAGCGGGAATGGGGATGCCGCACACCGACCCGCGCTGCCGATACTCCTTCCATCCGGATCCCACCAGGTAGCCGCGCACCACGCACTCCACCGGCACGATGCGCACCTCTTTGACCAGCGTGGCACGGCCAGCCAGCAAGGGTTGCTCGCGGTAGGGGGGTGGAAAACCCTCCAGCTCCGTGGCGAGGACGTGGTGGGGTGCGATCTCGCCCAGGTTCTCGAACCAGAAGTTGGAAAGCTGGTTCAAGATCACGCCCTTGCCAGGAATCCCCGGGGAGAGCACCACGTCGAAGGCGCTGATTCGGTCGGTGGCGACCATCAGCAACAGCCCTGGGCCGGCCCGGTACACGTCCCGGACTTTGCCCCGCCTGAGCAGTTCGCCCACCGCCAACCCGTCCGCCGGGTACGGAACGGGGAGGGTCATCAGGGCGCCGCGGAGCGCAGCAGGCTGGCGGCCTGCCCGGCCAGGCGGGACTTGGTCCGGCTGGCGGTGTTGGCGTGCAGTACGCCTTTGCGAGCGCCCACGTCGATGACCGACACGGTGCGGGGCAAAAGTTCCTTCACCCGCGCCACGTCACCCGCCGCGATGGCGGTGCGCAACTGTTTGACGCTTTTGCGAACCCGGGTACGTACGGAGCGGTTGCGCAGCCGGCGCACCTCGTTCTGCCGCCGGCGCTTGAGCCCAGACTTGATCCTCTTTGCCATTCTGACTCCCTACCAGATTGCGAAAAATCCTCTGCCTCCCCGGCGTCTTCCTCGACTCTGAGAGAACCGGAGGCCTTTAGCGGACGTTGACCCCCAGTGCAGCCAGACGCTCCCGCGCCAGGGCGGCCTCCTTGCTGCCGGGGTGTTCGTACAGCACATACTGCAGGTTGATGACCGCCTGACTGCGGTCGCCCATCTCGAGAAAGGCCAAGCCCTTTTTGAGCAATGCCGCGGCTGCCTTGTCGGAGGTCTTGTGGGTGTTGAGCAGCGTGGTGAAGGTGTCCACCGCGGCCTGGAAGTTGCGCTTGGCCAGGTGACATTCGCCGATCCAGTACAAGGCGTCGTCGGCCAGCTCCGTATCGGGGTAGCGGGCGTTGTACTCGCTGAACCCCTGAATGGCCAGGTCGAAGTTGCCGCGCAGGTAATCCTCGTAGGCGGCGCGGTAAAGGGCCGCCGGCTCCGAGAGCACCCCGGCGGGGCCCGCCAGAGGCGCTCCTGCCCCGCCTCCAGAGGGTGGAGCTGCCGAAGAGGCGCTGACGCGCTCCCGGGCCGCCGCCAGCTCGAGGGTGAGGGACTCCAACCGCTGGTTGGTGGCGCCAAGGCTGGCCTGGAGCGTCTCCAGGGCGTCGCGCAGCCGGGCGATCTCCTGCTGGATGTCGGCGTTGGAGCGCAGCACCTGGGCGTTTTGCTCCGCCAGCCGGCGACTCATGATATCCAGGTCCTCCTTGCCGGAGGACTGCCGGCTCAGGTCGTCGACGCGCCGGCCGACGTCGGTGATCTCGCGGTGTAACAGCGAGATGTCGTCGGTGGAAACGCATCCGGTGAGCACCAGGGCGCAAAGCGGGACGATGAGGCGGTGCATGCCCTTCCAACCCTCCTACCTGGCGATGATCACGAAGTGGGCGCGGCGGTTCCACCGCCAGGCGCTCTCGTCGTGACCCAGCACGAACGGCCGCTCTTCCCCGTACGAGATGGTGTCGATACGATCGGCCGGTACACCCAGGGAGACCAGGTACCCCTTGGCGGCGTTGGCGCGCCGCCAGCCCAGAGCCAGGTTGTACTCTGCGGTGTGGCGCTCGTCGCAGTGTCCCTCGATGAGGATGCGCACGGAGGGGTGCTGGCGCAGCCAGGCGGCGTTGGCGGCGAGGATGTCGCGGGCCTCCGGGGTGAGGTCGGACTTGTCGGTGTCGAAAAAGACGTCCTTGAGGTAGCCGGCGCGGTTGAGCTCGGCCAGGTCGGTGGGCAGCTCGCCCATCCCGACGCTACCGCCCGGCAGCGGCGCGGCGGCGAGATCGGGTTCGGCGGCCACATCAACTGGAGGCTCGGCGCTGACTGGGGCAACTGCGGGCGGCGCCGTGCGGCTGACCTGCGGGGCCACCACCGGCTTGGGTTTGGAACACGCCGCGCTCATCGCCACTATGGCGACGGCGCAGGCGAGGATGGTCGCGTTCTTCAACAGGGTACGGGCCATGAAACCCTCCTTTCAAGCCGCTCACTTTACACTATGTTCGACTGCGTCCACAAGCTATTGCAACTGGGTCACCCAGGCGGGTGCGGTGTTGTTGCCTTCTCGCGTGAGCTGGCGCGGCTGGCCGGCGGCGTCGGTGATGAAGATCTGCTGTCTGCCGGTGCGGTTGGAGACGAAGGCCAGCATGGTGCCGTCGGGCGACCAGCAGGGCGACTCGTTGGAACCCGGCCCGGGGATCACCGTGCGGGTGCCGGTGCGCATGTCCAGCACGGCGATCTGGAAGCGCTCATCGACCTTGGTGGTGTAGGCCAGGCGCACGCCGTCGGGGGCCCACGCCGCCTCGTCGGCGAAGGTATCCGAGGTGAGCTGCCGCACGTTGGTGCCCTCGGCGTCCATGATGTGAATCTGCGGGCGCCCGGAGGCGGTGGAGGTGAAGGCAATCTGCCGCCCGTTGGGCGACCACGCCGGCTGGGTTTCGATGGCCCGGGAGGAGGTCAGGCGCACCGGCGTTCCGCCCTCAACGCTGACCACGTAGATGTCGGTATTGCCCTCGGCTCCGGCGGCGAAGGCGACCTGTCGCCCATCGGGGGAGAACGACGGGGAAGAGTTGACCCCGGGGAGGGTGGACAGCGGCTTGAGGTAGCCCTCGGTGGGGCGCAGGATGAACAGCTGGGGGTGGCCGCGCAGGAACGAGGTGAACGCTAGCCATTGGCCGTCCGGGGACCAGGCGGGACTCATGGCAATCGACCGGTAGGAGGTGAGTTGTTGCGCCTCACTGCCGTCCCAGCGCATCACCCAGACCTCCTTGGCGCCACTGCGGTCAGAGATGAAGGCGATGCGGGAGAGAAACGGACCCGGGCGGCCGGTGAACAGCCGCACCAGCTCGTTGGCCAGGGTGTGGGCCATGGTGGCGGCCAGGTTGGTGGGCGCCTGCAGCCGGCGCGAGTAGGCGATTTCGCCGGAGGCCAGGTCCCACAGGCGCACCTCTGCCACCAGCTGGGCGCCGGCGGTGGCGATGGTGGCATCCAAAAGGAACTGGGCGCCCACCGACCGCCAGCGCTGCCGGGTGACGGCGGGCTTGGTCGGGTCCACCTCCACCAGGCGCTCGCGTTCGGGGTCGAGCAGGCGAATCACCGCCGTCTGCTGCAGATCGGCTCGCAGGGTATCGGTAAAGGTGGTCGCCGCCCGAGAGTCGGCAGCGGGCCGGGCAACCGGGGTGGGGAGGGCGATGACCACGCTGGTCAGGCCGGGGTTGGTGACCTGCAGGTAGACCTCCTCCTGGCTCCACGCCGCAGGGGGGAAGAGGAGTGAGGCGATGAGGGTCGCGAGCATGAGGGATGTCTTCACTGTCCGAACTCCAAATGAACGGTCAGGGCAGCGCCGCCGAACCCCTGGGGCAGGGGAGGGAAGGGGGCGGCGGCAAAGACGGCGCGCAGCGCCGCCCGGTCGAAGGCGGGAATTCCGCTCTCCTGGGAGATGCCGGCCTCCAACAGGCGGCCGCTGCGATCGATGCGCGCCCGCACTCGGCAGCGGGTGGTCTCCGGTGCCGGGGGGCGGAACCAGTTGCTCTCAATGAGTCCCAGTAGGCGCTGCAGGTAGTACTCGTACGGAAATGCCTCGTCGGTGCCGCCGCCGCGCCAGCCTCCCCCCAGAGAGAGGGCTCCGGAGGCTGAAGCCAGCGCCCCCGGCTGCGGGTCTGCCGAGGGTTCGGCGGGCGATGGGGCCGGCGCCGCTGCGGGCGGCGCCGCTAGTGGCGTTTCTGCCTGCCGGCGGGAGCCGCTGGCGACGGCCCGCCGTGGGGATGGAGGCGCGGCTGGGCGGGCGGCCGGAGCCGGCGCCGGACGGGGGCCCGCAGCGGCGGCGGGAGGCGCCTGGGGTGGCCCGGTCGCCGACGCGGCCGCCGGTGCGGGGGCCGGGAGGGCGGCCAGGCGCACCTGCACGCTCGGAAGGGTGGTGGGTCGGCGGGGTGCGGCGCTGGCCAGCACCAGGGCCACCCCGGCGGCGCCGTGCAGTGCCAGGGAGAGGGCGAATGCCAGGCGCCAGGGCCACCCCTGGGCGGCGCGCGCCTCCAGCTCCCGGGTCACCGGGTCGATCAACGGCCCTCCTCCGGGGGAACGGTGACCATGCCGATCTCTTCCACCCCCACCCGGTTGAGGGCGGCCAGCACCTGGACCACAAAGCCGTAGGGCAGTTCCTTGTCCGCCTTGAGGTAGACGGGGCGCGCGCCACCGGCCAGCAGCCGTCCCAGGCGCTCGGGAAGCAAGGTGGGATGGACCGGCTGATCGTCGATCACCACCAGGCGGTCCCGGGTGAGGGTGAGGACGATGGGTTCCCTGTCCTTCTGGGGGATCGGGCTGGCCGCCTCCCTTGGCAGCTCCACGTTGAGCCCCTGCACCAACATGGGGGCGGTGATGATGAAGATGATGAGGAGGACGAGCATCACGTCCACCAGGGGGGCGATGTTGATCTCGGCGATGTTGTCGGGCTCGGAGTTGCCGCGAAAGGCCATCGCTTTCCCCCCTAGGTAAAGGTGCGTTCGGTGAGGTTCAGGAACTCGAGGAGGAAATCCTCCATCACCGTGCGTTGCTGCCGCAGCGCCCCCAAAAAGGCGTTGTAGGCGATGACCGCCGGGATGGCCGCCGCCAGCCCGGCGGCGGTGTTGATCAGAGCCTCGGCGATGCCCGGGGCGACGGTGACGATGGAGGTGGATCCCTGGGTGGCGATGGCCTGGAAAGTGTTCATGATCCCCCACACGGTCCCGAACAGGCCGATGAACGGGGTCGCCGAGGCGGTGGTGGCGAGGAAGGGGAGGAAGCGCTGCAGGCGTCCGGCCTCGACGCCAATGGCCCGCTGCAGCGCCCGTTCGACCGCCACCAGACTCTTGATGGCGCCCGTGGCGCTGGCCGCCTGGGTGGCCTTCATGACGCGAATTTGCGCCTCCAGCTCGAGGAAGCCGGCGCGAAACATGCCGGCCAGGGGCGAACCGGGGATGCGCGTGGCGGCCGCCTGCACGTCGGCGAGCAGCTTGGCGCGGCGGAACTCGGCGAGAAAGGCCCGGTTGAACCGGTTTACGCGGCGCAGCTGTCCCACCTTCAGGATCATGACCGTCCAAGAGATGAGGGAGAATAGGCCGAGGACGACAAGCACCCCCTTGGCCACTGCCCCGGTGCTGGCGAAGGCGTGCCACAGTTCACTCATGGCCAGGGATTGTACCCGCGCCGGCGGGGTGGCTGGCGCCCATGCTTATCGACAAGGCCCGGCAAGCGAAGCCGTCGTCATCACGGCGCCCGGCCCGGGGGGTCAGGGCGCCGCAGCGGCGTCGTTCTTGGGCAGGCGCTCGGCTAGCGGGGGGCGCAGGCGCGCTACCAGCGTGCCGGCCAAAAGGTCGTGCAGGGCCCGCCGATCGCGGCGGAAGAGAGGTAACAGAAAGCCGATGCCGAAGGACAGGATCGACACCACCACCCCCACCGCCCGCAGCCATGCCCGGCCGTAGCCGATGGGAATGCGCCAGCGCCAGTCAAAGAGGCGAGTGCCCCAGATGCGCATCGCCGGTGAGCCGCCGCGCCGCGCCCAGCCGTGGATGAAGTAGTACCACGCGTACACCAGCCAGAGGGCGGTACATGCCGCGGTGATGACGACCTTGGCCTGCAGCGTTGAGGGGAGGCGGTCGGAGGGCAAGAAATAGCGCTCCATCACCACCACTGCGAGCATGGGCAGAAATGGCACGATGCTGCCCAGGGCAAAGAGCAACAGCTCGGAGACACCAATGGCGCAGCGCAGCCAGAACCCTGCCGGGCTGCCGCTGGGCAGAGCGGTGGTGGGTCTCTGGGCGAGGTCGGACAGCGAGATCAGGTCGCGCGGTTCGGCTTGCACCTCGCTGTCCTCGATGGTGCCGCGCACCACCCCGAAGCGCACCACGTCCCCCACCGTCAGGCGGGTGCTCCCCCCGACCCGTTCGCCGTTGACGAAGGTGCCGTTGGAGGACCCCAGATCTTGCAGCGCCAGCCCCTCCTCGCTGAAGGTGAAGGCGGCGTGCAGCCGTGAGACGGTGTCCTCCTGCAAGCGAATGTCGCAAAAACGGCTGCGCCCCACCATGACCCGGTCGCGATCCAGGGGGTACAGGTCGGTACCGAGGCGGAGCTGGAGCGGCGGCATGAGCTAAAACGGCGAGATCCCGCCCCGTTCGTTGTGGACGAGCCAGAGGCCGGAGTAAGCCCGCAGCAGCCGGAAGCGCGAGCGGTAAAGCTTTTCCAGATGCTCGGTGTCGCCGCGGTAGAGGGCGTCCTCGATGAACCATTGGAAGCGGCGGTCGAGGTCGGCGGCCCGCTGCAGCGACTGGGTGGCGCGGTCCAGGACCTCGTGCAGTTTCTCCGAGCCTCGTCGGTCGAGGCGGATGACTTCGCGCGCCTCTTCATCCATGCGGATGCGCAACGCCGCGGCCTGAAAAAAGAGCTGGTGACGCTGGTCGTCCAGGGAGTTGGCGGCGTCGCGCCGGCGGGAGACGTGGATGCACGACTCGATCTCCCACGGCTCCAGGTGCAAAGTGGCCAGTTCGCGGGCGTGCACCAGTTCCGCCGCCGGCCGGTCGGTGCCCACCAGCTCCAGGGCGTAGATGATCTTGCTGAAGTACTCGCCCAGCAGGGGGTCCGGGGGGACGTGGGGGGCGCTGCTCTCGGCTCCCCCGCTCGGCTCCGGGCTGGGGGCACGGACGGGAACGGCGTTGGGGATGACCCGGGTGTCCTCCACCTGCTCCCGGCGGGGGCGGGTGGGGCGGCGCTGGGCGGCGTCGTGGTGCTCGAGGATGGTAGTAAGGGTCCGACGGAGCTCGAGGATGTCCTCGCGCCGCAGGTTGTCCTCCCGGCGCGCCTGATCGAAGCGCTGGTGCAGGGAGGAAAACCCCTCCAGGGCGTCGCGCAGCTCGGCGGTGAGGATCTCTGGGTTGGCGAGAAAATGCCGGCGCAGCTCCAGCACCCGGTTGGTGTCGTCCAAAAGCTGGGGCTCCTCGTCCTCCCACAGCTCCCGGAAGCGATTCTTGATGGTGACGGTGGTCTCCAGCACCGCCGGGAGCAGCCGGGGATCCAGCAGCGACTCCTTCAGCCTCCGCTTGAGGGCGCGGAAGCGGTCCAGGGCGTCGCTGGCCAAAAGTGCCGAAAGGTCGGGGAGGGCCAACACCTCGGCGCGAAGTTCAGCGAGCGTCTGGGTGAGCTCGACCGCCTCCGCGCTGGGGGTGGCGGGAATCGGCCGCGCCGCCAGCAGCGGCTGCACCAGGCGCTCGATCTCGTGGCGTTCACGCACGTGACTGCCGCCGTCCTCGCGTGGGATTTCAGCCAGGCGGGTGAGCAGGATGTCCAGCTTGTCCAGGATGTCCGCGCTCATCTCGGGAGCGCTGAGGTAGAACTTGATGACCGCCTGCAGGACCTTCTCGTCCTGGCGGCGCAGGCGATCGAAAAAGCGCCGCAGCAGGGAGGGCGACACCTCCCGGTCGGCGGCAAAAAGCTCCCCCGCCTGCTTATCGAGGGTTTTTTCGAGGTCACCCAGGGCGCGGGTGGCCCGGCTGGCGTCGGCATGTCCGAGCTGCTCGGCCACCTCGCGCAGGCGAGCGAAGAGGGCCTGAAAGTCCAGCTCGATGGGGCACTCGGTCCTCGCCAGGTGCTTGAACACCGCCTGCAGGAACTGATAGAAGGTCCACTGGGAGCGGGCGCGGTCGGAAACCCTGACGTGAAATTGGTTCAGCTCGTGCAGTGCGATCGCGGCCATGCTGGAGGGCGCCTCAAAAGAGTTTATAGCAGCGGCGGAGAGAAAGGTCAAACGGTAGCGAAATGCTCAGAGAAAAGGTGATCGATGGGGAAACCCTGACCCGGGTGATCGCCGACCTGGCGAGTCGGGTGAGTGCTGATCTCGAGGGCAAGGATCCGGTCTTCATCTGCGTTCTGAAAGGGGCGTCGTACTTTTTCACCCACCTGACGCTGCGCCTGGCCGCGCCGGTGGTGGTCGACTTCATCCAGGTGTCTTCCTACGGGGCCAGCACCTCCAGTTCGGGCACCGTGGCCCTGGTCAAAGATCTCACCGTCGACATCTCTGGCAAGGACGTTTACATCGTGGAAGACATCGTCGACACCGGGCTGACCCTAGCCGACGTGATCGCCCTGGTGTGGGCGCGCCACCCCCGATCGGTGAAGGTGGTGGGGCTGCTGTCCAAGCCCTCCCGGCGCAAGGTCGATGTTCAGGTGGACTTTATCGGCCTGGAAATCCCCGACCGCTTCGTCGTGGGCTTCGGCCTTGACTTTGCGGAGCGCTTCCGTAACCTTCCGGAGATTTGGGAGTACGTCCCGGAAGGGGAGGTAGGATGAGCACGCCGCTCGCCACGGTCGCCACCGATCGGGCCCCCGCTGCGGTGGGCCCCTACAGCCAGGCCATCGTCGCCGGGGAGCTGGTGTTCGTCTCGGGGCAGATTCCCCTCGACCCGGCCACCGGACAGCTGGTGGAGGGGGACTTTGCGGCGCAGGTGGAGCAGGTGCTGCGCAACCTGGAGGCGGTGCTAATCGCCGCCGGGTGCGAGCGCCGGCGGGTGGCCAAGGTCACTGTGTACCTCACCGATCTGGGCAGATTTGCTGAGATGAACACGGTGTACGAGCGCTTTTTCGGCGACCACCGCCCGGCCCGGGCGGCGGTGGAGGTGTCGGCGCTTCCCCGCGGGGCGGCGGTGGAGATGGAGGCGGTGGCAGTCCGGTGATCGAGGGTCTGCAGCAGGCCCGCATTCTCGTGCGCGGAGCGGGGGAACTGGGGAGTGCGGTGGCAGTGCACCTGGCCAACCAGGGGTTTGGTCGGATCCTGCTGGTGGAGCGACCCTTCCCCAAGGCTGTGCGGCGCCGGGTGTGCTTTTCTGAGGCGGTCTTCGAGCACGCCAAGACCGTCGATGGGGTGACCGCTCGCTACGTCATGTCGCTGGCAGAAGTGGACGCCCACCATGAGATGGGCGATCTCGCCCTGACCACCCAGCCGCTGGAGCAGGTCGTGGCCCAATGGCCTCCGCAGGTCTATGTGGAGGCCGCCATGCTGCGCAGCAACTGGGGACTTACCAAGGACATGGCTCCCCTGGTCATCGCCTTGGGGCCCGGCTATCACGCCGGTCGGGACTGTCACGCCCTGGTGGAGACGGTGCGCGGCCCGCGTCTGGGGCGAGTGCTGTCGGGGGGGCAGCCGCTGGAGCCCGCCCCGCCGGCGGAAATCCTAGGGTTTACCCGTGAGCGGGTCATCAAGGCGCCGCGCTCGGGGATCTTTCGCACCGGCTACGACATCGGCCACCGGGTGGAGCAGGGGGAAAAGATCGGCCTGGTGGTGTTCGTCTTCGCCCGCGAGGATCTCTACAAGGGCATCCCGGTGGATTCCGAGGCACCGGTGGTGGCGCGTATCTCAGGAGTGATCCGGGGCTTGCTGCGCGACGGGGTGCCGGTGGAGGCCGGCGACAAGATCGGCGATATCGATCCCCGGGGTGTCACCGACGACCTGGCACACGTTTCCGACAAGGCGCAGCGAGTGGCGGAGGGAGTGCTGGAGGCCATCGTGCTCAACGCCCACCGCCTCCGCCCGCCCGAGACCGGCGGCACATGAGGGGGGTGGCGGTCGGGCCGGCGCCGGTGCTGGCGCTGGGGGGGGGAGGCGTCCGCGGGTTGGCCCACCTGGGGGTGCTTGCCGAGCTGGAGGCGGCGGGGGTGCACTGTGGAGGTGTGGCGGGAACCTCCTCTGGCGCCCTTATGGGGGCGCTGTGGCTAACCCGCGGAGTCAGCGGGGCGATCGACCGGGTCCACGAGTTCGTGCGCCGAGGTTTCGCCACCTCCATGCCCGATCTGGGAGCTTCCCGCCAGGGCATGGGGTGGCGGGCATGGCTTTATCGCTGCGGCGCCCTAGCTCGTCTGGCCAGCCTGCTGGTGCGTGGAAACCTCCTTAAGCAGAGCGAGATGCTCAACCGCGTTGGATTCTTGCTCGACGACGTGACCATCGAGGAGCTGCCGCTGCCCTTCGTGGCGGTGGCCACCGACAACGCCAGCGGTCGGGAGGTGCGGCTGCGCCGCGGCTCGTTGCGGCTGGCGGTGGCGGCGTCCTCGGCGATGCCGGGGTTGGTGGCCCCACTGCCCTGGAACGGCTTGCGCTTGCAGGATGGCGGGGCGGTCGCCGAAATCCCAGTCGGCGCCGCGCGGGAGCTGGGGGAGCCGGTGATCGCCGTGGAGGTGTCCGAGGGACTGCCGGCCGCCGACCCCGACCGCGACCGCCTCCCCCGCGCCATGTTTCGGGCCGCCGCCATGGGGTGGCAGGCACTGCGGGAACGGCTGCTGGCCGAGGCCGACGCTGTCATCGCCCCGGCCGTCAACCACCTCCACTGGGCGGACTATGGCGCCGTGGACCAGGCCGTCGAGGCCGGGCGGGTGGCGGCGCGGGCGTTTCTCGCCAGCGAGGTGGGGCGGCTTCTAGCGGGGAGCGGCGGTTTCCGGCGCGGCAAATGACGGCATCACGCCGCCCAGCACGCGCACGGTGTCGCGGGCGATGACCCGCTCCTCATTGGTGGGGATGACCGCCACCACCACCCGGGAGCTCTCCCGCGAGACGACGTATTCCTTGCCTCTAGGCGCGTGGGTGTTGCGCTCGCCGTCCAGCTCGGCGCCTAAAAACGCCAGCGGCGCGATGGCCATGGCCCGCACCTTGATCGAGTTCTCACCGATGCCGCCGGTGAAGGTGATGGCATCGACTCCCCCCATGGCCGCGGCGTAGGCGCCGATGTACTTGGTGATGCGGTAGCAGAACACCTCCATGGCCAGCTGGGCACGCCGGCTGCCCCGCTCGCACGCCGCCTCGATCTCTCGCATGTCCGAGGATACCCCGGACATGCCGTAAAGACCCGAGTGCTTGTTGAGCATGGCGTTGAGCTGCGCCAGGGTGAGCTCCTCCATGGCCATCACCCAGGGCAAAATGGCGGGGTCGAGGTCACCGCAGCGGGTGCCCATCACCAGCCCCTCCAGGGGCGTGAACCCCATGGTGGTGTCTACCGAGCGGCCGCGCGCCACCGCCGCCATGGAGCAGCCATTGCCCAAATGGCAGGTGATGATCTTCATCTCGTCCAACTTGCGGCCCAGCAGGCGGGCGGTGCGGATGGCCACGTAGCGGTGGGAGGTGCCGTGGAAGCCATAGCGGCGAATGCCGTGGCGCAAGTAGAGGTCGTAGGGGAGGGCGTAGATGTAGGCGCGCGCCGGCATCGACTGGTGGAAGGCAGTGTCGAACACGGCAATGTGGGGAACGTCGGGGAGTAGCCCGCGAGCGGCGCGTAAACCGCGAAGATTGTGCGGGTTGTGCAAGGGAGCGAGGACCACGCACTCCTCGATGCCGGCCTCCACCTCTGGGGTGATGAGCACGGAAGAGGCGAACTTCTCGCCGCCGTGCACCATGCGGTGGCCCACCGCCTCGATCTCCCTCACATCGGCCAGCACGCCGTGCTCGGGGTGCACCAGGATCTTGAGGATGCGCTCCACCGCGGCGCGATGCTCCAGGATTTCCGAGATCTCCTGATAGGGTTTGCGCCCCTCCACCTCCAGGGTGAGTCGCGAATCGGAGAGGCCGATCTTCTCCACCCCGCCGCGGGCCAGGGTGCGGTCGGTGTCGGCCTCGATCATCTCCAGGGAGGTTTCTATGACCTGGAACTTGACCGAGGATGAGCCACAGTTGAGCACCAGCACTTTCATGACCAATAGGTCCTTTTCCCGGCGCCCTCGAGGGGCGCCGTCAGCTCAGTTTGGGGGTGTCGTCGGGCAGCCGGTCCAGGCGGTTACGGTTCTCGTCGTAGCGGAAGAATCCCTTGCCCACCCGGGCGCCGGTATGTCCCGCGCGCACCAGCTTGCGCAGCAGTGGGCAGGGGCGGAACTTGGATTCCCCCGTCTCATGGAAGAGGTACTCCATCCATGTAAGGATCTTGTGCAGCCCCACCCGGTCGGCCCACTCCAGGGGGCCGGTGCGGAACTCGTACCCCAGTTTGATGGCCAGATCCACCTCGGCAGCGCTGGCGACGCCCTCCATGACCACGTGGATGGCCTCGTTGATGAGGGGAAGCACCACCCGCGTGGTGACGAACCCCGGCGATTCGAACACTTCGATGGGCACCTTCCCCAGCACGCGGACGAAATCGCGGGCGGTGGTGAAGGCCTCGTCGGAGGTGACCTGGCCGCGCACGATTTCGGCCACCGGCGTGGTGGTCACCGGGTAGAGGAAGTGAATCCCCAACACCCGGCGAGGGGCGTTCAGCCCCTGAGCCAGCTCGGTGATGGAGAGGGTGGAGGTGTTGACCAGGATGGGAGTGACGATGGGCAGCAGATCGTCGAGCTCGGACAGGAGCTGTTTTTTCGCCGCAAAATCCTCCTGGATCGTCTCGATGACCAGCTCGCAGTCTCGCACCCGCTCCAGCTGCGGCGTGAACTCGATGCGGGAGAGGATGGCCTTCTTCTCGGAGGCGGTGAGCGACCAGCGCTGGATACCCCGGTCGAGACTCTCCTCCAGGATAAAGCGCACCTCCTCCGCGCGCTCCTCGCTGACCTCGCGGACGACCACGTTCAACCCCGCCTGGGACACGCGGGTGGCGATGGAGCGTCCCATCATCCCTCCGCCGATGACGGCGATCTGATGCAGCTCTCGGTCACTCATGGTTGTGAAAGATATCTCAAGCTGCGGAGGCTGTCAATCTTTCTGAGGATGCGGGGAGGTTGGAACGGGCAGGGGCGGGGCGGCGCTGACCGGGTGAAAGTGGAGGCGGCGAAAAGGTGCTACGATTGCTGCCCATGAGGATGAGGCGAGTGCTGGGACTGCTGCTGGTTGCCGCGACCGTCGGAGCGATTCCCCCGCCTGAGCAACGGAAGCCCTTCCCCTCGGTGAGCCTGCGGGATCGTCAGGGGCAGCTGCGGCCGCTGGTGGAGTTGCTCGGGGAGGTGACGGTGCTGAACTTCTGGGCCACCTGGTGCGGGCCCTGCCGGCACGAACTCCCCGAGCTGGAGAGGCTGCAGGCGGAATTCAAGGGGAGTCCCCTGAAGGTATTGGCCATCAACGTCGACTCTCCGCGCGCCGCGGTGGAGGCGTTTATCGCCAATACCGATTTGCTCCTGCCCGTCTATTTCATGGATGCGAAAACGCAATCCTCCCTGGGCATCGACAAGATTCCCTTTACCGTGCTCCTGGATGGCGAGGGCAGGGTGGTGCGGGTGTATCCAGGGTATTCCAAGGAGGGGATGCACGACCTCAAGGAGCAGGTGGGAGTCCTGCTCGGGCAACGCGGTGGCCGGAAAGGAACGTGATATGCGGCGAGTGTGGGCTTCTCTGGCAGTGCTGAGTCTGGTGGCGCCGGTGGCGCTGGCCCAGGGTCG
Organism: uncultured bacterium; assembly: GCA_937924755.1. Taxonomy (GTDB): domain Bacteria; phylum Acidobacteriota; class Thermoanaerobaculia; order Thermoanaerobaculales; family Thermoanaerobaculaceae; genus CALEVZ01. Next base: position 16,770 of record CALEVZ010000049.1, read on the forward strand.
GGCCGGAAGCATCGAGCTGACTCCCACGGTGGGGTACTGGTTCGGCGATACCCTGGCCAGGGGCACGGTCAACGCCTTCGATTTCGATGTCACGGTGGACGATACCACTGCGGCCGGCGTGCGCATCTCGTATCGCTTTACGGAGAACTGGGCGCTCGAGGGCGCGCTGATGCGCTTTAAGGCCGACCTGGTGACCGGCCGCAAGGAGCTCTTCGGCGGCGCCGAGAAGCTGGGCGAGATCCGTGGTGATGTTGCCGAAATCGGCTTCGAGGGGAGCTTCGGGAGCAGCCGCCTGGTACCCTTCCTGGCCGGTGGGATCGGCGCCATGCGGCTGGACCCCAGCATGGCCAACGCCAGCTCCGACACGCGCTTTGTCGGCCACCTGGGGGCCGGCTTCAAGCTGTTCTTCACCCCCAGCGTGGCGCTCCGTTTCGACTGGCGCGGACACAGCGCCAACGTCCGCTCGGGCCGCGACGACTGCGACTGGTGGGAGCGCTGCTCCTATGACGATCGCTGGCTGACCTTCAAGGAACTCTCGCTCGGCCTGGCGTTTGCCTTCTGAGTTCGTGGGGCTCGGGAAAAGTGCCCTCGCCGCGGCTGCCGCCGTGTGTGTGGTGGCGGGCGCCATGGCCTCGGCAGAGGTGGCCACGTCGGCCGCGCAAGGCAGTGGTCAAGGGCAGCCGTTCGTCGACCGCACCGAGGTGTCCTTGGTCTTGGTGCCCGTCACCGTGCTCGACGGGCGAGGTCGTCCCGTCGCCACCCTGGAGCGGCACCGCTTTCGCTTGCTGGTTGACGGGCTGGAGGTGCCGATTCGCTCGTTCTGGAGAGAGGGGGGGCTCCCCCTCTCCCTGACGATTCTCTTGGATACCTCCGGCTCCATGGGCACTCGACGCCTGGACCGGGCGCGGGAGGCGCTGCTGTCCTTCGTGTCGCAACTGGCACCCCACGATGAGGTGTGTCTGATCACCTTCGGCGCCGGGGAGGTGAAGCGCAGGCTGCGCTTCGGAGAAGATCCAGGACGGCTTGCCGAGCTGCTGGGGCCGCTGAAAGGGTTTGGCACCACCGCCTTGTACGACGTGCTCAGCGCCGCCCCGCAGCTGCTGCAGGGGGCGCGGCATGTGCGCCGGGCCGTGCTGCTGTTCACCGACGGGGTGGACACCGCGTCCGAGGTGTCGCCGGAGGAGGCGCGGCAGATTCTCCAGGGAATCGAGGAGCCGCTGTATGTCTTCGGCATCGAGCCACCACCGGATCTGGAGGGGCGAAGGGATACCTATGATGTTCTTCTGGCGTCCTTTGCGGCCGCCAGCGGGGGGCGCTACATGCGGGTCGAGGATGTCTCACGCCTACCGGCGCTCGCCCGCGATTTGCGCCGGGAGTTGACTATGCGCTATATCATCGCCTTCGAGCCCTCGGGGATCGGGGAGGTGAGGGAGCGGCGCGTGGAGGTGCGGGTGGAGGGTAAATATCAGGTGCGAGCGCGGCGTAGTTACGTGGGAACGCTGCCGTAAGCGGGGATGACGCTTGCGCGGCGTTCAGAGTGTGATATAAATGCGGGACGTGCGCGGCAAGCGCGCGGAAGTGGTCAGGAGACCCGTTGACGAGGGTGGAATAGGAGGGCAGGCGATGAAGAGGATGACATTGGGATTGTTGGTGGCGGTTGTGGTTCTGGGCGTGACCGGTTGCGCCACCAAGACCTACGTGGACGAGAAGGTGAACCAGGCGACGACTGCCCAGAACGCCAAGATTGGCGAAGTGCAGAAGCAGGTGGAGGCGGCGCAGCAGGACATCGCCAACCTGAAGAGGTCCGATGCCGAGCAGAACGAGAAGCTCGCCAAGCTGTCGGAGACCGCCCGGGAGGCGCTGGACCGCGCCGTGGAAGCCGGCAAGTTGGCCAAAGGCAAGTTCCTCTGGGAGGTCACCCTCACCGATAACGCGGTGAAGTTCGGCTTCAACAAGAGCGATCTCTCGCCCCAGGCCAAGGCCGCTCTCGATGCCTTCGCGCAGCAGGTCAAGGCCATGAATAAGAACGTGTTCATCGAGATCCAGGGGCACACCGACAACATCGGTTCCGAGAGGATCAACCTCCGCCTCGGCCAGGAGCGCGCCGACAACGTCATGCGCTACCTCAACATGGAGCAGGGGATTCCGCTCAACCGCATGTCCTCTGTGTCGTACGGGGAGTACAAGCCCATCGCTGACAACAAGACCGCCGCGGGGCGCGCCGAAAACCGCCGCGTCACCCTGGTGGTGCTCGAGTAGTACCGGCGCATTTAGAATCATGGACAGCGGTGCCTTCAGGGCGTGCCGGCCCTGCAGGCACCGCTCGTTGTATTTGGGGTTATCATGAACAGGACAGTCAAGGAGGCGCCCGTGAAGCGATTGGTCGTGCCCATCACCTTACTGCTGCTAGCTCAGCTCGCCGTCGCCGCGACGGTGGTTCTCAAAGGTGGGAAGCGGTTGGAGGTGGCCACCTTCGAGCAACAGGGGAACTACCTGGTGGTGATGTTCGAAGATGGCCGGGCCCAGTCCTACCCGATTTCCATGGTGGACGTGGCGGCCACCGACGAGGCCAACGGCGTGACTCGCCCACAGCGGCCGTCGCCGGCTGCCCCTGGACCGTCCAGCCCTTTCCTTTCTGCGGTGGCCCGCAAGGGTGAGCCGGTGGCCACCATTCGCGACGGCGATGTAGCCAGGCTGCCGCCGGCCGACAGCGAGCCGGTCGAGGAGCCCAAGGAGCAGCGCGCGCAGGCTCCCGCCCGGGTGGTGGTCACCGGGTACAACTGGAGGCTGGTGGGCGAAAACACTTGGGAGGTAACGGTGACGCTCACCAATCAGGGCGAGTTCGCGGCCTCGAACCTCTCCGTGCAGGTGCGGGGACTGGATGCCAACGGCGAGGAAACCGGGCGCGCTTCCGGGACGTTGAGCGGGGAGCTGGCTCCCGGCGCCCAGGCCAGCACGGTGGTCACCCTCAAGGGGGAGGAGGCGGTCGTGCAGCTCGCCTTCGACGTGCGCTGGCAGGAGATCCGGCCGGCGGCGCCACCGCGCGAGGAGGTGACCCCGATCACTGCTCCCGCCTCTGCCCCATCCTCCGCGCCGGCCCAGGCACCGCCCCCTCAGTACGGCCTGGCGCCCGACGCCTCGCCCATGGCGGTGCCGGAGAATCCCCTGGCGCTGCGGGACGTGACCGCCGTCCCGCAGCCGGTTCCGCCGGCCACGCCCCCGCCGCGTTAGGTCGTGGCGCGCCGGGAGTCCCAGTAGAGGTAGGCCACTAGGGCCACGTAGGCGGCCAGCGCCAGGAGTTCCCCCTCGGCGTTGCCCAGCGCCGCCACTGCGGTGGAAAATTGGATGTGCCGGCCGAAGAGCTCGAAGCCCTGCTGGGGCAGCTTGAGAAACGCCGCCACCACCCCCATGATGGCGCCGCCGGCAATGAATCCGGAAGCCAGCAGGGTACCTCGATTCACTCGCGCCGTAGCCAGCTTCTCGTCCCCCTTGGCGGAACGGTGCACCAGGTGGGCCACCAACCCGCCGATAAGCAGCGGGGTGTTGAGCTGAATGGGGATGTACATCCCCAGAGCGAAGGCCAGCGCTGGCACGCCGATCATCTGCATGAACATGGCCAGCAATACGCCAACCCCATAGAGCAGCCAGGGCACCGGCTCGTGGGAGAGGATGGTCTTGATCACCGCCGCCATGGCGTTGGCCTGGGGCGCCACCAGCACCTGGGACTCGGGGTGCGTGGGGGAGGGGACGAACCCGTAGGTCTTGTTGAGGAGCAGCATCACCACACCAACGGTGAGCGCCGCCACCAGGGTGCCCATCACCTTGGAGAGCTGCTGCCGTGAGGGGGTCGAGCCGATCCAGTAGCCAATCTTCAGGTCGGTGATGGCGCCGCCGGCCATGGAGAGGGCGGTGCACACCACGCCGCCAATGAGCAGCGCCGCCAGCATCCCCGAGGGGCCCGACAGTCCGGCCGCCATCAGGAAGACCGAGGTGAGAATCAGGGTCATCAGGGTCATCCCCGACACCGGGTTGGTGCCGACGATGGCGATGGCCCGCGCCGACACGGTGGTGAACAAAAAGGAAATGATGAGAACCACGGCGATGGCGATGAGGGACAGGCGCGTCGGCTGCGCCTCACCGTGCACCACGCCGAAGCGGAAAAACAGCCAGGTGGCCAACGCCACCCCGGCAATACCGGCGAGCACCCAGGCCATGGGGAGGTCGCGGTCGGTGCGCAGCGAGGTGCTGGCCACACTGCCGCTCTTGCCGAACAACTCCTTGAAGCCGAGGGAAAACGCTTTGACGATGATGGGCCAGGAGCGGAGGATACCCATGACCCCGGCGGCGGCGATGCCGCCGATGCCAATGAGGCGCACGTAGCTCGAGAAGATCTGCTCGGCACTCATGGTACCGATTAGGGTGCCGTCGGTGACCGGCGGCACCGCCGTCTGCAGCATGGCGCCAAAGTGCCCCACCAGTGGCACCAGTACGAACCACGACAGCAGCGAGCCGGCGCAGATGATGGCCGAATATTTCAGGCCGATGATGTAGCCCAACCCGAGCACCGAGGCGAGCACATCGATTTTGAACACCATCTTGGCCCGCTCCGCCAGATCCGTTAGGTAGGGCACGGCACGAGTGGTGAACACCTCGGCCCACCCTTCCAGATGAATGACGATAAAGTCGAAGATACCGCCGATGGCCGCCGCCAGCGCCAACACCTTGGCCTGCTTGCCGCCCGCTTCGCCGGCGACCAGCACCTCGGTGGTGGCGGTGGCCTCGGGGAAGGGAAACTCGCCGTGCATCTCTTTGACGAAGTAGCGGCGCAGGGGGATCAGGAAAGCGAGCCCCAGCACCCCCCCGAAGAGTGCCACCAGGAAAAGCTTGAACAGGTCCACCGGCAGCCCGAGGATGAACAGAGCCGGCAGGGTGAAGATCGACCCGGCCACCACCAGGCCCGAGGCGGCGCCAATGGACTGCACGATGACGTTTTCCAGGATCGTCGAACGGCGCTTGAAAAGGTATCCGAGGCCCACCGCCAGAATGGAAATGGGGATGGCAGCCTCGAACACCTGCCCCACCTTGAGCCCCAAAAACGCCGCCGCGGCGGAAAAGAGCACGGCCATGAGGAGGCCCATGACCACGGCGCGGGTGGTCATCTCCAGCCGCTCATCCTGCGGCGGTACCACCGGGGTGTAGCTCTCTCCGGGCTTGAGGGGCCGGTAGGCGTTCTCGGGCAAGCTGCGGCGCTCCGTCTCCATGGTTCCCTCCCGTTGACCGCGGGAGCTTACGGGCGGCTGGGAGCGAATGCAACCCGTACGAGGAGAAAACTGACCGGCGGGCGACGTGCCGGGTGGGGCAATCGCTGGCTTGCGTCTGGGTCTTGTTAAAAACACACGAAATCGCCGGCGCCTTGGGCGAACACGGCCCCATGGCTCCCCGGCGGCGATGGGACCCCTCAGCGCGGCAGAGGTCCGTGAGAGCTTGCGCCGCCGTCCCGGTTTGGCATACTCCCGCCTGCAGGAGGATGGAGCCATGGCGGCGCCCAAGCGCGTTTTGATCGCCAAACCGGGCCTGGACGGACACGATCGCGGGGCCAAGGTGGTGGCTCGCGCCCTGCGCGACGCGGGGTTCGAGGTGATCTACTCCGGATTGCGCCAGACCCCCGAGCAGATCGCTCAGGCGGCGGTGCAGGAAGATGTGGACGCAGTCGGTTTGTCGATCCTTTCGGGAGCGCACCGCACGGTGTTCCCGGCAGTGGTGCAGGCGCTGCGCGCCGCGGGAGCCGGGGATGTGCTGGTCTTTGGCGGCGGGGTGATCCCTCGGGAAGACGTGGAGTTCCTCGAGGAGCACGGGATCGACCGCATTTTCTTGCCGGGCACGGACACCCACGAGGTGGTGAATTACCTCAAGGAGCGCCTGGGAGAGGGTTGAGCTCCGCGGCCGACGCCAACGCCGTCACTCGATGCGGGCGGCCGTTCGCCCGATGAGGTGCCCCTCCGCCGTCCACACCTCGACCACCAGGGGGCCGTGGGGCCGGCGGCTGGAGCTGGCCTCCGCCAGCCGCGCGAGGGGCACTACGTCCCACACCCGGAAGCCCTTCTCATGGGCCAGCAGCTCCACCACCCGGGAGCTGCGCACCACCACCCCGGCGCGTTTGACCTTGATGGTCACCGTGGTGGGCAGGCTCGTTGGGGAAAAGATGGTGGCTACGACGTAAAGTTTCTGCAGCGTCAGCTCGCTGGCGGGTATCACCGTCGACCACTCCCGGCGAGGGGACGGGGCGTCCAGGTCCAGCTGGGCGGCAAAGCGAACCTTGGTCAGGCGCAGGGGCACCGGCGGCACCAGGGGGCGGGCGGCGCGAGCCGCCACCAGGGCCGCCAGCAGCATCACCACCGCCTTCAGGAGGACCCGCCGGCGGAGCAGCTCCCCCGGTGGGTAGGCCAGGGGCAGTGCCGCCCCGACCGCCAGGGCAGCCGCCAGGTACGTGCCGATGTGCAGCCTGGTCTTGAAGATCAGCGGAAAGAAAAAGTTCAAGGCGGCGAAGGTGACCAGCACGAAAAACGTCAAGGCGAACGACCGGTAGCGGCGCAGGAGATGGTCGAAGGGCAGGTCGATACAGGAAAAGATCGCCAGGGCCAGGAGAAACGCCACGAACAGGGTGTTTGGGGAGAAGAAGGTCGCCGAGTAGGCGTAGAATGGAATGAGGAAAAACAGCGTGCCCTGGTACATGACGCGGGTGAGATAGGAGACGAACTCCTGGGCGTATCGCATCGCCGTGCTCTGCACCGCTGAGGTGGCGCGGGTGAAGAACAACGTGGTCGCCCAGGTGAGGGCGAGAAAGCTCACCACCCATGGCAGGTAGCCGTGGCGGTTGTGCGCCAGCACCAGCACGCCGGCGCCCCACAGGAGTGCCCAGATGGAGTGGAGCGTCCAGAAGAGGCGCGAGTAGCGGCCGTAGAGCCCCTCGAAACGCGCCATCACCTGCCGCGCCAGGCCGCGCAGGCCAGCCATGCTCTGCACGTCAATATTGTGCCACCCGCGGCCCCGGCGCGTCCCACCGGCTGCAGGCGGGACAGCGGTGCCTTGCCCGGGCGGCGGAGTCAGGCGCTACACTGCGCCGGTGAACGAAGTCATGACGACCTCCTGGGTGGAGATCTCGCGTGCGGCGCTGAGGCATAACCTGCAGCTCTTCAAAGACCTGGTCCAGCCGGCGGTAGGCGTCCTGGCGGTGGTGAAGGCCAACGCCTACGGGCACGGCCTGGCGCTGGTGACGCGGGAGTGCGCGGCCGCCGGGGTGGCGATGCTGGGGGTGCACAGCGCCGAGGAGGCCGCCGCCGTCAGGCGGATCGCCCCGGCGGTGCCGGTACTGGTGATGGGGTACATCACTCCGGGGCAGATCGCCCAGGTGGTGGACGAGAACGTTCACGTGCTGCTGTCCAGCCGCCAGGTGCTACAGGCCCTGGCTGCCCACGCCGCCCGCCTGGGGCGGCCGCTGCCGGTTCATATCAAGGTGGATACGGGCACCCACCGGCAGGGGGTCTCCCCCCAGGAGGCCGCAGAGCTGGCGCGGGCGGCGGCGTCGCGCGGACTGGCCGTGGTGGGGGTGGCCACCCACTTCGCCAACATCGAGGACACCACCGATCATTCCTACGCCCAGAGGCAGCTCGACCGCTTTCGCGGCGCGGCAGCGGCGGTGCGGGGAGTGGTGGGGGAGTTGCCCTGGGTGCACGCCGCCTGCTCGGCCGCGGCACTGCTCTTTCGCGAGGCGGATTTCACCCTGGTGCGGGTGGGCATCTCCCTCTACGGCCACTGGCCCTCGAGGGAGACCTACCTCTCCTGGCTGCTGGCCCACGGCCGCGATGGTCTGCGCCTGGAGCCGGTGCTGGCCTGGCGGGTGCTGGTGGGGCAGGTCAAGACCGTGGCCGCCGGGGAGCCCATCGGCTACGGTCTCACTTACCGCACCACCCGCCTGTCGCAGATCGCGGTGCTACCGGTAGGTTACGCCGAGGGGTACCCCCGTGCCCTCTCCAACCGCGCTCGGGTGCTGCTGCACGGCCGCGCCGCCCGGGTGGTGGGGCGGGTGTGCATGAATGTGATCATGGTCGATGTCACCGACATCCCCGGCGTGGGCGAGGGGGACGTGGCGACCCTCATCGGCCGGGATGGGGAGGAGCGGGTGAGCGCCGAGGAGCTGGCCGAGCTCGCCGGCACCATCAACTACGAGATCCTGGCAGGAATCTCCACCACTCTACCACGGGTGGCGGTGGAGTAGCGCCGGCGGCTGCATCTCCTGCGATACCAACTACTCACATCATTGGGGGTGTCGAGGCGGGCCTGGCGGCAACCGTGACCGTGCCGTGCCGCTGGGCGCGCGGGCCTCCGCCCCGCCCTCACGGTCGGTATGCTTTGCCCCGGCCGGAACGGGGTCCGTCTCCGTGTCGGTGACGGGGTGGGGACCGGGGGTCCTGCGCCAGCTTTCCCCTCAGCCGCAGTGTAGCTCACGGCGGTTCTCGACCCGCGGCCGGGAAAGGCCACCGGCAGTCGCCAGCAGCGCTGGCGATCGGCGCTCAAGCTGGCCCACCATCCGCAACACGTCGTCCAGGGGGTTGCCGTCGCCGTCCAAGTTGAGCATGGGGGCAAGCCCCGAAGCGCCCCCACCCTGGGTCGCTGCCCGGCTGCCGGCGCCGCCCAGGACACCACCCAGGAGGCCGCCGAGGCCCTTGGGTCCGGTTGGACTCTTCGTCGCCTGCTTCTTGAACCCCCCGAGCATGGCCGGTAGAAGTGCCGCGGCGCCGCTGGCTGCCTGGGTCTCGCCCACGCCCAGCTCCCTCGCCATCGCCGCCAGGCCGCCGGTAGGAGCCAGTATGTCATTCACGTTCATGAGCATCCACCTTTGCTCCTGGTCTCCTCCGGCGCGGGGTTCGCAGCGGCACTCCAGCGACCGGCCCTCATCGAGGTTTGGCCCTGGGCGGAAGCTTCTATCTCGAAGCCCGCGGTATTCAACTCCCCATGGAGCCGACTCGATCATGATAGCCTGGCAGCCGGCCGCGAGCCGCCGGGAGGGAGTCATGAGCGCCATCGTTGTCGACCACCATCCGACCCCCGAGCTCCTCGAGCGCCTGGGGGTGCAGCGCTGGCCCATCTGGACCAAGGAAGTGTCTACCTTTCCCTGGACCTACGACGAGCAGGAGACCTGTTACATCCTGGCCGGTCGAGTCACGGTCACCCCCGACGGGGGAGAGCCGGTGACCGTCGGTGCCGGCGACCTGGTGACCTTTCCCGCCGGGATGTCTTGCACCTGGGAGGTGATTGAGCCCATCCGCAAGCATTACCATTTCGGCCCGTTGCCTTAAGACGAGGGGAACGAAAGCCGAGGGTATGGAGGGCGCAACGGGGGGGCTGCTGACGGCGGCGGGCGTGGCGGTGGGTGCAGAAGCACGCGGCGCCGACCTCGCCCACGTGGTATTTCTGCAAACCACGCTGATACTGGTGCTGGCGGCCCTGCTGGGGTTCGTGGGCAGCAAGCTCAGGCAACCCCTCGTCGTGTCGTTCATTGCCGTGGGCATCCTGGCCGGTGCCGATGTCCTGAACCTGATTCGCGACCCCCTCTCCCTCAAGCTGCTGGCCGAGATCGGCATCAGCGTGCTGCTGTTCATCGTCGGCCTGAAGCTGGACCTCAACATGATCCGCACCATGGGTCGGGTGGCCCTGGCCACCGGGCTGGGGCAGGTGCTGTTCACCTCCCTGGGCGGATTCGTCATCGCCCGCCTGCTGGGCATGGGAGTCGTGGCGTCGGTTTATGTGGCAGTGGCGCTGACGTTTTCCAGCACCATCATCATCGTCAAGCTGCTCTCCGACAAGCGCGAGGTGGACTCCCTGCACGGGCGCATCGCCATCGGTTTTCTGATCGTGCAGGACCTGGTGGTGGTGCTGGCCATGATCGCCCTGGCGGCCTTTGGCCGGGGCGGGGCTGAGGTGCCCCTGGGCCGCGAGCTCGCCCGGGTGCTGGCCGCCGGGGCGGCGTTCCTGGTGGGGGTTCTGGTGCTCATGCGCCGGGCCCTGCCGTGGCTCTTGCAGCAGCTGGCCCGCATCTCCGAACTTCTGGTGCTGTTTTCCGTGGCCTGGGCGGTGGGGCTCGCTGCCTTCGGGGAGTGGCTGGGCTTTTCCAAGGAGGTGGGGGCGTTTCTGGCCGGGGTGTCGATTGCCTCCACTCCCTTCCGGGACGCCATCGGCGCCCGCCTTGTCAGTCTGCGTGATTTCCTGCTCCTCTTCTTCTTCATTCACCTGGGGGCGGGGCTGGATCTCGACCTACTGGGGGGGGCGGTGCTGCCAGCCGTGGTCTTTTCGGCCTTCGTGCTGATCGGCAACCCCTTGATCGTCATGGTCATCATGGGGATGATGGGGTACCGCAAGCGCACCGGCTTCCTGGCGGGCCTCACGGTGGCGCAGATTTCCGAGTTCTCCCTCATCCTCATGGGGCTAGGGGCGGCCCTCGGCCACGTGGACCAGGCCACCGTGGGCCTGGTCACGCTGGTGGGCCTGATCACCATCGGTCTGTCCACCTACATGATCCTTTACTCGGGGCCGCTGTACCGGTTGCTGGCGCCGGCGCTGGGGATCTTTGAGCGCAAAATCCCGTATAGGGAAGAAACCCCGGAGGAGCAGGAAACCCTGCGGCTGCCCCGGGTGGACGTGCTCATTTTCGGGCTCGGTACCTACGGCAGCAGCATCGCGCGGCGCCTGCGCCGGCGGGGGCAACAGGTGGTGGGGGTGGACTTCGATCCGCAGGTGCTGCGCTACTGGCGGGAGCAGGGGGTGCCGGTGCTGTACGGCGACATGGAGGACCCGGACCTGTTGGAGCATCTCCCCATCCGCCACACCCGCTGGGTGCTCTCCGCCGTGCCCGACCGCAACGCCACCACCTCCCTGGTGAGCCTGCTGCGGGCCGCCCACTTTCCGGGCAAGCTGGCCCTCACCGCCCGCTCCGAGGCGGAGGCCGAGCACTACCGCGCCCTGGGCGCCGACCTGGTGCTGCGACCCTTTGCCGACGCCGCCGAGCAGGCGGTGGATGCCTTGAACGCCGCCATGCACCTGCTGCCCCCGGACAGCCACTGGCCCGCCTCGCTGCGGGAGGTGCGGCTGGAGCCGGGCTCGGTGTGGGCCGGTAAGTCCCTGGGGGAAATCCCCCTGCGCCGGGAGACGGGGGCCTCGGTGCTGGCGGTGAGCCGGGCCGGGACGACGTTTTTCGATCCCACCGCCGGTTTCGTTCTCTACCCCGGCGACCGGCTGGTACTGCTGGGGGAGCCGGAGAGCGTGGAGGCCGCCGTCGAGTTCATTACCCGCCGGGAAGTGGGGGCGCCCGACCCGGAGGAGCGCTTCACTATGGCCACCGTAGACATCCCCGAGCTCTGCAATCTGGCTGGGCGCACCCTGGGGGAGCTGCGCTTCCGGCAGGACTTCGGGGTCAGCGTCATCGGCATCCAGCGGGGGGAGATCCGCCTGCAGGCCCCCAACGCCGGCACCCAACTGCAGGCCGGCGACCGCCTCATCGTGGTGGGGCGCCCCTACGACCTGGACGAGCTGCACGCCGCCATCCTCTCGGCCTGTTCCGTCGCCTAGGGGCGACTGGACAGCGGTACACTTCTATATTACGATTCTTACAGGCGTCATACGGAGGGTTGGTGGGCGAGGTCGCGCGGTTGAGTTTTTCCTTAGAGCAGCCGCTTCTCGAGCGCCTGGAGGCGCTGCGGAGGGAAGCCGGCTACGCCAACCGCTCGGAGTTCTTGCGGGATCTGATCCGCGCCCGCTTGGTAGACCGCGCCTGGGAGCTCAACCAAGAGGCGGTGGGGACCATCACCCTGGTGTACGACCACCACGCCCGCGGCCTCAACGCCCGCCTCACCGCCCTGCAGCACGACCACCATCACGTCATCCTGGCCACCACTCACGTGCACCTGGATCATCACCACTGCGTGGAGGTGATTCTCCTGCGCGGCCGCGCCGCCCACATCCGCGCCATCGCCGATGGCCTGCGGCGCCACAAGGGGGTGCTGCACGGCGAGCTGTCCATGAGCTCCACGGGGAAGGAGCTGGGGTAGAGGATGTGGCGCAATGCTCCCGCGCCCGTCCGACAGCCGGTATTACCCCCTTTTTGGCTTTCATACGGGCATGAAACCCGCCGCGGTCGCGCCGGCCACCCCGGAGCAAAAGAGAGGAGGCGTTGACGATGGCAAGGAGGTGGAAAGAAGGCCCGCAGCGGCAGCCGTTCGGGTCGCGCCTGAAGGCTGTGCTTTACGCGTGTGCTGTGCTGGTAGGGGCAGGGACGGCCGCCGTAGCTCCGGCGACCGAGGGCGAGCCGCAGGCCGCCAAGGAGGAAGGAGTTCCCCCTGCCGCCCGCTTCGCCGAGGAGGTGCGGGTGGTGGCCCCGCCCATCCTGGAGGGGGACCAGGTGACCCCCTTTGCGACCGTTGTCACCACCGTGACGGCGCGGCAGGTGGAGGACCTGGGGGCCGGGGACCTGGCGGCGGCGCTGCGGCGGGTGCCGGGGGTCACCATCTCCCGGTACAACCTGGTGGGGGCCTACGGCGGCGGAGACGGGGGGGCCGTGTACATCCGCGGGCACGGGTCGGGTCGGCCGGGGGCAGAGATCGCCACCCTGGTGGACGGCATCCCCCGTTTCGTGGGGGTGTGGACCCATCCGTTGCTGGACACCCTGAGCACCGACGCTGCCGCCGGCATCGAGGTGTTCAAGTCTGCTCAGCCGGTGCTGTTGGGCAGCATGGCTTTCGCCGGGGTGAACCTGCTGCCCAAGCGGGTGGAGCGGGAGGGCATGAGTTCGCGACTGGTCGCAACCTTCGGGGAGCACGCCACCAGGGTGGGCCTGGTGGAGCACGGGGCGCGGCTGGGGGCGTGGGACTACTACCTGCAGGTCGGCGAGCGGCGCAGCGACGGCCACCGCCCCGCCGCCGGCGGCCGGGTTCGCTCCGCCTACGGCCGACTTGGGTACCAGCCGAGCGAGGGGTGGAGCGTCTCCCTGCAGTGGCATGGAGCCGACGCCTGGGCGGATGACCCCGGGCCAGTGGGGGGGGCGGTGCGCGGGGTGGTGCCTCGCTTTTCCGTCCAGGACGCCCTGGTCATCGCCACTCTGGGGCACCGGCACTCCGCCGGTGGGGGGACCTTGAAACTCTACCGCCATGGAGGGGACATCGACTGGCGGCAGTGGGATGGCGGGCAGCGGCACACCTTTACCACAGTGACCGACTTCGCCGCCTACGGGGTGCGCCTGCGGGAGGAGTTCCAGCTGCCCGGCCGCACCCTCCTGACCCTGGGCCTCGACCACGACCGCTACGGCGGCTCCACGGTGGAGCGGCGGCCCACCACGTCCTTGGAATTCTCCCGCCTCCTGCTGCGCACCACCGCCGGCTACGCCATGGCCGCCCGTAGCTTCGGGTCGCGGGTGGAGGTCACCCCCTCCCTGGGGGTGCGGTACATGGATACGGCGGACTTCGGCGGTCGGTGGGGCGGCGAGGCGGGGGTGGTGCTGCGCGGCGGCGCCTCCGAGGTGCACGCCAAGGTGGCCCGCGCCGTGAACCTGCCGGGGGTGTACACGGCGGTGATGTTCTCCCGCTGGGGGCGGGGCGAGAGCTGGCGCGACCTCGAGCCCGAGGTGCTGCGCCACGCCGAGGTGGGGGTGGGCCAGCGGCTGGGGGAGCGCCTGCGGCTCCAGCTGGTGGCCTTCTCCGACCGGGTGAGGGACGCTCTGCGCTTCGTCCCGCCCCCGCCGCCCCCGCCGGCCTTCGCCAATATCGGTTCCTACACGGTGCGCGGGGTGGAGGCCTCGGTATCGGTGAGGGCCGGGGAGCGGGCGGCCTTCTTCGGCGGGGCCACCTACCTGGACCCGGATCCGGTGGAGGTGCCCAACGCCCCCCAATGGGCCCTGGTGGGCGGCGCCTCGTGGGTGCCCCGGGAGGAGCTTTCGGTCCATCTGGACGCCCAGTGGGTGGACTCCCAGTACGTGCTCAACCCCCGGTACGCCACCCGCCAGGCGGCCATCGGCAGCTACGCTCTGGTCAACCTCAAGGTTTCGTGGATCTTCGCGCGCGGGTCGTGGGGGCGTCTGGAGCTTTTCCTCGCCGGGGAGAACCTGGCCGATGCCGACTATCAGTACCGCCCCGGCTACCCGGCCCCGGGCCGGGTGGTGACGGGGGGGCTGGAGGTGCGCTTCTGAGGCCAGCGGAAGGCGGCCCGAGGTGGGCATGAGCGGGCGGCTTTCCCCCCGCGAGCTGGCCCTGGGCGGGGTCCTGGGGGCCGCCGCCCTGCTGCTGCCGGTGCTCTTTCATCTCGTCCGGCTGGGGCACGTCTTCATGCCCATGTACCTGCCCTTGGTCACCCTGGCGTTCCTGGTGCGTCCGCTGCCGGCGGTGTTGACCGCCTTGCTGGTACCGCTGCTCTCCGCGGCGGCCACCGGGATGCCGCCCCTTTATCCCCCGGTGGCAGTGGTGATGGCGGTGGAGCTGGCGGTGATGGCCGCCCTCATTGCCACCGTGGTGGGGCGGTGGCCGGCGGCCAACCCGTGGCTGCTGCTGGCCGCGGCGCTGGCTCTGGGGCGGGTACTGCACGTGGCGGCGGTGTACGGTCTCGCCCTGGTCATGGAGCTGCCCGCCGCCTTCCTGGCGGGGGTCTCATTCCTCGCCGGGTGGCCGGGGGTTCTCCTGATGCTGGCGGTGGTGCCGCCGGTGGTGCGGGTTGTTCGCACGAGCGCCACCGGCCGGGAGTGGGCGTGATGGATGCCGGTAGGGTAGCTTTTTTCGACGCCATTGCCCCCTGTTGGGACGGCTGGCACGACCTGCCGCGGCTGGCGGCGCAGCTGGAGGCGGGCCTGGCGGAGCTGGGGGTGGGCGGAGAGGAGGCGGTGCTCGACCTCGGTTGCGGCACCGGTAACCTCACCGCCGCTCTGCTCGCCCGGCTGTCACCCGCCGGGAGGGTGGTGGCGGTGGACATCGCCCCCCGCATGGTGGCCCTGGCCCGCGCCAAGGTGGGTGACGACCGGGTGCGCTGGTGGGTGGCGGCGGCGGAGGCGTTGCCGTTGCCTCAGGCGTGCGTGGACCGCGTTGTCGCCCTCGCCGTGTGGCCCCACCTCGGCGACAGGGAGGGGGCAGCGGCCGAACTCCTGCGAGTGCTGCGGCCGGGCGGGGCGGTGCACATCTGGCACCTGATGGCCCGGGAGGAGGTTAACAGGATTCACGGCAGCGCCGACGGCCCCATCCGCGGGGACCTGCTGCCCCCCGCGGCGGAAACCGCCGCCCTGCTGGCCCGCGCCGGCTTTGCGGTGCAGCACGTGGAGGACGGGGAGCGGTACCTGGTCACCGCCCGAGCGGGGGAGGGGCGGTGAGTTCCCCCTTCCGGCTGCCCCACCGGTTGGCTGCTTTCTGGCGGAAGCTGTGGGGGTGTGGGCGAGGACCGGCGAGGCAGCTCTCGCCCCAAGCTCGGCTGGCCAGCGGGGGGATGGCGCTGGCCGCCTGCCTGCTGGCCCCTCCCTCGGCGGCGGGCGTGGGGATCGCGGCGACGGCCGCGGCGGGGTGGCTGGCTGCCTGCGGCCCTCCCGTGAAGGTGCTGGCGCTGCCCCTGGCGGGGGCGGTGGCGGGGCTGCTGCCGGCGGTAGTGCTGGCCGGGGCGGGCGTGGGGTGGGGGGAGGGGGTGGCGCCTGCCCTGGGGGTGGCGGTGGCGCTGGCGCTGCGGGGGGCTGCCGCGGCGGTGGCGGCGATGGCTACGGCGGCCACGCTGACCCCGGCGGAGCTGGCGGCTGGGCTCGCGGCCCTTGGGGTGCCGCGGCCGGTGGCGGCCATCCTTCTGCAGATCCTCCATCAGACGGGGGTGCTGTTGGAGGAGGTGGGGCGGATCGGGACGGCGCTGGCGGTGCGTGGCGGTGGCCGGGGCGGGGTGCGCCTAGCGGCGGCCCTGCCGGGGGTGTGGCTGCCGCGCCTGGTGGGGCGGGGGGAGCGGGTAGCGGTGGCCATGGAGGTGCGCGGCGTTGGCGCGGCGGAGCTGACGAGCGGTCGGCGATCCCTGTGGCGGCTCACGGACCCCCTGGCCCTCCTGCCCCTGGCCGTCCTCACCGCCCTCACCGCCGCCCTGCGGTGGACGGGATGACCCCGGTGCCCGCTCTGGAGCTGGGGGCCGTCACCGTGCGTTGGCTTTCCCGCGCCGCGCCAGTGCTGCGCGGGGTGAGCTTCGCCCTGGGGCCCGGCGAGCGGGCCGCGTTGCTGGGTCTGAACGGCTCCGGCAAGACCAGCCTGCTGCTGGCGGCGGTGGGGGTGGCACCCTTCGAGGGCACGATCCGGGTGGCCGGCATCGCGGTGGGGCCGGACACGGTGGAGGAGGTGCGGCGGCGGGTGGGGTTTCTCTTCAACCCGCCGGAAGACCAGCTGCTACTGCCCCAGGCGGTGGACGACGTCGCCCTTGCCCTGCGGCGGCGGGGAGATTCGCCCCGGGAGGCGAGGCGCCGGGCAGCGCAGCTGCTGGTGGAGCTGGGCCTCGCCGAGGTGAATGGGCAGCCGCTGGCCGAGCTATCCCACGGGCAGAAGCGGCGGGTGGCCCTGGCCGGGGCCCTGGTGGCCGGGCCGTCGCTGCTCCTGTTGGATGAGCCCTCCGCCGGTTTAGATCCCCCCGGGCGTCGGCACCTCGCCCACCTGCTAAGAGGGCTGCCGGCGGCCATGCTCATCGCCACCCATGACCTGGAGTTCGCCACTTGGGTGTGCCGGCGATTCCTGCTGCTGCGGGACGGGATCCTGGCCCACGACGGTGCCGACCTCGATCCGGTGCTATCGGGCTGGGGAGAAGGCCCGCCGCCGGGGACAGATTGAGGGGCGCCGGCCGCCAGTCGCCTGGGCAGGGGGACTGA
>CALEVZ010000050.1 GCA_937924755.1 uncultured bacterium
CCGGGCCCGCGCTGCGGGGGCGCGCTGTTTTTTACTGCCGCACCGCCCGGTGGAGGCTGCGCCAGATGGCGCTCAGGCGGCCGCTGCCGGTGCCGCCGGGGGTGACCAGATGGTGCACCGTCTCCTCGGCGGGCCACAGCACCTGACCCACCGAGCGCCAGCCCAGGCGGCTGGGGCGGCCGGCTAGAAGCCGGGCCAGCACCAGCAACCCCAGGGGGGTGGCGTTTTCCCCTCGCCGGGCGAAGTGGGACGCCGCTAAGACCTCCGGGGCTCGGAGGCAGGCCAACAGCCGCCCGGCAATCTCGCCGCAGGTGGAGTCACCCCACAGGCAGGCCGCCTGCCACGCCGACAGCGCCACCGGCAGCTGCACCGCCCACCTCTGGGCCAGGAGGATCACTTCGGCGGCGAACTGACTGCCGGCCGCCGCGGCGAGGCGTTCCAGGTCGCGCCACCCCGCCATGGGGCGAGGACGTACCGGCTGCCAGGCGTGCACGGCGGCCAGGAGGAACGCCCACACCAAGGTGGGACGGCGCGCCATGGCCCCCCAGGAGGGGTGGGGTTCGGCCTCCTCCACCACCGTGTCCCCCATGCCGGCGGGCATCCACCCCCACAGCCGGTAGTGGAGCTCCACCATCAGGCCGCTTCCCCGCCCCGCAGTGACCACGTAGCGTTCCCCGCTCAGGAGCGCGTCGGCGTCGAGGGCGTGGTCAGCTTCCTCGAGCCATCCGAGCCTCTCCAGGCAGGTCAGGGCCCCGCCCAGGTCGGCACCCTTGACGAGGATGTCCACGTCGGTGAAGACGCGCTCGCCGGGGTGGGCGTACACCCGCGCGGCCAGGTCGGCTCCCTTGATGATCACCCATGGGATGCCGACGTCGTCGAAGGCCCGGCCCGCCTTGCGCAGCTCCTCGTTGACCAAAAGCTGGCGCCCGGTGGTCCAGTACAGGTCACGGTCGAGGGAAGGGGGGTAGGGCCGCAGGCCGGCGCGGCGGCAGGCCAACGCCAGCGCCGGGGCGAGGCGGTGGGCGGCGGCGAATTGGCCGACCTCGGGCCAGGCGACCACCTGGTGGAGGGCATCCAGGCTGTCGGCCAGCGCTTGGGCGAGGAGATGCTGGCGGTCATCTACCGGCGGCCCTCCACCCAGCCAGGTGGCGAGCGTCGCCGCGCGCGGCGACTTGACTCGGCCGCCCGTGTCCATACCCTTGCAGGTCGGCTCGATCACTCCTGCCCTTCTCCCCCGCAGAGCATAGCCGGGTGAGCTCGGGGAGGAGGAGGCAGGAACGGGCGAGGACGGATCGATGCGCCGAGGCGGTGGCGAGCACGCAGGTTTCCCCACTGCCGGCGCCCCTCCACGTGAATGGTGAAGATCGACCGCTTCGGGTGGGCGGCGGGCTTCGCCATCGATGCCGACGGGGTGACCATCGGAGTTCGGGCCACCGATGGGCGGGTGCTGGAGCGCCTGCGGCGGGCCGTCCCCTCCGGCGCCCGGCCCTCCCGGCGGCTGCGGATGGACTACCTCTATTCGGTGGTGGTGGGCAGCCTGGATGCGGCGGCGCGGCCGCACCGCTTTCACCTGGTGTACTCGGAGCTCAAAAAGCTGATGCGCACCCTGGATCTCGAGCAGGTGGTGGAGGCGCTGGAGCACAACATGACCCCGGAAAAGGGCGCCCGCTCCCGAAAGTGGGTGTTCGTGCACGCCGGTGTGGTGGCGTGTCGGGGGCGGGCGCTGCCGATGCCCGGGCGCAGCTCCGCCGGCAAGACCACCCTGGTGGAGGCGCTGGTGCGGGCGGGGGCGGTGTACTACTGCGACCAGTACGCGGTGCTGGACCTGCTGGGACGCGTGCACCCCCACCCCCGGCCGCTGTCCCGCCGCGCCGCCGGCGAGTTCAAGGGGCGGCCGGTGGCGCCGGCTGCCCTGGGCGGGGAGTTGGGCGATGGACCACTCGAGGTGGCCGCCGTGGTGTTCACCCCCGTCCGCGAAGGGGAAAAGCCGCGCTGGCGCGCCCTGTCGCCGGGGCAGGGGGTGCTGGGGTTGACGGAAAACGCGGTGGCAGCCCGAACTCGCACCGAGGTCGTGTGGCCGGTGGTGCACCGGCTGGCGAAGGGGGCGGCGCTCCTCGAGGGGGTGCGCGGCGAGGCGGGGGAGGCGGTGCCGCGGCTGTTCAGGCTTTTGGAGTGGAAGCCGCCTGAGCTCGAGCCAGAAGGCAGTTCCCTCCGTTGTCCGGCCCGCTGGTTGGCCTGCGGGGGGCGAAGGGTGTTTCTCGACCCCTTTGAGCGCAGTAGATAGCCTTTTTGATGGAATCCTGTGGAGCCAACGCGGGGACTCGAACCCCGGACCTAGTGATTACGAATCACTTGCTCTACCGGCTGAGCTACGTTGGCTCTCCGGGCCGAAAAATGTAGCACAGGCCGGGGCCGACCGCCAAGACGCTGCCTCGAGCGCGGCGGCAGCAGTCCGTTCTTTCCCTGCGAGTCGGGGGGGCTTGACAGCGCATGAGGCGGATTTATACTTACCGGTAGGTAAGTTTGGTGGACGGCAAGCCTGCCGGACGCCAGGGGGACGGATGGATCGGCAGGTTCAGCCAGGAATGGTCGCGGTGGCAGCCGAGGAGGGCGTGCGCCAGCGTTTGCTGGAAGCGGCCATCGAGTTGTTCGCCCGCAAAGGGTACGCGGCCACCAGCGTGCAGGAGATCGTGGCTGCTTGCGGAGTGACCAAGCCCGTCCTCTACTACTACTTCGGCAGCAAGGAGGGGCTTTTTGCGGAAATCATGCAGGAGGCCCTGCGCCTGTTCGAGGCGGCAATCGCCGGGGCCTTGAGCGGCGAGGGCAGCGTGCGCGGTCGCATCACCCGTCTGCTGGACGCGGTGTTCGCCCTGATCCTCGACAACCTCGAACTCACCCGACTGGCCCATGCGCTGTACTTCGGGCCGCGCCAGGACGGGCCGGTGTTCGATCTGGAGGTGTTTCACGAGCGCTTGCAGAGCATCGTGCGCGATTTGGTGGCCCAGGGCCAGGCGAGCGGCGAACTGCGAAGCGGCGAGCCGGAAATGGTGGCCATGGCGCTTTTGGGGGCGTTGGATATTGCCGAGGGGATCGCCCTGTGCCACCCCGACTGGGGGTTCGGGCGGGAGCAGCTGGGCAAGGTTCTGAACGTTATTTTCGAGGGAGCGCTGGCCTCGCGCCGGCGGGGTTGAAGGCGGAGGGTGTCCTGGTATGCGTCGAACGACGGCACTGGTGTTAGTCGCGGGGCTGGCAGCGGCTGGATCGGGGTGTTCCCGCCCTGGAGAAGGGGTGCCCAAGGGGCAGGGGCGGCCGCCGGTGGCGGTGGAGGTGGCGCCGGTGGCGGCGGCGGAGCTGGCCGAGGTGATCGAGGTGGTGGGCACGCTGACCCCCAAGTTCTCCGCCGAGGTGCGCTCGGAATTTACCGCGGTGGTGAAAGAGGTCTACGTCACCGAATGGGTGCCGGTGCGCCAGGGAACGCCCCTGGCGCGCCTGGACACCTCCGAGGGCGAGGCCCTGCTGGCGGCCGCCCGCGCCGCCCTGCTGGAGGCGCAGGTGCGGGAGGCGCAGGCGGTGCGGGAGCTGGCGCGGGCGGAACGACTGAAGGAGGTCGGACTCCTGACCCCTCGGGGTCTGGAGGAGGCGCGCACGGCCCGCGAGGCCGCAGCCGCCGGCGTGGCCGCCGCCCAGGCGCAGGTGACCCTGGTGCAGACTCGCCTCGATAAGGCGGTGCTGCGCGCCCCCTTCGACGGGGTGGTGGCCAGGCGCTGGGTGAGCCCCGGAGATCTGGTGGAAAACATGGGCAGCCCGCGCCCCCTGTTCACCATCGTCGACCCCCGTGTGCTGGAGCTGACCGCCACCCTCCCCTCCTCGTCCCTGCCCAGGCTGGCGGTGGGGCAGACGGTGGAGTTCACCACCGACGCGGTGCCCGGGCGCACCTTTACCGGTACCCTCTCCCACATCAACCCGGTGGTGGAAGCCACCAGTCGGTCTGTGCAGGTGATCGGCGAGGTCGCCAACGTCGACGGCGCCCTGCGCGGCGGGTTGTTCGTCAAGGGGCGCATCCGCGTCGCGGCGCGCCAGGCGCTGCTGGTGCCCAAGACCGCCCTGCGGGAGTGGAATGCCGAGAAGGGGGCGGGCGAGGTGCTGATCGTCGTCGACGGCACGGTCCGTCGGCGCGCCGTCGTCACCGGCGCCTCCCGCGCCGACGCCGTGGAGGTGCTGGAGGGGGTGTCCGCCGGGGAAGAGGTGATCACCCGCGGGGCCTTCAACGTCCAGCCCGGAGACCGCGTCACGGTGGTGGGACAAACTGCGTCCCCGGCCGCCTGAGCCTGCCGCTCCCCCATGCCGGGTCACGAGGAGACAACCCATGTTCTTGTCCGATCTTTCCATCAAGCGGCCGGTGCTGGCCACCGTGTTGATGCTGAGCCTGGTCACCCTGGGGGTGTTCTCCTACCGCCGGCTGGCGGTGGACCTCTACCCCGACGTGGAGCTGCCCTTCATCTCGGTCATCACCGTCTACCCCGGTGCCTCCCCGGAGAGCGTGGAGCGGGAGGTTTCCAAACCCATCGAGGAGGCGGTCAATCCCATTGCCGGGGTGCGCAAGGTGGGGTCGATCTCCCGCGAGGGGGTCTCCCAGGTGTGGGTGGAGTTCGAGCTGGGCGTGAAGGTCAACGACGCCGCCCAGGAGGCGCGCACCAAGGTGGCGGCCATTCGCGGGGAGCTGCCCCAGGGGATCGAGGAACCGGTGGTGGAGAAGATGGACGTCACCGGCCTGCCGGTGGCCTCCCTGGCGGTGCGCTCGCAGACGTTGCCGGCGCGGGAACTCACCACACTGGTGGAGAGGAAGATCCAGCGGCGCCTGCAGTCGATCTCCGGGGTGGGCAAGGTGGACCTGGTGGGGACCGCCCGCCGGGAGGTAACGGTGGAGCTGGACCTCGCCCGCTTGGAGGCCATGGGGATGGGGGTGGACGAGGTGATCGCCGGGCTAAAGGCGGAAAACCTCAACACCCCTCTGGGGCGCCTCACCCACGGCAGCAGCGAGGCGACCCTGCGCATCGACGGCAAACCCAGGGAGGTGGAGGAGCTGGCCCGGGTCACCATCGCCCGGCGGGGGGGGCGCCCGGTGCGGCTGGGGGAGGTGGCACGGGTGGTGGACGGCGTCGAGGAGCAGCGCTCCCTGGCGCTGGTCAACGGCGAGCCGGGCATCGGCCTGGACGTGCGCAAGCAGTCGGGGGCCAATGTGGTGGCGGTGGTGGACGCGGTGAAGGCCGAGATCGCCCGGCTGGAGCAGGAGCTGCCGGCAGGGGTACGCGTCGAGCTGGTGCGGGACGGCTCCACCTGGATCCGCGACTCGGTGCACGACGTCCAGGAGACCCTGATCCTGGGGGGCATCCTCACCGTGCTCATCGTCTTCATATTTCTGAACTCCTGGCGCTCCACGGTGATCACCGGCCTCACCCTGCCCATCTCTGTGATCTCCTCCTTCATCATCATGAATTTCGCCGGCATGTCGTTGAACGTCATGACCCTGATGGCGCTCTCCCTGGCCATCGGGCTGCTCATCGACGACGCCATCGTGGTGCGGGAGAACATCGTGCGGCACCTGGAGCGGGGGGAAGACCACTTCACCGCCGCCCGCCACGGCACCTCCGAGATCGGCATGGCGGTATTGGCCACCACCATGTCCATTGTCGCGGTCTTCGTACCGGTGGCCTTTATGAAGGGGATCGTCGGCCGCTTCTTCTACCAGTTCGGTATCACCGTGGCCTTCGCCGTGCTGGTGTCGCTGCTGGTGGCCTTCACCCTGGACCCCATGCTGTCCTCCCGTTGGTACGACCCGGACATCAAGCGCAAGGGCAGGCGCGGCTGGCTCAAACGGGCCCTGGACCGCTTCAACGCCGCCTTCGACCGCACCGCCGACCACTACCGCGGGGTGATCGCCTGGGCCTTGGATCACCGCCGCAGGGTGATGGCCGTCGCCGCCGCCGCCTTCCTCGCCGGGGCGTCTTTGTTCGCGCTGCTGCCCAGCGAGTTCTTCCCGGCCGCCGACCAGGGGGAGTTCCAGCTCTCTCTCACTACCGCACCGGATGCCTCGATCCAGGAGAGCGAGAACCGCCTGCGCGCCGCCCTGGCCATTCTGGAGAACACCCCCGAGGTGGCCTTCACCTACGCCACCATCGGCGCCGGCGACACCGGCACGGTGCGGGACGTGAGCGTCTACGTCAAGCTTCTGCCGCGGCGACAACGCCAGCGCGCCCAGGCCGAGGTGCAGCGGCAGGTGCGCCAGCGCCTCGAGCGGGAGGTGGCGGGAGTGCTCATCTCTTTCACCGACCCGGGCCGGCTGGATACGCGCAAGCCCCTGATGGCGCTGGTGCGGGGCGAGGACGTGGCGACGCTGAAGGAGATCGCCGCCCGCCTGAAGCGGGAGATGTACTCCATTCCCGGCCTGGTGGACATCGAAATGTCGCTGGAGCACGACACCCCCGAGTACCGACTGGTGATCGACCGGGAGCGGGCGCGGGACGTGGGGCTGGCCACCGGGGCGGTGGCCCGCACCTTGGCGGTGCTGGTGGGGGGGCAGGCGGTGACCACCTACGAGGATCCCGACGGCAACGCCGTGGACGTGCGCCTGCGCCTGCCGGCGGAGGCGCGCCGGGCCCCCGAGCAGGTGGAGGCCCTGCAACTGACCGTACCCGACGAGCGCGGCCGGGTGGCGCTGGTTCCCCTGGCCCAGCTGGCCCGCCACGAGCGCCGTTCGTCACCTTCGGAGATCGTGCGGGAGCAGCTCACCCGCCAGGTAGTGGTGTCCGCCAACCTGGACGGGGTGCCCCTGGGCACGGCGGTGGCGCAGGTGCGGGCGGTGGCCGCAGAGCTGCAGCTGCCTCCCGGCTACCGAATCGAGATGGGGGGCGAGAACGAGCACATGGAGGAGGACTTCCGCTACCTGGGGGAGGCGCTGCTGCTGGCGGTCCTCATGGTCTACCTGATCCTGGCGGCGCAGTTCGAGTCGTTCCTGGATCCCCTGGCGATCATGCTGTCGCTACCCCTGTCCATTGTCGGCATGGCCGGCATGCTTGCCGCCACCGGTGACACCATCAACATCATGTCGTTGATCGGACTCATCATGCTGATGGGTCTGGTGACCAAGAACGCCATCCTGCTGATCGATTTCACCAAGACCCTGCGGCGGCGCGGCGCGGCGCGGCGGGAGGCGGTGATCGAGGCGGGGCGCACGCGCCTGCGCCCCATCATGATGACCACCCTCGCCATGATCTTCGGCATGACGCCCCTGGCTCTGGGCATCGGTGCCGGCGGCGAGATGCGCGCCCCCATGGCGCGGGCCATTATCGGCGGGTTGATCACCTCCACCCTGCTGACCCTCATCGTGGTGCCGGTGGTCTACACCCTGCTGGACGACGCTCTCGCCTGGGTACGGCGGCGCCGGGCGAGGGCCGCCTCGGCCCCGGCCCAGGTGGCTGCAGCGCTGCTACTGGTGGTGACCGGGATGGCCCCCCCGTCCCTGGCCGCCGAGGCTCCGGCGGAGAGGGGGGTGCGCGTACTCACCCTGGAGCAGGCGCTGACCCTCGCCGAGGAACGCAGCCGGGAAATCCTGAAAGCGGTGGAGTACGGTCACTGGGGGGAGGGGCGCTACCGGCAAGAGCGCGCCGCGGCGCTGCCTCGCCTTACCCTCACGGCGCACGCTGGCCGCGCCAGCGACCAGGCGCAGCGCGCCATGTTCGGGCAGTTCGCCGAGCTCATCCCCACCATGCAGGACGAGCGGGTGGCGCAGGTGGGGCTGTCGCAGGCGCTGTTCACCTGGGGGCAGGTGGGGGCGGCGATTCGCGCCGCCCGGGTGGCCCTGGCCACCGCCGACGACCGCCTGCGCACCGCCCGCCAGGCGGTGCGGCGGGACGTCACCGCCGCCTTCTACGATGTGCTGCTGGCCCGCGAGATGGAGGCCATCGCCCGGGAGGCGCTGGAGCAGCGCCAGCGGCACCTGGCCGAGGCACAGCAGCGCAGGGAGCTCGGCACCGCCACCGACTACGACGTGCTGGCCGCCAGGGTGGCGGTGGACAACGCCCGCCCCGAGATGATCCGCGCCGAGAACATGGTTGCCACTGCCCGCGCTAACCTGCGCTTCCTCCTTGCCCTGGAGGAGGAGGTGGACGTGGCCGGCGCCCTGGAGGTGGAGCTGGCTGCCTCGCCCGACTACGGGGAGGCGCTGGCCGAGGCCCTGGCCCACCGCCCGGAGCTCGCGGAGCTCGCCAACCTCAGGCGCATGCAGGAGGAGGTGGTGCGCATCGCCCGGGCGGGCGACAAGCCCCGTCTGGACCTGGCGGCGGGGTACGGGTGGCGGCAGCTGGAGGCGGGACAGACGCGGGGCGCAGGCGCTACCTGGCACGCCGGGCTCTACCTGTCGTTTCCCTTTTTCGATGGCTTCAAGACGGCGGGTCAGGTTGCTCAGGCCCGCGCCGACGCCCGCACCGCGCAACTCGAGGAGGAGCAGGCGCGGGACCGCATCGCCCTGCAGGTGCGCACGGCGGTGAACGCGGTGGCCGAGGCGGCGGCCATCGTCGAGGCGCTTTCCGGCACGGTGGCCCAGGCGGAGCGCCTGCTGTGGATGACCGAGCAGGGGTTCGAGCTGGGGGTGATGCGGCGGTTGGAGGTACAGGACGCCCAGCTGGCGCTGGCTGCGGCCCGCGCCAACCTGGCGCGCGCCCGCCGCGACTACCTGGTGGCCCGCGTGACCCTGGAGTGGGTGTGTGGGACGCTGGGGGAGGCGCGGTGGGAATCTTTCTCGCTCGCTCCCGACGGTCACTGACCCCGGCACGGTCACGGATTCGGACACGGACGCGGTCCCGGGCACCGGCATGGTCACTTTTGGGGGTTGCGAAAACTGGGGGTGGCCGCGTTACTCGGAGCGAGGCCAACGCAGAACGAGGCGCACCGTGTGCCCCTCTACGGTGTAGTCGTCGAGGGTCACGGCAGAGGAGGCCAGGTCCAGCACCACATAGAGCTGGGGCGGGGAGAGCTCGCCGTGGTAGCCGAAACGGATCCGTTCGATCCCGCCGCTTCCCACATTGCGCTGGTCGCCGAGGGTGCCAGCGGCGACCTGGGCCAACCGAACGAGCACGCGCGGGGGGGAGGTGAGAACGTTGACTTGCACGCGCTGGGGCGCCAGGAAGCCGTCAGCTCGGAGAGTCACCTCGGTGCCGGTGGGGATGGCTCGCCACGACACCCCGGCAAGGGCAGCGGCCGGAGCCGGGGGCGGCGGCTG
>CALEVZ010000051.1 GCA_937924755.1 uncultured bacterium
CGGGGGTGGGGGAAGGGGGTGGGTTTTCCCAGGGGCTGCGGGAAGGTGGGGGCGGAGGGCTGGGGGCCGGCTTTTTGCTCTCACATGAGGCAACGATTCCCCGTCGAATCGATTTCTCATGAGGCAACGCGGGTGGTTGACATCGCTGCGGGATTGACTATCATAGGGCCCCCGGATGACGCGGGGTGGAGCAGTCCGGTAGCTCGTTGGGCTCATAACCCAAAGGTCGCGGGTTCAAATCCCGCCCCCGCAACCACGCGCTCTTTTCGGCCGCCGCCCGGCGGCCGATGGCGTTCATGCTGCAGCCTGCGCAGGCTGGAGCCCGAGGCGAGCGGCGCCCGACGGACCGTGCCAGTGTCGCCACTTACCGGAGCGGTGCGTTGCCCACCGGCCGACCGGCCGAATCAGCGGGTGGAGACCGGCCGGTTTGCCCCAGGGTGCCCCTCGGCGGCGGCGCTGGTCTCGTCGATGCTGCGGAAGCCCCGCACCCCGGGGGTTGGGGTGGAGCGCGAGAGCAGGATGAGCGCGGGCCACACCCCGGCGATGCGCCGCCAGTGGGTTTCGCAGCCTTTGGCGGGCGCTCCGCGCTCAAGCCTGTCTCCCTCTGACCGGTACTTGAACACCGGCACGGGTGACCGCGCTCCTCCCTGGCCAGACCGCAGGTCTGGCGGATCAGGCGGGGGTTCAGCCGGTCCCTGGGGGCGGGCGGTGTCGCGCTTCATGCGGTAGAGGGGGCGGGGGGTGGCCGCCCGCACCGGAATGCCGCGAATGTCGAGCGCTTCGGATTCGAGATCGGCCGAGGTGAACGCCTCTTCCAGATGGTGAGAATGTCCAGCTGGAGTCGGCCGCCGGAGTCACGCATTGGACGGCCGGGTACTCGCCCTGCAGATCCTCGGCGGTGAGTTCGCCGATTGCCGGGCGGCCGGGCCCGTCCGTGAGTGCCGCCTTGCGGCGATCGATGTTGACCGCCTCGGGGCGGGCGCGAACTTCGGCCTCGTGGTGGCACGCACGATCTGGGACGATACGGCCCCGGCGGGGTGGCCGCCGGGGCCGTGGCGGTCTCGGTTAAGGGGGGTCAACGCAGGTCGAAGCGGTCCAGGTTCATGACCTTGGCCCAGGCGGCCACGAAGTCGTGCACGAACTTTTCCGCCGCGTCGTCGCAGGCGTACACCTCCGCCAGGGCGCGCAGCTGGGAGTTGTGCCCGAAGATCAAATCCACCCGGGTAGCGGTCCACTTCCTCTCGCCGGTGGCCCGCTCGAACCCTTCGTACAGGCCGTCCCCGGCGGGCCGCCACTCGTAACGCATGTCCAAGAGGTTGACGAAGAAGTCGTTGGTCAAGCTGCCGGGACGGTCGGTGAAGACCCCGTGGGAGGCGTGGTTGTAGGTGGCCCCCAGGGCCCGCATGCCCCCCACCAGCACGGTCATCTCCGGGGCGGTAAGGGTGAGGAGCTGCGCCTTGTCCACCAGCAAGTGCTCCGCCGGCACCTCGGCGCGGCGGCCGCAGTAGTTGCGAAAGCCGTCCGCCTTGGGCTCGAGGACGCGGAAGGAGGCGACGTCGGTTTGCGCCTCGCTGGCATCGGTGCGCCCCGGAGTAAAGGGGACTTCAACGGCGAAACCGGCGCGCCGGGCGGCCTCCTCGACCGCCGCGCAGCCTCCGAGGACGATGAGGTCGGCCAGGGAGACCCGTTTGCCGCCGTCGGCGGACTCGTTGAAGGCCTTCTGGATCCCCTCCAAGACGGCGAGGATACGGGAAAGCTCGGTGGGGTGGTTGACCTCCCAGAAGCGCTGGGGGGCCAGGCGAATGCGGGCCCCGTTGGCGCCCCCCCGCTTGTCGGAATTGCGGAAGGTCGAGGCGGAGGCCCAGGCGGTGTACACCAGTTCAGATAGGGAAAGACCGGAGGCGAGGATCCTTTCTTTGAGGGCGGCGATGTCGCCGGCGTCGATGAGGGGGTGGTCCACCGGCGGGACGGGGTCTTGCCAGATGAGGTCCTCTTCCGGCACCTCGGGCCCCAGGTAGCGGACGCGGGGCCCCATGTCCCGGTGGGTGAGCTTGAACCAGGCGCGGGCGAAGGCGTCGGCGAAGGCCTGGGGGTCCTGGTGGAAGCGACGGGCGATGGGCTCGTAGATGGGGTCGAAGCGCAGCGAGAGGTCGGCGGTGGTCATGATGGGGGGGTGCTTCTTGGAGGGGTCGTAGGGGTCGGGGACCAGGTGCTCCTCGCGCACGTCCTTGGCTACCCACTGCCACGCGCCGGCGGGGCTTTTCACCAGCTCCCATTCGTAGCCGAAGAGAATGTCGAAGTAGCTGCTGTCCCAGCGAGTGGGCGTGGGGGTCCAGGCGCCCTCGATGCCAGAGGTGATGGTGTCGGGCCCCTTGCCGGTCCCGAAGCTGTTTTTCCAACCCAGGCCCTGCTCCTCCAGGGGGGCACCCTCTGGTTCCCGCCCCACGAACTTGTCCGCCGGCGCGGCGCCGTGGCACTTCCCGAAGGTGTGCCCGCCGGCCACCAGTGCCACCGTCTCCTCGTCGTTCATGGCCATGCGTCCGAAGGTCTCGCGCACGTCGCGCCCCGAGGCCACCGGGTCGGGGTTGCCGTTGGGGCCCTCAGGGTTGACGTAAATGAGGCCCATCTGCACGGCACCGTAGGGGCCTGTAAGTTCCCGGTCGCCGACGTAGCGTTCGTCCCCCAGCCATGTGGACTCGGTGCCCCAGTCGATCTCCTCCGGCTCCCACACGTCCTCGCGCCCGCCGCCGAAGCCGAAGGTCTTGAAACCCATGGACTCCAGCGCTACGTTGCCGGCCAGGATCAACAGGTCCGCCCAGGAGATCTTGCGGCCGTACTTCTTTTTGATGGGCCACAGCAGGCGCCGGGCCTTGTCCAAGTTGGCGTTGTCCGGCCAAGAGTTCTGCGGCGCGAAGCGCTGCAGCCCCTGGGAGGCGCCGCCGCGGCCGTCGGCGATGCGGTAGGTGCCGGCGGCGTGCCAGGCCATGCGGATGAACAGGCCGCCGTAGTGTCCCCAGTCGGCGGGCCACCATTCCTGGGATTCGGTCATAAGGGCGTGGAGATCGCGCTTGACCGCCTCCAGGTCGAGGGTCTTGAACTCCTCGGCGTAGTTGAAGTCCTCCCCCATGGGGTTGCCCGCCGGGGGGTTCTGGTGGAGGAGCTTGAGGTTCACCTGCTCCGGCCACCAGTCACGGTTGGTCATGGGTCGTCGCACGCGCTGGCCCGTTACCGGGCATCCTCCAGTGGTTTGGCTCATGGTTCCCTCCTGTTCTTCTTTGGGTTTGCTCGTGACCGAGCCTTGGCTCGGGATTTGCCGCTGTGAAGAGGGGACGATCCGCGCTCGCAGCCGGCGGCGGTGGGTTCGCCGCGCGGGGAGGCGTGTTCAGCCAGGGCTAGACAGCTGGGGCAGATGCCCCAGTACACCACCTCCGCTTCGTCCACCCGAAAACCGGCGCTGTCCGCCGGGGTCAGGCAAGGGGCATGCCCCACCGCGCAGTCCACATCCACCGTGCGGCCGCAGCGGCGACAAATGAGGTGGTGGTGGTTGTCGCCGGTGCGGGTCTCGAAGCGGGCGGGGGAGCCGGCCGGCTGGATGCGCCGCAGCAGGCCCGCCTCCACCAGCGCCGTGAGGGCGTCGTACACCGCCTGCCGGGAGATGGCGCCGATGTCGGTCCGGACCACAGCCGCCACCTCGTCGGCAGTGCTGTGGGAGTGCTCTGCCACCGCCCGCAGCACCGCCAGGCGCTGGGCGGTGACGTGGAGGCCATGCTGGCGCAGGGAGTCCGCGGTATCTGAACTCACCTTTCCAGCTTAGATCGAAATTTAGACTTTGTCAAGCTTCAGATTGAGCCAGCGTCTCCTTGACCTCGCCCTCGGCGGGGCCCGGGGGTGGCCGCCGGCCTGGCCGGAGCGGCCACCGCGATCCGCCCCTCCAGGGTGTTGGCCACCGGTGTGTGCTCACGGATGTACTGCACCAGCGCGTCTACGTCCAAAATGCCGGTGTCGTAGCGGTATCCTTCCGCCCTGGCAATCACCGAGTGGCCATTGCCGCCGCCGGCAATGAAGCTGGGCACGGTGACGCGGTAGGTGGCGGCGAGGTCCACGGGTTGGCCGGCCACCTCGAGCTCCACCACCCGCTGCCCCGGCGGGCGGGAAGGATCGATGCGGTACCTGGTCCCCCGGGAGGGGTGAAGCAGCCCGTCCGCCTCGGCGGGGAACTGCCCCAGGGGCTGGGCCAGCGCCGCGAGCAGTTGCAACCCTGTCAGCTCCACCTGCACCAGCGTATTGCTGAAGGGCTGCACGGTGAGGGCCTGCCCGTAGGTCAGCGGTCCCGCCTCGAAGCTGGCCCGCACCCCGCCTTGGTTGATGAACGCCGCCACCGAGCCGGCTCTACCGGTGGCCGCCAGCATGGCATCGGCCACCAGGTTGCCCA
Source organism: uncultured bacterium (assembly GCA_937924755.1). Lineage (GTDB taxonomy): Bacteria > Acidobacteriota > Thermoanaerobaculia > Thermoanaerobaculales > Thermoanaerobaculaceae > CALEVZ01. The sequence continues at coordinate 4,433 of CALEVZ010000051.1, forward strand.
TGGGGCTTTCGGCGTGCTGCGGGGTGATGCGGGTGGCAGGGATGGCGGAGGCGGCTTCGCCGATCACCGCGTCTCGCACGGAGGCCAGGGGCTTTTCCAGGGCGGCCAGGAGGGCGCGGGCCACCGGGTCTTCGGGTATGGTCATTTCCACCGGAATGGGGCCGGTCTGGTCCCATCTCTGCACCCGACCCTGGCCGTCAAAGGTGACCCGGAGGCGCCCCAGGACCAGCCCACGGTGCCAGGCCTGGACGATGAGGACAGTGTTCCCCGCCGCGTCTTTAACCACGGTGGGGTACTCCCCGCGGGGTTGGGGGAGCCCCGGGACCGCTCCCAGCAAGGTGTGACTGTGTCCGCCGACGATCACGTCCACCCCGGCGAGCTTGCCGGCGAGCTCGAGGTCTCGCTCGAAGCCCAGGTGCGAGAGCAGAATCACCTTGTTGACCCCGCTGGCGGTGAGGGCGTCGATGGCCCGTTGCACCGCCTCCCGCGCCGCCCCGGCCCGCACGGTGGGACCAGGGTTGGAGATGGTGGCGAGGTCCTCTGGGGTGGCGCCGATAAGGCCCAGCCGCTCTCCATCGACCTCGATCACCACCCAGGGGTGGATGAGGCCGGCCAGGAGCGGTTCCTGGGAGACGTCCAGGTTGGCCGACAGCAGCGGAAAGGTGGCCAGGGAGGCGAAGCGGGCCAGAGGACCCGGACCGCGATCCAGCTCGTGGTTGCCTACCGCCATGGCCTGGTAGCCGATGAGATTCATGAAGGCCAGGTCCGCCAGCCCCTCATAGAGGTTGAAGTACAGGGTGCCCTGGAAGACGTCCCCGGCCGAGAGCAGCACCGCCATGGGGTCGGAGGCACGAAACTGGCGAATGAGCGACGCCTGCCGGGTGTAACCGCCCAGGGTGAGCCCTCGGGCGGTGAGGGGCTCCACCTGGGCGTGCACATCGTTAGTGTGCAGGATGGTGAGAGTAAACGGTTGTTCCGCCAGAACCGGCGTTGCGCCGAACAGTGCGATGAGGAGAAAACACGCGAGACGACGCACCATGGCACCCTCCCTGCCAGCGACCTGCGGGCACGACTTGTGCCGTAGGGGTCATTGGAAAGGAAATTATCGCCCAGGTTTTTGAAGCTCCCGTGAGGCACCCGAGGGCGAGGATGGAGGTTCTTTTCCACCCCTTGTCCCAGGCCGGGGTGGTGACTTCTTGGCGGGGGGTCAGGACTCGCTCACGCGCGCTTTGCGCCCGGAACGGCAAGGGGGCGAGAAACTCGAGAGCTGCAGGACCGGCAATCCTGGCAGCGAGGGGAGGGCGCGGTCGTTGGTGACGAACGCGGTGCAGCGGTGACAGAGGGCGGTGGCGAGCTGAATGGCATCCGCAGCACCAAGGCCCAAAGCCGCGCGCAAGGCGCCGGCATCCCGGGCAATGGCCCGGGAGACCTCCACGAGAAAGAGCCCCCGACCAAGGCTCAGCAGCTGTTTTTAGCGGGACGCCGGCTCCACGTCGCCATGCCGAGGGGTACCACCGACACCTCCCACGGCGTGAGCGGGGAGGTCACGGCAGCCACCTCCCCGCGGTCCAGCGCCCTGAAGAGCGGCTCCACCATCTCCGGGTAATCGTGGTGCTCCTCCAAGAAGTAGACGAAGACGGCCGTATCCAGCGCCACCGGCCCCGTCCCCAAGGCGCTCAGCATTCCCACGAGTCCCTCTCGGCGGCCACGTGGCGGGCGGGGTCCACCCCCGGCCAGTACTCCTTCCCCAGACCGCGGAGAGCCAGCGGGGACACCGGCTCGGCCTCAGCCACCGCCGCCTCCAGTACGGTGATGACTTCCTGGGCCACCGACCGGCGCTGTCGCTTGGCGCGTTGCCGCAGCCGCGAGTACCGCTCGTCGAGAAAGTCGTTCACGTCGAGCGTCGCTATCACTTCCTCCATGGCAAGAATGATTTCGCATGTTTCCATCGCCCGCTTCAGGCCGTCGGGCTCGGTGGGGGGGCGGGAATGAAAATCGCGTCGGGTCGGGTTGCTCAGGTAAGTCTGTCTTGCCGCGGCGCGGCACGCCGACTACCTTGGAACTGGGCTCGAGCGTCGCGCGCAGCAGGCACAAAACTGGAGGAACCCCATGCCCCCCCGACTGGAGTTTCGCAGTTCCGCGAAAGCGTACCCCGACGTGGTCACGCCCGCCGCAATGGCCGCCCTGGAGGCCCTGGCTCCCCTGGAGGGGGACCGACGGCAGGTAATGGCAGCGCGCCTGGCTCGTCGCGCCCGCCGCCATGCCGAGCGGCGCCCCATCGAGTTTCTCTCCCCCGAGGCGGTGATCCCCCGGACTGGCATCCGGGTGGCCGACGCCCGCGCCGGCCTGTTCGACGGGGCGGAGATCCCCAAGGATTTGCGTCGGCAGTGGATCCAGGGCACCGGCCCGGCCACCAAGCCCCGCGCCTCTACCCGAGCCGGTTTGCGCAACGTGGCCTACGCCCTGCTCTCCGGAGCGGACGGGTGGATGTTCGACGGCGAAGACGCCCTGGGGCAGGTGCAGACCATGTCCCTGGACAACCACCGCAACCTGAAACTGGCCATCGCCCGGGACGAGCTCTTTTTGGAGGTGGCGCGGGAGGTGGCGGCGGAGATGAACGCCTGGGCGCGTGACTTCTTCGGCCGGGAGATCATCGCCGACTGGCGAGAGCAGCTGGAGTTCACTACCGTGCTGTACCGCGCCCGGGGGCTGCACCTGGATGACCGCCACGTGCGCTGCGCCGACGGCACCGGCTTCTCCGCCTCCATGGTGGATCTGGTGCTGTATGTCGTGAACAATTACGAGCGCCTGCTCGCGGCAGGACGCTCCATCGTCCTCTACCTGCCCAAGATCCAGACCGCCGAGGAGGCCGCTCTGTGGAACGACATGCTCCACGCCCTGCAGCACCACCTCGGCTTGCCGGCAGGTACCATCAAGGTGTACGTCCTCGTCGAACAGATCGAGGCCACCTTCCAGCTCATGGAGATCCGCGCCGCCCTGGCGCCCCACTTCGTGGGGTTCAACACCGGGCGGTGGGACTACATCAACTCCGTCTCCGACGCCCTCGCCTGGGACGAGTCGTTCATCAACCCCAACATCGATGCCATCGTCATGACCTACGGGTACATGCGGACCTACGAGGACCGCGTGCGGCGGGCCGTCAATATCCCCGACCGCAACGGCCGCTGCGCCCTCTGGCAGGGAGGGATGGAGACCAACATCCCGGTGGGCACCCCCGAGGGGGTCGCGGCGGGGATGACCCGGGCGGTGGCCGGGGCGGAGCGGGAGCAGCGCGCCGGAGCCTCGGGGAAGTGGGTGGCTCACTGGAAGATGGTCCACATCGTCCGGCCGGTTTGGGAGAAGGTCGGCGAGGACAACCAGTTGGGCCGCCCCTTCCCACCCCTCACCTACACGGAGGAGGACGCCGCCGGCCTGCGCCTGCTGGAGCCCGCCCCCCGCACGGTGCGGGGGGCGCGGGATTTGTTGAGCGTGGCTCTGCAGTACGGCAACGCCTTCGGCCAGGGATACCAGGCGGCGGCCTTGAAACCCGCCGATTTCTTCGGGGACGACAGCGTCCTCTACCTGATGGAGGACATGGCTACGGGCGAAATCCGCCTGTCCATCCTGTGGGAGTGGCTGCACAAGGGGGCCCGTTTCAGCGAAGACGACCCGGAGACCGGGGTGCGGGCCGGGGAGGTTTTCGACCGCCGGCTGTTCGACCACCTGCTGGAGGAGGAGTACCAGAAGCTGCGCCGCGCCTCCCACCGGGACGTCTACGAAGAGTCCAAAGACACCACCCTGCCCATCGCCCGGGAGATCGTCGCCGCCTATGTCACCCATCCGCTCAAGGCGCCCTGGTACATCGATCTGTTGAACCTGAACCTCGATAATCACGACCTCGGCCGGGCCCGCGAGCGCATCTCCCTCTACTTGGGGACCTATGAGCGCGAGGGCCGGCGGGTGACGGAAAACCTGGACTTTTGAGGGTGCGCGCAGGAGGAGACGATGGACGACATGAAGGCTGAGGTGGAGGAAATTCAACGCTGGTTCCAAAGTGACCGCTTTGCCGGCATCACCCGCCTGCACACCGCCCGGCAGGTGGCGGAGCAGCGGGGCACCATCCGGGTGGAGTACCCGGTGGCGCGCGATGCGGCGGTGGGTCTTTATTCTCGACTGCGGGAACTGTTTACCCAGGGCAGGTGCATCACCACCTTCGGTCCCTACTCGCCGGGGCAGGCGGTGACCATCAAGCGCATGGGCATCGAGGCCATCTACCTGGGCGGCTGGGCCACCTCGGCCAAGGGGTCGGTGAGCGAGGACCCCGGCCCCGACCTGGCCAGCTACCCCTTAAGCCAGGTCCCCGACGAGGCGGCGGTGATCGTGCGGGCGTTGCTGACCGCCGACCGCAACCAGGTCTACCAGCGGGCGCAGATGAGCGAGAAACAGCGCCAGGAGACGCCGGTCGTCGACTACCGGCCGTTCATCATCGCTGACGCCGACACCGGCCACGGTGGCGACGCCCACGTGCGCAACCTCATCCGCCGCTTCGTGGAGGTGGGCGTACCCGGTTACCACATCGAGGACCAGCGGCCGGGCACCAAGAAGTGCGGCCACCAAGGGGGCAAGGTGCTGGTCTCCTGCGACGAGCAGATCAAGCGTCTGAACGCCGCCCGCTTCCAGCTGGACGTCATGGGGGTGCCCGGCATCATCGTCGCCCGCACCGACGCCGAGGCGGCCAACCTGCTGGATAGCCGCGCCGACGAGCGGGACCAGCCGTTCATCCTCGGCTCCACCAACGTCAACATTCCCTCCTACAAAGCCGCCTTCGTGGCGCTGCTGCGGCGGCTTTATGGTCTGGGCCTGACCGAGTTCAACGGCCACCTGCTGTACGGCCTGTCCGAGGACGAGCTGGCGGCCGCCGACGGCTGGCTGGAGCGCTCGGGGCTGGCCGGCATCATCGCCGGCGCCGTCCGGTCGTACCGGGAGCGGCCGGGCAGCAACCCCGATCACTTCTTCGACGGCATCACCGGGAAGTTCGCCGAACAGTGGGAACTGGAGGCGGGGCTGCACACCTACGGCGAGGCGGTGGCCGAGGTGCTGGAGTTCCGGGCCGCCGAGGGGGAAATCCCGGACAGCGTGGTTGGTGAGTGGCGCCAGTTCGCTCGCACGGCGTCGTTCGCCGATGCCCGGCGGCGCGCCCGGGCCCTAGGGGTGAGCATCGTCTGGGACTGCGAGCACGCCCGCACCCCCGACGGCTACTACCAGGTGCAGGGCGGCATTGAGTACGCCATCGCCAAGTCCCTGGCGGTGGCTCCCTTCGCCGACCTCCTGTGGATGGAGACGGCCACCGCCAACCTCGCCGAGGCCCGCCACTTCGCCGAGGCCATCCATGCCGTCTACCCCGACAAGATGCTGGCCTACAACCTATCCCCCTCCTTCAATTGGGACTCCACCGGGATGAGCGACGACGAGATGCGGCGCTTCCCCGAGGAGTTGGGCAAGCTGGGGTTTGTCTTCAACTTCATCACCTACGGCGGGCACCAGATCGACGGCGTGGCCGCCGAGGAGTTCGCCACCGCCCTCCGCCAGGACGGCATGCTGGCCCTGGCCCGCCTGCAGCGCAAGATCCGCCTGCTGGAGTCCCCCTACCGCACGCCCCAGACGCTCGTCGGGGGCCCCCGCGTCGACGCCGCCCTGGCCGCCTCCACCGGTCGCACCGCCACCACCAAGGCCATGGGTCAAGGCTCCACCCAGCACCAGCACCTCCTGCAGATCGAAGTGCCCAAGAAACTCCTGGAGGAGTGGCTGGAGGTCTGGTGCGCCCACTACCAGATTCCCGATCGTCTTCGGGTGGACCTGAAGCCCTACCGGGCCGGCTCGGAGCTGCTGGAGCTGTCCATCCGGCGGGGCGGCGAGAAGGTAGCCAACGTCATCTTTGCCGCCATTCAGGACCGCCAGGAGCGGGTCATCCTCTCGGTGCGAGACCAGAACACCTTCGACGAGGGCCTGCGCAAGAAGCGCCTCATGACCCTGGTGCACCTGTGGCTGGTGCACCGCTACAAGGCCGAATCGGTGCACTACGTCACCCCAACCGAGGACAACCGCTACCAGGCCGGCAAGATGCGGGACCAGGGGCTGTTCCGCCAGGTCTCCGAGGAGGTGGGCCAGATCATCGTGGCCGACATCAACCCGGAGCGGGTGGCCGAGCTGCTGCAGCCAGACCGGGTCGCCCTGGGCCGCCTCATCCGCAAGGAGGGATAGTCCGCACCCGGCCGCGCCGCCGGATTAGCAGACCGCCCGAACCATCGACCAACCGGGGGGCAGCGCCGCTGCCCCCGTCGCATGTCCCGAAGCGCCGGTCCGACGTCGGGTCTGGCTGAATCTGGTCGCGCCCCGACGCCCCCCCGTTTTCCCAGGCGACAGAAAAAGCCTTTCGGCCGCAGGGCGACCCATCGATCGGTACAATTGTATATTAATTTAACAGATCATAGCTTTGCGCCTCCCGCGCCGTTTGCTACCAGGTTAAGAATGGTCGGCGGGGGCACCGCGGAGGTGGGAATGCCTGGGCGGGTTGATCTTACGTTCAGAAAAAGGGAATTTTTGTGGGCAGGACGGTGCCGATGGCTGGTGTACGGGACGCTCCTCGTGCTGGGCGCTGTCGGGCCTGGAGCCCGATCCTCGGTGGCGGCTCCGATGGAGGCGTCCCTTCCAGGGCGGCCCATCCACCTCCTCAACGGAGCCATCACACCTGCAACCAGGTTGTCCCCCGAGGCGGCCGATCTCCTGCGTCGGCCGCCCCAGGGGACCGCGCACGTGCTGATGCAGCTCTCCGGCATTCCGGGACCCGCGGAGCGGGCGCAACTGGCCCGGTTGGGTGTCGAGCTCCACGATTACATCCCCGAGGGGGCCTGGATTGCCGCCCTGCCCGGGCGGAGCCTGCCCACCCTGGCCGAGCTCGAGGGGATGACGTTCCTGAAGCTGTGGGGGCCCCACGACAAGCTCCACCCGGACCTCACCCGGGGGCAGGTGGGGCCCTGGGCGGCGGATGAAAAGAGTGGGTTAATCAACCTTTTTCTTTTTCTGCACAAGGACGTGGACCTGGGCGAGGCCAGGACGCTCATCGAGCGGCATGGGGGACTAGCGGTGCAGGAGTGGGTCTCCGACCATGCCTGGTCCTGCTGGCTGCCGCGGGAGGCGGTGGCGGCCCTGGCCCAGCTGGAAGAGGTGTACTGGCTTGAGGTCTACCCCCCGCCGCTGGAGCCCAGCAACGACGGCGCCCGTGCCAACCTCAACGTCAACGCCGTCGCCGCCGCCCCCTTCAACCTCACCGGCAGCGGCATCAACGTCTTCGTCTTCGACGGCGGGCGCGCCCGTACCACCCACGAGCAGCTAGCGGGCAAGATCACCTCCGTGGACAGCGCCTCGGTGAGCGACCACCCCACCCATGTGGCCGCCACCGTGGCCGGCACCGGCACTGGGCAAGCCCGGGCCCGGGGGATGGCCCCCGGGGCGTGGATCCTCACCGCCGGCTACGCCCAGGGTGGGGGGGGGTTGTTTTACGACTCCTACGGCGATATGGTCACCGACTATTCGGCGGCCCGCAACACCGCCGGCCGGCCGGCCAACATGGCCACCAACTCCATCGGTTCCAACGTCGCTGCCAACGGCTACGACTGCAACCTGCACGGCGTGTACGGGCAATCCTCTCGCATGATCGACCGCATCGTGCGCGGCGACGAGGCGGGCATCGCCGGCGACTACAAGCGCTACATCGTCACCTGGGCGGCGGGCAACGAGCGCACCGGCGGCACCCCCGCCGGCCGCTGCGGGGGAGGGTTCAACACCCTGGGGCCGCCCTCCAGCGCCAAGAACCCCATCCACGTGGGGGCTACCAACTCCGACTACGACAGCATGGCCTCTTTTTCGTCCTGGGGACCCACCGCCTCGGGGTGGCTGAAGCCCAACGTCACCGGCCCCGGGTGCGAGATCTACGGGGAGGGCAGCATTTACTCCGCCACCTCCTCGTCCGCCACCTCCTACGGCCTCATGTGCGGCACCTCCATGGCCACCCCGGCGGTGGCCGGGGTGGTGGCGCTCGTCCTGCAGGACTACCGCGCCCAGTACAATACCACCGACGACCCCCTCAACGCCGCCGTCAAGGCCCTACTTATGCACACCGCCAAGGACCTGGGCCCCCCCGGGCCCGACTACATGGCGGGTTACGGACGGGTGGACGCGCTCGCGGCGGTGTCCCTGCTGCGGCGGGCGGCGGCCGGCCAGACCGACGCCTATTTCCACGATGTGCTGCGCCACGCCCCCGTCGCCGTCAACCACGGGGACACCCACGTCTTCACCGTGCCGGTGCCCGCCGGTACCGCCGAGCTGAAGGTCACCCTGGCCTGGGACGACCCGGCGGCGGCGGCCCCCTCCACCGGGGCCCTCACCAACGACCTGGACCTGGAGGTGCGGGACTTTGCCGACACCGTGTACTACCCCTGGATCCTCAACCCCAGCCAGCCGTGGCTCTGCGCCACCACCGGGGTGAACACCGTGGACAACCAGGAGCAGGTGGTGGTGAAGAACCCCACCCCCGGCACGTGGACCATTCACCTCAAGGGCACTTCGGTACCCCAGGGCCCCCAGAGCTTCGGCCTGGTGTACTCCCTCACCCCGGACCCGGGGGACACCGTGACTCGAGTCATCGACTACGACCCGGCGGTGGCCAACGGCGGATTCGAAGGCGATGGCTCGTGGACCTATTCCGGTAGTCCGGTGCGGGACAACTCCCAGGCCCGCTCGGGGAGCTGGTCGCTGCGGCTCGGTGGGGCCAACAACCGGGACGACCGAGCGAGCCAAGTGCATACCATCCCCGCCAACGCCACCGCCGCCCGGCTCTCCTACTGGCTGCGCATCTCTACCGCCGACAACACCTCGGGCAACGACTGGCTGGCCGTCTACGTCATCCCCACCGACGGTAGCTAGCAGTACCTCCTGGACCTTTATCACAACGGCATCATGAAGCGGGGCAACAACGACTTCGAGACGCCCCGTTGGGCGGAGGTGGGCAACATCGACCTCCTGCCCTGGGCCGGCAAGGAGGTGCGCATCCTCTTCCGGGGGTACACCGGCGCCAGCGGGGTGACCACCTTCTGGGTCGACGACGTACGTCTGGAGATGGCCACTCCCACCCCCTGCACCCCGCCCGCGGCCCCCGCCGACCTGCAAGCCGTGGCGGCGGGGGACAACCGCATCGACCTCAGCTGGAGCCCGGTGAGCGCCGCCAGCTACCTGGTCTACCGGGCCACGGCGGCGGGCGGGCCTTAGAGTCAGATTGCCGCCGGCCTGACCGGGACCTCCTACAGCGACCCCGACGTGCACGGCGGGGTGACCTACTACTACGTGGTGCGGGCCTTCAACCCCCCCTCCTGCGAGTCGCCGGACTCGGCGGAAGCCTCAGCCACGGCGCAGGGGAGCTGCACCCTCGCCCCCTCCTTCGCCGGACTCACCTCGGTGGGGGCTTCCGGGGAGAGGTGCCTGCTGGAGCTCAGCTGGGCGGCGGGGACGGCCCGCTGTTCGGGCGGCAACCCGTTGGTGTACAATGTCTACCGCTCCACGGTGGCCAACTTCACCCCCGGGCCGGGCACCCTGCTGGCCAGCTGCGTCACCGCTACCCGCTTCGAGGACGCCAGCGCCGTGGCGGGCACCACGTATTACTACGTGGTGCGCGCCGAGGACTCGAGCCGCGACGGCGCAGGCCCCTGCAACCGCGGCAACGAGGAGGGCAACGGGGTGCGCCTGTCGGGGGCCGCCGGCAGCTTCGGCTCGGTGGTTCTCTACGCCCACAACTTCGACGATCCCCCCTCCCCCGCTGACTGGTGGGGGACCGGATACACCTTCGGCAACCCCTACACGTTGGGCACCTGTGCCTCGCGGACCTTCGTCACGGACTGGCACTACCCCACCACCGGCCGGTGCACCGGCAACACCGCCGCCGCCTTCCAGGCGGGCTCCAACCCCAAGCGCTACCGCAACTACAACAACGGGGCGCTGATCCTGGGCCTGCCGCCGGCGGGCGGGGATCCCGGCGGCATTCTCCTGCCAGCCAGCGCCACCACCGTCACCCTCACCTTCAACCACTGGTACAGCTTCGAGTTGGGGGGGTGGGACGGAGGACGACTGATGCTATCCACCAGTTGGCCCTCCTTCATCCAGATCGCCCCGGTGGGGGGCTATTCGGGTACGATTCAGAACACCACCGGGTACTGCCACCCCTTCCCGGGCCAGCCCGCCTACGTCAACGCCTCTTCGGGGTGTGCCTCGGCCACCTTCGACCTTTCAGCTTACGCCGGGCAGCGGGTGTGGCTGGCCTGGAACCTGGGGGCCGACAGCAGCGGTACCGCCGAGGGGTGGTACATCGACAACGTGCAGCTCACCGCCACGGTGCCCACCTCCTGCACCCCCGTGCCGCAACCGGTGGGGGCGTTCACGGTGCGTTCGGGGGACGGGGCGAATTTCTTGGAGTGGGTGAACCCCACCAACGGCCCCTACGCCGGCACGGTCATCCGCGCCCGCACCGACACTTTCCCCGTAAGCCCCACCGACGGGGTGGCGGTGACCACCCACAGTGGCGGGCCGGGATCCTACGGCAGCTTCACCCACGCCGGGTTGACCAACGGCACCACCTACTATTACGCCGCCTTCGTGGACGACGGCGGCGGCGGCTACTCCGCCGCTCGCCGGGCCACCGTCGAGGTGACCCGGGAGGTTGCCCTGGGGGGCACCTGCGTGCGAGTCCCCAACGTCCGCCTGGAGCGCTGTCGCGCCTGTGGTTGGGAGGCCCCGTCGGGGCGGGATGTCGGGGTGGCTGAGCTGCTCCTGGCGCCCCAGTACTCCTCGGTCGGCGAGGTGGTGGATGCTCTAAAGGCCGCCGGCTACAGGGAGCTGTTTCTCACCGAAGATGTAATCGCGGAGGTGCTGACCTTCGGTCCGCGCGTGTACGTGGCGAGTCTGACTGGGGACTTGCGCGACCTCTACCTGGACAGCGAATCCAGCCACGTGCTCGCCCAGCTGGCGACCGCTGGGCAGGGTGGGGTGCCGCTGGACCTCGGCCAGCGGCGCTGCACGGTGCGCCTGCCCAAGGTGGGCGAGGGGGAAAACGGGGTCGTGTTCGATTACGAGGAAGCCGATAACTCGGTGCTCAAGCTGGCCAAACCGCGCCCCTACTCCCGCGAGCACATCCGCGAGGAGTGCGAGGTGACCGCCTTCTTCTCGGGCCAAGGGATTCCCGTTCCGGCCATCCTCGACCACGACCCGTGGGGCAGCTTCTGCATCAAAAAGCGGCTGGCCGGGCAGTCGCTGGCGGTGCTGTATGACCAGTTGGGACCCGCCGAGGCGCCGCTGCACCGGCGGGTCCGCCGGGAGGTGGAGCGCTTCACCCTTCGTCTGATCGAACTGTTCGAGAACTACCCCGAGGCCAAGACCTCGTTGTCTCCCAACAACATCTTCGTCGTGGTGGACGGCGAGGAATGCCGCTGTCTGCTGGTGGACACCGGCCCGGCACCCAGTCACGACTACTCGCGTTTCGATTTCACGGAGTACTGGGAGCGGGTGGTCCCGGAAAAGATCGCCCGCTACCGTCAGGTGGGATATATCTAGGGTTTCGGCTCGACGGCGCGAGGCCGGGCTTCGCGGGGGTGTCCGCACCGCTGGGTGCACGGGCCTCTGGCCCGCCCTCACGGTCGGCATGCTTTGCCCCAGCCGGAACGGGGGCCGTTTCCCTGTCGGTGCCCGTGTCCGCCTCCCTAACTGCGTTCACGGGCAGTGGCAGCCGGCGGAGAAAAGGCAACCGCCGCCGGGGGGTTCCCGGCGGCAGTTGGGAGTGTTCCGAGGGTCAGGTTACAGGGTCCGGCGGAGAGCTGGTCGCACGATATCGAGGTGCCCGTGAGGTTGTCGAGATAGCGGGCGTTGTCGTTGAAGTCCATAAAGGTGTAAAAGAAGAGTCCCGCCAGGCGAGGCGCCAGCCGGGCCTCGGCGCGGAAGGTGGCATTCCACGAGGTGGAGTCCAGGCGGGAGCAGATGTGCCAGGCGGTGAAATCGTAGGAAAGGCCCCAAAGCTTGGCGAGGATGTCGGGGGGTGCGCCGAGCCCCAGAGGGTCGGGCCCCTCCTTGGCCTTCGTGCAGCTGGCATCGAGACCCAGGGTGAGACGGGACCGGCCCTGAGGGTGGTTCCCGTGGCCGGCGTGCAGTAGGTCATTTTAGAGGAGAGTGAAGCGCCGCTCGTGCCAAACGGTCCGAGTGTAGATCCGCCCGCTCAACCATTCAGGAAGACGCACACCCAGCTTTCCATTGGGAGCACTGCAGCAGGGTGTCGGTCTTGTCGGGGGCGAGCTCGTAGTTGGCCCGGTCAATGTTTTGGAGGGGTGTTCACCGATGAGGGAGCTCTCCTTGCCCAGGCGGTATGAGGAACGGGCCGAGGCTCCAGCACGTCCCGGTCGATGGTGGACTGGCGCAGGAAGTCCGGTGGGAAGCCGGACCGCTGGTGGTAACTCTTGCCGCTAAAAGGCCCGGCGACCGCCTCGGGCTCTGGCACGGCCACGAAGTAGTCGGTGGAGTCGATGCTGTAGGAGCGTGCCCGCATGGCGAAGGTGCCCTTCTTTCCCAGCCGCCGCCCCGCCGCCAGGGCCAGGGCGTCGAAGTCCGCCTTGTTGTTGGTGGAGATATTCTCCAGGCGGGCTGACACCGCCGTCAACACCGTGGAAAACCCGCCCAAGTTGGGGTTGGAGATGCGCAGGGTGGTGGTGTTCTTCTCGCTCGGCGGAATCACTCCGCAGGGGAGCACGCCATCGCGGGAGTCGTACCAGACCCGGTCGTTGAAGACCGGCTGGCGCAGAGCGGGTCGCTCCGTCAGCCCGTAGGTCGGGGTGGGGGCGGGGGCCCGTCCTTCGAACTTCCGGGAAACGGAGCTGCCCTCCAGCTTCCACGCCTTTCCACGCACATCAGCGACGACACCGGCGTCGCGGGTGCGTTCGTCCACCGTGCGGGTCTGCGACAGCACCTGGCAAGTGGAGCAGTGGGACGGGGCCAGGGCCTGCCGGTGCCCTTCCCGCCACTTTTCGCGGTAAACGGCCGAAACGGTGAGCCAGCCCGCCGAGGGGATCTCAAGGTCGGTGCGGTGGTCGAGGAGGTCGTAGTTCACGCGGTACCTGGCGGTGGGGTGGAGGTCGGTGGACCGGGCGACCACCGGCATCTTGACCGCTCCCCGCAGATTGAGCAGGGGATCGGGGACGAGCCGATGGGGCAGTCGAGTGAAGGAGGTATGGGAACGCACCACCCGGTTGATTTCGATGGCCAGCTGGTGCACCTGGTCGTGTCCCTCTGGGGCGTCGCTGGACACGGCGAGGAACAGCGTGTCGAAGGCCGCCTCCAGAGCCAGCTCTAGCTCCGATCCCCAGGTGGTGGGGAGGTACTCGGCGGTCCGCTCGGCCTTGCCGTGGTCATCCACGGCGCGCCCCCCAACGGTGACCGTCCCCGTGCTTTAGGCCAGCGCCGGGCCAGCGAGGAGAGCCAGAACGAGCGAATCATGAATGACTCTTCGCATGGCCTTCTCCTAACGGGTGAGGTTGCGGCCCTGGCTCGTGATGCCCTGGGAGGGCAGGTCAGAGCCGTGGACCTTGGTGTGGCACTGCGTGCACTTCGTGCCGAAGCTCTTGCTTTAGCCGTACTTTCCCAGCACATTGGGGTACGGCTTGCCGCCGACGATGACGGTGCCAACGGTATCCACCGGCTTCTTCCCCATGTGGAAGTGGAAGCTGTGGCACTGCAGGCAGATCACCGGGTCGTTGGCAACCAGGAGGTTGTCCGCCACCGATCCGTGGGGGGTGTGGCAGATGGTGCAGTCCTCCTCCACCGGGTGGTGGGAGGGCAGGAGCATGAGGGCGTGCACCTCCTGGTGGCAGGAGGCACAGGTGGAGGAAGGGGCCTTCACGGCGTGGATAAAGTGGCACTCGGTGCAGGCCAGCTGATGCGCGTGCGCCGCCGCCGCCCACTCCTCGGCGCCCCGGCTGGCGTGACAGGTCAGGCAGGCAGCGCTGTCGCCAGCGGGATCGCCGGTGAAGCGCACCAGGCCTTCCATCTCACCGGTTTCCAGGTGCTGGGTGGGGTCGCCGTGACACGCCGCACATCCCACCTCGCCGCCGCGCACCTCCCAGGACTTCAGGCGACCGTGCGTGCTACGCCCGAAGGGAGCGACGACCTGCTCGTGACAGTCAGCGCAGGCGCTCCACGCGGTGGCGGCCGGCTTCCCCCCCGGCGGGCCGGCGCCGGCCAGGGCCAGGAAGGGTATGAGAAGCACGATGAAGACCATATTTCCTCAACTGTTCTCGAAGATCTAGACAAGTGGCTGAAAGAATAGTAACCTGCCGGTCGATTCTGGTGGCCCGCGGTGGGTGATGACTAGTCGCCTCCGGCACGGCGTCGAGGTCTGGATAAAGCCTCCCATGGTCGCCCCACCGGGGCGAAGCGAGGGGCTTCAGCGGAAGCATGTCGTCATCACAGCGTCATTATTGGATCGGGAATCTGTCGATTCAACCAGCGACGCATCAAGATAGATGCCCACCGAAAGATGTAGCGATAGATTCTCTTGACGGCGGCAGAATCTCGTGTCCGGCGAGCCTTCGCTTGCCGGAAATGCGAGCGACCGCGAGCGAATCAGGTGACCGGAGTACAATGCTGCGCCCTACGTCGGCGCCGCGGCAGTCGGACGCTGAGGGCGGGAGGAGGGTGACTTGGAACCCATCGAGGTGCTGCGCGCCCACCGCCGGGCCAAGCTGGAGGAGTTGCGCAGGCGGGGGGTGGACCCCTATCCGACTCGCTTTCCCGTGGATGGGCGAGTGAGCGAGGTGGCCGGCCGCTTTGCCGCCCTCTCGGGGGAGGAACTTGACCGGGAGGCGCCGGGGGTCCGCGTCGCCGGGCGGGTGACGGCACTGCGTCGACACGGCAAGACGGCCTTCGTGGACCTTTCCGACGGTGATGGCCGGCTGCAGGCGTACTTCAAGCGCGATGAGCTGGGTGAGGAAGGCTTTTCGCTGCTGGACGTCGTTGATCTGGGTGATTTTCTGGGAGTGGAGGGGGTGCTCTTCCGCACCCGCACCGGCGAATTGACGGTGCGGGCGGCACATCTGCAGTTCCTGGCCAAAGCGCTGCAGCCGTGGCCCGAAAAGTGGCACGGCATTACCGACCGGGAGCTGCGAGCTCGCCAGCGCTACCTGGATCTGGCCACCAACCCGGAGGCGCGCCGGGTTTTCAAGGTGCGGGCGGCGGTGGTGACGGCGATCCGGCGCTTCCTCGAAGGGCGGGGGTTTCTCGAGGTGGAGACGCCAATGATGCACCCCATCCCCGGCGGTGCCACCGCCCGGCCCTTCGTGACCCACCACAACACCCTGGACATGCAGCTGTTCCTGCGCATCGCTCCGGAGCTGTACTTGAAGCGATTGGTGGTGGGGGGGTTCGAGCGGGTTTTCGAGATCAACCGCAACTTCCGCAACGAGGGGATCTCCACCCAGCACAACCCCGAGTTCACCATGTTGGAGTTCTACTGGGCCTACGCCACCTACCGGGAGCTGATGGACCTCACCGAGGAGCTCATTACCGACGTGGCACGGGAGGTGGTGGGGAGCTTGCGGATACCCCGGGGGGACGGGTGGGTGGACCTGACCCCGCCCTGGCGCCGGTTGACCATGCGGGAGGCGGTGCTCGGCTCCTCGTCTCTGGAGGCTGCCGACCTCGATGACCGCCCGGGTCTGGAGCGCGCTGCCGCCGGGCTGGGGGTGGCGAACGCCCAGCGGCTGTCCTCGGGCAAGCTCCTCGCCGAGATCTTCGAGGCCACCGCCGAGCGCAACCTGCTGGACCCCACCTTCATCACCGATTTTCCCGCCGATATTTCCCCGCTGGCCAAGCGCAAACCGGCCGAGCCTCACCTGGTGGAGCGGTTCGAGCTGTACATCGCCGGCATGGAGGTGGCCAACGCCTTCTCCGAGCTCAACGATCCGGACGATCAGCGGGCCCGGTTCGAGGAGCAGGTGCGGGTGGGGGGTGGGGTGGTCGACGAGGACTACTTGCTCGCCCTGGAGCACGGCATGCCCCCCACCGCCGGCGAAGGCATCGGCATCGATCGCCTGGTCATGCTCCTCACCGACAGCGCCTCGATTCGAGACGTCATCCTTTTTCCGCTGCTGCGTCCCCGCGAGGGGTAGCATGGGCTATCTCGCCCCCGGCGCCCCCCATCTGCTCCTGCCGGAGGTATCTGACCGGCAGCGCCCTGCTCTCACCCCCGGCGCAAGGGCCGCTGGTGGTCAGCCCTGTGCCTGGTCCTTTCCATGTCGGCGGTAACCCTCCTCACCGGTCGCTGGCTGCTGGCTCTGCGCCGCCGCACCCACGTCGCCACCGTGAGCGCCATTTCCCTCGTCGCCATGGCGTTGGGCGCCACCGCCCTGGTGGTCACCCTGGCCTTGCTGGAGGGTTTTCAGCACACCATCCGCACCCAGTTGGAGCGGGGGGGAGTCCACGCGCGGCTGGTTCCCGCCCAGGGCAGCGAGTTGCCCGGCGGCAACTGGCTCGAAAAACTGCGGCGGCGGCACCCGGACCTCGAGATGGAGGAGGTACGCAGCACGGCGGTGTGGTGCCTATCTGGCGGATCGGCGGTGCCCGCGGAGCTGGAGATTGTGAGCGGACTACATCGGGTCGAGGTGAACCGCGTCCTGGCCGCCCGGCTGGGGGTAGGTCCGGGGAGCGAGCTGGTGCTGGCCTCGCCCCACCTGGTGTTGACTCCTCTGGGACCAATGCCGTTGCGGCGGCGCTTGGAGGTGGAGGTGGTGCGGGAGGGGCGTCCCGGGGAGGAACGGGGGGTGGTGCGGGTGGGCGAGGAGCTGGCCCGGGTGTTTCACGGGGCTGACCGCCGGCCCCAGGCGGTGACGCTGCAGGCGAAGCATGGCCGCGATGCCTGGCGGGTGGCATCGATCGTGCAAAAAGATGTACCTGAAGGCGTGGAGGTGGTTTCGTTTCGCGAGCTCAATCGACCCCTGCTGGCGGCTCTGGAGCTGGAAAGGGTCATGATCGCCTTCGCGGTGGCGCTGGTGATGGTGGTGGCTGCCCTCAACCTGCTGTGCAACCTGGCGCTGGTGGCGGCGGAAAAGCGCGCCGATGTGGCCCTGCTGGCCGCCCTGGGACTGCCGCCGCGGGCGATCCATCGCCTCTTCTTAAGTCTAGGGGCAGGGGTGGGAGTCCTAGGGGGTGCACTGGGCACCGCCGTCGGGGCCGTGCTGGCCGGCGTGCTGGATCGCACCCGGGCCTTGCCCCTGCCGCGGGGGGTTTTCGTGGTATCGCACGTGCCTTTCCGGGTGGAGCCGGAGGCGGTGGCACTGGTGATGGCGGTGTCCTTCGGCGCAGCCGTGCTCGCCTCGCTGGCGCCGGCCCGCGCCGCGGCGCGGCGCGATGTGCTGCAGGGGCTTCGCTATGAGTGAGCCGGCCGTGCGCGCCAGCGGCCTGGCCAAGGGGTTCGGTGAGGGCGCCACGCGGGTGGAGGTCCTGCGGGGTTTTGACGTGCAGGTGGAGTCCGGCGAAATGCTTGCCGTGGTGGGGCCTTCCGGGGTGGGCAAGAGTACCCTGCTGCACCTGCTGGGTCTGCTGGATCGCCCGGACCAGGGCAGCCTGGAGCTGTTTGGCACCGATACCGGCAGGCTGACCGTCGAGGAGCGGGCGCGCTGGCGCAACCGCCATATCGGCTTTGTCTTCCAGTTTCACGCGCTGCTTCCCGAGTTTACCCTGGCGGAAAACGCCGCCATGCCGCTGCTCATCGCCGGGGTGAAGCGACGCGAGGCGCTGCACCGCGCGGCGGGGCTACTGGAGCAGGTGGGGCTGGCCTCCCGGGCGAACCACTTCCCCGACCAGCTCTCCGGCGGAGAGCAGCAGCGCGGAGCGCTGGCCCGGGCGCTGGTGGCCGGGCCTCGCCTGCTGCTCGCCGACGAACCCACCGGCAATCTAGACGCGGCCAACGCGCGGGCGGTGTTCGGGTTGCTCCGCCAGCTGCATTTGAGCCGTCAGCTCACCAGTGTTATCGTGACCCACAACGAGGCCCTGGCCGGGCAGTGCGATCGCATCCTGTCCATGGCCAGGGTCGACGTAAGCGGGAGAGGAGTACGTTCGTGATCGGTCGAGCGCCGAGAAGGTCTGGAGTTGCCTCGAAGCAGGCGAGCCGAGAGGCTGTGGAGGGGAGTGCGCGGGCATGCTGAGGAGGATCGTGGCGGCCGCCACCCTGCTGGCGGTGGGTGCGGCGGTGGCACAGGAGCGGGCGCCCATCATTTCCGAGGTGGTGGTCGAGGGCGGTACCACCATTACCGCCGACACCGTCGAGTACTATCTGGGCATTTCGGCCGGCGATCCCTTCGATGCCGAGGCGATCGCCAAGAGCTTCAGGCGGTTCTGGGAGTCCGGCCTGGTCGAGGATCTGCTGGTCGAGAAGGAAGACGTCGAACCAGGCAAGGTGCGGGTCATCGTGCGGCTGCGCGAGCGCCCCATCGTGAAAGAATGGAAGTTTGAAGGTAACAAGAAGTTATCCACCACCACCCTGCGCGAGAAGCTGGACGCCGCCGGCGTGACGCTGCGGCGCAACGTGCCGCTGCGCATCTCCGAGCTGAACCGGGCCCGCCAGGTCCTCGCCGAGGCCTACGCCGCCGACGGCTATGCCTCGGCGGTGATCGTGCCCGAAATCTCCGACGAGGCCGGCCACCTGCGCACCGTCACCTTTCGCATCGACGAGGGCGGCAAGGTGCGCATCGGACGCATCTTCTTCGACGGCAACGAACGCTTCAGCGACTGGCGTCTGCGCCGGGCCTTGAAGAAGACCAAACAGAAATCGCTATTGCGCCCCTTCGGCAAGAAGCTCATCTGGTCGCGGGAGAACTGGGGCGAGGACTCGGAGAACCTGAAGAAGTTCTACCTCAACCGGGGCTACAAGGACATCGTCGTGGGCGAGCCGCGTACCGAGTTGGTGGCGCGTCGACCGGAGGCGGAAACCCAGAAGAAGAAGAAATTCGCCACCCTGGTCACCATTCCGGTGCAGGAGGGGGGGCAGTTCCGCATGGGGCAGCTGTCCCTCTCCGGCGCCACCGTGTTCGAGAACGACAAGCTGCTGAGCCTGTACGAGACGCGCCCGGGCAAGGTGTACAACCACTCGCGCATCGAGGCGGGCAACGAGGCGGTGCGCACGTTGTACAACTCGCGCGGGTACATCTACGCCTACACCAACCAGGTGCTGCAGAACGGCGCTGAGCCCGACGTGGTGGATGTGACGGTGAAGATCTACGAAGGGGACCGCTATCGCCTCGGAAGGCTGGAGTTCACCGGCAACACCAAGACCCAAGAGAAGGTGCTGCGGCGGGAGTTTCGCCTCTTCGAGGGCGACTGGATGAACATGACCGCCTTCCGCCGCTCGGTATTCAAGGTGAATCAGCTCGGCTACTTCAAGCTCGCCGAGGACCCTCTGGAGTTCAAGTTCGACGACCAGGCCAAGCTGGTTGATGTCACCATCAAGGGGCAGGAGGTGGGTCGCACCGACATCCAGTTCGGTGCCGGCTACTCCGAGCTGGATCACTTCTTCTTCCAGTTCATGTTCAACACCCGCAACTTCATGGGGCGGGGCGAGACGCTCGGGGTGTCCCTGTCCTCCGGCCGGCGCGCCGATTCGTACTCCATCACCTTCTCCGAGCCGTACTTTCTCGAACGCCGCATGGTCATCGGCGGTTCCATCTTCAAGCAGAAGCTCGACCTCACCACCTACCTGCAAGATCGCAAGGGGCTCACCGCCCTTTGGGGAGTGTCGGTGGGCGATTTCAGTCAGATGACCTTCCTCTACGCCTACGATGACACCGTGGCCAGGGAGGTGGTGACCCGTCTCATCACCCCCGATTTTCCCAATCCGCCGCCGCGCCGCCGCCCGTTGCCGCCGCCCTACAAGGACATGCCCTTTGCCGAGACGTACTTCGCCACCTTCGCGGGGGTGACCTCGTCGGTGACGCCGGCGTTCTTCATCGACTCCCGCGACGATCCCTTCGATCCCAACCAGGGGCTGTCGCTGTCCACCCGACTGAAGGTAGCCGGTGGCATTCTCGGCGGCGAGTTCGACTACGTCCGCCCAGAGGCGGCGGTGGCGTATTTTTACCCCCTGCGACGGCGCTACGTGCTGGCCGCCAATCTCGAAGGCGGGCGGGCGATCCCCTTTGGCGGCGGCACGCTCCCCTACTGGGAACGCTACCGCATCGGTGGCGAGCGATCCTTGCGCGGCTTCCCCGTGTACCGAGTCTTTCCCCGGGATCGAACCTCCGGCGAACCCTTCCTGGCCGAAAACGGCGCGCCCGAGGGGGGCGATCGCTACCTGCAGCTCAACCTGGAGTACCAGATTCGCCTGGGGGGACCACTGAAGTTCATCCTGTTCACGGACATCGGCAACAACTGGCACGAAAAGCAAGGGTGGGAGCTGTCCAACTATCGCCACTCGGCGGGGGCCGAGCTGCGCATCTTTCTGCCCATCTTCCAGGCTCCCCTCCGGTTCATCTACTCGAAGCCGGTAAAGAAATTCAAGCAAGATCCCTTCGAGAGCTTCACCTTCTCCATCGGGACGACGTTTTGAACGCCCCCCGCACGCCCGAGAAGGCCCCACCGCTCACCGCCCCGCCGGCCGGCGGCGCCTACTGGCGCAGCGAGGAGGAGCGCATCGCCCTCACCCGTCGCCTGTTCGACGACACCGCCGTGGACTACGACCGCATCGAGAAGTTCATTGGCTTCGGCTCAGGCTCCTGGTATCGGCGGCAGGCGCTGTTGCGCGCCGGCTTGAAGGAAGGGATGCGGGTGCTGGATGTGGCGGCGGGAACCGGGTTGGTCACCCGCGAGGCCGTGCGGGTAGTGGGCAATCCCGCCCTGGTGTGGGCCCTCGACCCCTCCCCCGGGATGCTGGCCGAGGCGCGGCGCATCCTCGCCGTTCCCACGCTGCTGGCCCTGGGTGAGGCCATACCCTGCCGCGACGGGCAGTTTGACTTCCTCGCCATGGGCTACGCCCTGCGCCACCTGGCCGACCTCGAGGTGGTGTTCGCCGAGTTCCGTCGCGTGCTCACCCCTGGGGGGCGCCTGTGCCTGCTGGAAATCACCAAGCCGGCAAGCCGCATCGGCACCGCGCTGCTGAAAGCGTACATGCGCAACTTCGTGCCCCTAGCCGCTCGCCTCCTCGCCCGGCGGCGCGACACCCCCCTGCTGTGGCGCTACTACTGGGACACCATCGCCGCCTGCGTGCCCCCCGATGCCGTTCTCGACGCCCTGCGCCGGGTCGGCTTCGCGGAGGTCTCGCGCTACGTGGAGCTGGGCATCTTCTCCGAGTACACCGCCACCCGCTGAGGCGAGGGTGGCCGCTGCGGCCACTGGTCGGCCGACCACCCAGGAGGCCTCGGCGCCGAGCAACACGGCGAACCAGAAGAGAAAGAGAGAAACGAGGAAGAACAGCACGATGGCCAGGGAGCCGTACACCACGTTGAGCCCGGTGGCCAGATCCAGATAGACCTGGAACCCGAGGTGGATGAGAGTCAGCGCCGCGGCGGCGACCGCCGCGCCGGCGGCGACGGCGCGCCAGGGCACGTGGGCGTGGGGCACCCAGCGGTACAGCGCCGCCAGCACCAAAAAAGCAAACAGCGCCGGCAAGGGGCGAGTGAAGGGAGTGAGGGCGCGCAGGGTCGGGTGGCTCTGTAGCCAATACAGGAAGGAGAAGAGCGCCGCCAGCAGCAGCGGACCCCACACCAGCACCGCCAGAAAGGAGGCCACCCGCCAGCGCAGCTTGCGCCGCGCCGGTACCCCCCAGATGGAATTCATCACCTCTTCGATCTGGAAGAAGGCGTTGAAGGTGACCAGCGCCGAGAGGAGGATGGCCACCCAGCCCAGGGAGACGGCGCGCTCGGCGAAGGTCGCGAGGGTGGCGGTCACCTGCTGGGAGGAGAAGGGGAAGACGGCGGCGATGGCGGTGACGATGAGCTCGGCGCGCTGCGGCTGCACCCGCGCCACCAGGGCGAGGGCGACGGTGAGCAGGGGCACCAGGGAGAGCAGAGTGGTGTAGGCCAAGGCCGCGGCGCGCAGAAGGAGCTGGTCGCGGTGCTGGGCGCGGATCAGCTCGGCCAAAAATTGCCCCAACGCGGTCGCCACCTTCCTCAAAGCTCGACCTTCTCCTCTAGCGTCGGCACCTGGCATGCCCACCGGAACCTATCTTCGAGCCGTGCGGCGAACGCCTGGGAGGCGGGCGGCTCGCCGTGGGTCACGAAGACCTGCCGGGGGCTGGTCTCCGTACGGCTCAACCAGATGGTGAGCTCGTCGGCGTCGGCGTGGGCCGACAGCGAGCTCAGGCGCAGGATGCGGGCTGCCACTGGCACCATTTCCCCGAAGATCTTGAGCTCCTTTTCGCCGTCGATCAGGCGCCGGCCGCGCGTGCCCTCCGCTTGGTAGCCGGCGAAGAGCACGGTGGTCGAGGGATCGCCCAGGCGGTGGCGAAGGTGATGGAGGATGCGGCCGCCAGTGGCCATGCCCGAAGCCGAAATGATAATCGCGGGCCCGCGGAGGCTGTTCAGGTGCTTGGATTCCTGGATCGTGCCGATGATGGTGAGGTTCGGCGGCGAGAAGGGATCAACCCCGTCACGCAGCAGCTCGCGCGCCTCGGCGTCGTGCTCGCTCAGGCACTGGCGGTAGATCTGGGTGGCCTCCCGCGCCATGGGAGAGTCGAGAAAGACAGGCAGCGGTTCGACGGCGCCCTCGGTGATGAGCTCGCGCAGGAAGTACAGCAGCTCCTGGGTCCGGTCGATGGCGAAGGCGGGGATGAGCAGGACGCCGCGATCCCGCTGCACCTCGCGAACGATCTCGGCCAACTGTTCGCGCGGGTCGGCGGGGTCGTGCAAACGGTCCCCGTAGGTGGACTCCACCACCAGATAGGTCGACCCGGGATAGTCCTCTGGTGGCCGCAGCACCGGCACGTCGTAGCGGCCCACGTCGCCGGAGAAGAAAATCGTGACTCGCTCCCCCCCCGCCACCTTGACCGCCAGCTCCACGGCGGCGGCGCCCAGGATGTGGCCCTGGCGGCGGAAGGTGACCTCGAAGCCGGGGAAGAAGGTGAACCGCTCTCCGAAGGGCTTGCCCTCGACGGTGTCCACGGCGGCGTGGGCGTCACGGACGTCGAAGAGGGGAAGCGCCGGGCTGTGCTTGGACGAGCCCACCTTGTTGGCGAAGCGCGCCTCCTCTTCCTGCAGGCGGGCAGCATCGGGGAGGACTACCTGCAGCAGCCGCCGGGTGGGAGCGGTGGCCAGGGTGGGGCCGCGGAAGCCGTCCCGCACCAGGCGGGGGAGGTAACCGGCGTGGTCCACGTGGGCATGGGTGAGAATGACAGCATCCAGAGTGGCTGGCTCGGTGGGCAGACGCTGCCAGTTCCGCAGGCGCAGCTCCTTGCGCCCCTGGAACAGACCGGCGTCAACGAGGATGCGGCGACCGTGCGCCTCGATGAGATACCGCGATCCGGTGACCGTGCCTGCCGCGCCGAGAAAGGTGAGAGTGGGCATGGCGGCATGATAGCTGCGCATGTCCCCGAGGCGGGGCGAAGGACGGAGAATCAGAGGTCGGCAGCTGCCGCCGAGAAACGATCCAACTCCCTCTTCTTGCGGAAGCGTGGTTCCTAGCTGTTGCCAGCCACCAACTAGGGTAGAGACTCCTCCACCCGCGTCGGTGTCCGTGTCCCTGGGTGCGCGGCATCTGGCCCACCCTCATGGACGAGGCGACGTGCCGCGATCGTCCCGGTGTCGGTGACAGCGTTGGTCTCCGTGCCCGTGACCTTGTCCGTGTTCGTGCTTGGCCCGCCACTACCCGCCGGGCGGGCGCCCTCGCCCGCCCCACTGTACAATCCCAGCATGGGGAGTGGTCTGTGGAGCGGGCGGCGGGCGCTGGTGACGGGCGCATCGTCGGGGATCGGCGCGGCGCTGGCGCGGCGGCTGGCCGAGGAGCGGGCGGTGCTGGTGCTCTCGGGGCGGGACGCCGGGGCCCTGGACGCCAGCGCCGGAGGCTGCCGGGCGGTGGGGGCACAGGTGACGGCGGTGGCCGGGGACCTCACCGAGGCGAGGACCATCGCGGCCCTCGGTGAGGCGGTGGCCAACCTGGGGGGGCTGGACCTGTTGGTGCACAACGCTGGCGTGACCATGAATGCGCGCTTCGAGGAGGTCGAACTCGCGGTACTGAGGCGCATCATGGAGATCAACTTCTTTTCCGCGGTGGCTCTGACGAAAGAAGTGCTGCCCCACCTGGTCGCCGCCCGTGGGCACATTGCGGTGGTTTCCTCCCTCATCGGGCTGGTGGGGGTGCCGACGCGCACCGCCTACGCCGCCTCCAAGCACGCCCTGCACGGCTTTTTCGCCTCCCTGCGCGTGGAGCTGCGCGACGCCGGGGTCGGCGTGACCATCGTCTGCCCCGGCTACGTGGACACCCCCATGCGCTCCCGGGCCCTCAAGGGGGACGGGACTCCCCAGGGGTTCGACCAGGCGGCGGGCCGGGCCACCCTGACCGCCGACCAGGTGGCCCGGGCCACTTTGGAGGCGGCGGCGCGGGGCAGGCGACTGGTGCTGCTGGGCCGCGAGACCCGCCTGGCGCGGCTGCTGTCCCTGCTGGCGCCGCCGCTGCTGGATCGCCTGCTGGCCCGAACTGCCAAGTAGACCCCAGTGCCGCAGGTGGGTGGGAGTCGGAAGCCGGAAGGCTCCGCGCCGGTAGGCGGAGTCGGGAGGGTGAAAAGGCTGCCGACGACAGATGGCTCCTGATCTCGCTCTCGGTCGTCATCGTGGAAGTCGTTGGCCCCCGATCGGGAATCCAGCGGCGGTGTTTCGCTTCACAGCTTCTTCCGGGACGACTGTTTCAGGTTACCTTCCCCGCCGGCCAGTTCTGGCCGCACCGTGAAGCTGCTGGGTGTTTCCACTGCCGAGCATGAGCTGCTCGCTGCGTCGGGGCGATAACCGTGGCGGTCGGGTGGCTAATCGAGGCGCTGACGAAAGAGCCACGCAACCCCCGCCACGGCGGCGACGGCTGCGGCAATGGCGAGGGCGCCCCACACCCCCAGCGCGGTCTCCCGGACGACGCGCACCCGGAAGTGGCTCACACCCTCCCGGCGACCTCGCGGCTGGTTCTGGGCGCGCGGGTACAGCTCGAGGGCATATTCGCCGGGCAAGGCTTCCCCGCCGATCTCCACCAGCACCTGGAAGGCTGCCTTCTGGCCCACTGCCAGGCGCTCCACCGGGTCCCCGACGAACCCCCGCAGCGGCGCCGGCACCTCGGCCACCACCGTGACCCCGAGGGCAGGGGCGGTACCAGTGTTGATGACCTCCAGTGGCAGCGCGACGGTCTTGCCCGCCACCCCCTCCGCCAGCCAGGTGGGTGCCCGCACCTCCAGCCTCGGTGAGCCCACAGGGGTGAGCTGCAGGGGAACCTCCACCTCTTGCCCCGCGCGGCCTTGTCCTTGCAAGACCAGGTGAAAGGCAATGGGAATATCGGGCACCACGCCCGGCGCCTCGCCCGCAGGGATGGTCACCAGCAGCTCGATGTCCCGGGCTCGGCTGCCGGCCTCCATGCGCAGGGAGGAGATCCCGGCTCCCGTCGCCGTGTCCACGTATCTCGTCCGACACGCCTCGGGAAGCCCCCGGGTTTCCAGCGCGAGGGTCAGCTCATCGGCGACCAACGGCTCCACCCGCACCACAAAACGCGCCTCCTCCCCGAAGGTGGCGGCGAGTGCCGGCTGGAGAGCCAGCACCCTAAACGGCCGGGGCGAGCTCTGGGCTCGGGGGACCAGGGTGACCTGCTCCACCCGGTTCTGGTATTCCAGCTGGACCGTGGGGGCGTCCACCGCACGGAGGAGACGAAAGTGCAGCTGCGCCCGTTCCCCGGCCGCGAGGAACGGCACCACCGTCGCGTAGGGATAACCCACCACCACTCCCTCGTGGAGGAGGGAGACCTTGAGGTCCGCAACGCCGAAGCTGCGGGCGACTTCGAGCTCCTCCTCCCCCCGCCCACCGGGTGGGGGGAGGGCCAACTCCAGGCTGATGGCGTCCAGGGCGTCGGCAGAGCTGTGACGGATGCTGTCGACGACGAGCACGTGAAGGCGGCTCCCCTGCAGGGCCCAGAGCGCCTCGGCGTAGTCCAGGTCGGCCAAGGCCGCGGCGGCCTTTGCCTTTCCCAGCTCGGCCTCCGAGACCAACCCCTCGCGGGCGAGGGCCTCTACCCGGCGCTGCTCCTCATGGGCGAGCTGCCGGCGCGCGCGAGCCCGGGCGAGCGCGGTCCACTCGCTTTGTGCCATCACCGCCGTGCCGCCGAGGGCCGCGGCCAGGACCATCAGGAGGAGGGGTTTACCCCTCGGCACGAAAGAGCTCCACCAGCGTTGCAGCGTCTCCTCCCTGCACCTCTTTTTCGATTCGCCCTGCGCGCATGAAGCCCACGCGATGGGCAACAGTACCCAGCGCCACCACATCGTGGCTCACCGCCAGCACGGCCACCCCGTCCCGGGCGAGCTGCCGCAGACGTTCGATCAGCTGGTGCGATGCCTCGGGATCGAGTCCCGAGGTCGGCTCGTCCAGGATGGCGACCTTCGGCTGACCCAGAAGTGCCAGGACGAGGGCGAGTTTCTGCCGCATCCCCTTGGAGTAGGTGGCGACACGCTGCCGCCACGCCTGCTCCGGCAGGCCGCCCTCCCCCAGGACCCGGGCAGCATCGACGGGGACGCCGAGCAGGTGGCTGATTAGGGTCACATGTTCCAGACCGGTGAGAAGGTCCCACAGTGACACGTTTTCCGGGACGTAGCCGAGCAACGATCGGGCTCGCCTCGGCTCGACGAGGGCATCCACACCGGCGATGACGATGCGGCCCTTTTGAGGTCGGACGAAACCCAGGATGCACCCGACCAGGGTGGTCTTCCCCACCCCGTTGGGACCGGCGAGGCAGTACACCTCCCCCGCGGCCACCGCCAACTCGGCGCTCGCCAGCACCGCCTCCCGCCGGCCTCGGTAGCGAAACTGCACCTCGCGAATTTCGAGGGCGTTCATCGCACAGGCACCCGGGCCATCACCGCCACCCCCACCGCCACCGCCACGGCGGACCACGCCGCCAGTCCGCAAAGCGCCGCCAGAAGGGAAAACCCGGCCGGCTCGGGGAGAGGCTGGGGGAAGGTGGGGAGGTCGGCAGGGTCGGGGCGACGGGACCGGTTGGGGTCCTGATCGAAGGGCATGGTGTACTCCACCGCTCCCCGCTTGGATTCCACCGTCCGCGCCAGCTGGACGGCGTAGGCCGCGACTCGCTCCAGGTAGCGGTGGAGGCTTCCCGGCCCACACGCGGCCACGCTCTCCATGGCCCCGGCCAGGAGGCCGCCGGGGAGCCATCGACTCGCCCAGCCCTCGGCCGCGGCGGCGAGAGCGCGCCGGCGCAGGTACGCGGCGAAAAGCTCCCCCAGCCGACGGTGGAGTTCCTCGTAGGTTTGCCGGCGCAGCTCGTTCATGGTCGCCTCGAAGCGAGCCTGCCCGGGTGGGCCTTCCCGCAGCCACTGGCGCATGGGCTCGAGGGACTTCTCTTCGAAGGTGCGTCGACTTTCCGCATGCAGGGAGGCGGCAGAGGCGTCCAGCAGGGCCCGCTCGGGGTAGGGAACCAGGATGCGGCTCAGGCCGGCCAGGGCCTGTGGCAGCGCCACCAGCAGAAAGACCCACATCCCCACGCAGGCCAGCAGGGCGGTGGCCGGTTCCGGGGTGGCCGCCGAGGCCGCCGCCCCGATGCTGGCAAAGACGACCCCCAGGACGGTTCCGGCCACCGCCAGGGCCAGCAGTGTGGGCCAGAAGGTGGGGTCGCGGACAAACTCCGGCGCGAAGGCGGCGGTCACCCCGCCGGCGCCGACGATCGCAGCAGCCGAACAGACTCCCACCACCATCGCCCGCGCCCCCAGCTTGATGAGGAATACCCGCTGTCGGGAGCCCACCCAGCTTACCAGCAGGCCAAGGGTTCGACGGGAGCGCTCGAGGGCGATGCTGTCGAAGGTCAACAGCACCGCCAAGAGGGGGAAGAAGAAAAGGACGACCTGTGCCGGAGCGGGGGCGCTCGCCTGTGCCTCCCATCCGACGGGCAACGGCAGAGCCGTGGACGTCACGAGAAACCCAGGCCAGGGGCGGAGGTCCACGAGAAAGCGGCCACTGGGATGGGCGGGATGCACCATGACGCCGGTTTCGGAGAGATCGCTCCAGCTGGTCAAGGCGGCCAGGCGCTGGGCGTTGAGCTGGGTGAAGGCGCTGCTCACGTCCCGATGATCTCGCCAGGCGCGCGCCGCCACCAGGAGCGAGCCCACCGCCACCACCAGCTGCAGCGCCACCAGAAGGACAAACCGGCGGCTGCGCCGCAGCTCGACCAGCTCCTTGCGCAGGAGAGCCCACGTCGCCCGTCTCACCGCGCCCCGTCCTTCATGCGACGTCCTCATCGATCACCCAGGTGCCGCAAGCCTAGCCGCCATCGCCGGAAACTTCAACACGAGCCACCAGCGCGTCCACCAGCCGCCAGCCGAGGAGCGTCTGCTCGAGCGGTCCGGGTGGTACGCACTCCTGCAAGAGCTTCTCTCCCAGGTGCTCCAGGCGAACCTCCGGCGTGCAGGAAGGCTGGTTGTGGTCGAGCTCCCCAACGCCAATCACTGGAACGGTGAGGTCGAAACGGCGTCCCAGCTCGCCGGCCTGCTCGCTGCTACCCCCCAATACTTCGATCCTGCAGGGCACCTGCCAGTCGCGGCACACGCCATGGAACGTGCTGACGAAATCCACACACCCGGGACAGTCGTCGAGGCGAAGGAGAAGCCGGGCCTGCACCTTGCCCTTCGTCGGAAGGGGAGCGACGAGGCTTTGTTTGGCGCGCGCCGCCAGATATGCGGACAGCGTGCTCGCACACGTTTTCTTTTCGCGCTGCAGTCGCGCGATGCTCACGGCTTGGAACACGTTGACCGCGAGGGAAAGCCATAAAGCTGCCAGGAGCAGCCAGCGGCCGGTCATGGTGGAGTCTCCCAGCGCTGGGGTACGAGTCGGCCACCCGGGTGGTACACGAGCAGGGCGTCTCGTGCGATGCCAACCACCTTCCCCTCGACCGGGATCGGCCGACGACCGGCTCCGCCCGGCTCGACCACCACGACCCAGCTGGTGTTGGCCTCGAGGGAGTAGTAGGGGATGACCGCGCTTTTGTCGCTTGAGAAAAAAACGCCCGTGGCGAGGGGTGCCGAGTGAAGAGCGGCTTCGAGCCTGTCTGCCTGGTCAGCCGGATATTTAACCCAGGGAATACCTGCCTTTGGTAAGTCCACCTTCTTCCATTCCTTGGCTGCCCGCGCACGGTTGAAGGCCAGCGGAGAACCCTCCGCAACAACCCAAACCGAGCCGTGCGGACTCGCGCCGACCAGGTACTTCCACGAAACCGGCCGGGCGGGAAGGGGAGGTAGCGGCGGCGTCTCGAGTCCGGAGGCTTGCCACGCGAGGGAAGGACCGGAGAACTCGTGAACCTGGAGGCAGCCCAGATCCAGATAGCCTTGCAGCGGGTAGCAACCAGTGACGAAGAGCACTCCGGCGCCCCCGTCCACCGCCAGCCACCTCGGATAATAAGGGTATGGGTGATTCCCTCGCAGGAGGTGGGCGGATCGTTTCTCCAAAGCGCCGGTGAGCTCCACCACCTGGCCGGTCCCGTAGTCGGCCAGCAACGCGCCTTCTCGCCAGGCGGCGAGTGCTGATGGCTTGGTGACTCCAAGCGACGCGGTGGCGCGTCGCCGGAGCAGCTCTCCCGCTGGGGAGTACACGAGAATTTCGGAGGCGGAAGAGGCTTTAGCGGGTTGAAGCGGGTCATGGGTCCGGACCCAGAACTCTCCTCTGACTTCGATCAGCTGGGCCACGTTCCCGGGCGGGGGGGTGAGCACAACGCTGTCAGACAAGGGGAAAAGCGCCGCCGCCGCGGCTACAGCAACAATGACCATGAGCTCCTCCTGCTGGTTTGGAGGTGGAGCGGGCGGTGGCGCCCCCGCCCGTCCACCCATGAGCCGCGTATCACAAGTTGACGATTCGGCAGACGCACGTGCCGATCAGGACCGGGCATTCGCAGACGTCCGGACCGACCTTGTTCCCCGCCATGACGATGGGAGGGCGGGGCTCTGCCCAGGTCTCGAGAGCCGCCAACCCCGCCGCCGGGGCGATGATGAGGGCCACCACCGCCGAGATTTTTTGCACGTTTCTCATCGTTGGCTCCTTCCTCTTTTAAGTTGCCAGCCGGCGAGAGGAACATACGGTTGTTTTTTTTTTTTGTCAAGCCTGCCTGCCTTCGCGAACGCCGGCGCCGGCGGCCCCCCGGTGATTTCGGCCAGTGGTAGGATCAATCGTGCCTGTGGGCTGGCTGGTGGTGCCGCCGTTGCTGGCGCTGGTGGCGTGGCTGCCGCTGGTGGGGGCGTTGCGGCGCGGGCGCCGGGGCGTCGCCGCGGCGGTGGTGGCGGTCTGGGCGGTGCTCCTTGCGGGCGGGACCGCCGCGCTTGAGGTGTGGCGGCCGGGCAGCTGTGCGGCGCTCTTTCCCCGCGCCGCCGAGTACCGGGAGGAGATGTTGAGCTGGGCGCGCAGCGGCGGGGGGTGCGAGTCGAGCCCCGCCTGTTTCGTTCCCCAGCACCTTCTGCACGCTGCCCTGTTCGCCGCCGCCAGCGTGGCCACCGGCGGCTATTTGGGGCTGGTGTTCGCGAGCGTCCTGTTCGGCTGGATGGGGGCCTATTCGGGTGGGTTGGCTGGCGCGTCGGCGACGCCGCTGCCGGCGGCGGCGTTGGCCTGGCACCCCTGGGCGGTGGCGCGGGTGGCCGCCTACATCGCCCTGGGGGTGGCGCTGGCCGAGCCGCTGGTCCGCCTGGGGTTGCCGCGGCCCGCCGGATGGCGGCGCTGGCTGCTGGCGGGTCTCGCCGGCCTGGGGGTGGACATCGTCCTCAAGGCGCTGCTCGCCCCCTGGTGGTGGGCGCACGTCATTCACCCCCTGGTGACCCCCTGAGCGAGGGACCGGGCGGGAAGCCCCCCTGTGCGGGTCGGTCGATTGCCGCACTGCAGAAAACCGGGCGGTCCGCGAAGTCGTCACTGAAATAAAGCACATCGGCGGGTGTTGACAGCTTTGCCGCTATGCGGCACGATGACGGCAATGGGATCCGCCGACGGACGTTTCGCCAGTCCACCCGCCCACGACTTCGACACCGATGTACTCGTCGTCGGCTCCGGGTTCGGTGGCTCGGTGGCAGCGCTGCGCTTTGCCGAGAAGGGGTACCGGGTGCTGGTGCTGGAGAAGGGACGCCGCTGGCGGCCGGAGGATTTCCCGCGCAGCAACTGGAACTTTCCCAAGTCGTTCTGGCTGCCCTGGCTGGGCTGGTACGGCACCTGGGGGTTCCACCTGCTCCCTGACGTGATGATCCTTTACGGGGTGGGGGTTGGGGGGGGCTCGCTCATCTACGCCAACACCCACCTGGAGCCCGACGGGGTGGTCTGGGATGACCCCCACTGGAAGGGGCTGGAGGACTGGCGCGGCGTGATGCCGGCGCATTACACCACGGCGCGGCGGATGCTGGGGTCGGTGCCGTCACCCCGCTTCGACAAGGGGGACGAGGCGCTGCGCCGGGTGGCCGAGCGCCGGGGGCTGGCGACGACCTTCCGTCCCACCAGCGTGGGGGTGTTCTTTGGACAACCGGGGGTGGAGGTGC
Organism: uncultured bacterium; assembly: GCA_937924755.1. Taxonomy (GTDB): domain Bacteria; phylum Acidobacteriota; class Thermoanaerobaculia; order Thermoanaerobaculales; family Thermoanaerobaculaceae; genus CALEVZ01. Next base: position 36,246 of record CALEVZ010000051.1, read on the forward strand.
CCGACCCCTACTTCGGCGGCGAGGGGCCGCCGCGGACGGGGTGCCACTTCTGCGGTGCGTGCATGGTGGGGTGTCCCACCGGCGCGAAAAATACCCTTGACCGCAACTATCTGTACCTGGCGGAGAAGAAGGGTGCCCGCATCTTCCCCGAGACCCGCGTGGAGCTGCTGGAGCCGTTGCCGGGGGGCGGCTTTCGGGTGGTGTGGGCTGCCTCCACCGAACGGCTCTTTCCCCGGCGGGGGGCATTGACCGCCCGCAAGGTGGTGCTCGCCGGGGGGGTGCTGGGGACCTCCCGGCTGCTCATGGAGTGCCGCCGGGCGGGCAGCCTCGAGCACCTCTCCCCCCGACTCGGGGAGTACGTGCGTACCAACTCGGAGGCGCTGCTGGGCGTCACCTCCCGTTCCCACGACGATCTCTGGCAGGGGCTCGCCATCCAGGCCGAGGTGCACGTGGACGAGCGCACCCGCATGGAGCTGGTGCGCTTCCCCAAAGGGTCGGACGTGGTGCTGGCCCTGGGTACGCTGCTCACGGACGGGGGCGGCCGCGTGCCCCGCTGGCTGCGCTGGGCGGGCAACGTGCTGCGCCATCCCCTGGGGGCGCTGCGCACCGCCTGGCCGCTGGGCAAGGCGGCACGCTCCCAGGTGCTGCTGGTGATGCAGACCATCGACAACCACACTACGCTGCGGCAGACGCGCAAGGCGTACTGGCCTTTTCGTCGCATCCTGTCTTCGCACCCCCCCGATGGGCAGGGGCGGGTGCCGTCGTACATCCCCATTGCCAACGAGGTGGCGCGGGAGCTGGGGCAGGAGCTGGATGCGGTGGCGCAGTCGACGCTGGTGGAGGTGCTGCTCGACCGCTCGGTCACCGCCCACATCCTGGGCGGCTGCGCCATTGCCGGGAGCCGGGATGAAGGGGTCATTGACGCTTCTTTTCAGGTCTTTGGGTATCCTGGGTTGTACGTGATGGACGGCTCGGTGATCGGGGCGAACCTGGGCGCCAACCCCTCGCTGACCATCACGGCGCTGGCCGAGTACGCCTGCAGCAAGGTGCCGCCGGTGGGGGAGGCGGGGCGGTGAGTGGCGCCGGCCAGGGGGCTGGCCCGGCCTCCATCGGGTAAAAAGGGGTTGCCCATGGCGCTGCGCACCATCATGGATCTCTTCCACCGCGATACCGAGCTGCCGCGGGAGCGCCACCTCACCCACGCCACCCCCGACGGCGTGCGGACCTGGTCCACGGGGGAGGTGGTGCGCGCCGCGGCGGCGCTCGCCGAAGCGCTCAAGGGGCTTGGCGTGCGCGCCGGCTCGCGCGTCATGCTGGCCGCCGAGAACCGCCCCGAGTGGCTGGTGGTGGACCTGGCGGTGCAGTCCCTGCGGGCCATCACGGTGCCGGTGTACGGCACCCTGACGGCAGAGCAGATCACCTTTCAGGCGCGGGACAGCGGGGCTGCGGTGGCGGTGGCGGATCAACCCACCCAGATGGCCAAGCTGTTGAAGGTACAGCAGGCATGCCCCGAGCTGAAGCACCTGATTCAGATCGAAGGCCGACCGGAGCGGGGGGTGCGCCTGCTGGACAGCCTGGCCGCGGGCATGGCGGTGAACGCCGCGGTCGAACGCTTCTGGCGGCGCGCCGGGCGGGTGCGGGAGGAGGACCCGCTGACCATTATCTACACCTCGGGCACCACCGGCGAGCCCAAGGGCGTGCTGCTTACCCACCGCAACCTGGTGCAGAACGTGCTGGCCGCCGCCCCCCGGGTGCCGGTGGGGCCCGAGGACCTGGCGTTGGAGTTCCTGCCCCTCTCCCACGTGCTGGAGCGGATGCTGTCCTACGTCTACATGTACCGCGCCACCCGGCGGGCCTACTGCTCGGTGCTGCACGTCGCCGACCTCATCGGGGAGATCGCGCCGACGGTGCTGTGCGGGGTACCGCGCTTTTTCGAGAAGATCCACGACTCCATCGTCGCCCGGGCAGCCTCCTCTGCCCTCAAGCGGGAGGTGTTCTTCTGGGCGCTGCAGGTGGGGCTGGAGGCGGCCCGCCTGCGCCTGGCCGGCAAGGAGGTGGGGCCGGTGCTGGAGGCGCAGCTCACGCTCGCCGATCGCCTGGTGTTCGAGAAGATCCGCGCCGGTCTCGGGGGGCGCCTGCGGGTGTGCGTCAGCGGCGGGGCGCCCTTGCGCCTGGACATCGCCGAGTTCTTCCACGCCGTGGGCATCCCCCTGGTGGAGGGGTACGGGCTCACCGAAACCTCCCCGGTGATCGCCGTCAACGGCCTCGCTCCCGGCACCATCCGGCTGGGCACGGTGGGCCGCCCGCTGCCCAACCTCGAGGTGCGCCTGGCCGAGGACGGGGAAATCCTGGTGCGGGGTCCCTCGGTGATGCAAGGGTATTGGAACAACCCCGCCGCTACCGCCGAGGTCATTGACGGTGATGGCTTTTTTCGCACCGGCGACATCGGCGAGATCGACGACGACGGCTTTTTGCTCATCACTGACCGCAAGAAGGAGCTCATCGTCACCGCCGGCGGCAAGAACGTGGCCCCCGCCCCCATTGAGGCGGAGCTCAAGACCTCCCCCCTCATCGAGCAGGCGGTGCTCGTCGGTGACGGGCGCCCCTACATCGTGGCGCTGCTCTCCCCCGGCCGCGAGGCCCTGGAGGTCTGGGCCGGCGAGCGCGGCCTCGCCTGGTCCACCTGGGGGGAGCTGGTGGAACACCCCTTGGTGCAGGCGGCTCTGGCCGAGGTGGTGGAGCGGGTGAACGCACGCCTGGCTCGCTACGAGACCATCAAGCGCTTCGCCGTGGTGGCCACCCCCTTCACCATCGACGGGGGGCAGCTCACCCCCACGTTGAAGGTGAAACGGCGGGTGGTGGAGCGCCAGTTCGCCCTAGAGATCGAGCGCCTGTACGCCGAGTGAGGGAACCCCTGTGCCACCTTTGCTGCCCCAGCTGCGCAGCCGCCGGTTGCTGGTGGTGACCGGCAAAGGGGGGGTGGGGAAGACCACTATGGCGGCGGTGTTGGCGGTGACGCTGGCCGATGCTGGCCGGCGCGTCCTGCTGCTGGAGGCCGACCCCAGGGAGAATGCCCATCAGCTTTTCGACGTGCCTCCCTCGGCGGGCGAGATCGTCCAGGTCAGCCCGCGGCTCGCCTTGCAGAATCTCTCCCCTCGCCGCGTGATGGACGAGGTGGTGAGGGAGCGCCTGCGGCTGGAGGTGTTGGTGCGGCGGGTGTTGGCGAGCCCGGTCTATGAACACTTCGCCGGCGGCGCCCCGGGGCTCAAGGAAGTGGCGCTGCTCGGGCACGCCTGGCGGGTCCTGCACGGCCGCGCCGCCGCCACCGGCCGGGTGGACACCGTGGTGCTGGACGCACCGGCCACCGGTCACGGTGTGTCGCTACTGCGCGCCCCGGCGTTGGTGACCGAGGTCATCCGCAGCGGCCCCTTTGCCCGCATGGCGCGGGACATCTCGAGCCTGGTGGGCGACGCCTCCCGTTGCGCCGTAGCGGTGGTGACCACCCTGCAGGAGATGCCGGTGCAGGAAGCGCTGGAGCTGCTAGAGACGCTGCCCGGGTTGCTCGGACGGCCGCTCGACGTGGTCGTCGCCAACGCCGTGCTGCCCCCGCTCGCCCGGGGCGCCGACGAGGCCGACGCTGCGGCCGAGGTGTGGCGGCGCATGCACGGGGCGCAGCAGCGGGAGCTGCAGCGCCTAAAGCGGGGCTGGGACGGACCGCTGGTAGCGCTGCCGCTGTTGCCGCTGCCGGCCGGGCGGGCGTTGGTGGAGGCGCTGCAGCGGCGGTGGCAGGAGGAGGCGGCGTGATCGCCGAGCCGCTGGTGGTGGTGGTGGGGGGCGGCGGCGTCGGCAAGACCACGGTGGCGGCGGCGCTGGGGGTGGCCTCGGCACGGGGGGGGAGCGCCACGCTGGTGGAGACCTTTGACCCCTCGCGGCGTCTCAAGGACGCCCTGGGGGTGGGGGAGGAGGCGGCGGATCGCCCCGTGGCGGTTCCCTTTGAGACGCCGGCGGAGCTGTGCGCCAGCCTGCTGGACGCCAAGGGGACCTTCGACCGCCTGGTGGTGCGCTACGCTCCTGACGCCGCGGCCCGCCGGCGCATCCTCGACAATCGTTTCTACCGCCACCTTTCCGGGTCCTTGGCCGGGGTGCTCGAGTACATGGCGGTGGAGCGGCTGTATGAGCTTTCGGAGGAAAGGCGCTTTTCGCGGATCGTCTTGGACACTCCCCCCACCGCCCAGGCGCTCGACTTCCTGAACGCGCCGGAGCGGATCGTCGCCTTTCTCGACTCGGGGGCGCTGCGCATCGCTCTCAAGCCGTGGTTCGACCCCCGCGGACGGCTGGCGCCCACACGCCGCCTGGGGGTGCTGGGGCGGGGGGTGGAAGCGTTCTTCGATACCGTGGTGGGGCTCGATCTGTTGAAAGACATGTGGGAGTTCTTCCAGGCCTTTGCGCCTCTCTTCGACGGCTTCCGCGGGCGCGCGCTGGCGGTCCAGGCGCTGCTGCGCCGCCCCGAAACCGTCTTCGTGCTGGTCGCCTCCGCCGCCCATGAGCGCATTCCCGACACCTTGTTTTTCGCCCGCAAGCTGGCCGAGCGGGGGCTGCGCCTGGCCGCAGTGGTGTTGAACCGCATCCACCCCGAGCTGCCGCCGCCGCCGGACGGGCTGGCGCCTGCCTGGGCCGAGCAGCGCCGGCTGCTCGCCTGGTTGGGGGAGCGGGACGCGCGCGGTGTGGCGGCGCTGAAGGCGCTGTTGGGATCGCTACCGGTGGTCGAGCTGCCGTTGGTCGCGGAGGAGCCGTCGACGCTGCCGGCGCTCGAGCGCATGGCCGACCTGCTGGCGGCGCGCTGGCCTGCCGTACCATGAGCGGCGGCGCCGCGTGCGCTATGCTTGTCGTCAACAGGGCAGCACGGAGGGGTCATGGGAGCCGAGATCTTCACCAGTGCGTGGGCCAAGGCGTGGGGCAAGAAGATCAACGCCAACGCCAACTACAAGAAGTCGGCGGCGAGCTGGGAAGGGGCGATGGTGCTGGAGATGACCGCCGATCCGGACTGGGGTATCCCCGAGGACCGGGCGGTGATCGCCGATCTCTGGCACGGGGAGTGCCGCTCGGCCGCCGCCGCCAAGCCCAAGGACGTGGAGGCGGCGCCCTACGTCATCCGGGCCACCCCCGCGGTGTGGAACGACGTGCTGGCCGGGGACGTAGACCCCATCTTCGGGCTCATGCGCGGCAAGTTGAAGCTCGCCAAGGGGGGATTGTTCTCGCTCCTGCCGTACGCGGCGGCCGCCAAGGAGCTGGTGATCGCAGCGCGCGAGGTGGACACCACCTTTCCCGAGGGGTGGAAGTAGCCCTCCAGCGCCTTACGGCTCCAAATCCGCCGGCGTGGGCGTAAGGCGCGGCGGTGGGCCGCCCAGCTCGGGGGAGAGCCCCACCCGGCAGGAACCGGCGTGGGCGATCATCGCGACAACGAGTCCCAGCAGGGCGAGCCCCAAGGCGGCCAGGAAGTATTCGCCGGGGTTGCGCCCCTTGCTGCGTCGGCGGGGTGGAGTGCGGCTCTTTTTCGCCATCGCCCGGGCATTCTAGCGAAACGTGCGACCCCGCGCAGCGGCCGCCGGTGCTACCCCCGCAGCGCCAGCAGGGGGAGGAGGCCGGCCACGGCCAGCATCCCCAACCCCGCCAACCCCCGCCACCCCGTGGCGCGGTCGGCGAAGGCCAGTGCGTAGAAGCCCTTGGCCAGGTTGTTGGCGGCGGCGGCGAGGACCACGGCGGTGGCGGCGACCGTCACGGGTGTGACCGTGCCGGCCGTCTGCGTGAGGGAGAGGATGAACGGGTCGACGTCGGCCACGCCCAGCAGCAGCGCCAGCACATAGACGCCGGTGCTGCCCAGGTGCTCGAGCACCAGCTCGGTGCCCACCAGCACCGCCAAGAAGACCGCGGCGAAGGCGAAGGCGGCGCCCATCTCCAGGGGGTTGCGGGGCGGTTCGGCGGCCGACGGGGGCTGGCTGCTACGTTCCGAGCACCGCGTCCACAGGATCCCGGCGGCGGCCGCCGCTACACCCAGGGTGACGAACGGCACTGCCAGATGGCTGGCCAGCTCGCGATTGAAGATGGCCAGCAGCACGGCGAGGCGCAGATACATCATCCCCGAGGCCAGCACCATGGCGCCGGCGAACAGCGACGGCCGGCGGGCCGCCGCGGCGCGCCGGGCGAGGGCGACGGTGGTGACGGTGGAGGAGTACACCCCCCCGAGTACCGCCGCCAGCACGATTCCTCCCTTGTCCCGCGTCAGTCGCTGCAGCAGGTAGGAGCCGTAGGAAATGCCGCTCACCGCCACCACCACCAGCCAGGTGGTGAAGGGGTTGATGTGGAACTGGGTGAACTCGCGGTTCGGGACCACCGGCAGAATCACCGCGGTGAGCAGGAGAAACTGGGTGAAGGTGACGACTTCCTGGGGGGGCAGGCGGTGGGAGAGGGCCTCCAGGCCCGCCTTGAACTCTAAAAGCAGCACACACACCACCACCAACGCGGTGGCGATCCAGTAGTCGCCGCGCACCAGCAGCGGTCCCAGGCAAAAGGTGAGGAGTCCGGTGAACTCCGTGGTCACGCCCGCCTCGTCGGCGTTGGCCAGCTTGTGCCGGTAGGAGAGGAGCAGGAACGCCCCCACGACGGCCAGGCCGCCCAGCACGGCAAAGACGTTGGCGTCGCCCAGGCGGCCGAGGGCGTAGCCGGTAAGGCCGATGATGGGGAAGGTGCGAACTCCCCCGAAGATGTAGTGCCCGGCAGAGGCCTTGCGCCGTTCCCGCTCCAACCCCAGCAGGAAGGAGAGCGACAGGACTAAGAGGATGTCCAGCGCTGCCGGCTGGCCCAATAATCCCCCGGCGGTGGCGGCCTCCTGGTTCATCGCCCCATGCTAGCGCAGGTGGAGGGCGGGGCGGCCCATCCCCTCTCTACAGCCCGCGGGCGGCGGCCAGGCGAGCGAGGGCGGCCTGGTGGGTGCGGTCGGCGTCGGCCAGGGACTGCAGGAGCCGCGACACCTCGGGCACCGCCGCCGCCACCGCCCGGCGATAGTGGCTCTCGGCAGCAGAACTCTCCAGGGCCATGGCGGTGCGCAGCGCTGCTCCCAGGGGAGGGGGGGGGCTGCTGGCGCGCAGGGTGCGGCTGGCGGCAAGGCAGCGGTCCATTCCCTCGGCGCTGGCGTCGATGGTGCCGGCGAACAGGGTTGGATTCTGGCGGGCCAGCCGCCGGATGTGATCCACCATGTTGGCGTGCCGCTTCTCGTCCATGGCCAGGCGGAAGAAGATACGCGCCGCCTCTCGGTCGGCTGCGAACGTCTCTGCCAGCCACTCGTACAGCGCCTGCATTTCCCTCTCCACCTCTTCCAGCGGCCGCAGCAGTACCTGGATCTCCATACGCCTTTCCCCTTCGCGTTCGCAGTCGATTTTCTGGTGGTGACCAACCACCCTGGCGATGGGATTCTTCCGCCCCCCAGGATGCTGCTACGGGGGCCGCTGGCATTCGTCCGCGGCATCATCCGCCAGCCCGCCCCGCGCCATGGTGGCGTTGCGCAAGGCGCGGATTTCGGCGGTGAGCTCCGCCATTTGGGCCTCCAGGGTGCGGGTGTTGTCGATGGTCATCTCGTCCACGAACACGGCGTTGGCCAGCGACAGTCCGAGAATGCCGCCGATCAACACGGCAACCACGAAATAGCCGCGGGCGGCCGCCGCCCAGCCGGGGTGGCTGGCGCGCTCGGCCAAGAGGTCGGGGATTTCGTACCACCCCTCCACGGTAAACACCTTGAACAACGAATAGAGGGACATGAGGGGGTTGCCGAAGTGCTCGGGGGCCAGCTCCCCGAACAGGAACGAGGCGCCGGTGGCGAGGATGAAGTTGACCAGCCCGAGGGCCAGAAACACCCCCACCGAGGCGCGGAGGGCGCGCCGGATTCCGGCCATGAGATGGTCCCGGTTGGGGATGAAGGTGAGCAGGCGGAACAGGCGAAACAATCTCCCCAGGCGCAGCAGCAGCACCACCGCGAAGCCGTGCAGGTCCACCAGGGGCGTGAGAAGCACCGGCAGACTGGCCAGCACCACCAGGAAGTCGAACCGGTTCCACCCCGAAACCAGGTAGCCCCGCCAGCTGGCCTGGCGGATCTTAAGCGCCGCTTCGAGGAGGAAGAACACCACGCAGGCGTAGTCCACCCAGAACCAGAGGGAGGCGGCGGTGTCGCGCTCACTCTCGAAGCCCAGCATGAACAGCGCTAGGGCGTTGATGAGGATGGCTGCCACCACGGTGCGTTCGTGAATCAGGGCGAGGGCCAGACGGTTCATGGCCCCGCCATTGTGCCGCATCTTGTCACGGGGTCGGGGGGGTGGCCGTCAGCCGCTCCCTCCCACGGCCCCAGGTGCGCAGCGAAGTGTCCGTGGCTGCCCTCAGCGGCTGCACCGTCCCACCACGGGGTGGGGAACGGCTCCCGAGCTCAGCCGTCGGTTGGTGCGGGCACGGCTGACCTTGGCGTTGCCTTCGGTGATCGAAGCGGTGGCCGGAGTTTTCGCCCGCGTCCCGGCTGCGACTACTCCGCGTCGAGAATCGTTACCTTGTGCATCTTCACCGGCGTGCGGGGGCGGTCCCCGAGCCCGGTGGGGGTGCGCTCGATGGCTTGCACCACCTCCATGCCCTTGAGGATCCGCCCAAACACCGGGTGCTTGGAAGGACCGGGGGTGAACCAGTCCAGGTAGGCGTTGTGGTTGGTGTTGATGAAGAACTGCGAGCCGCCGGAGTTGGGGCGGCCGGTGTTGGCCATGGAAAGGGTGCCGGGCTCGTTGGAAAAGCGCGCCGAGGGGAGAAACTCGTCGGGGATGGTGCCGTGGGGGGGACCGCCGGTGCCGGCGCGGGGGCTGGCGGGGTCGCGGCTCCAGGGGCAGCCGAACTGAATCATGAAGTTGGCGATCACCCGGTGAAAGTGCAGCCCGTCGTAGAACCCACTCCTGGCGAGGGTGATGAAGTTGCCGGCAGTGACGGGCATCTCGGCCAGGAAGATCTCGGCCTGGAAGGTGCCCAGGGAGGTTTCGAACACGGCGATGGGGTTGGCCATGGTGACGTCCTTTCGCGGGCAAGCATGCCACACTCCCGCAGGGGGGGCGGGCTGCGGCCACCCCGGCCCGGGCGGCTGGGCAGCGGCGAGAGGGTCGGGCGAACGAACAGCGGCGGAGGGGGGCATCGTCACGGCGGAGGGGGAGGTTCTGGTAGCTTGCGACGCGGCCTACGGCGGGGCGCGGGCCGTGGCGGCGGCGGTGTGGTGCGCCGGCTGGACGGCCGGGCAGCCCCTGGGGTGGGTGGCCCGGCCCTTCGTTCCCCCGGCCCCGTACCGCCCCGGACGCCTGTACGAACGGGAGCTGCCGGGGCTACTGGCGGTGCTGGAAGAGGTGCCTCGGCCTTGGACGGCGGTCATCGTGGACGGCTACGTGTGGCTGGACGAGCGCGCTACGCCGGGGCTGGGTGGTCACCTGTCCGCCGCTTTCGGGAGGCAGACGCCGGTGGTGGGGGTGGCCAAGCGGGTGCGGCGGGGGGCGCCGGCGCTGCCGGTGTGCCGTGGGCGAAGTCTCCGCCCCTTGTGGGTGAGCGCCGCCGGGGTGGAGATGGCCTGGGCGGCGGCGCAGGTGGGATCGATGCACGGGCCGTTTCGCCTACCCACACTACTGCGCCTGGCGGATGCGGTGGCCCGGCGGGGCGGGCTGCCCCCTGCGCCTCAAGGTGTGCCGTCGGGAGAGGCGAGCAGCCGGCGGTAGGTGGCGGCGTCGGCGGGCAAGAAGCAGCAAAAGATAACCGTGAAGTCAGGGGGCAACTCGGGGGCGAGGGAGCGCACCGTGCGCACCGCCACGGCGGCGGCCTCCTGCGGGGGGTAGCCGTAGGCGCCGGTGGAGATGCACGGGAAGGCGACGGACCGACAGCCGTGCTCTGCGGCCAGGCGCAGGGCGTGCCGATAGCAGGAGGCCAGCAGCTCCGGTTCCCCCTGCCGGCCTCCGCGCCAGACCGGCCCCACGGCGTGGATCACGTAGCGGGCGGGCAGACGGTACCCCCGCGTGAGTCGCGCCTCTCCTGTGGGGCAGCCACCCAGCTCGAGGCACTCGGCCAGCAGCTCGGGGCCCGCCGCCCGGTGGATAGCCCCGTCCACCCCCCCGCCGCCCCGCAGGGTGGTGTTAGCGGCGTTGACGATGGCGTCGCAGGTAAGAGTGGTGATGTCCCCTTCCAGCACCTCCAGGCGCACGACACATCCCTCCGAGCATCGATGGTAGCCGCTCTAGCCGGCCCGGGCGGGGACGGTCTCGGGGGCGGAGTGCCAATCCCTGTCTGGCGCCCCTCTCGTTGCTGGGCCCGCGCCGGGCGACGGCAGCGGCGCGCTGAGGAGCCGGGCGTAAAGGGACAATGTACCCATTCATCCGGATTTTGTTCATTTTTCTTTAATTCGGTCATGGAATATATTTAGACAGAAGTGTCTTGCTGGTTGTGTCGCGGAGAACAACACCCCGCGCAAGGAGGACGCAATGGAAAGAGTGCTTTCCGCAGTCGTTGTCGCGTTGTCACTGGCGTTGCTGGTACCGGCGTCGCAGGCCGCCACGCCCCTGCGGGCCATCTTCACCGCCGACAACCCGGCCGGGAACATGGGGACGGCCCGGGTGCGGGTGGTGCACGCTTCCCCGGATGCCCCGGCGGTGGACGTGCTGGTGCAGAACAATCCAGCCTTCACCAGCGTGGCCTTTGCCAGGGCCACCGAGTTTGCCGCCCTTCCCGCCGGCACCTACAACGTGAAGGTGGTGCCCGCAGGGAGCTCTTCCCCGGTCGTGATCGAAGCCAACCTCACCCTGGCCGGCGGCACCGACTACACGGTGGTAGCCACGGGCCTGTTGAGCGGCATTGCGCCGGTGGTGCTCACCGCCACGGGGGGCGGACCGGCGGCGGGCAAGGCATGGGTGCGTTTCCTCCACGCCTCTCCCGATGCTCCCGCGGTGGACATCGCCGTGAAGGGGGGGCCGGTGTTGTTCCCCAACGTCGCCTTCCGGCAGGGCACCCAGTATCTGGAGGTTCCGGCAGGAACCTATGACCTGGAGGCGCGCCCGGCCGGGAGCTCCACCGTGGCCTTGCCCATCCCCGGGGTGAGCTTGGCCGCCGGGGGGGTGTACACCGCCTACGCCGTTGGCTTGCTGGCAGACGTGGGCAAGCTGTCGCAGCTGTATTTCGTGCCCACCGCAGCCCGGGGCCAGGGATTCGCCGGCTCCCAGTGGCGGACCGACGTGGACGTGCTGAACGGCTCCAACCAGAGGGCCTCTTTCAAGTACCTCTGGCTGCCCCGGGACACCGACAACGCCGAGCCGCAAGAGTCGGTCATCTTCACCCTGGAGCCAGGGGAGTCGCTCCGCCACGCCGACGTGCTGCAGGCCGCCTTCGGGGTGCGGGACGGGGTCAACGCCTTCGGAGCCCTGGGGGTGCTGTCGGACACCAAGGTGCTCTACCTGTACTCCCGCACTTACAACGTGGGGGCGGGGGGGGCGTCGGGCACCTTCGGACAGGGCATCCCCGGCCTGGCGGATGCCGAGCTGGTGCCCAGCGGGGTGCCGGTGCGGGTCATGTCTTTGACCGAGAACGCCGCCTACCGCTCCAACCTGGGCCTGCTCAACGGCGTGGGCAAGCCGATCCGGGTGATGTGGCGGCGCCACGCCCCCACCGGCCGGGTTATCGACGAAGGTAGCCTGAACCTGCCCGCCTGGGGCAACGCCCAGATCAATCGTGTGTTCGCCGGCGAGGCCCCTATCGAGGGAGCCTACGTGGACCTATGGACGGATACCCCCGGCGCCGCATTTCTTCCCTGGGGCTCGGTGCTGGACAACAAGACCTCTGACCCGGCCACCATCCTGCCGAGGTAGAGACAAAGGTTGCAAAGGGTTGCGGCGGGCCTCTGGGGGCCCGCCGCTTTTCTCCAAGCGCCGGCGATGGCCTCCGACCGCGGCATGGAACCGCCAAAGGAAAACACGGATAGGGACCCGCGAGGAGCAACGGCGCGGCGCAGCGGGCCGCGGTTGCCAGAAAATGGCCGACAAGAAGAGCAGGCCCTCGGAACGAAGGGAGAAGAAGGCCGGAGGGATTGAGGCCTCTCCGTGTAGGGTATGGTGATTACGGCAGACGCCACCGGTGTTTCGGCCTGTCCCAAAGTAGAAGAGACCTCGCCCTCTGTGCCTGTGCCCGTGCCCGTGCCCGTGATGACGAATGGGCGCAAACTTCGGTGCCAGGTACCCATAAGCCAGCACGAGCTCCTCGTCATCGAAGTGAGATGAAGAGACGGGGGGGCGGGACGCCCGCGCCCGGTGTCCGTGCCCGTGTCAGTGACAGCGAGCCCGAGGGAGGGCGCCGCGTGCCGGCGTGTGCTTCCCGCTTTCGGCGCAGCGATACGCTA
>CALEVZ010000052.1 GCA_937924755.1 uncultured bacterium
GTGTCGGCGAGGATCGCCCAGGCCGTGCCCGCGCCGCCGCCGCAGGCGACGACGCTGGTGTCAAGCTCGCGCAGGTACGGTGCGCGCTCCCATCCCGGCACGTCGCTGGTCATGTGTGCCGCGTCGCGCCTACTTCAGCGCCGGGAACTGCGCGACCAGGGACAGCACGGTGGCCGTGTCGGCCTTGCGGAAGGAGGCCGGCGGGCGGTTGTTGTAGCGGTACTCGTAGGCCAGCTTGAGCGCCAGTTGCGAGGACAGCGAAGCCTGCAGCCCGGCCGCGCCGGTGGCGCGCCACGCCGTGGCTTTCTCGAAGTTGGGATACACCGCGGCAGTCAGGGTTGCCTTGGCCGACTCAGTGATGCTGTAGCCGGCGTCCGCCTTGACCAGCGCCCCCAGGAAGCCATCGGAAGCGGTCCCGACCCGGTCTTCGCGAGTGTAGGTGGCGGCCACGAGCGCCGAGAAGGCGATGTCGGCGTCCAACTCCGGGGTCCACTTGAGGCCGGCGTCCATGATCGAGCGCGAGTCGATGCCCGCGAAGCGATCGCGCTCCCACGCGATGCCCGAGGTCAGGGCCAGTTCTTTCCACACTGTGACATCACCGCGTGCCGCCGCCTGCAACCGCTCGGCACTCTTTTCCCCGTCGTCGCTGGCGCGCAGGGCTGAAGCCAGCGCCTGGAGTTTCCAGTCGCCCCAGGTGCGCTCGAAATTGGCTGACAGACCTGTAGATGAGGTGCGGCTGTTCCCCGAGGTGCCCAGGTAGGAAAAGCCCAGCTTGAGATCCCACACGGGCGTTTGTGCGAACGAGGGAAAGCCCGCCCCGAGGACGCCAGCCACCACCAGCGCGCACATCAAGCTCATCGCGACCTTCGCCATAGGACTCTCCCTTCGCCGTGAGTATACGGTGCCGCCCCCTGGGCCGTTCCGGCTGGCGATGGGCGGCCGGTGCGCCGGGTCACACCGGCTTGACAGCCACCGAGGGCTACCCCAGAATCGCGGCCCTGAAGAAAGCGGCGCGGCAGCGGCTGGCGCCGAGTTGGAGGTGAGAGTGCAACGAGCAGTTTTCGGCCTGTTGGCCATCGTGATCGTGGTCGGTACGTCTGCGCTGGCGGGGGAGGCCAAGAAGTACGGTTCCGGAGTCACCCTGGAGTCCAGCTCTTCGGTGGCTGAGCTCCTGGCAGCGCCGGAAAAGTACGTGGGCAAGAAGGTGCGGGTGGACGGCGTGGTGACCGCTGTGTGCGCCAAACGTGGCTGCTGGATGATGATCACCGACCCCGAGCGGGAGCAGGGCATCCGCATCAAGGTGGAGGACGGCGTGATCGTGTTCCCGATGGAGGCCATGGGACGAAAGGCCTCGGCCGAGGGGGTTTTCGAGGTGATCAACCCGGCCGGCGAAAAGCACGACAGCGCGGAGCACGCCAAGGAGCAAGCCAGCGGCCACTCCTGCGCGGAGCAAGAGAAGGCGGCCAAGAAGGCTTCCGCGACCTACCAGATCGCCGGTGCCGGCGCGGTTGTTTATTTCTGACCGTTGCGCTGGCGCCGAGTCATCGTCGCGGTCCACCGGGACGTCGGGTATTTCTTCGCCGGGTTGACGGTGCTGTACGCCATCTCGGGCGTGGCCGTCAACCACACCGCGGACTGGAACCCCTCCTATCGCCTGGAGCGAACGCGCTACCAGGTGGGCGAGGTACCGGCAGGTCCCGCGGCGGAGCAAGGGCGAGAGGTGGCTCGCCGCCTGGGAATCACCGAGGAGCCCTTGTCGGCGGTTCGCGTCGGCCCCGAGCTGTTGAAGGTGTTCTTCGACAACCGCACCCTCACCGTTTCACTTCCCGGCGGGGAGGTCGAGGACGAGCACCGGGCGCGTCGCTTTTTCCTCTACGAGGTGAACTTTCTCCACCTCAACAAGGGAAAAGGGTGGTGGACCTGGTTCGCCGATATCTACGCCATTGGGCTGGCCGTGCTGGCCTTCACCGGCGTGTTCATCATCGCCGGGCGTAAGGGTTTGGCCGGAAGAGGGAAGTGGTTGGTGGGAGCAGGCCTGCTGGCCCCCTTGGTGTACCTCATTTTCTCCCGGTGAGGCCGCGCAGGTTGGGCAGGATCTCGACGAGGGCCACCGCCAGCAGGATCAGCGCGCCGCCTACTAGCTGCGTCGGGGTAAGGCGATCGCCCGCCAGCAGGTAGCCGAACAGCGCGGCGAACATCGGTTCGGCAGTGAGAATGACCGCCGTCTGGGCGGCAGACAGGCGCCGCTGTGCCCATGTCTGCACCAGATAGGCGAGCGCCGAGGCCAGGGTGGCCGTCACTCCCAGCGCCGTCCACACCGCTGGCGTCGGTGGCAAGCTGAGGGGGTCCACCGCCGGCCAGGCGAGGGTGAAGACCGTGGCGGCGGTGGCGAGCTGCACGAAGGTGAGGGCTGTGGGGTCATGATGGGGGGCGTGACGCGACAGGAGTGCCACGTGCACCCCGTACGCCAGGGCGCAGCCCATCACCAGCCAGTCGCCCCGCCGCATGGCCAGGGCACCACCGCCCGAGAGCAACCACAAACCCACCAGGCTGATGCCGATCGCCCAGATGGCCACGGCCGACAGGTGAGTCCGATAGAGCAGTCGAGCAGCGACGGGGGCAACCACCACAAACAGGCCAGTGATCAGGCCGGCGCTGGTCGGAGTCGTGGAGCGGAGCCCCCAGGTCTGCAGCAGGTACCCGATCGCCAGCACCAGCCCGATTGCTCCACCGACGGTGAGTGTGGCCCGGGCAAGACGCGCCCGAAGCACCGGCAGCAGGAGAGCGGCCGCCAGGATAAAACGGAGCGAGAGAAACGCCATCACCCCGTAGGTACGCATCGCCTCGTGGACGAGCACGAACGTCCATCCCCAGATGGCGGTGACCCCCAGCAGCGCCAGACCGGCGAGCACACCGAACCCTACCACGTCGGGTCACCGGCTCACTGACCGTGGCCGCCGACCGCGGGTGTAAAGTTGTAAATTAGAAATATGGCCAAACCTCGATCCGCGGCGCTGGTGACGGTTCTCCTGTCGTTGCCGTGTCTGCCGGTTGCGGCCTCCTCCTCCAGGGGAGAGCTCGGCAGCGCTGGAGAGAGAACCCTCTCCTTGCAACGTTTTCCTATCGAGGAGGTGCTCCGACAGGCGCGCGAGGTGATAGAGCGGGACCCCAGGAGGGCGTTGGAGCTGGTTGAACAGGTTGGGGCGGGAAGTCGGCGCACGGGCGATCGGCGAGTTCTGGCCAAAGTAGTGTTCATCCGGGCGGACGCCTCGCGAGTACAGGGCGACCATCGCGCCGCACTCGAGCTTTACCACGAGGCAAGGCGGCGATTCGCTGAGCTCGGCGATGGCGTGGAGCTGGGGCGCAGCCTGCGGCGCCTGGGGGACATGTACTTCTTTCTCACCGATTACGAGTCGGCTCTGAGCCACTACCTGGATGCATTAAAACGCTTCGAGGACTTGTCGGGCCTGCCGAATCCGGGCCCCGCGCTTCTCCACATCGCCCACCTGGAGGTAGCTATCGGCAACGTGCTCAAGGCCTTGGGGGACATCCCGCGGGCCATGGAGTACTACCAGAGTGCGCTGGCCAGCTACCAGGAGCTCAATTATCCCGGTGGCGTGACAGGATGTCGTTACAATCTCGGTGGGTTACATCAGGATCTCAAGCAGCTGGACGCGGCCTTGGCTTCCTACCAGGAGGCGCGGCGGGCCGCTGAGTCCTTGGGGGATCAATATCTGTTGAGCCTGGCGCTGGCCAGCGCCGGCTCGGTGCATATGGCGGCTGGACATCTGGACGAGGCGGAGTTGTTCATCCTGCGCGCCCTGGAGGTCTGCCGGCGCACCGACCGGCGGCGCGGCATTGTCGATAACTTGCTCAAGCTCGCCGCGGTGCGGCGCCGCCAGGGCGACCTCGACGAAGCGTTGAGGGCGGTCCGTGAGGGATTGGCACTGGCCGAGCGCCTGGAGGACCGGCGCATGTCCGCAGACGCCCACCGCGAGCTGGCAGAGGTGTACGACGCCATGGATCGGCCGGCCCTGGCCCTGGCCAGCTTCCGCCGTTTTCAAGCCATCGACGAGGAAATTGTGGGGGCCGAGAAGGTGGCGCGGGTCAACAAACTGGCCATCGCCTTCGAATCTGCGCGCAAGGAGCCAAAGACCGCGGTGCTGGAGAGTCAACGGCGGGCGGAGAGGACGGCGCGCTGGGCGGTGACGGCTATGCTGGGGCTGGCGATGGTCGTCATTGGCTCGTTGGTCGCCGGCTAGCGGCTGAAGCTGCGCAGCGCCAACGCCATTGCCGCCACCAACGCGGCGTTGGAGCGAGCGCTGGGGCAGGTGGAGGTGCTAGCGCGCACCGACGAGCTGACCGGGTTGTACAACCGCCGCGGGATGATGGAGATCTTGACTCGCGAGCTGGCTCGCGCTCGGCGCCAGGCCACGCCGCTGGCGCTGGCGCTTGCGGATATTGACGACTTCAAGTGCATCAACGACACCTTCGGGCACAAGCAGGGGGACGAGGTCCTCAAGGGGGTGGCCAGCAGCATCGCCGGCTGCGTGCGATCCACCGATGCGGTGGCGCGCTGGGGAGGGGAGGAGTTCCTCATCCTGTTGCCCGACACCGAACTGGCAGGAGCCGGTCGGGTGGCGGAAAAGATTCGCGCCGCCGTCGCCGATGGGGTCGGGGGCGTGATCCTTGGGACCGGCACGGTGACCGTGACTCTGGGAGTGAGCGCCTGCGGCGACGGTGACCTCGACGAGGCGCCGCGCCGCGCCGACGCGGCGGTGTACGAGGGCAAGGCGGCGGGCAAGAACACCGTCCGGGTGGCAAGCGGGTGAGGCGGGATCCCTTCGCGGTGGGTTACGATTCGCTGGAATGACGCCGCTGGTGTCGCCCGACGATCACTGGCTCCTGTGGGCGGTGCTGCTGGCCACCGGCGCGGCGGCGCTGGCGGCGGAACGCACGCGGTGGGGACGCAGCTTCTCGGGGGCCGTCCTGGCGATCGGCGGGGGGTTTCTCCTGTCCAACGCCGGGGTGCTGCCTTCCTCGGCGCCCGCTTACGACATGATATGGGGGTATCTGGTACCGCTGGCCATTCCCCTGTTGCTGGTGCGCGCCGATTTGCGACGCATCCTCAAGGAGTCCGGCCCGATGCTGGTGGCCTTTGGTTTGGGAACGGCGGGCACCGTGGCCGGCACGGCGGTGGCCTTTCACCTGGTGCCGCTGGGCGAAGAAGGGTTCAAGCTGGCGGGGGTGTTCTGTGCCACCTACATCGGTGGGTCCATCAACTACGTGGCGGTGGCGCAGGCGCTGGGATTGAGTTCGCCGGACCTGCTCGCCGCCGGGCTGGCGGCGGACAACCTGGTGATGACGCTGTACTTCCTGGTTCTCTTCGCGCTCCCGTCGCTGGCGTGGCTGCGACGTCGTTATCCTCGGCGCCCCGGAATCGAAGAGAGCGGGCACGGCGCGGCCGGAGGGTTGCAGCCGGCGACGGCTGCGGGGATGCTCGCAACCCTCGCCTACGCCGCCGCCATCTGCAGCGGTGGTTTTGCCCTGGCCAGGATGGTGGGCGCCCCGGACGCGGGTATTCTTGGGCTGACACTGTTGGCGGTTGGCGCCGCCACCCTGTTTCCCGGGCGTCTCGACGCCCTGGGTGGGGCCGACGAGCTGGGGGTGGTGTTGATGCAGGTGTTCTTCGCCACCATTGGCGCCGGCGCCCACGTGGGTACGGTGCTGCGGGTGGGGCTTCCCCTTTTCGTGTTCGCTGCCGCGATTCTGGCCGTTCATCTGGGCGTCATCCTGCTGGCGGGCCGTCTCGTGCGCGCCGACCTGGTGGAGCTGGTGGTGGCCTCCAACGCCAACATGGGGGGGCCAGCCACTGCCGCCGCCATGGCCGCCGCGCGGGGGTGGCGGGGGCTGGTGATTCCGGCGGTTCTGTGCGGTACCCTGGGCTACGCCTTGGCGACCTTTATCGGAGTGGCGGTGGGCACGGCGCTGCGCTGAACTGGGAGGTGAGGCGTGCCGTAGCCTCCGCTCTCGGCATTTTCCAGCGTAAGACTGGGCGAGTCGCCCGAGACTCCAGTGGTGAGGTGGTGTTCATACTGAGGACGGTGCGTCCAGTTCCCAGCTTTCCACCATCCATCAGCCGCGCGTGCGGGCCTGCTCCTCGGTGCCGGGGAGGGCCAGGTGGCAGAGCAGCACGACGAAGGCGTCGGCAGTTCCCCGGTGGGGCCGGGTGGCAGAAAGGAGTCGCTCCACGCCCTTGAAATGCTCGGCGGCTGACAGGCGAGTCTTGACTTCACCCACCACTCGCACCGGCTGCCCGTCGGGCCAGGTGGCCATGGCCTAGAGGTTGACCTCCAGCATTCGCTCGCCGGCGGGGAGGAAGCGCCGGCGCAGGGGTTCGGTGAGGGTAAGCTGCAAGCGCTTCCGCAGCAGGTGGGGGAGGGTGCGGTAGGCCAGATTTTCTAGACCGTATCCCACCGCAGGGGACAGGTTGCCCAACTCTTCCTTCACGTGCTTCATGTTCACCACCAGCTGGCGGAGCGTTTCCTCGGTGCGCAGCTGAGCCCGCGCCAACTCTTAAAGGTGCAGTTCGGTGCGCTTCTGGGCTTCGGCGAGTTCCTGGACGGTAGCTTTCAGTTCGCGGAACTCCGCCCTGGTCACCTGGTCGGAGAGTTCCTCGTGCAGCCCGGAAAAAGCCCGCAACAGCACCTGTGGGCGGCTCGGGGGTCGAGGGCATCTCCCGCCAGAGTGGCCGGTTCTGCGAGGCTGCGCGAAAACCCAGGCATCGCGAAATGATTATACACGTCCGGGAGGACGAGGAGTGGTGTGCAACGACAGGTGAGCGAGGCGACGCGAGCAGGCGGTGGCTGTGCAAAGGGGGCAAGCGAGTGGCAGGAGGCCGCCAGAGTGGCCGGTTCTGCGGTCAGAGAGCAATGTCTCGCGATTTTCCGGTGGTGGCCTGTCGGTCTGCTGGTCGTGCGCTGTGGTGCCCGACCCCGACGGGCGACAAGGGTCGGTGGTGTCCTAAAAATTGGCGACTGCGGGGCGTTTCTCGAGTGGGGGAAACCGCTGATGAAAAACCACTGCAGCTCCGCGTCGCCGCCTGCCCGCGGCGAGCGATGGGCAGTTCGCCAACGGGGAACAAGGCTTGATGCTGATCGCCTACAATACCGCGGGCTGCGCGCCCACCTTCGAGGAGGATGCCCATGACTTTTCCCCTTCATGATGTTCTCGATCTTTCCCTCGCCGAGGCCGGCGCAAGGCGGATCGCCTGGGCGGATCGGCACATGCCGGTGCTGGCTGCGATCCGCAGGCGCTTCGAAGAGGAGAAACCCCTGGCCGGTCAGCGGATCGCAGCCTGCCTGCACGTCACCACCGAAACCGCCAACCTGGTCCGCACGCTGCAGGCGGGGGGAGCGGAGGTGCGGCTGTGCGCCTCCAATCCCCTGTCCACCCAGGACGACGTGGCTGCTGCCCTGGTGGCGCAGTACGGGGCGGCGGTGTTTGCCAAAAGGGGCGAGGATAACGCGAGCTATTACCGGCACATTCGAGCGTGTCTGGAGTTCGAGCCGACGATCACCATGGACGACGGGGCCGATTTGGTGTCGTCATTGCTGTTTGTCGCCCGGGGGGAGCTGGACGGTGTCCACGAGGAAATCCTTTCCTTTGCAACCGCCCTGGGAGAGGGTGGGCGAGGGCGCCTCATCGCCGGGGTCCTGGGGTCGACCGAGGAGACCACCACCGGCGTGATTCGCCTGCGCGCCATGGAGCGAGATGGGGTGCTGCGCTTCCCCGTCATCGCCGTCAACGATTCGGATACCAAGCACCTGTTCGACAACCGCTACGGCACCGGGCAGTCCACCATCGATGGGATCTTGCGCGCCACCAATATCTTGCTGGCCGGGGCCACGGTTGTGGTGGCGGGCTACGGGTGGTGCGGCCGGGGGGTCGCGATGCGGGCCCACGGCCACGGCGCCCGAGTCATCGTCACCGAGGTGGACCCGGTGAAGGCGCTGGAGGCCACCATGGATGGGTTTACCGTCATGCCCATGGCCCAGGCGGCCCCGGTGGGGGACGTCTTCGTCACGGTCACCGGCAACACCAAGGTGATTACCGCGGCCCATGCGGCGCTTATGAAGGACGGGGCAATCCTCTGCAATTCCGGGCATTTCGATGTGGAAATCGCGCTTGACGAGTTGCGCTCGTCGGCGCGGTCGGTGTACCAGGTGCGGCCGTTCGTAGAAGCGTACGAGTTGGCCGTTGGCAAGACGGTGTTCGTGCTGGCGCAGGGGCGCTTGGTCAACTTGGCGGCGGCCGAGGGACACCCCGCGGTGGTGATGGACATGTCGTTCGCCAATCAGGCGCTAGCCGCCGAGTACCTGGTCCAGCACGGGACCGGCATGGCCAGCAAGGTCCACCGACTGCCGGCCGAACTGGATCGGCAGATCGCCCTGCTCAAGCTGGCCACCCTGGGCGTCGGCATCGACACCCTGACGGCGGAGCAGGAGGACTACCTGGCGGGGTGGCGGGAGGGGACCTGAAAAAGGGTCGGTTCACTGCTCAGGACTGGGGCAGGGCCTTGTGAGATCCGTCGCAGTGGGGGGGCGTCTTGGTGTGTTTGCACTGGCAGAGAAACACCTCGCGCTCCTGCTCTACCTCGAACTGCAGGGGTGAGAACTCCGTTCCCTCGTGGGAGCCGTCGCAGAACGGCTGGCTGGCGGATCGACCGCACGTGCACCACCAGTAGGTGCCAGGGGGCAAGGTCAAGCGCACGGACTTGCGAAAAGCCACCACCGGTTTGGACATGTTGGTTCTCCTCCACCGCCATCGTCCCACGCCCGGGATGGGCAGCTGGCGGTCGTGCTACGCAACCGTGGAGTGAAACCCGGCATTCCGGCCACGCCTTGCGAAGGTGCGCCGGGCGGGATTGGGGGTAAGCTGGCGGCATGCGCGCACTGGTGGTGGGAGGTGGGTTGGTGGGCTCGACTCTGGCGGCGAGGCTGGCCCGGGATCGGCATGACGTGGTTATCGTGGAGAGCGACCGGGAACGCCTGCAGGGTCTGGCCGACGACCTGGACGTGCAGGTCGTGGCGGGTAACGGCACGGCAGTGGAGGTGCTGCGGCAGGCGGGCATCGAGGAGTGCGACGTTCTCTTTGCCTGCACCTCCTCGGATGAGGCCAACATGGTGGTGGCGCTGATGGGCTCGGCGCTGTTCAAGGTGCCGCGAGTGGTGGCTCGACTGCGCGATCGCAGTCACGAAGCGAGCTTCGCCGCCATCGCCCAGCGGCTGGGTGGTGAGCACGTGTGTATCAACCCGGACCAGGCAGCGGTAGAGAAGATCCTGTCGCTCTTGCCGGTGCCTGGGGCTGTGGATGTGGTTACCTTCCTCGACGGGCGGCTGATCATCGCTGGCTTCCCGATTCCCGCCGGCAGCGACTTCGAAGGTCTGCTGCTGTCCCATCTGCGCCTGCTCTTCCCGTCGCCGCCGGTGCTGGCGGTGGCCATCCGGCGGGGCGAGGAGTCGTTCGTTCCCCACGGCGAGGACGAGTTCCGCGCTGGCGATCTGGCCTACTTCGCCATCGACCCACACGAGCTGGGCAACGTTCTCAAGCTGCTGGGCGTTCGCCGGGGCAGCGAAGAGCGGGTGATGATCGCGGGAGCGAGCAGGATTGGCCTGGAGCTCGCTCAGCGGCTGGAAGCCCGCCATGAGGACGTCACCCTCTTCGAGGACGATCTCGCTGTGGCCGAGGCGGCCGCGGCGCAGTTGAAGCGCACCGTCGTGGTACGCGGGCAGGCCACCGATCGGGAGGTGCTGGAAGAGGAAGGGGTCGAGCGAGCTTCCGCTTTCGTGGCCTGTACCGATGACAGCTCCTTGAACGTCATGGCGTGCCTGCTGGCGCGGCGACTGGGGGCAGCGCGGGCGTTTGCACTGGTGGATAACCCGGCACTGACGCGCATGGTGGGGGAACTGGGAATCGATGCGGTGGTCTCGCCGCGCCTGCTCACGGTTGGTCTGGCAGTGCAATTCGTGCGCCGCGGGCGAGTGCGGGCGGCGGCGGCGCTGATGGAGGACCTCATCGAGTTGGTGGAAGTGGAGGTGGAGTCCGCAAGCCGGCTGGTGGGGCCGACGCTCAAAGAGCTGGGGTTGCCTCGGGGTACCCTGGTGGCGGCGTTGCTGCGTGGCAAGAACCTCATCGTACCTGCCGGGGGCGACCGCATTCTGGTGGGCGATCGTGCGCTGCTGATCGCCACCACGGCGCGCGCCGCCGAGCTGGATGCCTTCGTGGGCGGGCAATGAACCGACGTTTTGACCTCCACCTGTTGGGGTGGCTGCTGCTGGTGGTCGCCGCCCTCTTGCTGGTCCCCTTGATGGCCGCGGTGGCTTTTGAGGATGCGCCCGGGCCGTTCGTGAGCGCCCTCCTCCTGGCTGGGGTGGCGGGCGGGGGATTGGTCGCGCTCACGCCGACGAAGGAACGAAGCTTGCGCGCTCGGGATGGCTTTCTGGTGGTCAGCGGGGCGTGGGCGGTCACTTCGGCGGTGGGAGCGTTGCCGTACCTTCTGAGCGGTAGCCTGGGGCCGGTGGACGCCCTCTTCGAGTCAGTTTCGGGATTCACCACCACCGGCTCCACGGTGATTGCTGACGTTTCTGCTCTGCCCCGGTCGCTACTGCTGTGGCGAGCAATGACGCAGTGGCTGGGGGGCATGGGAATCATCCTCTTTACCATCGCCATCCTTCCGCTGCTGGGGATCGGCGGGATGCAGCTTTTCAAGGCCGAGGTGCCGGGTCCGGTGGCGGACAAGGTGCGCCCGCGCTTGGCAGCCACGGCCAGAACGCTGTGGGGCCTTTATGTGGGTTTTACGGCGGCTCAGTGGTTGGCTCTGATGTTATGCGGTTTGAGCTGGTTCGACGCCCTCTGCCACGCCCTCACCACGCTCGCGACGGGGGGGTTTTCGACGCGCAACGGGTCGGTGGGGGAGTTCGCCTCGCCGGCGGTGGAGTGGGTGGTGATCGCCTTCATGCTCGCCGCCGGGATCAACTTCGTGTTGCACTACAAGGCACTGACCGGTCGCTGGAGCGACGTGGTCCGCGACGTTGAGCTGCGCTATTTTCTCGCCGTCGTGGGCGGGGCCGCGGTGCTGCTTTTCGCCGTGCTCTGGGACGGTGGGAAAGGGGTACACGACACCGCCCGGGCGGCGCTCTTTCAGACCGTCTCCATCGTCACCACCACTGGCTACGTGTCCGCCGATTTCGAGCTGTGGCCGCCCGCGGCGCAGTTCCTGCTGGTGGCGCTGATGCTGTTCGGCGGCATGTCGGGTTCCACCGGAGGTGGGCCCAAAAGCCTGCGCATCCTCTTGGCGCTGCGCTCCCTGCGCGCCACCGTGCATCGCTTCATTCATCCCCACGCGGTGGTCCCGGTGAAGTACCACGGGCAGGTGGTGAGCGACGGCGTGCTGTCGGGGGTTGCCGCCTTCCTGACCGCCTATGTGCTACTGGCGGGGGGAGCGGCCGCCGTGGTGACCGCCGCCGGGTACGATTTCGCCACTGGCGTCTCGGCTTCCCTGACCGCCATCGGCAACGTCGGCCCTGGATTGGGGGCGGTCGGGGCGATGGACAACTTCTCCCACTTCCCGGCCGTCGTCAAGCTCCTGTTGTCGGCATGCATGCTCCTGGGGAGGCTGGAGATCTTCACCGTCCTGGTACTTTTCTCGCGGCAGTTCTGGCGGCATTGATGGACTGCTGCCAGGATTCGACCTTTCTGGGCGGGTACCAAGTAAGATACCATCCGCTGGGCTGCCCGGCCCGGAAAAGAGTACGGGGCGTGGGTTCCTGCCCAGGGATCGAAGCTTCCTCGATCTTTTCATCCGTTCGTCCGCCAATATGGTTGCTGGCGTCGTGCTGTTCCGCGACATCGTTGCCGATTCCCGGGATCTGGTAGCCAAGGTAAACCTGCTGAGAGATTTTGAGCACGCGGGAGACCTCCTCACGCACAACACCCTGGACAAGCTCAATTGTTCTTTCATCACCCCTTTCGACCGCGAGGATATTCATGTCCTCATCACCCACCTGGACGACATTCTCGACCCGGTGGATGCCGCCGGGCAGCGGCTGGTGCTGTACCGCATCACCGAGATGCCGGAGACGCTGGTGCCCTTGGGTGAAATCCTGGTGGCCTCGGCCAAGTAGGTGCAGAAGGCTGTGCGGATACTTCACGACCTTCCCTATCACGCCGACGCCCATGTTTGCCGTATCCCTCGTGGGCATACCGGTGTCCACGACCCACACTATTGCCGGCGCCGTCGCCGGCGTCGGCTCGACCCAGCGTCTTCCCGCGGTCCGTTGGGGTGTGGCCATCCGCATCGTCGGGGTTTGGGAGCTGACCCATCCGGCCGCGGGCCCCTTTTCCTCCGCTACCTTCAAACTGGTGGTCACTCTGGTCAACTAACGACGGCCGGCTCGCTCCACCTCGCCCCCCTTGGCGGCGATCTTGGCCTGCGCTGCGGCCATGGCCTCTGGCGTGGTCTGCGGCTCCCCCGGCCGGTAGCTGTAGTAGGGAAGCTGTTGGGGCCAGGGCAGGCCGAAGAGGTGGTGCCACTCCTCGGAACAGGGGCCGGGCTCGCGGCCTAGGGGCACCGCCTCTAAGATGACGTACTCACCGCACCCGGGGTTGGCACGCAGGCCGGTGCGGCGGTCCACCGGCAGCAGGGTAATGCCCGCTGGAATCGGCGGCTCCTCCTCACGGATGAACTCGGGCTGGGACTCCAGGTACGCCTTCATGAACTCGATCCAGGTGGGCAGTGCTGCCTCGGCGCCGGTCATGTTGCGACCGATGCGCTCCTTCATGTCCCGCCCCACCCAAACCCCCACGGTGATGCGGGGTGAGTAGCCGATGAACCAGGCATCGGTGTAGTCGTCGGTGGTGCCGGTCTTGCCGGCCAGGTAACCAGGCAGATTAGCGGCCCTGGCCGCTGTGCCCCGCAGCACGACCCCCCGCAGGACGTGGTTGGTGAGGAAGGCGACGTCCTCGCGAATCGCTTGGAACGGCTCCAGGCGGTGGGAGTAGATCGGCTGGCCAGCGCTGTCCAGGACCCGGCCGATGAAAAAGGGCCTCACCCGCTGGCCGCCGTTGGCGATGCTAGCGTAGGCGCCGGTGATTTCCGAAAGCGTCAATTCGAACGACCCGAGGGCCATCGTCGGGTAAGGGGAGAGCTTTTCGGTGATCCCCAGCCGCCGGGCGACGTCGATGATCGCCTCGCCTGAGGTGAGTTGCTGGAGTTTCACGGCGGAGGCGTTGAGGGAGTGCTCCAGGGCGTAACGCAACGTGACCATCCCCTCGTAGCGTCGGTAGTAATTGAGAGGAACGTAAGTGAGCAGGCCGCGCTCGTCGGGGAACAGCGCGGGGCCGTCGAAGATCAACTCGTTGGGGGTGAAACCCCGCTCGAAGGCGGCCACGTACACGAAGGGCTTGAACGCCGAGCCGCACTGCCGCTTGGCCTGGGTCACCCGGTCGAATTGGGAACGGTCGAAATCGAACCCGCCGACGTGGGCCAGCACCGCCCCGGTGCGGTTGTCGATGGCCAGCAGTGCACCCTCCACCCGCGGCTCGGGTTCCAGCGTCACCGACAGCGGACCGTCCGGCAGGATCTTTCCCAGCCGGATCAGGAGCACGTCGCCGCGACGACACAACCGGGTGAGGGAATCGCGCCCCGTCCAACGGGCATCGGCGAGGGCCAGCGTTGCGCGTCGTCCGGCGATGCGCAACTCGGCGTGTTGGGGGGAAACCTCGCTAACCACGGCGTACGCCAACTCCCCCTCGCGCCAGCGCAGGAAGGCCCACGACGGATCGCGCCAGGAGTCGAGGTCCTCGACGCCGTCGGTAACCAGGTTACGGCGGGGCCCAGGCCACCCCAGGCGGCGCTGCAGCGCCACCAGTCCGTTCCTCAAGGACCTCTCGGCCAGCTCCTGAAGGGCGGGGTCCACCGTGGTTTCCACCACGAGCCCGCCCTCCAGCATGGCGCGCGTGCCGAACTGCTCCTCCACGGCGCGCCTGGCCACCTCGACGAAATAGTCGGCGGCGGCGTTGCGATCAAAGTGGGGGGCGGCGCCCAGCGGTGCGGCTAGCGCGGTGCGGTACTCCTCCTCGGTGATAAAGCGCTCGTCGCGCATGCGGGTGAGGGCGTAGTTGCGTCGCGCCAGGGCGCGCTCGGGGAAACGGATGGGGGACTGGCGGTCGTTGAGCTGGACGATCCCCGCCAGCAGGGCTGCCTCCGGGATGTTGAGTTCGGCGGCCGGCTTGCCGAAGAAAAAACGGCTGGCCGCCTCCACGCCGTAGCGGCCGTGCCCGAAGTACATCTGGTTGGCGTACATGGCCAGGATCTGATCCTTCGAAAACTTCTGCTCGATCTCGATGGCCAGCAGCGCTTCCTTGATCTTGCGCTCCAGCGTCCGCTCCGGAGTGAGAAACAGGGTGCGGGCGAGTTGCTGGGTCAGCGTCGAGGCCCCCTGGCTGTAGCGCCGGGAGAAGACGTTGCGCACCACGGCGCGCAGGATCCCCTTGGGGTCGAGGCCGGTGTGGGCGAAGAAGCGCGCATCCTCGGAGGCGACGACGGCCTTGCGGAAAACGTCGGGTATCTGATCGGGGGGCAAGGGAAAGCGGCGCTGCAGCGCCAGGGTGGCGAGCAAGGAGCCGTCGCGGGCGCGCACCTGGGTGGCGGCGGCAGGGCGGTAGGTTGTCAGCGCCTCCACCGCCGGCAGGTTCATGAAGCGGGACAGCGCCAGCCCAATACCCGCCCCACACGCCACCCCGATGAGAGTTCCCACCGTCAGCCAGCGCACCAGGTAACGCCGCACGGCCGGTACGCTAGCGCGGCGCAACCCCGGCACGCAACTACAGGTACCTGGTATAGCCGTCTTGTCGATTTCCAGCCCCTTCGCGGGCGACGTCCTGCCCCTCGGCGAGGGGAGGAACGACTGGCCGATTCCCTCCTGCGCGGCCCGGCGCTGGACGGCACCCCTCTCCGGAGGGTGCGGTGCGGGGAGCCGGGGGAATGGACGGAACCGCTAAGCTTGCTGTCGGAGGGTGGGGCAGGGGTGAGCAAGCCGTTTCGCCTGGCGGCGCCGTTTCCCCCGGCGGGGGATCAGGAGTCGGCCGTGCAGCGTCTGGTGGCGGGGTTCCAGGCCGGCCTCGCGGCCCAGACCCTGCTGGGGGTGACCGGCTCCGGCAAAACGTTCACCGTCGCCCGCACCATCGCCCAGCTCAACCGTCCAACTCTCGTCCTCTCCCACAACAAGACTCTGGCTGCGCAGCTCTTCCAGGAGTTTAAGACGTTCTTCCCGGACAATGCGGTGGAGTACTTCGTCTCCTACTATGACTACTATCAGCCCGAGGCCTACGTGCCCTCCTCGGACACCTACATCGAGAAGGAGACCTCGATCAACGAGGAGATTGACCGCCTTCGTCTGTCTGCCACCCGCTCCCTGTTCGAGCGCCGGGACATCGTGATTATTGCATCCGTCTCGTGCATCTATGGCCTCGGCGACCCCGCGGCGTACTACGGCATGCTGCTGCTGCTGGAGCCGGGCGGCGAGCCGGGGATGGACGCGGTGCTACGCCAGCTGGTGGCCATGCAGTACGAGCGCACCCAGCTGGACTTGGTGCCGGGGGCGTTCCGGGTGCGTGGCGATGTGCTGGAGATCTACCCCCCGTACGATGACCATGCGGTGCGGGTGGAGTTCTGGGGGAGGGCGGTGGAGCGGATCAGTCGCATCGATCCGCTGCGGGGCGTCGTTTTAGAGAAGGTAGAGGACCGCTTGCCCGTCTACCCCTCCTCCCACTACGTGGTGTCGCGGCCGGTGCTGGAGGAGGCGGTGGCGGACATCCGCGCCGAACTGGACGAGCGGGTGGCGCAGCTCAGGGCAGCTGGCAAGGTGTTGGAGGCCCAGCGCCTTTCCCAGCGTACCCTGTTCGACCTGGATATGCTCCAGGAACTGGGCTACTGCCCGGGGATCGAAAATTACTCCCGCCACCTCACCCGGCGCCGCCCCGGCGAGCCACCGCCCACCCTGCTGGACTACTTCCCGCCTGACTGGCTGCTGGTTGTGGACGAGTCCCACGTCACTGTGCCCCAGGTGCGGGGGATGTACTTCGGCGACCGCTCCCGCAAGGAAACACTGGTGGAGTTCGGCTTCCGCCTCCCCTCGGCGCTCGACAACCGCCCCCTCACCTTCGAGGAGTTCGAGGCGCGCATCAACCAGGTGCTCTTCGTGTCGGCGACCCCGGCCGCCTACGAGATCCAGAAGTCGGGCGCGGACGTGGTGGAGCAACTGGTGCGACCCACCGGATTGCTCGACCCCGTGGTGGAGGTGCGCCCGGCGGAGGGGCAGGTGGACGATCTCTTGGCGCGCATCCGCGAGCGGGTGGGGCGGGGGGAGCGGGTGCTGGTCACCACCCTGACCAAACGCATGGCCGAGGACCTCACCTCCTACCTGGCCGAACTGGGGGTGCGGGTGCGCTACCTGCACTCGGAGATTGACACGCTGGAGCGCACGGTTATCCTCACCGACCTGCGGCGGGGCGTCTTCGACGTCCTGGTGGGCATCAACCTGCTGCGGGAGGGGCTCGATCTCCCCGAGGTGTCGCTGGTGGCGATTCTGGACGCCGACAAGGAGGGGTACCTCAGGTCCACCACCGCCCTCATCCAAACCATGGGCCGCGCCGCCCGTCACGTCAACGGCACGGCCATCCTGTACGCCGATCGCATCACCGACTCCATGCAGCGCGCCATCGACGAGACCCGGCGACGGCGAGCCGTGCAGGAGTGCTTCAACCGGGAGCACGGCATAGAGCCGCGCTCCATCGTCAAGGACATCGCCAACCCGCTTGTGCAACTCTCCAATCTCGATTACCACGAGGTCCACATCGACGCGCCGCGCCTGGCCGAGGACGAGCTCACCGACGCTGTTTCCCTTGCCAAGGTCATCGCCGAGTTGGAGCGGCGCATGAAGGAGGCGGCGCGGCGGCTGGAGTTCGAGGAGGCGGCGCAGCTACGCGACCGCCTGAAGCAACTACGTGCTCAGCAGATCTACAAGATGTGAGCGGCAGGGAGCACGCCTGGCCGCGGTGTGAGGGCCGGTCACGACGGGGTGCCGGTCAGTGGTGAGCCAGCAGGGACACCGCCGCCACCGCCGCCATACCCAGGGCGGTAGCCAGCACGTCGCGCTTGCGGCAGCGGGGGTGGGTGACGGCCGGCAGCAGGTCGCTGGCCCCCAGGTAGAGGAAGAAACCCGCCATGATCAGCAGCAGCGTGCCCAGGTGGTGCGCCTCCAGCGGCAGCGCCATGCCCAAAGCGAACCCGACCACCAGCAGCGTCGCGTTTCCGGCCAGCATGACCACCGCCTGGCGGCGACAGTGATGGTGGGACAGCACGAGCGATACCGTGGTCAAGCCATCGGTCAGCTTGTGCGCCGACAGCGCCAGCCCCACCGCCAGCGCCGCCGCCAGCGACTCTCGCTGCGCCGCCGCCAGGGCAAAGCCGTCCACCGCCGAGTGGATCAGCAGGCCGACGGCGCCGTGCATGGCCAGCGGCGGGTGGACGTGCTCCTCCACCGGGCAGGAGGCGTCCATCCCGTGCTCGTGGGGGTGCAGGACGTGCAGCTTGTCGGCCAGCATGGTGACGACGAAGGCGGCCAGCACCCACAGTAAGCGCGGGTGGGGGTCCTCGGCGCCGTGCAAGCCGTGGGGGATGAGTTCTAAAAGCGCCAGCGCCACCAGTGTGCCGGCGGAAAACGACAGGAACAGGCGCGAGTGGCGCTCGAAGCGCAGGGGCAGTGCTCCCCCGAGCAGGGTTGCGGCCACCACCGCGGCCAGCAGGGCAAGCCCAGCCCCCATGGAGTCTGTCATCATACGCCTCCCGAGCCGTGCATAGCAGGTCTGTCGAGTGCTGGCGCCGGCCCTGCTTGGGCACAGCCAGTGCTTGCCGGGTAAACTAAAAGAGTGGGCGAAGGCGTTCGGCTGGACGTGTGGCTCGACGTGGCGTGTCTGGCACGTACCCGTTCCCAGGCCAAGGAGCTGTGCGTGGCCGGGAGGGTGGAGGTCAACGGCCAGCGCGCCACGCCCCACCGCCTGGTGCGGGTGGGGGATCGGCTGGTGCTGAGCTGGCCGGGGGGCCGGCAGCGCCAGCTGGTGGTGCGCGGACTCGCCTCCACCCACATCGCCAAGGCCCGGGCGCGGGAGCTGTACGAAGACGTCACGCCGCCGGAAAGCGAGGCGGAGCGGCAGCGGCGCCTGCTCGACCGGCTGGCGCCACCCCTGGCCCCGCCGCCCGGCAGCGGTCGCCCGGAAAAGCGAGATCGCCGCCGTCTGGAGCGTGTCCGCGGGCGCTGAAGGTGGAAACGCACAGCCGGTGCCAGGTATAGCCTGCTTGGCTTATCTGTTGCTGACGTTGCCACTTGTCTCGATGTCCGGGGACCGTCCCTCGGCCCTGCGCGATTCCCCCCTGTGGCGGCGAACCCAGAGGCGGTCTTGAAACCATGCCCAACGCCGGAATCGAGCGGATTCCTGGGTCGGGCAGTCTGCCGGCCCGAGGCGGCTTCCCCGCGGAAACCCTTTGCCTTTTAGGGATACCTGATGGTTCGGTGGAGGCTGACCGGCGGCTCTGTGGATCGACGCCAGGCGCCTTTCATGACGGCGCGAGCAACGCCCTGTCCGTGGCCGGTGGCGAAGCCTCGAGGAGAGCAGGACAGCACCACCGCACGGGCGGTGGCGAGGGGGTTGCGGGCGACCCGTCGAGGAAACCCGCTTCTGCCAATCAGGCGGTAAAATAAAACAATGACGTCGCGAATCAGGCGTTGGAATGGCTGGGGCTGGGAGGGGGAGTTTGCCGCACTCCCGCCGTTGGCGGCGCGGTGGCTCGCCGATCGAATCGGAGTTGGCACACCTGTGCTGGTGCGGGCAGAGGGGGAGCTGGAGCTACCGCCGCCGCGGCCGCTGCCCGAGTTGGGGGTCCCGGTGGAAGCCAGCGAGGTGACGCGGCTGCGGCATGCCGCCGGGCAGTCGTTTCCGGACCTGATGGCGCTGCGCACCGGGCGCGGCTTGCACCTTCCCGACGGAGTGGTGACCCCGGTGACGGCGGAGGAGTGCTGCCAGGTGCTGCGGCGGGCGGGGGAGACCGGGGTCAAGGTGGTGATCCGGGGGGGCGGGACGAGCGTGGTGGGGGGCGTCACGGTCGATGCTGGCCACCCCACGGTGGTGCTTTCTCTGGGCGGCTTGCGCGGCCTGGTGGAGGTGGACCGCGAGTCGCAGCTGGCCACTTTCCGGGCCGGGACGCTGGGGCCGGAGGTGGAGGCGGCCCTGGCGCCGCACGGCTTGCGCCTCGGGCACGAGCCCCAGTCCTTCGAGCTGTCCACGGTGGGGGGGTGGGTGGCAACGCGTTCGGCGGGCCAGCGCTCCACTGGGGTGGGGAAGATCGAGGATCTGGTGGCGGGGGTACAGGTGGCCACGGCGGCGGGAGTATGGCGGCTGCCGCCTCTCCCCGCTTCGGCGGCCGGCCCGGAGCTGCGGCGCCTGCTGGCGGGCAGCGAAGGGCGGCTGGGGGTGCTCACCGAAGCCACCCTGCGCGTGCGACCGATCCCGGAGCGCGAGGAGGGAGTGACGGTGCAGTTCCCCTCGTGGAGCGAAGGGGTGGCGGCGTGTCGGGAGCTGCTGCAGTCCGGCTGCCCGGTGGAGGTGCTGCGGTTGTCCGACGAGACCGAAAGCGAACTGGCGCTGCGCATGGCCCACCTGCCAGGTCTCCTAAGGCGATTGGGCTCTTGGGTGGCGCGCATCCCGCGCTTTGCCAGCCCCTGCCTGCTGCTGCTGGGATGGACCGGCAGCGAGGGGGAAGTGGACGCGGCCCGGCGCCGGGCGGCGGAGGTGTGGCGGGCGCACCGCGGGCTGGCGCTGGGAGAATTCGGCTGGCGGAGCTGGCGTCGAGAGCGGTTTCGTCACCCCTACCTGCGCGACGTGCTGCTGGATGAAGGGATCGGTGTGGATACTCTGGAGAGCGCGGCGCCCTGGCGCGCCTTGAGCGGAGTGTATGAGCGGGTGGGTGAGGCGCTGCACGGCGCCGCCGGCGCGCTCGGGGTGCGGACGGCGGTACTGTGCCACCTCTCCCACGCCTACCGGGACGGGGCATCGCTCTACTTCACGTTTTTCTGGCCGTTGACGGCGGGGCAGGAGGCGGCTCAGTGGGCTGCGTTCAAACGGGCGGCCACCGACGCCCTGATGGTGTCCGGCGCCACCGTCAGCCATCACCACGGGGTGGGCACCCTTCATGCCCCCTGGCTGGGGCACGAAGTGGGCGGGGTCGGTCGCGCGGTCCTGGAGGCGGCCGCTGCCGCGGTGGACCCCGGCGGGGTCCTCAACCCCGGGGTGCTGGTGGGGGGCCACCGGGACCGGGTGGTAGCCACGGGGACAAACGATGTTTCCGCGTAGGTGGCGGGAACGCGGCTGGCGACGGTTGGCCGAGCCCCTCGACCTGCTGGTCGTGGGCGGTGGCATCACCGGCGCCGGCATCCTCCATGACGCCGCTCTGCGCGGCTTGCAGGTGGGGTTGGTGGAGAAAGGGGACTTCGGCTCCGGCACCTCCTCCCGCTCCTCCAAGCTGATCCACGGTGGTCTGCGCTACCTCAAGCGTATGCAGCTACGTATCACCCGCACCGCGTGCCGGGAGCGCGACCTTCTGGCGCTGCACAACCCCCATCTGGTAACGCCGGTTCGTTTTCTTTACCCGTCCTACAGGGGGGATGCCACCCCCGGGTGGCAGGTGGCGCTGGGACTGACCATGTACGACCACCTAACCCCGGTACGGCACCAGCATGAACGCGTTGACGCCGGGGAGGTGCCGCGCCTGGTCAGTGTCATTGCCACCGACGGGCTGGAGTTCGGCCTGCTTTACGACGACGCGGTGGCCGATGACGCCCGGCTGGTGCTGGCGGTCATCAACGCCGGAGTGCTGGCCGGCGGGACGGCGATGAACTACGCCGCGGTCGAGGAGCTGTGCCGCAACGATCAGGGGCGAGTGGCAGGAGCCGTGGTGCGGGACGAAGGGACCGGGATAACCCACCGGATCCGCGCCCGAGTGGTGGTCAACGCCACCGGGGCGTGGTGCGACCACCTGCGTGCCATGGCCGGGCAGGTGCGCCCACGGGTGCGTCCTTCTCGCGGCTCTCACCTGCTGGTGGAGCGGCGGGCGCTGCGGCTGGAGTGCGCGGTCACCGGCCTGTCGCCGGATGACGGGCGACCGGTATTCGCGGTGCCCCACCCGGAGGGGGTATTGATCGGGACCACCGACCTCTTTCACCAGGGTTCGCTGGACGATCCTGCCCCGATGCCCGAGGAGATCTCCTACCTGTTGCGCTATGCCCGCAGTGCCTTCCCCGGCGCCCGGCTGGGCCCTGCCGACCTGTGCGGCGCCTTCGCCGGCGTGCGCCCCATCCTCGACAGCGGCGCCGAGGACCCCTCCGCCGCCTCGCGGGAAGAGGCGGTGTGGGAGGAGGAGGGGCTGCTGTCCACGGCGGGGGGCAAGCTGACCACTTACCGCGCCACCGCCGAGGAAGTGGTGGATGAAGCAATCCGTCTCCTGCCCGAGGAGCGGCGGGCGGAGGTGGGCCCGCCATCGCCAGGAACTGCCTCGCTGCCGTGGCGAGTTGAGCCCGCCAGCGCGGTGGCCGCATTGGTGGACAGTGGCGTGGTGCCCGCGGTTGCCGGCGGGATGGTGAGACGGCTGGGCGCCCAGGCGTTTGCTGCCGTCGCAGCAGCCCGCACTGACGAGTTGCAACCCATCGCCGAGGATCTGGATATCTGTGCGGCTGAACTGCTCTGGCAGGCCCGTTTCGGTGCCGTCATGCACCTGGAAGACCTGCTGTTGCGGCGGGTACGGCTGGGAATGTGGCAGCCCCGCCGCTGCCTGGAGCTGGCGCCACGCCTGCGGTCGCCGCTGCGTCGGGTGATGGAGTGGGACGTCCGACGCTGGCGGCGGGAACTGGAACGACTGGAGGTGGCGGTGGCTTCCTGGTTGCCCCCGGGGGTTCGATGAGCACCACGGCGGTGCTGGTCAACCCGCTGGCCGGGGGGGGAAGGGCCGGCCGGCTCTGGGACCGCTGGCGCCAGCAGGCGCGACGGCTCGGATCCACCGCCGAGTTGGTGGCAGATAGTGCCGGCGCCGCGCTGCAGGCGGTGCGCCGCTTGGTGGAGGAGGGCTGCGAGCGGCTGGTGGTGTGGGGAGGCGACGGTACGGTGCATTTGGTTGCTGGAGCACTCTTGGAGGTGGGTGCGGGGGCGCGGGTGACGCTGGGGCTGGTGCCTGCGGGGACGGGCAGCGATCTGGGGCGGGCCTTCGCCGTGCCGCGGGACATCGGGCCGGCGTTGCGCCGGGCCGTCCTCGGCGCCTCCCAACGCTGCGATGCCGGTCGCTGTGATGGCCGGCGGGCCTCGTTTTTCTTCGTCAACATCGCCTCGGCGGGCTTATCGGGAATGGTCGACCAGCAGGTGAACGCCCAGCCCGAGCGCGGCTCGACCGCTTTTTTGCGCGCCACCCTGCGGGCCATCCGCGCCTACAGGGCGGTGCAGGTCCGGGTAGAAGTCGATGGGATGCCATGGTTTGCGGATCGACTCCTGCTCCTGGCGGTGGCCAACGGGACCACCTTCGGCAAAGGCATGCGGGTGGCCCCGGGCGCCGATCCCGGCGACGGAGTGTTCGACGTGGTGGCGGTGCGGGCCGTCAGCACCCTCCGCCTGCTGCGGGAGCTTCCCCGCCTCTATTTGGGCTGGCATCTGTCGGCGGAACCCGTCCGCCGTAGGCACGGGCGGCAGGTGCGTCTCAACCCCTCGGCACCGCTGCCACCCTTCGACGCCGACGGCGAAACCTACCCTTCCGGGGAGGCAGTCTTCACCGTTCTCCCTGGCGCCCTACGCATTGCTGCCGACCCACCGTCAGCAACCACCGGCATGTAGGCAGAGGATCGGCCCCCGCTGTGGCGCATGCGAACTCGGGAACGCGCAAACTTTTCCCTCTCGGCCTGATCCGGTCCAGGCCCTCTCCCTCCGGCGGCGGCTCGGCAGCCGACTCTGGCTGCCTGCAAGTGGTGCGCGGGCGCCGGGAAGGTGTCAGGCCAGCCGATCTCTCTGTGCTTCCACCCTACTCGTGCCCCACCATCATTCGCCAGTTGGCCAGCATCTTGATCATGGCGCGCAGGCGCTGGCACTGCAAGGTGCACATGAGGTGGAGGAACTGCAAGGCGGCGGCCGAGCGCATGGCGAAGATTTCCTCCGTGTCGGCCTTGTGCAGGACGATAAGGGTGCAGCCGGATTCGTGGGCGATGGCGTCGGCGCTGCGCCGTTGATCATCGATCAGTGCCATCTCGCCGAAGACCTCGCCGTGGCCCAGAATGGCCAGCGCCTCCTCGCCCATGTTGGGGATGCGGCGAGAGATGCGCACCTGACCGTCGAGCACCAGGTACATGGCGTCGGCTTCCTGGCCCTCGACAAAAATGAACTGACCCGGCTCCCAGCGATAGGCGGGGATGGTGGCGGCCAGCAGGCGCAGCTCCGCGGCGGTCATCCCCTTCGCCTTGAAAAGCTCGATCTTGGCGGCGGCCGACACGTCGGCGGCAACGCCCGGGGAAGCGGCTCCCTGGCGGGGCAGCATGCGGCGCGACCCGATGGTCTCGACCATCGCCTGGTTGGCGAGGCGCAGCTTCATAGAGAGTGAGTTCCAGAAAGAGCGCAGCAGCGACACCTGCAGGCTGTGATGGCGACCGATGAGCCGCTTGCAATCCTCGGCAGAAAAGCGCAGCACCAGGCCGGGGACGGAGCAGGTCACGGTGGCCGGGCGGGGCTGGAGGTCGAAGAATGAAACCTCACCGAAGATCGCACCTGCCCGCAGGTCGCCCAGGGGCTGCCTGCCCACGGGGGTTTCGCGGTGGCCCGCAACCGCACCCGCAAGCACGACAAAAAAATCCTGGCTTTCCTCGCCTTCGGAAAAAATCACATCGCCGGGCTCCACCGTCTCGTAGATGCCCAGGGCGGCCAGACGAGCCACGTCGGACTCGTCGAAATGCTGAAATGAGAGAAAGATGCGCAGGTCATCGGGTTTGCCGTGGCGGTAATCAGGCGGTTCGGAGGAAGTTGGGCGCATGGGCCGAACGTCGGTCTCACCCTCACGGTACCTCATTCTGCCAAGCGCGAAAAGCCCCGTGTCAGCCCGCGATGACGATAGTGGGCAGGCAAGCGACTGCACTTGCGGCCAGGCTCACCTCCTGACCGCTTCGTCGGCCAGCTGGAACGGGCAGCCAGCCCGTGTACACTACGCCGGTTATGCGGGTGACGTGGGACCGCTACTTCATGAACCTGGCCGTGCAGGCGGCGACGCGCTCCACCTGTCCGCGCAAGCACGTGGGGGCGGTGATCGTGCGCGACAAGGCGGTGCTGGCGACGGGATACAACGGCTCGATTCGCGGGCTGCCGCACTGCACCGACGTCGGATGCCTGATGGAGAACGACCACTGCGTACGCACCGTGCACGCCGAGGCCAACGCCATCCTGCAGGCGGCCCGGCACGGGGTGCGCATTGAGGGGGCGGACATCTATGTCACCGCCTCACCCTGCTGGGAGTGTTTCAAACTCATCGCCAACGCTGGCATCAAGCGGGTGCTGTTCGGCGAGTTCTACCGTGATGAGCGGATTCGCGAGTACGCTCGAGAGGCTGGCATCGAGCTCGTTCATCTCGGTTTGGAGGGGGAATCGAGGGTATGAGTGCCGTTCGTCGCATCGGCGTGTTGACAGGAGGTGGCGACGCGCCTGGTCTCAATGCCGTCATCCGGGCCGTCGTCAAGTCGTGCCTGACCTCCTATCGGGTCAGGGTGCTGGGTATCCACAACGGCTTTTCGGGGCTGGTGGAACTCAAGTACCGCGAGCTGGATCGGGGGGACATCCGCGGGCTGCTGCCGCGCGGGGGCACGGTGCTGGGGACCACTAACCGGGGCAATCCGTTCCGCTACGTCTTCAGGCGGCCCGACGGCAAGGAGGAGATCATCGACGCCACCGAGACGGTGAAGAACAACTTCGAGCGTCTCGGTCTGAATGCCCTGATCGTCATCGGCGGCGACGGGTCGCTGTCCATCGGCGAGCGCTTTTACCGCGAACATGGGTTGCCCATCGTGGGGGTGCCGAAGACCATCGACAACGACATTTCGGCCACCGACGCCACTTTTGGGTTTGCCACGGCGCTGGAGGTGGCCACCACCGCCCTGGACCGCCTGCACACCACCGCCGAGAGCCACCACCGAGTCATGCTCTTGGAGGTGATGGGGCGGGACGCCGGCTGGATCGCCCTGCACGCCGGATTGGCGGGCGGCGCGCACATGGTATTGATCCCCGAAATCCCCTTCCGCTACGAGCCTCTAATCGCCAAGATCCGCGCCCGGGAGCGTCTGGGCCGGCCATTTTCGCTCATCGTGGTGGCCGAGGGGGCGGCCTCCATCAACGGGACGCAAGTCTTTCAGGGGGAAGACCGGGTCACCGGGTGGAAGCGACTGGGTGGTGTCTCGTACACCATCGGGCAGGAGATCGCCGCGCGCTCGGGCTACGACGTGCGCGTCACGGTGCTAGGCCACATCCAGCGAGGCGGGACGCCGGTTCCCCGCGACCGCATCCTCGCCACCCGGTTCGGGGTCGAGGCGGTGCGCCTGGCGGTGCAGCAGCAGTGGGGACAGATGGTGGCGTTGCACGCCGGCGCCATCATCTCCGTACCGCTTGCGCAAGCGGTAGGCAAGCTCAAGCGCGTCGAGCCGGACGGGCAACTCGTTGCCCACGCCCGCGCCATTGGCATCGTCTTCGGCGACGAAAACCCCGAGGACGTGGCAGCCACCGAGGGGTAGGGCGATGGAAGGCGGGATGGGCCCATCGCCCATCCTGGAACTCGGCGAGCACACCCTGCCGCTGCACCCGCGGGCGGTGTTCGGGCGAGATCTCTCTCTCGAAGTGGAGATCGGCAGCGGCAAAGGAAGGTTCCTGCTGGAGTGGGCGGCAGCGCACCCGGAGGTCGGGATCGTGGCGGTGGAGCGAGCCCGCAAATACCTGCTTCTCGCCGCCCAGCGAGCGGCACGACGGGGGCTCGACAACGTCCGCCTGGTCCACACCACTGCCGAGGACCTGCTTTTTCGCTGCCTTGCCCCTGCCAGCGTGGCCGCCGTGCACGTCTACTTTCCCGACCCCTGGCCAAAGAAACGCCACCGCAAGCGTCGGTTTTTCCGGCCCGAGAACGTCTCGCGCGTGGCAGAGGTGTTGCGACCCGGCGGCCTGCTGCGAGTGAAGACCGATCACGCCGATTACGCTGCGGTCATCGGCGAGCTCCTGGCGGCCGAACCCCGCTTGGAAAACGCCGACGAGGAAGAGGTCTTTGCGCAGGTGCCAGCCACCCACTTCGAGATCAAGTACGCCCGCGAGCAGCGGCAGGTGTTCCGCTTCGCGCAACGGCGCGGGGTGAGTCCATGAGACGAGTGCTCTACCTCGATCCCTTCGGCGGAGCGGCGGGGGACATGCTGCTTGCCGCCCTGCTGGACGCCGGCGCGGCGGAAACCGAGGTACGTCGGGTGCTGGAGGGCCTTGACCTGGGGGGGTGGCGCCTGGAGATCCGGCGCGATCGCCAGCAGGGGTTTGCCGGCACCCGGGCGACGGTGAGCATGGAGGATGTCCGCCATCCCGCTCGTCACTTCAGCGACGTCCAGACTCTGCTGGCCACTGCCTCCGTACCTGAAGGGGTGCGACGGCGGGCGCTCGCGGTGTTCGAGTCGCTCTTCCGCGCCGAGGCCGCCGTCCATGGACAGGAGCTGCCTCGGGTGCATCTGCACGAGGCAGGCGCGGTGGACGCCGTGATCGACATTGTCGGTACCTGCGCCGCGCTGGAATCGCTGCAGGTGGAGCAGGTTTTCTGTGGTCCCGTGCCGGTTGGACGGGGGACAGTGGCGACGGCCCACGGGCTGCTGCCGGTGCCTCCACCGGCGGTGGCGGAGCTGCTGCGGGGTGTGCCCCTGGCGGCTCATGCCGCCGACGGGGAAATGACCACGCCCACCGGCGCGGCGCTGCTGGTGACTCTGGTGAACGCCTGGGGCTCTCCACCCCCTGGGGTGTTGCGTCGGGTGGGAGTCGGACTGGGCACGCGAGTCCTCGCCGGGGTACCCAACATGTTGCGGGCGCTGGTGCTGGAGCAGTCGGCGGGAGCGGGGGGGGAACGACTGGTAGAGATGATCGAGGCCACTTTAGACGATATCACCGGCGAACGGATCGCCTGGCTGCTGGAGCGCCTGCGGGAGGTGGGAGCGTTGGATGCCTGGTGTCTCCCCGGTACCGGGCGGAAAGGACGCCCAGTCTATGAAATCCGCTCGCTCTGTGAGCCTGAACGGGTGGCCGGGCTGCTGGGCCTGTTGTTCGCCGAGGGTGCCAGCCTGGGAGCGCGGCTGGTGGCCTGTCGCCGGCCGGAAATCGCCCGCGAAGTTATGGATGTCAAGACCGAGTTCGGCTCGATTCCAGTGAAAATTGGCGTCCATGATGGGGTTGTCGTCTCGGCCAAGCCCGAGCACGACGCCTGTCGCCAGGCCGCCCGGGCGGCCGGAGTCCCCTTGGCCAGAGTCGAGGACGCCGCCCGGCGGGGGGCACCCCGCCCCGGAGAGAGCTGGGCCGTGCGCCAGCGGCGCTGAGCGGCCGAGCGCGGACTGGTCAGGAGCCGAATTCCGGCGGTGGGCCGAGGCCGCCGCTTAGGGGACCGAAGCGAGCCCTGGCCGCAGCCGCGTCTGCGGTCCTCCCTGCCCACAGGGCGAGGATCTCGTCGGGAGTCAGAACCGTCCCAGACCGGCGCTGGAGAAGTGAGGCGACGGGCAGAGCCAGGCGCCGGGGTATGGAGAGGGTCCGGAGGCGCTGTTGCACGGTGGCAGCAATGCGGCGCAGCAGCTCCACAAACGGCACCGGGTCTTCTGCCGCCAGCTCGAAGACGCAGCCGCAGGTGCTGTCGTCGTGGAGGCAACGGATGACCGCCGAGGCGACATCGTCTGCCGCTACGGTCTGAAGCGGAAAACCTCCCCCGCCGTACAGCGCCACCAGGCGGCCGGCCCGGACCGCATGCAGCAGCCGGGCCACCAAGGACGGACCCGGGGCGGCCAACCAGGCAGGGCGCAGGACCGTTGCCGCGAGACCCGCCGCCCAGAGGGCCTCTTCGGCAGCTCCGGCGGCTCGCTGGCGGGCGCTGGTTGCGGCAGGGCTGGCGCCCAGGCAGGAGACCAGCAGTACACGGGCGATTCCGTGTCGCTGACAGGCGGCGAGAAGGGCGTTGGTGTCGGCGGGGCCAACGCCAAAGCAACCGCCGTCGTCGGCCGGGCGCTCTCCCAGCCCGGGGCCCACGTGCACCGCCGCGCTGCAACCTGCGGCCCATTCGGTCCACTGGTTACCCGTGCGGTTTGCCACCACGCGGATTACCCCTGGCGGGATGTCCTTGTCGGTCCTAAAGGTGGCCAGCGCCACCACCTCCATCGAGGCCTCGAGGAGGCCCCGGAGCACCCGGGCGCCCACCAAGGAGTCGGCGCCGGTCACCAAGATCCTTCGCCGCCCCGGGACGCCTGAGCGGCGGGGGGGACGGGCGGTCCGGCGGGGCTGGCGGGCAGGCCGTGGCGAGGCGGCACCAGTCATCGGGGGGCGAATGCTAGCATACGAGGATGCTTCGCTTCGTGCTGGCAGACCTCCACCTGGGTGAGCGCCCCAACGACGTGGAACGCTTCCGTCGGGTGACCGACGAGGCCCTGAGCCGGGCAGTGGCGGAGCTGGTATTGCTTGGGGATGTCTTTCGTACTCTGGTGGGCTTTCCCCATTTCTGGGACGAAACCGTGCGTACAGGGCTCGACGAGCTATGCCGGCTGCGCCGCAGTGGGGTTCGGGTGATCTTCGTCGAGGGCAACCGCGACTTCTTCCTCGACGAACCCGCTCTTGACGAGTTCCGCGATGCGGCCACCGCCTGTCACTCCTTCAGCGCCGGCGGCCGGCGGTTTCTGCTCGAGCATGGTGACCTCGTCAACGTGCGGGACTGGCGGTACCGCGTCTGGCGGCGGCTGGCCAAGAGCGGGGCTGCACGGTTGTGGGCGCGACTGCTGCCCGGCTCCCTCGCCCGGCGCGTGGTGAGCGGCACGGAAAGGCGACTGGCGCGGACCAACTTCGACTATCGAACCCGAATTCCCGAAGAGAGACTCGCTCGCACAGCCGAGGTCCATTTTGCTGCCGGTGTGCACGTGGTGCTGTGGGGACATTTTCACCGCCCTTGGTGGCATACTGAGGGCCAGCGCCTGGCCGCGGTGGTGCCGGCGTTTGGCGAATACGGCGTGATGATTTGCGTGAACGGGGAGAGCGGCGACCTAACGGTGGGTGAGGCCGCGGGTGCGCACTTCGTTGACACACCGCTGCATTCGTGGTACCTAGAGCGAGACGGCACGGAGGCTGCGAGGAACCACCATGGGAGCCACGATTCTTCTAGCGGATGACAGCATCACGATCCAAAAGGTCATCGAGCTGACGTTCGCCGAGACCGAGCACCGTGTCGTGGCAGTTGGCAGCGGCCGCGATCTCCTGGATCGGGTCGGCACTCTGAAGCCGGATGCCGTCCTATGCGACGTCGTCATGCCCGATATGAACGGCTACGACATCTGCCAGACGTTGAAGAGCGACCCGGCGACCCTGCACATTCCGGTCGTGCTGCTGACCGGCACCTTCGAGCCGTTCGATCGGTCCCGGGCACTGGCGGCTGGGTGTGATGCCATCGTCACCAAACCGTTCGAGGCGGAGGAGCTGATCCGCACGGTGGAAGAGCTGCTGCGGCGCAAGCCCCAGGCCGGCACCACGGTGCCCATCGGATTGGAAGCCGTAGGAGTTCCGGAGGGGGTGCCGGCGCTGGATTTCACCACCACGGGCTTCGAGCGCATGGGCGTGAAAGAAACTGCGTACGAGCCCGGTATTCCGGACGAGGGGCTGGAGTTCAGCTCCACCGGGGTGGTGGCGCCGCTGCCAGCAGCGCCGCCTGTCACTGCGGATATCTTTGCACTGACCGAGACAACACCGCCGCGGTCGACCTCCGAGGAGGAGTTGCCCGCCGCCCAGGAGTTGGAGGCGGGGGCGGTCGAAGATGAGACCTTCCCCTCCGCTCCTCAAGGTCTGCGGCAGGACCACGAAGCGGCGTTCGCGCCGGTTGCCGAGCCGGAGGTTGATGACGATCGATTCCCGAGCGAAGAGGTGGCCCAGGCGGCGCCCGCCGAGGTCGCTGCGCCCGAGGCCATCGCCGAGCCGGTGGCGGCCACCGGGCCCGAGTTTCCCAAGGAGAGCGTGGCAGCGTCGGTGGCGGTGGTGCCCCCTCGATGGAGCGGAAATCTCTCCGATGAAGACGTGGAGCGGATCGCACAACGGGTCCTGGAGCTGGCCACCCCGCTGCTGGAGCGCATCGCCTGGGAAGTCATCCCGGACATGGCCGAGATGCTGGTGCGCAAGCGCATCCGCGAACTGGAAGAGGCCGCCGAGCAGGAGGCCTGAAGATGCTTCGTCCTCTCCGCCGGTACCTGGTATAGCCTTCTTGCCTTTTTTCGCTGATTTCCCTCACCCGTGAATGCGCTTCGCCGGCGCCGGTTACGGTGTTGCCGGTAGGCCGCGGTGACGGGAGAGGACGCTGGGTGGACGCGGCGGCCGCGGGGGGACCCCGCGGTGCCTTCGGTCCCGGCACCACCGGCAAGTGAAAAAGACCGCCTAGCCCTCCTCGCGAGCCACTATGATACCCGCTGGTGGGCGCAACCGCCGGGTGGCTCGGGAGGAGAGAAGGTATGACCGTACGCATCGGCGATCAACAGTTGACCATCGAAGACGTGGTGCGGGTGGCCCGGCACGGCGAGTCGGTGGAACTGTCGGCGGCGGCCGAGGAGCGAATCCGCAGCTGCCGCGCCATGCTGGAGCGCAAGATCGCCACCCGCGAAATCATGTACGGGGTCAACACCGGCATCGGCGAGTTGGCCAACGTGGTGCTCAGCGATGAGCAGGTGCAGCAGTTCCAGCGCTATCTCATCTACAACCACGCCGCCGGCATCGGCGAGCCGGCGCCGGTGGAACACGTGCGGGCCGCCATGCTGTCCCGCGTTGCGGTGCATGCTCGGGGCCACTCCGGGTGCCGCTTGGAGATCCCCGCCACCTACGTGGCCATGCTCAACCGCGGCGTCACCCCGGTGGCCTGCGCCAAGGGGAGTGTGGGGGCCTGCGGTGACCTCTCTCCCATGAGCCAGATCGCCCTGTCCCTGATGGGCGAAGGGGAGGCGTTCTTCGCAGGAGAGCGCCTGCCCACTGCCATCGCCCTCCAGCGCGCCGGCATTCCCGTGCCGGGTCTTGAGGCCCGCGACGGGCTGGCCGCCATCAACGGGTCGAACCTCGTCACCGGCATCGCCGCGTTGTTCCTCCATGACGCGGAGCGTTGGGTCAAGCAAGCCGAAATCGCCGCCGCCATGAGCCTGGAAGCGCTGCTCGCCAACATGCGCCCGTACCAGGCCAGGCTCCACGAGCTGCGGGGCTTCCCCGGCGCCCAGAAGTCGGCGGCCAACCTGCGCCAGGTGATGGCTGGCTCCGATCTCGTCACTGGCACGCTCAAGGTCAAGGTGCAGGACGCCTACTCCATGCGCTCCACCCCCCAGGTGATCGGCGCCCTGCGCGACGCTCTGGCGTGGGCGCGGCGGCAGGTGGAA
Source organism: uncultured bacterium (assembly GCA_937924755.1). GTDB lineage: Bacteria > Acidobacteriota > Thermoanaerobaculia > Thermoanaerobaculales > Thermoanaerobaculaceae > CALEVZ01. Next base: position 31,785 of record CALEVZ010000052.1, read on the forward strand.
ATCGAACTCAACGGCGTGGCTGACAACCCCATCTTTGTGCCCGAGGAGGACATCGTCCTCACCGGTGCCAATTTCCAGGGCACGCCGGTGTCCATGCCCCTGGACCTGGTGACTGCCGGGCTTACCATGGTCAGCGTACTCTCCGAGCGGCGCCTCAACCGCCTGCTCAATCCGGCCTTATCAGTGGGGTTACCGGCGTTTCTCTCCCGCGGGGCGGGGATGTTCTCCGGCCTCATGCTCTCCCAGTACACCGCCGACATGCTCATCGTCGAGCAGCGTCTGCTGGCGGCGCCGGCCTGCGTGCAATCCATCCCGGCGGCGGCCGACCAGGAGGACTTCGTTTCCATGGGTATGAACAGCGCCCTCAAGGGGTTGCAGGTGTTGGAAAACGCTCGCGGGGTGCTGGGCATCGAGTTCATCGCCGCGGCGCAGGCGCTGGATTTCCGCGACTTCACCTGCGGTGCCGGGACTCGCGCCGCTCATGCGGCGGTGCGCCGGGTCGTCGCCCATCTGGACGAGGACCGCCCTCTCTTTCCCGATCACAACGCCATGGCCGCGGCGGTGGCCCGCTGCGAGGTGCTGGACGTTGTCGAACGCGCCGTCGGGGCTCTGGCCAGTTCCTGGGAGTGAGCATCCCGCCGCGCTTGGCCGGGCGCTGGCCAGCCGTAAGGGATATTGCGGGTCAGCCCGACGGAGCAGCCAGAGGCGTTCCTCGGAGCCTGGGCTCGCCCCGGACGAACGGCAAAGCCTGAGTGACCAGTAGGGGCGGAGGCGGGGCGACCAGCTCCGTCCCTGGAGTCCTGCGCGAGGAATTATCGCAGCCCGGCCAGGAGGCGCCGGGCCTGGGCGCGCACCCAGGGGGACTCGGGCGCCCAGCGCGGGTCGGGGGGGGTGTCGAGAATGTGGGTGAGCTGGGCGCGAGCCTCTTGCTTCATCCCCAGCGCCTGGTAGGTCTCCGCCAGGTAGAGGCGGGTGAGCTCGTTGGCGGGCTCGGCGGCGAGGCACTTTTCGAGATATTCGCGGGATTTGCGGTTGTCCCCGCCCTTGAAACCCGGGAGTTTGAAGTAGAGTCTCCCCAAGACGCGGTAGGGGCCCCAGTCTTCGACGCTGGGGTCCAACTTCAGGCAGGTCTCCATGGCCGAGCGGATGTCATCCACCAGGAAGAGGGACTTGAGCACCCCACGGGCCTCGCCGTAGACGCCGTAGAGGACGCCCAGCCAGAAGTGCCCTTCCACACCGTCGGGACGCAGGGTCACGGCCGCCTTGGCGCGGCCGATGCCGTCCTCGAAGATCTTGATACGCTCGGAGTTGCGATCCTCTGGGAGGGTGTAGGTGCCGTAGGCGTAGCAGGCCCGGGCGCCCTCCCAGCGGGCCGCGTAGGACGACGGGTCGGCGGCGGCGGCCTGCGCGAACAGGGCGACGGCGGCAGCGGCCTGGGCAGGTTCGCCGCGCCTTTCGTAGGCCTGGCGGGCTGCGGTGAGGGAGTCGGCGGCCTCGGCCGCGCTCGAGCTCGCCGGCGGGGCCGCCGGCAGCATCACCGCGGCAAGCGTCAGAAACGCGGCGGAGTTGGCCCGCCGGGCAGGGGGCGGATTCTTCTGCGATGTGCGCGTTCTCATGAGCGTACCCTCGGGTCGTCCCGCCGATCACCGGGAGGCGGCGGCTCCGTGGCCGCCAGGACCGCGGCCAGCCGCCGGCACCCTTCATCGATCTTTGCAGGTTGAGCGAAAGTGAAACAGAGGCGAAGCCGCTCGCGGCCGTCGTCGCAAGGCCCGAGAGTCTCGCCTGCGTGGGGGTAAAACGCGGCGCCGGGCAGGAAGGCCACTTTCGCTTCGATGGCGCGATGGAAGATCTGTTGGGCGTCGCGGCCGGGGAGGTGCAGCCAAAAGAAAAACCCACCCTGGGGGTTCTCCCAGGTGGCGAGCCCGCTCAGAGAGGTCTGCAGCGCCGCGCTCATCGCCGCCGCCTTGACGGCATAGTGTCGGCGGATGGCGCCGAGGTGGGCGTCCAGGTGGCCGCGGTTGCAGTACTCGGCTACCAGCACTTGCGCCACCATCGAAGTGCACAGGTCGATCCCCTGTTTGGCCAGCACCATGCGGCGGATCAGCGGGGCTTCGCCGACCGCCCAGGCGACCCGCGCCCCGGGCGCCAGGATTTTCGAGAAGGACGAGGCGTATACCACCCCCGCGCCGCCCGCCAGGGAGTACAGGGAAGGCAGTGGTTCACCCTCCCAGCGCAGCTCCCCGTACGGGTCGTCCTCGAGAACCGGTACGCCCAGCTCGGGCAACATGGCGGCCAGACTCTGGCGGCGCGACAGCGACAGGGTGGCGCCCGAGGGGTTGGAGAAGTTGACGACGGTGTAGAAGAGTTTCGGGGGACGGCCGGTCTCGCGCCGGCAGCGGTCCACCATCTCGGGCAGTAGCTCGACGACGACGCCGTCGCGGTCACTGGGGACCAACATGAAGCGGGCGCCGGCGTTGCGCAGGGTGTGGAGGGCGCCCGGGTAGGTGGGGGACTCCACCAGGACCACGTCCCCGGGATCGAGGAGCAGGCGCGCGAGCATGTCGAGCAGCTGCTGGGAGCCCGACCCGACGATCAGCTGCGCCGCCGCGGTGGGCGTGCGCAGCTGCCGACTCATCCGCTCGGCCAGCCAATCGATCAGCGGCCGATACCCCTCCGAGGCGCCGTACTGCAGCGCCGTGCTGCCCCACTTCCGCAGCGCGTCGGCGCAGTCGGCGAAACGCTCGACCGGAAAGATGGCCGGGTCCGGCAGGCCGCCGGCGAAGGAAATCATGCCCGGGCGCTGGGTGAGGGCGAACAGCTCGCGGATGGGGGAGGGGCGCATCGCCTGGGCGATGCGGGAGTAGGGGTACGGGAACGGCATCTCTCACCTCGGCTCCGCGCCGGGAGCAGGAGCATTGTAACGACTGCCGCTGGGTGAACCGGAGCAAGGGGCCTGCCAGCCGCGCACGGAGGATCCGCGGGTGCTGTATGCTATGCATTGATACGTTCTCGCCTCGGAGTTGCGACCCCGCCCCCTGGTGCCGCTGGGGGTTCCCGGCGGGGCCGCTCGGGACGATGTAGCGAGCACGTGGACAGCCCTCGAGACGAGGGGGAAGTGGAGGAGGAACAATGAAGAAGCTCGCGATGGTGGTTCTCTTCGGGTTGAGTGTGGTTGTGGCGTTGCCGGTCCTCGCTCAGGCTCCCCAGCAGGCTCCCGAGCAACAGGCGGCGCCGCAGATTACCCCTTCGGACCCGCGCCTGCAGCAGATCGTGCAGCTGGTCAGGTCGGGTCTTTCGGAGTCGTTGATCGCCGAGTCGATTCAGAAGGAGACGGTGCCGTACAACCTGACGCCGCAGGATCTCCTCTTTTTGAAGGAGAACCGCATCCCCGAGTCGATCATTGCCGCCTTGCTGGCGGTGGAGGCGCCGGCAAGCCCCGGACCGGGTCGGCAAGTACCTCAGCCACTGCCGGCTGCTGTGGCTAGGGAGGATTCAGTGGAGGGGCTGGTGTTGCGCACTGGTCGGCTGCGCCGCAACCGCCCGGGCACGTTGGTGTTCACTGGCGACAAGATCGAGTGGCGCGACGCCACTGACTCCAGTCTCAATGCCGAGATTTTCCCGGCCGGCATCAGGAAGATCGAGCTCAAGTGTCGCACCGCGGCCGGGACGCCGTTCTGCTACGAATTGGAGATCGACATCGCCAAAGGCGATAGTTTCCGCTTCGAGGACGCCAACAGGGACACCGGGGGCAATCTCAACATCCTCGCGCTGCGCGATGCCTTCAAAGCCAAATACCCGCGCATCCTCATCGAGGAGAAGGTGCGCCGGTAGGGAAATCTTAAGTTGGCCATACCGGGAGCTCGGGGCCGCAGCCCCGGGCTTTTTCTTTTTCCCGGTGGCCTAGTTCGGGTTATCCGCGCAGCCTCACGGGGCAGGGCCGGCGTTCAGGCCGGTCAATGGACCCACCTCTTCGGCGGGTCCTGGTCCACCAAACGCATCCGGGGACGCCGGCGCAGGCGCAGCTGCAGCCCGAGGCGCTCCCACTGCAGCCGGATCCGGCGCCACTGGCCGGGTCCGGAGAGGACCGCGAAGGTGGCCGCCACCGCGGCGCAGACCCCCGCGAAGCCGGGTAGATCGCGGGTGGAGAGGAAGGCGATGAACGCCACCGCCACCTCGATCCACAAGAACCAGCGGGCCCTGATGGGGAGGATGAAGAACAGGAGGATAGTGGCGTCGCCGTAAGCGGTGGCGAAGGCGGCAATCAGGATGGCGAGCAGCATGCGCTGCCCCTGCATGAGGCTGAAGGTGGTCGGGCCGACCCCGATTAGCAGGGCGACGAGGACAGCCGCGCCGGCGGCGATCACCGTTACCCCCAGCAACACTCGCCAGAAGCCCCTGCGGCCCAGGTGCCAGCACACCTGGTTTCCGAACATGAAAAGGATCAGGAGCTCCAGCAAGAACCACAGGGACGGGGGGCCGTAGCCGGCGAAGGGGTAGCTCACCAGTTGCCAGACGAAGCCCTGCTGCCAGACCGCCGGGGTGAGCCGCAGCAACGCCGGCAACCAGGCGGTGGGGGCGAAGAACTGCAGGGAGTAGGTGGCGAACAGCACCGCCAGCAGCGCCACCAGGTGCGGGGCAGGGGGCCCCGTGAGGCCACCGAACGTGGGTCGTACCGGGTACGGCGAGCGGAACGCCATGGCGAGGGCCATGATAGCGGGTGTCGCCGGCAGGCGACACGGCGTCCCGTGGGCTGCGTGGTTGGAGAAGGCGGCGCGGAGGTTTGCGGGCGCCCGCTCGGCATGTGGCTTGCAGAAAAAACAGGCGGAGGTTGTGGAGATGAGGTCTCACCATAAAGTTCTGCTCCTGTTCGTCCTCGCCGGGACGACGGCGCATGGGCAGACGCAACAACCCATGTTTTTCTCCGAAGTTCGCGTCAACAACATCACGGTGGACGTGAAGGTTACCGATGCCGCAGGAGTTCCGGTCACTGGCTTGAAGCGCGAAGATTTCCGCATTTTCGAAAACGGCAAGCCCCAGGAGGTGACCAACTTCTTCGCGGTGGCCGGGGGTGAAGTGCGGGCCGCCGACGAGCAGGCGGTGATCGGGGCGCCGGCGCCACGGCGGGTGGTGGTGTTCTTCGATCTCTACCAGATGATCGAGTCCGACAAGCGGCGGGTCGTCGACGCCATGATCGAGCAGGTGGCGGTTGGGTTGCCGCCGGCGCTGGAGATGGCGGTGGTCTCCTTCGATGGCACCTTGAGGGTGCACACGCCGCCCACCGCCTCAGTCCCCAAGGTGGTGGAGGCGCTCAAGCAGGTGCGACGCCTGTCGGCCACCGGTCTGCAGCGGCAGATCACCCTGTCGACGTTCAACGTCAACGACATGCGCTACCGCGGCGGCTCACCGTTGGATCCCCGCTGGCGCTACTCCGACGTGGAGTACCGGCGGGCCCAGAACGCCGAGTACTGGAACATGATGCGGCGCATCGTCGGGCGGGTGGAAAGCGCCTTCACGGGCGCGCTGCAGCGTTTCGCCGACTCGCGGGCGCGCAAGGTGGCGCTGTTCGTGTCGCCGGGGTATCCGAGGAGCGACAACCTTCCCGTTTATCTCACCTACGACATGTGGTCCGAGGCCCCCAGCGAGTATCGGACCTCCGGCATCCTATCCCGCATCGCCTCCCAGGCCGGCGAGCTGGAGTTCACGCTCTTCACCCTGGATCCGTCAGGCACCCCCATCGACAACGTGGACGCTAGCCAGAGCGCACGGCCGGCCCTCAACGATGTGGCCAGCGTGTCATTCTGGCGCGAGGCCGATCGCAAGGACAACCTCATCCGGGCGGCTAAACTCACCGGCGGTGAGGCGATCTTCTCCAGCGACGGTGCGGCGGCCCTGGCCGAGGTGGAGCGGATGACCTCGAGCTACTACTCCCTCGCTTACCAGCCGGACCACGCCGGGGACGGCAGGCAGTACGACATCCGCGTGGAGGTGGTGGGGCGCCCCGATCTGCGGCTGACCCACCGCACCAGCTACGTGGATCGACCCTTTGACGAGCGGGACGCCGAACGGGCGCGGGGGGTGCTGCTGGCCGGCGAGACCGCCAATCCCCTGGGCATCGAGCTGGTGCTGGACAGGCCGGAGAAGAGCTTCCGTGTGCGCGCCGAGCGCATGCGCACTTACCGCATTGCGGCCGAGGTGCGCATCCCCTACGCCCGCCTGACCCTCATCCCCCGGGGGCCCGTCGCCTGGGGACAGGTGCAGGTGGTGGTGCTGGCGGTGGACGGAGAGGGCAACCAATCCGACCTGAGCTTCCGCAGGGTGCCGATCCAGGTGGATATCAACCAACTGGAGGAGGCTCGCACCCGTGGCTACTTCGCGTACACCCTGACGCTGGAGATGGAGGGCGGCACTCGCTCGCTGCGTGTCGCCGTGGACGATGTGTTAGGGCGAACCACCTCGACGGTGGTCGCCGACCTGCGGCTGTAAGCGGCGAGAGGGCCATTTGCTACACTCCGGCGAGGAGGCGAGCGTGCGCAGAGTGTGGGTGACGGTGCTGGGTGTGGTGTTGGCTGGGGCCTGGCTGACCCTGGCCCAGGAAAAACCCCCCGCCGCTGAACCCCCCAGGGACCAGGTAGGGGGGTTGCGTTTTATCGACGTGTCTGAGGTGACCATCAAGAACGTCGAAGTGTCCGTAACCGACAAGGAGGGGCGCCCCGTCACCGGACTCAAGCGGGAGGATTTCCTCGTCTTTCAAAACGGCGAGCCGCAGGAGGTGGTCAACTTCGCCGTCTATCAGGGGGACACCGTCATCCGCCCCACGGAGGGGGACGTGGCGCCCGCCCCCGCGGAGGGGGGAGGGGTGCCGACGCCGGCGCCGCGGGTAGAGGAACGCCGGGAGCCGCGCTTTTTGGTCCTCCTGGTGGACAACGAGAACATCACCGTGTTCAACCGCAACCGCGTGATCAACCGGATGAGCGAGTGGGTGCGCGAGGCCCTGAAGGAGCCGGACCAGATGATGGTGGTGTCCTACCAGCGCAGCCTCAAGGTGTTGCAACCCTTCACCTCCGATCCCGAGGACATTGCCTCGGCGCTGCGGACCATGCGCACCTTCGTCGGCGGCCGCGCCGAGGTCAACACCGCCCGGCGCGAAATCGAGGACTTCATCGCCCAGGACAGCAACAAGACCAACCTGGATCGGGCGCTGGGACAGGCTCGCTCCTTCGCCCGCGAACAGCGTAACAATCTCACTTTCACGGTGCGCGCCCTGCAGGAGTTCGTGTCGCAGATGGCGGGGCTGCCCGGCAAGCGGGCGATCATCTACGTCTCGGACGGTCTGCCCATGACCCCCGGCCTGGAGCTGTTTTACGAGATCCAGGAGCAGTATCGCGACCCCGGGTCCATTTCCCAGTCGCGGGAGTACGACGCTACGGCCATGTTCCGCTCCCTGGTGACGAGTTGCACCTCGGCGGGGGTGACGTTGTACACCATCGATGCCCGCGGCCTGCAGTCGGACCTGGGCATCGAAGCCGAGAACCGCCAGTCCCGGTCCACCCTGTCCGCCGCCATGACCCGCTCTAACTACCAGGACTCCTTGGTGTACCTGGCGGACCAGACGGGAGGGCTGGCCATCGTCAACACCAACGACGTGGGTCCGGGATTAAAGCGCATCATGGACGATTTCTCGACGTATTACTCTCTGGGCTATCGGCTGGTACCAACGGGCACCGATCGGTTGCACCGCATCGAGGTACGGCTTAAAGGGTACCCGGAGTACCGCCTCAACTACACCCGTACCTTCATTGAGAAGACCCTGCCCACGCGCATCGCCGATCGCGTCATGACCGGGCTTACCTTTCCCGTGGAAGAGAACCCGCTGGGTGTCGCCGTGAGTACCGGCGAGGCAGCTCCCACCACCGGGAGCCGCTACACCCTCCCAGTGGAGGTCCGCATCCCCCTGGCCAGCGTCGCCCTCATCCCCGACGGGGAATGGCTGTCGGGGTACGTGATGGTGTATTACGCGGCCCGCGACGACGAGGGCAAGCAGTCCGACCTGCAGCGCCTGTCTCACGCCATCCGCGTCAAGCCCCAGGAGTACGAGCGGGCGCGCGGCCAGTACTACACCATTAGTGCCTCGCTGCTGCTGGAGGCCGGGCGCTATCGCATCTCCGTGGGGGTGCGCGACGAGCTGACCAACCAGGCGAGCTTCGCCTCCCTGCGGCGCGAGGTCGGCAGCGTGGGTGCGCGGTGATGGGGGCTGCCGGGGCGGCTCTGACGTTGCCACGTCGATGGCAGGCGTGGTGAGGACGGGCGGGTGATCGGCCTGGCCCTGCCGCTGCTGCTGGCCACCGCGGTGGCACCGCCGTTGCCGGCGCCCCAAAGCCTGGCCCGTTTCCCCGATGCCTCTTATTGGCCCGGGGTCGGGTTACAGCAGGCGGCCAACATGCTGGCGGAGCTCAAGCGCGACTGCGAGCGGGAGATGCGCACCCACGGCCCCGGCCCGCAGCAGCTGGCGGCTCGCTGGGCGCGCGGTGGGCTGTCCGAGAGGGACCAACTGGCGCTGCTGTTGGGCGGCGCCTCCTACCACCACCTCAGCCTGCTGCCGGCCTATGCCGAGGGGCTGCGCTCGCCCTCCCTGAAGGTGCGGCAGGCGGCGGCGGTGGGGCTGGCGTGGCTGGTGGGCGACCGGGCACCTGCCCCGCAGTCGATCCCCGACACTCCCGAGACCTGGGAGCGGCTGGGTGGCTTCGCCGACGCCCTGGTACAGGCCAGTCGCACTCGCACGCTGGTGGGCATCTGGGTCGATTCCTACCTGCACGCCCGCGGCCTGCCGCGGCGGCCGGGGTTGGTTGTGGTGCGGGAGCCGGCGCAGTGCCTGCAGGCCATCCTGGAGGTCGCCAGCCCGGCCGACCTGCCGGAGCTGCTGGCCCTGTGGCCCCTCCTCGACGTTCCCGGGGATCGATACACCGTCCTGCGCGCCCTGGAGATGATCATGGTGGCGCGGCTGGTGGCCTCGCCGGGAAGCGAGCGAGGTGGGTGGGGTGATTGGGTGTACGAGACCGGCGCCCAGGCCGTGGATGCCTTCGTGGCCCAGCGTTGCGCCACCGTCGATGGCTGGGAGGTGGCCAGACGCAACGCCCTGGGAGTGTCGCGCGCGGACGACGGCTGCGGTGGGTGCACGGCGACTCCCTGGTTGCGCCTGCTGGAGATGGCGTACCCGCCGGTGTGGGCGGTCGCCCTGGAGGTGTTGCCGGCCTTTGGGGCCCCTTTCACCCCTTACGACCGCAGCAACCCGATGACCGGGGGAACCGCTCAATCGCTCGACCTGGTGTTCGCGTACTTCGAGATCCAGGGGCGGGCACCGGGGGGGCGAGTCCAGCGTAGGGTACAATGACTTCCCGGCTTCACGCCGGTTCCTCGAAGGCGAAAAAGGAGGTGACTGTGTCGAGCCCACTTGTCAACCTGCAACCGCAGCTCGTGTGGAGGCACTTCGATGCACTGCGGCAGATTCCCCGCCCTTCCAAGCACGAGGAGAAGGTGGCGGCCCACGTGGTCGCCTGGGCCACCGAGCGAGGCTTCGAGGTGCGCCGGGATGCCGCCGGCAACGTGGTGGTAGCGGTGCCCGCCACGCCTGGCCACGAGAGCGCGCCCGTCGTCGTCCTCCAGGGCCACCTGGACATGGTGGCGGAAAAGAACCAGGACGTGCAGTTTGACTTCCTGAGCGACCCCATCAACGTGCGCATCGTCGACGACTACGTCTACGCCACCGGCACCACCCTGGGCGCTGACAACGGCATCGGAGTGGCGGCCGCCATGGCCATCGCCGAGGATCCCGAGGCAATCCACGGGCCGCTGGAACTGCTCATGACCGTGGACGAGGAAACCGGCCTGACCGGCGCGCAGCAGCTGGACCCCACCCTGCTGGCCGGGCGCATCCTCATCAACCTGGACACCGAGGAGGACGGCGCCCTGTACATCGGCTGCGCCGGCGGCGCCGACTGCAACGCTGTCCTCACCGTCAGCCGCGAGCCGGCCTCCATGGCCACCGTGCCCTTGCGCATCTCCGTGCGCGGCCTGAGGGGTGGGCACTCGGGCGTGGACATCCACGAGAACCGTGGTAACGCCCTGAAATTTCTGGTGCGGGCGCTGCACGCCCTGCGGGTGGCGGGGATCGACTTCGAGCTGGTGTCGTTGTCCGGGGGGAGCAAGCACAACGCCATCCCGCGCGAGGCGGATGCGATTCTTCGCGCCGGCAAGGACACCTCAGCTTTGCGGGCCGAGATCGAGAAGGTCGCAGCCGTGCTCAAGGACGAGTTCGGCGAGATTGACCCCAGCCAGCGCTTCGAAGTGGCGGAGCTGGACGATTGCGACGAGTACCGCCGGGTGATGAGCAGGGGCGACCGCGACCGCCTGCTCAATGCCCTTCTCGCCTGCCCCCACGGCGTGCTGGCCATGAGCCGCGCCGTGCCGGGCCTGGTGGAGACTTCCCACAACCTGGCGGTGGTGATCACCGACGGTAACCAGGTCAAGGTCACCACCTCCGGCCGTTCTTCGGTGATGCCGTCGCTGAAGGCGGTGATGGCCCAAGTGGAAGCGGTGTTTACCCTGGGGGGCGCGACGCCCCACGTGGGCAGCGGCTACCCCGGCTGGAAGCCCAACCCCGACTCGCCGCTGCTGAAGACCGCCGTGAAGGTGTTCGAAAAGGAGCTGGGGATAAAGCCCCACATCCGCGCCATTCACGCCGGGCTGGAGTGCGGGCTCATCGGCGAGAAGTTTCCCGGCATGGACATGGTTTCCATGGGGCCGCAAATTGAGTCCCCCCACTCGCCCGACGAAAGGGTGCAGATCTCCACCGTCGATCGTTTCTACCGGGCACTCAAGGCCACCCTGGCCGAGTTGGCCTGACCGGGCCGCTCACCGGTTCTTTCTCGCACCCCCGGGGCCGGCACCCGGGGGTGCGTCGTTCTGGCGGGGGATCTATCCGTCGCGGTTGCTATACTTCCTGGCGCGATGGCAATAGGACAGAGCTCCCTGGCCGAGTTGGCGTCGCGCCACGGCTGGCAATTGCCGGGAGACCCTGCCGCGGTGGCGGCGGTGGATCTGGATACGGCTTTAAGGCTCGCCCTGCACCTGGCGCGCCTCGAAGCACCGGGGGATCTGGAGCAGTGGCGCCAGGCGCTGTACCGGGAGGGGCGGCGGCGCCTTTTTCCCCAGCGATTCCCCCCCCCCACGCCGGAGGTGGAGGAGGTGGCTCGCCATTTCTTCCCCCTCGCCGATGCCGTGATCACCTCCCAGGCGCAGCGGGGCGGGGAAGGGATCGCCGTTCGCTTGCCGTTTCGCCCCTTGGCGGAGGCGGAGTTTACCGGCTGGCCGGCGGCGGACGAGTACGGGCGGCTGCTCGTGGTCCTGGAGCAAGAGGGGTTGCTGGTCACCCTGGCCATGGCCCAGCAGTGGCTCGGCTTTTCCATTGCCGATCACGTCCTCGGGGTCACCGGGCTGGCGATCCATATCGCCCGCCAGCTGGCGCGTTCGATTCCGGTGTCGCTGCCGCTGCTGCACGGCGCCGCGATCGGCCACGATGTGGGCAAATTCGGCTGCGTCGGCGATGAAGAGCGACGCATCCCTCGTCTGCACTACTACTACACCCACCAGTGGTACGAGGCGCGCGGGCTTCCCGGCATTGGGCACATTGCCACCAACCACTCCTGCTGGGACCTGGAGCGGGTGCGCCTGCCGGTGGAGACGCAACTGCTAATTTACGCTGACTTCAGGGTCAAGGACATGCCCGGCCCGGACGGCACGCCGCGCATGAGCATGATCCCGCTCAGGGATGCCTTCGCCGCTATACGCGACAAGCTGGAGAATCTGGACCGCGCCAAGTTGCGCCGGTATGAGGAGGTGTACGGGAAGCTGCGCGACCTCGAGGACTACCTCCTCACCCTGGGGGTGCGGCTGGATCCCCCCGGCTTCGAGGGGCCAGCTCGCGAACGACCTCGCATTCCCGCCGGGCTGGATGTGCTCGAGGTGATGGCGGGGCGAACTCGCCCCGATCTGGTGGCCCTCGCTACCGGCGGCGAAATCCCCACCGTGGCCCGGCTGTTCTCCACGGCCCACAACATCGGCGTGATGGAGCGGTTACGCAACGCCGAAACCATGCGCGGCCTACTGGAGGAGGCTCGCTCCTCCGAGGGGTGGCGGGACCTACGCACCTACCTGGGCGTGCTGGGTGAGTACTCGCCGGCCATGTCCATGGAGCAAAAGGACCTAGCCCTGGAGTTCTGCTTCGAGCTACTGTCCCACCGGGACGACGACATCCGCTACCACGCGTCCAACCGGATCGGCGATCTCTTGGGCCTGGAGGAGCGCTTCTGGACCAAGGATCTGCCCGACGGCGTGACGGTGGAGGAGAGTACCTGGGCTTTGCGCCGGTTGGAGCGGGTGTTCAGCCTCCTGGATCAAGCCCCCGCGGAGCACGAGGAAGACATGGGGGAAGTGGAGAAGGAGCTCTATGCCATCCCCGTGATCCTGCGCCGCCTCGTCCGCCGCGCCGAGCCCCAGCTGCGCCGCCAGGTTCTCGCCCTGGTACTGGAGCGGATTCGTGGCCGGCTGGCGGACGAACGGCCGCTGGTGGGTCTGTACTGCTGCGAGTCGCTGGAGGTCTTGCTGCCCTATTTCGACCAGGTGAAGCATGTGGAGCTGCTGGAGATCGCCCAGGCCTGGGCGCACCACGAAGCGGTCAATACCCGCCTGATGGCATGGCGGGTGATGCTGGGGGTGGCTCGAGAGGGACTGCAAGCACCGGGCGTGAAGGAGGGTGTGCGTTACTGCGTTGGCCTGCTGGCCGCCAACGCCCGGGCCGAGGCGCTGGTCGCTGAGCTGTTCCTGCTGGAGGAGCTGGCGCGGCTGGCCGACGCCGTTCCCCTGGCCGAGCGCTGCCTCGAGCTGCGGGAGGAGGGCCGTGGGGCGGTGCGTGAGGTGATGCTGCGCAACCTCAAGAGCCGGGTCGGCTGGGTGGAAAAGAAAATCAACTGCGACTATCTGCTCGCCCGGGCGCGGGGGAGGATGGCCAGGGGAGAAGACCCGGAGACGCACTTTGCCAACGAGGTGGCGTTTCACCTGGCCAACATTTTGAAAGTCAGCCGGGTCGAGGGGGCGCGATTCCACGCCGGGCGCTGTTTGCTGGAGCTGGTACCGCAGCTGTCGGTGCAGCAGCGCAACGACCTGGCGGTGGAGCTGCTGCGCTCGCTGCAGCTGGATGTGGAGGCGGTGACGCGGTACATCCCGCGGTTTCTGGCGGCGGTCATCGCCACTTTGCCCGAGCAGGAGTTCATCGAAATCCTTGATGACATCGAGGTGGACGCGCGCCGGGGCTCCGAGGCGTTGCAACGGTTGCTGTTGCAGACGACGGGCTGGCTGTTGCTGCAGATGCGCCGGGAACAGCTGGACCGGCGAATTCTGCGGCGGCTGGCCGGCATCCTCATGGGGGCGCTGGCGGAGGAGCGCGCCTCCACCGTCCATGAGGCCCTGGCCCAGGTGGCGATGGTGCTGGATCGCCTCCTGAACAAGGCCAGCGGGGATGACCGCCTCACCCGCCTGTTGGCCCTCACCACCAAGCAGTTCCTGGCGCTGGTGGCGCACTCCCCCGGAGATCGCGGCCGTTTCTTCCTGGTCGCCTCTGCCCTCAATCACCTGGATCATGCCCTCCACCGGGCCCGTCCGCGGCCCCGCTTCCCGGTCCGCCGGTCGGTGGCGTTGATGCCGGGGACTTTCGATCCCTTCACCATCGGGCATGGCGAGGTCACCACCCAGGCCTTGAAGTTCGTCGACGAGGTGCTGGTGCAGGTGGATGACTACTCGTGGCGCAAGCATGCCCAGCCGCGCCGCATCCGCCAGGAGCTGGCTTGGCGGGCGTTGGCGCCGCTGCCCGAGGCGTTTCTCTCGCCCATCGAGCCGCCCATCAACATCGCCCGGAGATCAAGTCTGGCCTCCATGTTCCGTCGGTTGCGCGGCCGGCCGGTCAAGCTGGTGGTCGGTAGCGACGTCCTGGAGGGTGCCTCCGCCTACCGCAGCGCCGAGTCGGCGGTGTGGGACGTTCCCCACATCGTCATCCACCGCCCGGAGATGGCCTCCTCTACCTGGCGCGCCAAGCTGTCCCTTTTCCGCGCCGGTGTGGAGGTAGCCACCGTTCCTCCCCGGGTGTCGGCGGTCTCCTCTACGTCCGTACGCCAGGCGTTGCGCCGACGGGAAGCGCTGGAAGCGATGTGCGATCCTCTGGTGGCGCGTATCCTCTCGGAGCGCCAGCTCTACCTCAACTTTCCATCCGCCAAAGAAACCGTCAACGTCCCCCGCCTGCGGGTGGAGATCGTCGCCGGCGACCACATCCCGGCCGTGCTGAGCCATGTGGCCCGGCTGGAAGCCCTCTCCGCCGGCGGGCGGCGATCCCGCGGCCGGAGTGAGACTCTGGTGCTGTGCGAAGGGGAAAGTGGCCGCCCTCTGGCGGCCTTGAGCTGGACCGAGGTTCCGGCGGCCGAGCTGCCGGTGGCGGTGAACGATCGCCGGCTCACCCCCCATCTGGACGGGCGTCTTTTGGGGCGGGGAGCGCTGATCACCGCCGTGGCCGCAGACCGGCCGCCGGCCGAGTGCGCCGCCATCACCCCTTTACTCGCCAAGGCCATGGCGCGCTGGATGGACGCCGGCCTGCTGTTCGCCCTCTTCGGGCTACCTCCGCACGACGCCGAGGCACTCGAGGCCTCTCTCATTCAGGCGGGCGCCTCGTGGCTAGCCAGCCCCGCGGGCGACGATCCGGGGACGTTACGTTGGGCGGCGGTTTCGCTCACGGACCCGCTTTTGCTGCTGTGGGACATGGGGTTCGTGCTGCAGCCGCGCTACGGTGAGGCGCCAACGGTGCGACGGGTGATCGAGGAAAACCGACGCGCCATCGCTGCCTTCTTCGGCGTTCGGCACCCCGGCGCCGCCCTGCTGCAGGTGCAGGAGCGGGAGGTGAAGCGGGAGGTGGCGGCCTGGGCGCGGGAGCGACTGGCCAGGGAACGACGGAAGCAGTGGGTGGTTTTGGGCCTCGGGACCTTCTTCGTCCGCGACCTGGTGGGGGAGTATCCCACCATTGCCCTGGAGCTGGAGCGATTCCTCACCTGGGAGGGGTACGAGGCCGGCACCCACCCGGCGCCCGGTAGCCCGTCGCTGGAGCTGCAGCTCCACACCGCTCGCTCCCTGGGCCGGGATGCACTGCTCCTCGCTCCCATCCTCATCGAGGTGGAGCCGCTGCTGGAGGTGGCGGAGGCGGCTCGGGCCGCCGGCGTGCGCCTGCGCGAGGTGCTGGTGGGCCTGACCTCGGCGTCAGTGCACGCCACCTTGCACCTGAAGGGAATCCGGCACCGCTGCGGGACCATCGTTCCACGCTGGCGGGGGATACTGCGGGAAAGCGCCGTGGCCCCCTTCATCGGGGGGTGGAACATCCTCGGTCGTTCCCACATGCAGAGCGGCTCGCTGCTGCCGTCACTCAACGACTGTCTGCCGTACCACGATCCCCACCCCCTGGGGCTGGACCGCGAGGGAGCTCTGGATTTTTCTCGCCTGGCGCTGGAGCTGA
The DNA here is from genome assembly GCA_937924755.1 of uncultured bacterium. Classification (GTDB taxonomy): domain Bacteria; phylum Acidobacteriota; class Thermoanaerobaculia; order Thermoanaerobaculales; family Thermoanaerobaculaceae; genus CALEVZ01. The sequence goes on from CALEVZ010000052.1 coordinate 47,386, forward strand.
CCCGGCGCCTGCTGGAGTCCATCGAAGAACTCTTCCGGGCGACCGAGGCGCGCTTTTTGAGTCTGCCCGAGATGGGGGCGGTGGTACGCACTCCCCGCTGTCCCCCCCTGCCGGAGGGGTTCGAGCCGCCCCGTGATCGACTTCCCAGTCAGCTGCTGGCGGAGGATCTGCGCGCTCTGGCCCGCCTGCACCCCGAAACACACGAGGCCCACCGCATTCGCTGGAGCGGGCGATGACCCTCTACGGCCACGGCCGCGCCGCCATCCTGGGCGACCCCATCACCGCCGAGCGGCTGGGCTGGGGGCCGCGTCCCTCGGGGCTGCCAGCGCCGGAGATCGTGCTGGAGCCCCGCAGCGGCGATCCCCGGCGCGAGCCCTGGGTGGCGCCGCCCGGCTGGACGCCGCAGCCGGAATGCGAGGGGCTGTGGGGCAGGGCGGCAGGGGGCGAACATTGGAGCTTTTTGGCCTCGCCGCCAGGGGTGCTCCGCTATCTGGAGCACCTGGCCCGGCCGGCGCCGGCCTGCGGCGTGGTGGTGGCCATCGCCGGGCTGGGCCGGGTGGGGGGTGTGGCGGCCACCCACCTGGCGGCGACGCCCACTCGAATGTCGGGGGTGCGGGAGCTTTTGGTGTACGACGTGGACGGTGCCAACCTAGAGCGCTGGTTTTTGGAGCTGTCCTCCATTGCCGTGTGGCAGGAGCACGAACTGCTGCCCAGGGTACGCCTGACCAGCCCCGAGCAGCTATTCAACGAGTGCGACGTGTTCCTCTTCGTGGCCACCACCGGGGTGCCGCCCCTGGGCACCATGGGCGATGTGCGCCTGGTGCAGTTGGCCCCCAATCGAGCGCTCTTGAAGGGGTTTCTCGAACAGGCGCGGGCCGCCAACTTCCCGGGCCTATTCCTGGTGGTCTCCGATCCGGTGGACTGGCTCGCCCAGGCGGCCTTCGTGGACTCCAACAGCGACGCCGCTGGCCACTTCACCGGCAACGGCCTGGCGCCGGAGCGCATCGCCGGTCTCGGGCTAGGGGTGATGTGGGGAAGGGCCCTGGCCGCGGCACGGCGGGAGGGGTGGCAGGCCCAGGTGGCGGCTCGCGGTGCGGCCTTCGGTCCCCACAGCACCGACGTACTGGCCTTCGACGACCTGAATCGGCCGTCGCTCCAGCGCAGCGAGGTGTTGACCCGGGCGGCCCGGGAGTGGAACTACCTGGTACGCGGCCTGGGCTTTCTTCCCTATGTGGGACCCGGAGTCTCCTCGGTGGGGCTCACCCTGCCGCGGCTGCTGTCGGGAGCTGAATTCCCTGCCAGCGTGTTCCTGGACGGTCTGTACTTCGGCTGTCCGGCGCGCGGCCCTGAGGCTCTTCTTCCTGCCGCCCGCCCTGCTGCCCCCGAAGTACGACTCGCGGTGGCCGATCTTTACCAGCGCCTGATGCACCAGGCCGCCGAATTGAACATGCTTTTCCGCGGGTACCTGGTATAGCCTTTTTGGCGTTTCTCTCCGATTCTGCTGACCCGCCGACCGCCCTCTAACCTGCGGGGCCCCAGGCCCTGGGGATGCGCAGGCCGGGAACCAGGTCCCGCTCCGGGTACACCACAATGGCCACCGGCCGCTCCGGGCAGGCAGCTTCGCACAAGCCGCAGCCGGTGCAGGCCGCGGGCATCACCACTGGGCGGTGGCCAATCATGCGAATCGCCTCGTCGGGGTAGGGACAGACGCGGACGCAGACGTCGCACCCCTCGCCGCGAAAGGTGCGACAGAGGCGCGGGTCCACCTGGGCCACGCCGATGCGCACCAGGCGCGGCGAGCCGGGGTGGATGAGCGCTCCGGCGGGGCAAGCTGCCGCGCAGGGAACGGCGGTGCACAGCACGCAGGGGGTACGCCCCACCTCTAGGACGGCGATGCGGCGCTGCTGGTCCAGGGGTGATACGTCGAGACGGATTGCGCCTTTGGGGCAGACCTCGGCGCAGGCGTTACAGCCGGTGCAGGCGGCGAGGTAGCGCTCGTCGGGTTGGATCGCCCCCGGGGGGCGCAAGAGGACGGGCGGGCGGGGAGAGGTGGCGGTACGAATTCGCCGGTCGTCCTGTCGCCCCATCCCCAGGAGCTGGCGAAAGAAATCTTTCCGGGACAGGGCGCGGCTCACGGTCGCAACCCCCGTGGGGTCAAATTCATGGAAATGGGCCAGGGGGCCGGATCGAGGTGGACGACCTGGGCTTGCCGCTGCACCTCCCGGGCCCACCGCTCTACGTCCACGTTCGCCTCCGCCGCGGCACAGGCGGCGGCGCTGATGCCGGTGGTGGGGTGACGCGGCTGGAGGAAGGAGCAGCAGTCAGGGTAGGGGAGGATGGACACCTCGTAGGTGCCGATGCGCTCGGCCAGGTCAACGATCTCTTGCTTGTCCAGGCTGATGAGGGGCCGCAGGATGGGCATGCGAGCGATGCGGTCGATGGCCGCCAGGTTGGGCAGGGTCTGGGAGGCCACCTGGTTCAACGACTCGCCGGTGACCAGGGCCTGACAACGCCAGCGCCGGGCCACCCGCTCGGCTACCCGCACCATCATGCGCCGGTACAGCACCACCCGCAGCGCCTCCGGGCAGGAGGCGACGATGTCCTTCTGACATTCGCCGAAGGGCACCACGGCCAGGCGGGAGGCGCCCTGGTGGCGATTGAGGAGGGCGACGATCTCCTCGGCCTTGCGCACCGAAGCGTCCCCCACGTAGGGGGCGGAGTGAAAATGAATGAAGTGAGCGGTAACCCCTCGTTTGAGCGCGAGGTAGGCGGCCACGGGTGAGTCGATGCCGCCCGACAGCAGCACCAGCACCTTGCCGGAGGTTCCCACGGGCAGTCCACCGGGCCCGGGAACCCGCGCCAGCACGAGATAGATCCCGTCGTCCTGCACGATGACCCGAACCGTGAGCTCGGGATTGGCGAGGTTCACCCCCATCCCGGTGCACTCTTCCAGGATTTTCCCCAGGCGACGCTGAATGTCTTCGGAGGTAAGGGGAAAGCGCTTGTTGGAGCGCCGGCAGCGCACGGCGAAGGTGCGGCCGGTGGCCAGCGTGGCGGCGTGGGCGCGGCAGTAGTCGGCCAAGTCATCGAAGGTGTGGCCGGCATGCGCCACGGGCCACAGCACGTTCAGCCCGAAAACGGTGCCCAGCCGCTGGCGGACTTCTGGCCAGGGTACGTCCTCGGAAAAGCGGATGGTGACCCGGGCGGGGAGGGAGATTTCCGCCACTGGCAGCCCGGCGAGCGCGCGCCTGACGTTCCGCAGCAGGACCCGTTCGAACTTGCCGCGGTGCGCCCCCTTCAAGGTGAGTTCGTGGAAACCGGCGAGGACGTGCCTGACGTGCTGCTGCACTCCCACCCCCGAGGGGGAGGGTACCACAGGCCTCTCTCCGGTGGCGCGGTTGCGTACAATCACCGTGAAGGGGGGGATTCATGGGACAGGTCGTACGGATCGGCAACGGCCAGGGGTTTTGGGGGGACTCTCCGGACGCGCCGGTGAACCTGCTCCGCGGCGGGCCGCTGGATTACCTGGGCCTCGACTATCTGGCCGAGGTGACGCTGTCTATCATGATGCGGCAGCGCCTGCGCGACCCCGCCAAGGGGTACGCCACCGACTTCATCGCTTTCCTGCGGCGCGCCCTGCCGGAGATCGTGGCCGGCCGGGTGAGGGTGATCACCAACGCTGGCGGCCTCAATCCGGCCGCATGCCGGAGAGAGGTGCTGAAGGTGGCGCGGGAGATGGGTTTTCGCGGACTGGTGGTGGGGATCGTGGAGGGGGACGATCTGCTGCCCCGCCTGGGCGAGCTCTGCCGGGCGGGGCATCACCTCGTGCACGTGGAGACAGGAGAACAGCTGTGCCAGGTGGACCACAACAAGGTGTTGTCGGCCAACGCCTACCTGGGGGCGCGGCCGGTGGCGGCGGCGCTGGCGGCGGGGGCCCAGATCGTGCTGGCCGGGCGCATCACCGATACCTCGCTGGCGCTGGGGCCCCTCATCCACGAGTTCGGGTGGGCGGCGGACGACTGGGATCGCCTGGCGGCGGGCACCATCGCCGGCCACCTGATCGAGTGCGGCGCCCAGGTGACCGGTGGCAACTATTCGCGCTGGTGGGAGGTACCGGCTCTCTGGGATGTGGGTTACCCCATCGTGGAGTGCGAGGAGGACGGCTCCTTCGTGGTGACCAAGCATCCCGGCACCGGTGGGTTGGTGTCCATCGGCACGGTGTCCGAACAGCTGCTGTACGAGATGGGGGATCCGCGCCGCTACATCACCCCCGATTGCGTCGCTGACTTCGCTTCGGTGCAGCTCGAGCAGGAGGGGGTGGACCGCGTGCGGGTGCGGGGGGCCCGGGGCGGTCCGGCCACTGACACCTACAAAGTGTCGGCATCCTTTCACGAGGCCTACAAGGCGGTGGGGCAGTTGGTCGTCTCGGGTCCGCGGGCAGAGGAGAAGGCGCGCCTGTGCGCCGACATCGTCTGGCGGCGCCTGGCGCGGGCCGGGGTCACCTTCCCGCCTGCAGACCGGGTGGTGGAACTCCTGGGTACGGGGGTTTGCCATCCCGGGGTGGTGGAGCCGCCCATTGACCCGCCCGAAGTGGTGCTGCGCCTGGGGGTACGGAGCAAGGATCGGGCGGCGGTGTCGCGCTTCACCCTGGAGCTGGCACCGCTGATCACCTCGGGCCCGCCGGGGGTGACGGGCTTTGCCGGCGGGCGACCGAAGGTGCAGGAGGTGGTGGCCTACTGGCCGGCGCTGGTGGACAAAGCGGCGGTGGACTCCCACGTCACGGTGAGCGTGGAGGCAGCCTAACGCTCGCCGCGCAGGATTTCGGTGGGCGCCAGGGAGGCGGCGCGGCGGGCCGGTTGCACGGCGGCGAGAGCGCACACCAGCAGGGAAACGGCCAGGGCCAGGAGGTAGAACCAGGGGTATTCGGCCATGCGCAAGTGCTCGTTCCGCAGCAGCGCCGCCTCGCCGAAATCCACGGGCAAGCGCGCCACCACGCGGATGAGAGCCGCTCCCCCCAGCCATCCCAGGGCGGCCCCCAGCAGCCCCAGCAATACTCCTTGGTGGAGAAAGATAACCCCGATGTCATGGCGGGAAAAACCGGCGGCGCGCAGGATGGCGATGTCGCGACGCTTGTCGGAAACCAGCTGCACCAAAACGTTGGCCACCCCGAAGGCGGCCACTAGCACGGTGAAGAACACCAGTACTTGAGTGATCAGGTTTTGCCGTGCAAAGGCCTCAGCCTGGGAGGCCGAGCGCTGCTGCCAAGAGCGACATACGTACCCCAGCGAGGTCTCGGCCAGGCGGGCGACGCGATCGGCCTGGCGGGGGTCCGCCAGGCGCAGGCGCACGCTGGTGGCCTGGTCGCTGGGCAGACCGGCTAGGGCCTGGGCGCGATCCAGGTGGACCATGGCCAGGCCTCGGTCCACCGTGGCGAGCCCCGACTCCACCACCGCCACCACTCGCAGGGGCACCAGCCCCCCGGCGGGGCTTGCCGCCTGCAGGGGAGCACCCACGTCGACGCCCAGCGAACGGGCCAGCTGGCCGCCCAGAGCCACCCCATCGCGGGTGCGCAGCAGCTCCGACCAGCTGCCGCGCACCACTCGCTCATCCAGCACCGTCAGCGCCGCCTCCTCCTCGGGAAGCACCCCGGTCACCACCACTGGTCGCTGCACCGTGCCAAAGGACAGCACCGCCTGGGCTTCCACGGCAGGGGTGGCGAGAAGCACGCCGGGAATGGCCTGCGCCTGCGCCAGCACCCCGGCCAGGGGCCGCACCGTGCGCTTCTCGTCGGGCAGGTGGTGGCGACGAAGCGCATACACAGCCTCGTCTTGCCGTAGCTCGCGGGGTTGCAAGGCGGCCGGCCGGCGGGGCAACACCTCCACGTGGGGTGAGGTCTCCACCGATTTGGCGATGAAATCCTCGGACAGGCCGGTGGTGAGGGAGAGGGTGACGATGAGCATGGCTGTGCCCACCGCCACGGAGGCCAGGGCGATGGCCGACTGGCGTGGGCGACCGCGCAGCTGCGCTTCGGCTATGGCCAGGTGGGGGATCACCGCCGTCGCACCTTCGCCCCCTCGAACACGGTGTCGGCCGCGGAGATGACCTCCTCGCCGGGGGCGAGCCCGGCGAGGAGGTGGCAGTGGGTGGAGTCGCAGGCGCCTACCTGCACCGACGCCGCCACCGCCCGACGCTGGGGGGATATCTTCAACACCGCTCGCTCGCGCCCGGCGCCCCGGAGGGCGTCGCGTGGCAGCACGAGGACGTCGGTGAGCTCGGCCGTCACGATGTTGACGGTGGCGGTCAGATCCAGCTGGAGTGGCGGGGGGTTGGGAGGGAGCGTCACCAGCACGTCCGCCGACTTGGTGAGCCGGTCCACCGCCGGCACGACCCGCCACACCGCCCCGGTCAAGACGAGATCGGGAAAGGCATCGAAAACCAAGCGCGCAGGCAGGCCGGGCTGGACCCGGCCCAGGTCCCGCTCGTCCACCGCCACGCGCAAATAGGCGCGGCTGAGGTCGACGATGGAGAGCACGTCATCCCCTTCGCGCAGGCCGTCACCGCTGCGTCGGTGCAGGGCGCTGACGGCGCCGGCTATGGGGGCGCACAGCTCCACCCAGCGGGCCTGCTCCTGGGCCAGCGCCACGGCGGCGGCCAGCGCCTGGGTGCGCTGGCCCAGCTCATGGGCGCGCTCACGTTCGCGAATCCATTCGTTCTCCGCCAGCAACCCGGCGCGGTGCAGCTCCTCCGCCCGCGCCGCGGCATCCTGGGCCTGCAGCAGGGCGGCGGAGGCGGCGGACAATTCTCGCTCCGCCCGGGTCACGGCCAGGCGCGCCTCGGCGTCGTCCTGGCGGGCCAGCAACTGGCCGGCGGTGACCCTTTCTCCGGGGCCGACCAGAAGCGCCACCAACGGCCCGGAGCGGCGGGCCCGCACGGTGGCGCGCTGATCGGTATCCAGGCGTCCGGTGGCGTACACCGCCTCCACCACCCGTCCCCGCGTCACCGCCACCACGCTGACTTCCACTCCCCGGAGACGTTGCCACACCACCCGTCCCACGACGCTCCCCAGCGCCGCGAGGATCAGCAGCAACACCAGCCATCGCCGCATCAGCTCCCTCCTTGGTCAAAACCATCGGCATCTCCGGCGGTGTTTCCGGCGGCGCGCCGTTCGTCGGCGACGATGCGCCCGTCCAGCAGCCGCAGGACTCGATCCGAGGCCGCCGCCCAGCGCGGGTCGTGGGTGACCACCAGGATCGTCTGCCCCTGTTCCTGGTGGAGACGGCGGAACAACTGGTACACCATCCGGGCGTTGGCGGAGTCCAGGTTGCCGGTTGGCTCGTCGGCCAACAGCAGCTGCGGCCGATTTACCAGGGCGCGGGCCACCGCCACCCGCTGCTGCTCACCGCCCGACAACTCCCGGGGCAGCTTGCCGGTCTTGTCGCCCAGCCCCATCCACCCCAGCAGTTCTTTGCCCCAGGCGCGGTCCGCCCGGGAGCGACCGCCCCCGCGGGCCCACAACGGCATGAGCACGTTGTCGAGGGCGGAAAACTCCGGCAGCAGAAAGTGAAACTGGTAAACAAAACCCACCAGCCGATTGCGTAGCCGGGCGAGGTCGTCGTCGTGCACCGCCGACAACGGCGTGCCGGCGATGCGGACCTCGCCCCGATCGGGACGGTCAAGTCCACCCAACAGATAGAGCAGGGTAGACTTTCCCGACCCGGAGGGGCCCGTGAGAGCGGCGAACTCGCCCGCCTTTAGAGTGAGGCCGACTCCCCGCAGCACCTCCCGCGCTGCCGCCCCGCTGCCGAGCCGCCGCACCAGCCCGGTGGCCTGGAGGACGGGGGCGTTTTCACCGGGCTCCAGGGGGACGGAAGCCGGCTCACGCCACCCCACGGAGCACCTCCACGGGGGCCACGCGCACCGCCCGCCGGACCGCCAGCAGCGCCGCCAGGAAAGAAATCAGCACCGCCACCGTGGCTATGAGAAGATAGTACCGGGGATTATTGGCTAGGTACAGCTCCGTGTAGGCCAGCGCCGCTCCCTCTCGAGCTGCGAAGCGAATGGGGAAGGTCTGGAAATACAGGATCCCCAGGGCGGCCAACAGACAACCGGCTATGGCCCCCGCGGAACCCATCAGCAGCCCCTGCAGCAGGACGACTCCTCGCAGGGCCGGGCGGGAAAACCCACAGGCGCGCAGGATGGCGATGTCTCGCTCCTTGTCGAGAATCATGGTGGCCAGGCGATTGCCAATGCCCAGGCCAGCTACCACCAGGACGAAGCCGGTCAGGAGGTAGGTCGTCAGGCCGATGGTGCGAAAGAGCTGTAAAGCCGCTCGGTTGGATTCCTGCCAGGTGTCCACGCGGTAACCGACGGTTCCCTGGGCACGTCGACGGAGGGCCTCGAGGTCCGCGAACTTGTCGGTCCGCAGGCGAATCTCGCTCACCTCGTCGCTGCCCCAGCCGGCCAGCCCCTGGGCTACCGGCAGGTGGACCAGGGCCGCCGCCTCATCGAGGGAGCCCACGCCTGCCGAGAGGATCCCCACCACCTCAAGCTCTTTCGCCGCTCCTCCCACGCCGGAGACTAGCAAGCGGTCGCCCACCTCGGCTCCCAGCCGTTCCGCCAGGCCAACTCCGAGAATGACCCCGTCACGGCGGGCGGCCAACGCGTCCCAGCTTCCCCGCACTACCAGCCGCCACAGCTCGGTGACCTGCTTCTCGGCGGCGGGGTCGATCCCCAAAAGGGCGGCGCCTTCGGGAACCACGCCAAAATTCAATACGGCCGGTGTGGTGGCGAGGAGGGAGACGCCGGCGATGCCGGGCAGGGCAGCGAGCTGGGTTGCCAGGCCCTGGGCGCCGCGCAGGGAGGGGCGCTGATCGGGGACCGGCGGGCGCGACAGCAGCAGCACCTCGTCGGCGCTGCCGCGCTGCAACGCCTGCCGCCCCGGGGCCAGCTCCAGACGCTCGGGCATCACCGTGAGGGTGGGGGAGATTTTGAGGATGCGCTCGGAGAAGAAGACCACCAGTCCATCCATCATGGAGACCGTAAAGGTGAACACGGCAACTCCCACCGCCACCCCGGCGACGGTGAGGGCCACGGGCCGGGGTGCCGCCCGGAGCTGGCGCCACGCCAGTCGTACCACGGCGCTCATGCCGGCTCAAGCGTAGCGCTTCCCGAGCAAGGCTTGGAAGGGGTCGGGAAGGACACGCTGGACGAGCTGTGGGGTTTCGGCTGGGGTGACGTGGGTGGAGTTGCCGGCCAACCGGCTCCGGCATGGTTGGCGCTCGCCGCCCGGGCTGCTAGCATGGGCAGTACTGGTGGGGGAGGGCAGGGGGTGATGAGTCTGGAGGAATTACAGGCGCTTGCCGCGGTGGAGGCGGAGCGCTGGTTTTACAGCGGCAAGCGCGAGATTGTGCGACGCTTGCTCGATCGTCTGGGAGTGTTGACACCGTCGCGGCTGGTGGTGGACCTCGGGGCGGGTACAAGGCTGTTCGCCGCCGAGCTCCAGGCGCAGGTGGGGGTGTGGCCGTCGACGAGCTGGTCGCGGTGGCGGGGCTGGTTCGCCGTCTGGGCCGCTGCCAAGTCGTGGCCGGTCGCGCCGAGCAGCTGGCCCTGGCCGATGCGGTGGCAAATGCGGTCACGGCCTTCGATGTGATAGAACACTTCGAAGATGACCTAAAGGCGGTGTGGGAGTTCCCCAGGGTGCTCAAACCTGGCGGGGTCCGGGTGCTCACCGCGCTCGCCTTTCCCGTCCCGTGGAGCGGCTGGGACGTGGCGCTAAAGCACCGGCGGCGTTATCGGCGCTGGGGGATGCAGGCGCTGTTGGAGGGGGCCGGGGCGGTGGAGATGCGTGGGACCTATGTGAATACCGTGCCGTTCATTCCGGTGCTGGTGCTGCGCCGCCTGCAAGATGCCCTGCATATCAGTCGCATCGGCCAACGGTTGGAGGACCGCGTTCCGCCGGCTTGGCTCAACCGATTCTTACGCTGGATGTTCGTGGCGCCGGTGCTGGCTGGTCTGCCGGCGCCGTTCGGTCTCTCCGTGCTGGCGGTCGCCCGCAAGGCGGGGGACGCTGGCAGGGCGCGAGCAGAGAAGGGGACACGTCGGTGAAACCGGGGGGATCTCCCAGGCGTGGGCGCGGCGGCACGCGGCGACCGCCAGGGCGTGAAGGAGGTGGGGCATGGTGCAAGCTGAAGGACGAACCTTCCATTTTCTGGGGGTGGAGGCCGTCACCCCCGATGTGCTGGAGACCTTTCCTTACGAGTACTGTGGACGGCGGGCCGAGGTGGTGATTTCCACCGATGAATGGTCGTGCGTGTGTCCGTTCTCGGGCCTGCCCGACTTCGGCACCCTGACAATTCGCTATGTCCCTCGCGAGGTGTGTTTGGAGTTGAAGTCGGTCAAGTATTACCTGACTTCTTTCCGCTCCGTGGGGATCTACCAGGAGCACGCCGTCAACCGCATCCTCGAGGACCTGGTCCGGGCCTGCCAACCGGCGGAGATGGAAGTAACGTTGGATTACCGGCTGCGGGGGGGCATTCATTCAGTGGTGACGGTGCGTTTCCCCGCCGAGTCAGAGGCGCCGCCTACCCAATAGCAGCCATACTGGGGAAGAGGAGACCCCTCGGCTCACCGCCCCACATGCGCCAACCCGGCGACGGCTGTGGGGCGGGGAGCGACGATGTTTTCCCGCGGGGTGCCGTTAACCCACCGAGGCCAGGCGCGAGGCGTGGCTCAAGAAGAATGAAAGCAGCTCCAGGTTGATCTTGAGATCCACCGACTTGAGTTTGACCTCGGGGTGTCCCTTGAGCTGGGTGGGGGCGAAATTGAGCACCGCCTGGACTCCGGCGTCCACCAGCTCGTCGTACGCACGCTGGGCGCTGGCGGCGGGCACGGTGATGACACCAATGTGCACTCGCCGTTCTTTCACAATCCTGGCCAAATCGCCGGCCGGCTCCACGGCAAGGCTGCCTGGGATGCGCTTGCCCACCTTGTGGGGGTCGGCGTCCAGCACGGCGACGATGCGGAAGCCGCCGGTGTTGAAGCCGGAGTAACGGGACAGGGCGATGCCCAGGTTGCCGGCGCCCACCACCAGGACTCGCCGCTCCTCGTCGAGGCCGAGGATGTTGATAAGGTGCTCCCGCAGCTGCGCCACGTTGTAACCCACGCCGCGAATGCCGAACTCCCCGAAGTAGGCCAGGTCCTTGCGGATCTGCGCCGAGTTGAGGTGGAAGCGGTCGGCCAACTCCTGGGAGGAGACGGTCATCACCCCCTCAAGTTCGAGCTGCTGAAGGCAGCGCAGGTACACCGACAGGCGGTTGATGGTCAGCTCAGAGATGCTCTCCACGGGGATGTAGCGTTTGAAGGCCATACCTCACCTCACCAGGGTGGCGGCCGCCGCCTCGGCCAGCTCCAGCAGCCAGGCGGGGAGCACACCCAGGGCAACCACCGCCGCCGCGCACCCGGCCGCCACCAGGCGGATGGACCAAGGCTCCGAGTAGGCGGGTTCGCGCTTGGGCAGCGGCTTCATGTACAGATAGAATACCACCCTGACGTAGTAGAAAACTGAGACCAGGCTGGCCAGCACGCCCACCACGGCGAGCCACACCCAGCCCTCGTTGACCGCCGCTCTAAAGACCAGGAACTTGGCGGTGAACCCCACGGTGGGAGGGATGCCAGCCAGGGAAAACATGGCGATGCTGAGCGCCAGGGAGAGCACGGGCCGCTTCCACCCCTGCCCGGCCAGGTCGGTCAACAGGTGAGGCTCGTCCTCGCTCTCCGAAAAGGCGGCCACCACCGCGAAGGCGGCGATGTTCATCAGGGTGTACGCCGCAAAGTACACCAGGATCCCCGCGAGGCCGTCACGCCCGAAGGCTACCAGCCCGACCAGGGCGTACCCCATGTGGGCGATTCCCGAGTAGGCCAGCATGCGCTTGAGATCGCGCTGGGCGATGGCTACCAGGTTGCCCAAGACCATGGAGGCCACCGCCACGGCGGCCAGCAGGGGGAGCCACCGGGGGGTGAGCGCCGCGGGCACGAAAGCCGCCGAAACCCTCATCAGCACCACCAGCACCGCCCCCTTGGGGACCACCGACAGGAAGGCGGTCACCGGGGTGGGAGAGCCCTGGTACACGTCCGGCGCCCAGGCGTGGAACGGCACCACCGCCAGCTTGAAGGCGAAGCCGGCGAGGATGAGGGCCAGGCCGGCCAACAGCAGGGAACCGGAGAGCCCCTCGCCGTTCGCGATCCTGGCCGCCACCTCGGCCAGCGAGAAGGTCCCCGTCGCGCCGTAGGTGAGGGCAATGCCGAAGAGCAGGATGGCGGCGGCGAAAGCTCCGACCACCAGATACTTCCAACCGGCCTCCAGGGAAATGCCGCTGGTGCGGTGGAAGGCGTTGAGAACATAGAGGCCGATGGAGAGGAGTTCCAAGCCGACGAAGACCACCAGGAAGTGGTCGGTCTTGGCCATTACCATGGCGCCGGCGGCGGCCCACAAGAGCAGGCCGTAGAATTCGCCGAACTCGTGCTTGGTGCGGCGCAGGTACGGGACCGCCACCAGCGCTGCCAGCACTACCGCCACCAGCACGTAGGTGTCCACGAACCTCCCCAGCTCATCCAGGCGCAGGGCTTCCGCGAAGGCCGTGCCGTCCACGAGCACCGTCCAACGGAGGAGCATGGCACCGAGGGCGATGAGGGCCGCCAGGGGTCCAAAGGCTCGGCGCAGCGAGGGCGCAAACACCTCGGCTAGAACCAGGACACCGCCACCCAGCACGAGGGCGAGTTCGGGGAGAATGGCGAGGAGGTCGTGCGAGGTCACGCGTCTAGCCTCCGATCAGGTGGCGCACAGCCGCCTCGGAAAGTCGCAGGAAGGTGCCGGGCTGCACGCCGATCCACACCATGAACAACGCCAGGGGAGCAAAGGCAAGGGCCTCCCGCCAGGTGAGGTCGGTGAGGTTGCGGTTCTCCTCGTGCACCAGGGCGTTCCAGAACACCCGCTGGACTAGGGAGAGCATGTAAATCGCCCCCAGCACGATGCCGGTGGCCGCCAGTGCCACCGCCAGGGGATGCTCGGCGAAGGCTCCAGTGAGAATGAGAAACTCCCCCACGAAGCCATTCAGTCCGGGCAACCCGATCGACGACAAGGTCGCCAGCAGGAAGGCGAAGGTATAGAGGGGCATCACCTTGGCCAGGCCGCCAAAGTCCTCGATGAGTCGGGTGTGGCGGCGGTCGTAAATCACCCCCACCAGCATGAACAGCGCCCCAGTGGACAGCCCGTGGTTGATCATCTGGATCAGCGCCCCCTGGGTGGAGGCTACCGTCCCGGCAAACAGGCCCAGGATGATGAAACCCATGTGGGACACCGAGGAGTAGGCCACCAGCTTCTTGATGTCCTTCTGCGCCCAGGCCACCAGGGCGCCGTAGATGATGGCGACCACCGCCAGCACCATGAACAGCGGGGTGGCCGCCTCCCAGGCCTCGGGAAACAGCGGGCGGTTGTAACGCATCAGGCCGAAGGTGCCCAGCTTCAGGAGGATCCCCGCCAGGATGATGGACCCGCCGGTGGGGGCCTCCACGTGGGCGTCGGGCAGCCAAGTGTGCAGGGGCCACACCGGCACCTTGATGGCGAAGGCCAGGGCGAAGGCGGCGAACAGCAGCAGCTGCGGCGAGCCCCAAAAACCGGCGCCCATGGGGATGTTCAGGCGGAGCATGTCGCCGTAGGCGAAGGACCACACCCCGAACTGGGCGTGGTGCAGGTAGGCGAGGTAAAGGATGCCTACCAGCATGAGCAGGGAGCCCGCCAGGGTGAAGAGCACGAACTTCACCGCCGCGTAGATGCGGCGCTCGCCCCCCCACACCCCGATGATGAAGTACATGGGAATGAGCATGAGCTCCCAGAAAACATAAAAGAGAAACAGGTCGGTGGCCAGGAAGGCCCCCAGCACCCCCGTCTCCAGCAGCAGCATGGAGGCGATGAAACCCTTCACGTGCTGGGAGATAGAAATCCACGAGGAGATGAACACCAGCGGCTGCAGCAACGCCGTCAGCAGCACCAGCACCAGGGCGATCCCGTCCATCCCCAGGCTGTAGGAAATCCCTACCTGGGGCAGCCAGGGGCGCTGCTCCACCAGCTGGAAGCCGGGGTTGGCGGGGTCGAAGCGGGACCACGCCAGGGCGGCCAGGGCCAGGGTGGCCAGGGAGGCCAACAGGCCCAGCCAGCGGGCCGCGCTGTCCGCCTGCCGGGGCAGGAGCAGCAGTACCACCAGCCCCACGGCGCCGGGGGTGAGGATCAGGGTCGAGAGTAGGGTGTCGTGCAGCATGTCGCCCCCTACACCAGCAGCCACACCGCGGCCGCCACCGCCCCCAGCAGGACCATCAACGCGTAGTTGCGCACGTTGCCGGTCTGCACAAAGCGCAGCACGTCGCCGGAGATTTCTGTGAAGAAGGCGGATGCGTTGAGCGTCCCGTCGATGGCCACGGTGTCGATTCCTTTCCAGGTGAAGCGAGCGAGGGCCTCGAGCGGCCGGACGATAATGAACTCGTACAGCTCATCCACGTAGTACTTGTTGGCGACGGCGCGGTAGAGGGCGGGCAGGCGCTCGGCCAGTCGCCGGGGCTTCTCGAAGGCCCGGGGTCCGAAGTAAAAGCTGCGGGCCAGGGCGATGCCCGCCACCGCCACCGCCACCGA
>CALEVZ010000053.1 GCA_937924755.1 uncultured bacterium
GAGCTGGGCACCAGCCGGGAGGTGGTGAGCCGGAGCCTCAAGCAACTCGAGCGGCGAGGGCTGGTGCACACCCACCGCGGCTGGGTGGAGGTGGTGGATGCGCCGGCTCTGGAGCGCCTGGCCTCCGGGGCTTGGTGACCAAAGTCACTGACAGCCTCCTCCTGGTGCGGCGAAATGAGACCAGTTCTAGGAAAGGAGGGCGGCCGTGATCGCAAACGTTGGGGGCGTTGACCGGGTTGTTCGGGCCGTGGCGGGGATCGCCATCCTGGGGGCCGGCCTGTACTTCAAGAGCTGGTGGGGATTGGTGGGTCTGGTGCCCCTGGGGACGGCGGTGTTCCGCTTTTGCCCGGCCTACCTGCCGTTCGGTCTGAGTACGTGCAAGATCAAGTAGAGCTGTAACGTGGGAGGCGCAGGAGAGCTCCGCACAGCGCTTGGGGGGGTCATGAAATCGCTGCTTACGGCGTTGGTGGCTTTGTGTTCAGCAGTCGCCCCCGGTTTCGGTCAGACCTATTCGTTCTCCCTGCAGGGAGACCGTGAGGTGGGTGCACCGGGCGACCCGGATGGGTGGGGGCACGCAGTCGTCACCCTGGATGCCGGCAGGGTCTACTATTTCTTGTGGGTCAAAGACATCGCCACGCCAACGGCGGCGCACATCCACGCCGGTCGGGCGGGGGTCAACGGCCCGGTGCGGGTCGACTTCACGCCCAATTTCACCAATTCAGGGGGCGGAGTCTTCCAGGCCATGGGGTCGGTGGCGGCGGATGCTCAGGTGCTGTCCGCCATCGTCGGCGATCCGGCAGCGTTTTACGTCAACGTGCACAACGGGGAGTTCCCGGCGGGAGCACTGCGGGGGCAGCTTCTGGGCGAGGGGGCTGCGGCGCGAGCCATCGCCACCGACTTGCGGGGAGCCCGGGAGGTTCCGACGCCCGGTGATGGGGATGGACTTGGCCACGCCACCGTGCTGCGCGACGGCGCCAATCTGGTGTACTACCTGTGGGCCAAGAACGTAGCTCCCCCCACGGCGGCCCACATCCACGCCGGCGCCGCCGGAGCCAACGGGCCGGTGATCATCGGCTTTTCTGGCCTGGCGTGGACGGATGCGCAGGCGGCGGGAACGGTGAGCGCCGATGCCGGACAGCTGGAGGCCATCTGGCGCACGCCGGAGGAGTTTTACGTCAACATCCACAACGCCGATTTCCCTGCCGGCGCCGTGCGGGGACAGCTGGGGCCCTCCGAGACCACGCTGTACCTGCCAGTGGTGGCGCGCAACCCGGGCCAGGGCAGCAGCGTGTTCGTCACCGACCTGCGTCTGCTCAATCTGGCAGACACCGACGCCGAGGTGTTCGTCTCCTGGTTTCCCAAGGGCTCGGCCGGGGCCCAGGGGCCGGCGGCGGTGACCCGGGTGGTGGTGGTGGCGGCGGGAGAGGCGGTGATCAACGATGTGGTGGGAACTCTCTTCCAGGCCAACGACCGCGGCGCCCTGGCGATCTCCTCTTCAGCGCCGCTGCGTGCCGCCGCCCGCACCTTCAACGACCAGCGGGCCGCCGGCAGCGGTACCTACGGACAGTTCGTGCAGGGCCTCGGTCGCGAGCAGGCGCACCGCGCCGGGGCGCTGCTGCTGAGTTCTCATCGCCCCAGGGGCGATGGCCGCGACTTTCGCCTCAACGCCGGCTACTTCAACCCCAACCCCTTCCCCGTGCAGGTGACCTTCAACGTGCGCACCCCAGACGGCAGGGCGGTAGCCCCCCCAGGGGAGCGAACTCTAGGGCCCTGGGCCAACGATCTGGGGGCGTATCACTCCATGATCCCCGGCATTCCGGCGGCGGCCCAGGCCCAGCCAGCGTTCTTCATCACCTACACGGCCGCGGCACCGGTGTTCATCTACTCCTCGCTGGTGGACAACCTCACCGACGATGGCTTGCACGAGCCGGCCCAGCCCATCCCGGCGGCCCTGGTGAGCCGCCCGAACCAGCCTCCCAACGGGGTGATCACCTCGCCGGCGGGGGATGTGACCATCACGGCCGGACAATCGGTGAGCTTTGCCGGGCAGGCGAACGACCCGGACGGGGACCCGGTCAGCGTGCTGTGGAGCTTTGGCGACGGGCGAACCTCCACCCAGCTCAATCCGGGCTCCGTCACATACCCCGCGGTGGGCACGTTTACCGTGACGTTGACCGCTACGGACAGCCGGGGGTTGGCCGACCCCACCCCGGATAGCCGCACGATTACCGTCACCGCCCCGGCGAACCGGCCGCCCGACGGGGTGATCACCTCCCCGCCAGGGGACGTCACCATCACGGCCGGACAATCGGTGACCTTTGCCGGGCAGGCGACCGACCCGGATGGGGACCCGGTGACCGTCCTCTGGAGCTTCGGTGACGGGGTGACGTCCACCCAACTCAACCCGGGACCCCACACCTACGTGACACCGGGTGTTTACTCGGTCACCTTCACCGCCACCGATAGCAAGGGGTTGTCGGACCCCACCCCCGACACCCGCACAGTCACCGTCAACCCTGCCCCAACGGCCACCCTGTCGCGGGTCCAGAACGAGATTTTCGATCGCTTCTGCATCGGCTGCCATCCTCCCAACGCCGGCCTGGACCTGGAGCGCGGCAACAGCCACGGGAACCTGGTGAACGTGCCGTCCAGCCAACAGCCGGCGTTGCTGCTGGTCAAGCCGGGGGATCCGGATAACTCCTACCTGTATCGAAAGATCGTCGGCGGCCCGGGGATCAGCGGCAGCCGCATGCCGCAGGGAGGGCCGTTCCTTTCCACCGAGAGGACGCAACTGCTGCGCGACTGGATCCTCGCCGGGGCACCCAACAACTGATGATGGCCAAACGAGTCGTGCGGTCACTTCTCGGTGCTTTGAGTGTGGGGATGATGGCCTGCGGCGACCTCAAGCCGCTGGCCACCGCTCCGGAAGATCCCCGTCCCGACCCTGAGGCCACCTTCACCCGCGTGCAGGGGGTGGTCTTCACGCCGACCTGCGCGTTCTCCGGCTGCCATGGCGGTTCGGCGCCGGCGGCCGGGTTGGATCTTTCAGCGGCTGTTGCCTTTGCCAACCTGGTGGGAGCGCCGTCCACGCAGCGGCCGGCGATGGCCAGAGTCACCCCGGGGGACCCTGAGCGCTCGTACCTGGTGAAGAAGATGCGGGGCGACCCAGACATCTCCGGGGGTCGCATGCCGCTAGGAGGGCCCTTTGTGGAGGAGCACGTCCGTCTGGTGAGCGACTGGGTGCGGCGAGGGGCACCGCGGGATTGAGGGGGGAGCCATGGCCAGGTCAACGGGAGTTCGGGTGGGAGTGGTACTGGTGCTCGCGGCCGTGGTACCGCCGGTGTGGGGGCAAAACCGCCTGGTGAACTTCCCGACTCATCTCACCGTCGGGCGTGGCACCCTTCAGGTAGTCTTCACGCATAGATTTACCCAGACCATGGCGGACGGTGGGGCGGAGGAGCTGTTTGGCCTCGACTCCGCCGCCGACGTGGGGATCGGTCTCGATCTTGGTTTGGGGCGTAACCTGGAACTGAGCCTGTACCGGTCATCCTTCTTCAAGCAGTTGGAGGCCAGCGCCAAGGTGACGCTGGCTCGCCAGGGGGAGGGCTGGCCCGTTGGAATGGCAATGCGTCTGGGCGCCGGCTACCGGGGAGCGCGGGGGGTGGAGGAGCGTTGGACGGGCATCGGCCAGCTGGTGCTTGCCCGTGAGATGTCGTCATCCTTTGAGCTCTTCCTCGTACCCATGTTCGCCTCCGACACGCCGACCTTGCGGCGGGCCGCCAATCTCGGGGCGGCTTTCGCCTGGCACCTGCCGAAGAATTGGGATCTGTTGGCGGAACTCATTCCGGCCAATGGAGATGCGCCCGACGGCGCGACGGCGTGGGCGGTGGGCCTCGTCAAGCGTGTCCCTGGCCACGAGTTCCTCATCTTCCTGGGCAACTCCCGCGCAACCACGGTCGATCTGCTGGCGGGTTCGGATCTGCCCGGCGGCTTCGAAATGGGCGACGTCAGGTTGGGGTTCAACATCACCCGCCGCTTCCCGGAGTGAGGGGGTCTCCGGGAGCGCCCGCCCGGGAAGAGGCGAGGGCGCCGGAACGTTGCAGGCGAGGGGGTAGAGGCATGCGTCTTCGGGCAGGGGTACTGGGGGCGTTGGTGGTGGTGGCGGGGTTCTCGGCGGGGTGCAACCGGGGTGCAATGCCGGTGGCATCGCCCGGGTCGTCAGACGTCCCCGCCCTGCTGGCGGTGACGGGGGAAGAGCTGCAGGAGCGAGTGCGATCCTCCCCGGCCGAGGTGGTCTTGGTCAACATCTGGGCCACCTGGTGCCTGCCGTGCCGCGAGGAGTTCCCGGCCCTGGTGCGGCTGGCCAAGGAGATCCCGCCCGAGCGCTTGGACCTCGTTCTGGTGTCCGCCGACTTTCCCGATCAGGCCGAGGTGGCCCGGCAGTTCTTGCGCGAACAGGGGGTGAGCTTCCCCAGCTACATCAAGGAGGGGAAGGATCAGGAGTTCATCGATGCGGTGAGCGAGCGCTGGTCGGGGGCGCTGCCGGCCACCCTGGTGTACGACCGCTCCCGGCGGTTGGTACGATTTTGGGAAGGCGGCGCCAGCTTCGACGAGTTTCGCGCCGCTGTGGACATGGCCGCCGCCGGCGAGGCGGCGGGAAAGGGGTAGACGAGGATGAAGAACGTTCCGGCGTTGGCGGTGGTGCTGGTGGCAGCGGTTGGTGTGGCCCAGGCGATTCAGCTGGGCGATCAGGCCCCGGCTGTCGACGTGAAGATGAAGGACGTCAGCGGCCGGATGGTGTCCATTGCCGATGTGCGCGGCGAGAAGGGGACGATGGTGATGTTCTCTTGCAACGCCTGCCCGTGGGTGAAGGCGTGGGAGACACGCATCGCCGAGCTGGGCAACCGGGCGCCGGAGATGGGCATCGGGGTCATCGTCATCAACCCCAATGACCCCGCCAAGGTGGCCGAGGACTCCTACGAGGTGATGCAGGAGCGGGCGCGGGAGCGGGGGTTCCAGTTCCCCTACGTGGTGGACGACACCTCCGGTGTAGCCAAGGCTTTCGGCGCCACCCGTACCCCTGAGGTTTTCCTCTTCGATGCCGCCGGAAAGCTGGTCTACCACGGGGCTATTGACGACAACGCCAGGGAACCGGAGAAGGTGGAGAAGCATTATCTGGCCGACGCCATGCAGGCGGTGGCGGCGGGCAAACCGGTGCCGGTGGCCGAGACCAAGGCCATCGGCTGCACCATCAAGTGGCGCTAGAGCGAGTTCTCAGTCCCCCTCGATGAGACGGGTGGAGAGGTAGCGCTCACCTCGATCACAGGCGGCCGCCACCACCACCTTCCCCCCTCCCAGCCGCCGCGCCTCCTCGAGGGCCGCGAACAGGGCTGCCCCGGCGGAGGGGCCGCAGAAGAGACCCTCCTCGCGCATCATGCGGCGGGCGGTGGCGAAGGCGTCCTCATCGCTCACCTGGACGTGGGCATGGACGCGATGGGACTCCCAGATTGGCGGCGTGTAAGAGCCGTCGAAGTGGAGTAACCCCTCGATGCGGGAGTGGGGTTCGGCGGGCTCCACCGCCACGATGCGGGTCGCCAGACCGGCATCGGCGAGGCGCCGCGAAACTCCCATCAGCATTCCACCGGTGCCGACGCCGGCGACGAAACAGTCCAGGCGCCCCTCGGTTTGCGCCAGCAGCTCGCTGCCGGTGCCATGGTAGTGGGCAAGCCAGTTGCCCGGGTCGCCGTTCTGATTAAGGTAAAAATACGTCTCGGTGTCCCGGGCGGCCTCCTCGGCCGCCCAGATGTGGGAGTTCTGGTCGGCGCCGGAGGTGAGCACCACCTCCGTCCCCCACGCCTGCATGATCTTGCGCCGCTCGATGGTCTTGGTCTCGGGCATAAAGATGCGAGAGCGGTACCCCAACACCCGGGCGATCATCCCCAGGGCGATGCCGGTGTTTCCCGAGGAGGCGTCGATGATGATGTGGTGGGGTTTGAGGCGGCCTTCGGCGCGGGCACGCTCCAGGATCATTTTGACGATGCGGTCCTTCAAGGAGCCCGAGGGATTCCAAGCCTCCATCTTGAGGTAGACCGCCGCCATCCCCGGTGTCACCATACGCCGCACCGGCAGTAGCGGCGTGTTTCCTATGCAGTCGAGCACACTGGTTGGGCTCACGGGCTCTCCACGCAGTGCCGGTATCCCGGCCGGTCGGGTGAGAAGGATACACCCGCTCTGCCCATGCGAGAATCAGTGGGTTGAAGGGGGAGCCATGGTCGA
Organism: uncultured bacterium; assembly: GCA_937924755.1. Lineage (GTDB taxonomy): Bacteria > Acidobacteriota > Thermoanaerobaculia > Thermoanaerobaculales > Thermoanaerobaculaceae > CALEVZ01. The sequence goes on from CALEVZ010000053.1 coordinate 6,277, forward strand.
AGAAGGGAGCGTTGGGGCGGGGGAGGATCTGGGCCCGGAGGAGTTGGAGGCAGCGCTGCACCAGGTGGCCGCCTGGGCGGCCAGCTATCGTCGCACCGTCGCCTCGCTGCCGGTCCTGGCTCGGGTGCAACCGGGAGCGGTGCGCGATGCTCTGCCCCATGAACCTCCACCCCACGGCGACAGCGTGGAGCGCTGGCTCGAGGATTTGGACCGCATCATCCTGCCCGGGATCACCCACTGGCACCACCCGGGGTTTCTGGCCTACTTCGGTATCACCGGCTCGGGACCTGGAATTCTCGCCGAAACTATCACCGCGGCTCTCAACGTCAACGGCATGCTGTGGAAGACCTGCCCGGCGCTGACCGAGTTGGAGCAGGTGATGGTGGGTTGGTACGCCCGCGCCCTGGGCTTGCCTGGCGACTGGTTCGGGATGATCACCGACACGGCGTCGACGTCCACGCTGGTGGCCCTTACCGCGGCCCGCGAGGCGGCCGGGGTGGACGTGCGGGAGGAGGGCCTGTCGGGGATCCGGCCGCTGGTGCTGTACTGCTCCGAGGAGGCCCACTCCTCGGTGGAAAAGGCGGCGGTCGTGCTGGGCCTGGGGAGGCGGTACGTGCGCCGCATACCCACCGACGAGCGCTTTCGCATGAAGGCGGATGCGCTGGACCATGCACTGCGCGAGGACCGCCACGAGGGAAGATTGCCCTTCGCGGTGGTGGCGACGGTGGGCACGACCTCGGCCACGGCGGTGGACCCGGTTCCGGCCATCGTCGAGGTGTGTCGACGTCACGGGGTGTGGCTGCACGTGGACGCCGCCTACGCCGGCAGCGCCGCAGTGGCGGAGGAGTTCCGATGGGCCCTGGACGGCTGCCAGGAGGCCGACTCTCTGGTGGCCAACCCCCACAAGTGGCTGTTCACTCCCATCGACTGCTCGGTGCTGTTCACCGCGAGGCCAGAGGCCTTTCGCCGCGCCTTCTCCCTGGTGCCCGAGTACCTGCGGACCGACGTCACTGGGGTAGTCGATCTGATGGACTACTCCTTCCAGCTCGGGCGGCGGTTCCGGGCCTTGAAGCTGTGGTTCGTGTTCCGCCACTTCGGGCTCGAGGGGCTCAAAGAGGCGGTGCGGCGGCACGTCCGTCTGGCCCGCACTTTCGCCTCCCGGGTGGATGAGCATCCGGCGTTCGAGCGGCTGGCGCCGGTGCCGTTTTCGGTGGTTTGCTTCCGCGTCCGTCCTCCGGGAGTGAACGACGAGACCGCCCTTGAGCGCTTCAATTTAGCACTGCTGGAACGGGTCAACGCCCGCGGCGAGGCGTACCTGTCGCACACCAAGCTGAAAGGGAAGGTGTGCCTGCGGGTGGCGGTGGGGAACCTCGCCACACGCGAGCGCCACCTCGAACGGACGTTTGAACTGCTGTGCGAGGAGGCTGGGCTACAATAAACGCTCCTCGGAATCGAGGGGGAGGAGCGGCCGTGAGCGATCCTGAAGCATCTGGGGCTGTTGAGGCTGCTGACCCGGCGTTCGCCGAACTTTTCGATGCCAGTCACGTGGTGGCGGATCTCAAGGCGGACAGTCGGGAGTCAGTCATTTCGGCGATCGTGGCGAGAGTCGGCGAGCTCGGACTGGTCAGCGACGCCCGGTGGCTGGAAACGGCGTTGACCGAACGGGAGCGCATGGTACCGACGGCAATGCCCAACGGCGTGGCCTTTCTTCACGCGCGGCACCGGGCGGCGGAGAAGTTTCCCCGTCAGTTCTTGTTCTTGGCGCGATCACGGGCCGGTGTGGCGTTCGGTTCTCCGGACGAGCGCCCGACGCACCTGTTCTTCCTGTTGGCGCTGCGCAAGGACATGGCCCATCTGCGCTGGCTGGCACGCCTGTCATGGATCTGCCGCAACCGCACCACGGTCGCCAACCTGGTCAAGGCCGCGGACGGCGACGAGATCGCCCGCTTGCTGCGCTACGCGGTCGAGGAGCTACCGGGCAATCTCAAGCAGCGCCCATAATTCTCTCGGTCTAGCCGGCCGGGGAGGCGGTTGCTCCCAACGGCTGGGCCCGAGGGGCCGCCGCATCCGCGTGCGCCGCCAACCAGCGCACAGCATCGACGCCGGCCTCCATTCCGCCCGGGCCGCGGGCTCAGTTCAAGTAGCCAACCAGTGTGCGGGCCTTGGCGCTGCGGCGCAGCTTGGCCAGCGCCTGGCTCTCGATCTGGCGCACCCGCTCGCGGGAGATCCCGAGTTTCTCACCAATTTCTCGCAGGGTACGCGGTTCATCGTCATCAAGGCCGAAGCGGAGACTGAGGACCTCCCTCTCCTTGACCGACAGCTCGTTGAGCACCTCGCGGAGGGTTTCCTCGAAGGACTGCCGTAACACCTCCTCGTCAGTGTCGGGCACGACGTACTGTTCCAGAAGGTCGCCGAACTCCGCTTCACCTTCCTCGTCCACGGGTTGATTCAAGGAGAGGAAGCTCTGGTTGGTGGACAGCAGCAGGCGCACCTCTTCCGGGGTCATGGCCAGTTCGTCGGCCAGCTCGTCCTCGTTGGGGGGCCGCTCCAGCTCGCGCCCCAGGGCTTGCCGGGAGCGTTCCAGCCGGTAGAGGAGGTTGGCTTGCTTTTGGGGCAGGCGAAAGGTGGCACCGTGCTCGGAGAGGGCATGGAGGATAGCCTGCCGGATCCACCAGACGGCGTAGGTGATGAACTTGACGTTGCGGTCCGGGTCGAACTTGGAAGCCGCCTGGATCAACCCAATATTGCCCTCGTTAATGAGGTCCAAAAGGGGCACGCGGGAGTGGCGGAAGCGCTTGGCGTAGGCCACCACGAAGCGGAGGTTGGACTCCACCAGCCGCCGCAACGCTTCCGGGTCGCCCTGCCGCACACGGTACCCCAGCTCCTTCTCCTCCTCGGGAGTGAGCTGGCGAAAGCGGCCGATCTCCTGCAGATAGCGGCGGAGAAGGGCCGCCTCGGGGTCGTTGAACTCCCGGTCTTTGATCACTCCTCCTCGCTGGGTACCAGCCCCCCGGCCGGGCGGGGTGCCAGTGCATTGCCTCTGCCGATCATGGTACGCCGGGCCGTTTCCCTCTCTAAAAGCGCCTGCAGGTGGGCCACCTGTTGGGTGAGTGCATCGATCTGTTCCTTCATTTTCAAGATGACCTCGACGCCGGCCAGGTTCACCCCCATGTCACGAGTGAGGGTCAGGATGAACTCCAGCCGCTCGCAGGCTTCGTTGTCATAAAGGCGCGTGTTCCCCTCGCTGCGTGTGGGCCGGAGCAAGCCTTCCCGCTCGTAGAGGCGGAGCGTCTGGGGATGAATGTCGTAACGGGCGGCGACCCAGCTGATCATGTGGTATCGACGCGACGACGAGGAACTCATGGTCCCTCCTGCTGCACCGGGATTCGACGATGCCGCGGGGGCTCGGCCCGTGGCAGGGAAACGCGGAGGACTCCGCCGCGCAGGGTGGCGCGGGGTTCCCCTGCCACCTCCCCCGGTATGGGGATATGGCGGGAGAAGGCGCCCCGGGGTCGCTCCATGCGCAAGTAGCGGGCGTTCTCCTCGACTTCCGAGGGGAGGTGGCCGGCGACGAGCAGTACTTGGCCGTCGAGTCGAAGCGTGATATCGGCGACGCGAGCCCCGGGCAGCTCGACTTCCACCACGACGTCCTCGGCTGTTTCCCAGACATCCACCGCGGGCTCCAGGGCATGGGGCCCGGGCCAGACGCTGCCGCCCAGCGCCCGCGACTCGGCCTGCTCGAGAGCGTCGCGGAGCCGGTTGCGCAGGGCGAGCAGCTCCTGCACCAGACGGATATCCAGGACCACGGCACCTCCTCCCGTGGGCTCAGTTACTCGTCTTGGATTCTACGTCAACGTACTCCGCATCGACCACATCGTCGTCGGAACTCGACGCACGGGCGGAACCTCCCGCCGAGGACGAGTCCTTGGGTGGTGCGGCGGCGCGGTAAATCTCCTCGGCCAGGCGATGGGAAACTTTGGTCAGGCGGTCGTAAGCCCCATCCATGGCCTCTTTCTTGCCTTCCTCCAGGGCCTTGCGGGCATCCGCGAGGGCTGCCTCGATGTCCGAGCGCTGCGCCTCGGAAAGCTTGTCCTTGTTCTCGTCCAGCAGTTTCTGGGTGGAGTAGGCGAGGGCATCCAGACGATTGCGGGACTCCACCTCGGCCCGGCGCTGCTGATCCTCGGCGGCATGCTGTTCGGCCTCGCTGACCATGCGCTGGATCTCGCTCTCGGTGAGGCCGGAGGAAGCGGTGATCTGGATCTTCTGCTCCTTGCCGGTGCCGAGATCCTTGGCGGAAACGTGCAGGATACCGTTGGCGTCGATGTCAAAGGTGACCTCGATCTGGGGAATGCCGCGCGGCGCCGGCGGGATTCCGACCAGGTGGAAACGCCCCAGGGTGCGGTTGTCGCGGGCCATGGGACGCTCGCCCTGGAGGACATGGATCTCCACCTGGGTTTGATTATCGTCCGCTGTGGAGTACACCTTCGCCTTACGCGTGGGAATCGTGGTGTTGCGGGGGATGACCACGTCGGTGACGCCACCCAGGGTCTCCACCCCCAAGGAAAGAGGCGTCACATCCAGGAGCAGGAGGTCCCGCACCTCGCCCATCAACACGCCCGCCTGCACCGCAGCGCCGACGGCGACCACCTCGTCCGGGTTCACGCCCTTGTGGGGCTCCTTGCCGAAGAGATCCTGGACCAGGCGCTGAACCATGGGGATGCGGGTGGACCCGCCCACCAGAACCACCTCGTCCACATCCTTGGGTTCCAGCCCGGCGTCCTTGAGCGCCTGCCGACAGGGGGCGACGGTGCGCTGGATGATGTCACCCACCAGCTGCTCGAAGCGCGAGCGACTGAGCTTCATGGTGAGGTGCTTGGGGCCGGAGGCATCGGCGGTGATGAAGGGCAGATTGATTTCTGTCTCCTGGGTCGAGGAGAGTTCGCATTTGGCCTTCTCCGCGGCCTCTTTGAGACGCTGCAACGCCATGCGATCCTTGGACAGGTCGATCCCCTGGTCTTTGCGGAACTCCTCCACCAACCAGTCGATCAGTCGCTGATCGATGTCATCGCCGCCAAGATGAGTGTCGCCGTTGGTAGCCTTGACCTCCACCACTCCCTCGCCCACCTCCAGGATCGAGATGTCGAAGGTTCCGCCGCCGAAGTCGTAGACGGCGATGATCTCGTCCTTCTTCTTGTCGAGGCCGTAAGCCAGGGCCGCGGCCGTGGGCTCGTTGACCAGGCGCACCACCTCCAGGCCGGCGATCTGACCGGCGTCCTTGGTGGCTTGCCGCTGGGCATCGTTGAAGTACGCCGGGACGGTGATGACCGCCTTCTGGACCTTCTCGCCGAGGTAGTCCTCCGCCGCGACCTTGAGTTTTTGCAGGATCATGGCGGAAATCTCGGGCGGCGAGAAGACCTTGCCGTCGGCCTCCACACGCGCCGTATCGTTTTCGCCCCGCACGACGCGGAACGGCAACGAGCGGATCTCCTGGGCGACCTCGTTATACCGCCGCCCCATCAGGCGTTTGATGGAGAAGATCGTGCGCTCCGGGTTGGTGACCGCCTGCCGCTTGGCCAGCTGGCCTACCAGTCGCTCGCCACCGGAGGCGAACGCCACCACCGATGGGGTGGTGCGACTTCCCTCCTGATTGGCGATGACAGTGGGCTTCCCGCCCTCCATGACGGCGACCACCGAGTTCGTCGTGCCCAAGTCGATGCCAATGATTTTCGACATTGATAAGTCCCTCCTCAAAAAGTCCTGCAATGAGGAGTATAGAACCTGAGTCGATGATTGTCAAGGTCCGAGGAGAGAAACCCCGGATCCGGCAACTGCCCTTTCTCGCGGGTGGAGGGCCTGGTGGGAGAGGATCAGCTCCGGCTCCGGCGAGCCAGCGGCTCCGCTCCCGGCCAGGAGGACGGAGTCCTCCCGCAGGACGTAGTGGTATGGGCGTCCCCAGGGGTCGCGGGCTGCGCGGGGATCGAGGTGACGCGCGGTGAGGAGTTCGGAGAGGGAGTCGGGAAAGGAGCCGGCAAGGTTAACGTGGGCGGCAAGCGTCTCCCACAGGCCGATCATGCGCGCCCGGGACACCGACAGGAGCAGGCGCGGTGTCAGCTTGGGACCGGGACCGACGACGGGGTTGAGGGGATTGCGGCGCGCCACCAGCAGGGACGACACGAGCAGGGGAATGAGAAGCAGGGCCAGCCATGGAAAGCCGTGCAGCGACCGAGAGGCACTCGGGGGGAGAGCGTCGCGGCGGACGGCGCGCGCGATCTCGAGACGGTTCGCCTCCCGGATGAGACCTCGAGAGAGCAGGGTGTAAAGCGCTTTGGAGGTTTCAAACTCGCTCAGGGAAGAGTTCTTGATGATCTCCTCCACCGAGTTGAAGCCGTCAACCAGCTGCAAGATCGCATGTTCGGACGGAGTCACGAGGACGCGGCCGGGTTCTCCAGCGGGTGGTGGCGGGCTCTGTTCCAGGTCAAAGTCGATAAGATCCTCCTCGTTCTCGGCGTCGTTGACCTCCACCTGGGCGGCGGCCGGAGTGGGCACGAAGAGCATGCCGCGATGGGGAATTCGCCGCTCGATGATCGGCCACTCGTCGAGCATGCGGGCGCCTTCCATGAGGATCGACTCGGCGGTGATGGGGGTGACGAGATCCGGGTCGTAGTCGACCGAGACTTCCTGGGAAAAGTTGTAATCTCCGTCCTGCCAGCGAAAGACACGGTAGATGATCTGCAGCGTCTGACGCTGCAGCGCCTCTTTGAGCGCCTCGCGGTCGAGCGCCTTGCGCCGCAACAGGACGCGGCCGAGGCGCTCCAGCGTTTCCATCTGTTCCTTCAGCGATGCGGCGAGTTCCTCGTTGCTGATCACTCCGGTCTTGAGGAGGATCTGCCCCAGCCGGTCCTCGAGGCGGTCGTTGAAAGAATCGGCGGCTACCACCTTGCCGTCGACAAAAGAAATGGTGACGACATCGTCGGGTGAGCGCAGGGACAGCACGCCGGTCTTGCGCTGCAAGCCGATGAGCTGAAAAATGTCGGCGAGGGAGAAGTCCTTGAGGGTCCCTTCCAAGGCCATGGCTACCTCGACTCCACCTGTGCCAGGTGAGCAAGTACTAGAGAGAGCGCGAACGCCGTGCCCGCCAGTAGGGTCACGGGCCAGCTCGGCACTTGCAGCAGGGCGGGGCTGACATAGAGGGGAAACCAGAGCGCCCCCACCGCCACTGCCGCAGCCGAGATGGCTGCCAGCGGGAGGCCGAGCCGGGGCCGGCCGTGGAAGAGCAGGCCCAGGCCGGGCAAGAGAAGGTCGGCGACGCGGCGCTCCAGAGCTAGCGCGAATCGCCGTCGGGCCAGCTGACGCCGTTTCGCGAGCTGGGCATCGATGGGGACCATGTCTTTTTTCAAAAAGATGTTAATGCATTGCGAGCAGTACGTCTGGCTCTCGTGCGCCAGCCGGCAGCGCCGGCAAAACGCCCTTCCACATTTGGCGCACGCCTGGGCGAGGATTCCCCCCTTCTCGCGCAGGAGGGAATGAACGATGGCAATCACCAGGGCCAGGAGGGCGGCCAGGGTGAGGGGATGGCCGAGGGTGCGCTCGACCACCAGGGGCGGCTGAACCAGCCCCCGGTTGACCAGGAGGACTCGCTCCTTGGTCGCCAGCAAGGCGTCGGCGTCGGCAGGGGTGAAGGTGGGCAGGATGAGGGAGTGCTCGCGGCCCCTGGTGAGGGCCGCCAGTCGCCTCTTGTCCTCGGCCAGGGCCTGCTGGAGCATCTCGTCGCTCTCGCGAAAGTTGTAGGTATGCGCCAGTGTGAGAGACAAGTTGAAGGAGACGACGGCGCGGTCCGCACCGGCGTCGCGGGCCCGCTGAAAGGACTCCAGGGCGGCGTGATACTCACCCTGCAGGAAGTGAATCGTTCCCTGTCCCAGCAGCAAGGCGGGGTGGTTTGGGTTGAGGCGCAAGCCCTCCCGGTAGGCCCACAGGGCAACGTCGAATCGCCCCTGAGCGCGGTAGGTGTCGCCGCGTAACTGATGAAAACCAGGCTGGTCACCCAGCAGCTCCGCCAACCCATCCAGTTCGTCGGAAATCCTCGAGTCCCAGCGCCGCTCCGCCAGCGTCGCTGCCGCTCGGTGAACAGGATCGGCGGGGAAGCTCAGGTGCCTCACTCCCGACTCAATGAGCGTCGGGGCGGCCGCCACCAGCAGGAAACCCAGCAGTCCTAGGGCGCGCTGCAGCCTGTCCAGGTAGGCCCAGCCCAGGGCCAGCAGCCACAGCCCCAGCCAGACCACGTCGAGGCTCACGAAGATCGGCAGACCGGCGATGAGCAAAGCGATGCCGACACCGTTGCGGCCCAGCCGCCACGATCCCGTGGTTTCGACGAGGTCGTGCCAGATAAGGGGAATGGTCCGGCGCAGGGCCAGCAAGCCCCACAGGAAAAAAGCTGTTACTGCCGTCACCAGAGTGGCGAGGTACGCTCCGGCTTGGGCCACGTCGGCGGTGCGGGAATCCAGGAAGAGTGCCCAACCGCCTCGCCAGAGGGCGGCCAGGGCGGAGGGTACAGCGGCACGACGGAGATCCAGGGCGGCGCGCGCGAACCACGGTTCCGGGGCACTTGGGTCCAGGGTGACGGCGCAGCTAAGGATCTGGAGGGCTTGCTGAGGCGGGTGAGATCGCGCACTCAAAACCAGTGCCAAGCTGGCAGGGGTGGCTCGGCGCACGTCGAGCGAGGTCGCGGTAAGCCGCAGCGCCTCGCACCGCTGTCGCAGGTCCCCCTCATCCAGCGGCTCCAAGGAGGCGGCCAGCTGTACCCAGGCGCGTTCGAGCTCGCCGGGGGAGCCCGGCACGCGCTCCTGCGCCGCCGCCGGGAAGATGGCCAGCCCGGCGGCGAACAGGCTCGCGCTAGCGAGTCGCCGCCACGAACAGCGAGCGAAGCTGGTAGAGGACGTCGTCAAGGTAGCGGGTCTCCTCCGCCGTGAGAGGCGTGCCCAGACGACTGCGCACCACTCCCAGCAGGTCGATGTAATAGCGCGCGCCCTCCAGGTCGCGCCCCCGCCCGGGGAGCTGCCCCGAGAGGAGTGCCGCCGCTGGCTGGGCGAGCGCGTCGATGAGGTCCACTAACCCCAGCTCCGGGGGGTGGGCGGGACGAGCGTTGACCGCTGCTCTCGTCCTTTCTGGAGGGGCGGCATCGCTCGCCGGCGCCCCGTCGCTCGAAGGTTGTACCGCAGGCGAAGATGGAGCTAAAACATCCTGGGGGGGAAGGTCGCGCAGCTCACCGTCGGCGGTGAACCAGCGGCGGTCGACGACCTTCACCGTTTTTTTAGAGGAATCTTCGCTCACTGGACGCTCCTCGGTTTCATACCTGGCTCATGGTACGCGGTTCGGGCCGGGGCGACAACCTCCGGGCAGAGCCCGTCAAGGTCTGGACTATACTCGGCGTTCATGTCCGACCACACCCCGTTCGAGCAACTCGTGGCCTTATGTGCTCGGCTGCGCGCACCCGGCGGGTGTCCCTGGGACCGCCAGCAGACGCTGGACAGCCTGCGCACCTACGTGATCGAGGAAGCGTACGAGGTGGTGGAGAGCATGTCCGAAGGGGAGCCTCAGGGGCTGGCCGGCGAGCTGGGTGACCTGTTGTTCCAGATTGTCTTCGTGGCCCAGATCGCCAGCGAGAAGGGGTGGTTCGACATCCACGAGGTGTGCCGACAGGTGCACGCCAAGATGGTGCGACGCCACCCCCACGTGTTCGGCGACCGCGCGGTGAACGGGGCAGCCGACGTGGTGCGCAACTGGGAGGCCATCAAGCAAGGAGAGAACGGCCAGCGGGGGGCCCTCGACGGCGTGCCGCGACATCTCCCGGCCCTGCTGAAGGCGCTGCGCATCACCGAGAAGGCTGCGGCCTTGGGCTTCGACTGGGAGCGGGTGGAGGATGTCGCGGCGAAGGTGCGGGAGGAAGTGGAGGAGCTGGCTCAAGTGCTGGCCACACGACCCTCTGTCCGGCAAGGGGAGCGCGTCCGGGGCGAGCTGGGGGACGTCCTGTTCGCGCTCGCCAACCTCGCCCGGCATTTGGAGATAGACCCGGAGGTCGCTCTGCAGGAGGCCAACGCCAGATTCTCGGCTCGTTTCGCCCACATGGAGCGGGCGGCCAGGCAACGGGGCCGGGATCTGCGGCAGATGACCATGGCCGAGCTCAATGCCTTGTGGGAAGCCGCCAAGATCGCCGAGAGGGCTGGTGAGTAACGGGCCCCGGCGGGGCTTCCCGGGGTAGCCTCGTGGCCCTTCTCGCGGCGCCGCCGTGACGCTAGCACGGCGCTAGCATTTTTGCTCCGCAGGGAGTATGGTGCCCGCCGCCCGCACATCGGGCGCAAGGATGGGATGAACGATGCAACGTTTCGCGCTACACGCTGTTCTGATTTTCCTCGCCAACTTTGCTGGGGCAGCGACCCCGGTGTTGCGCGTGAACCGGACCACCATGACTGATGTGGAGCTGGATCTGGCGCGGCAGGCAGTGCAAGCCATGACCCGGGGTACGCAGATCGACGAGGCGACGATCCTTCGCCACGCGGTCGACCAACTGGTGGCGCGGGCCCTGCTGCTGCAGGCGGCGCAGGCGGCCGGCCTCAAGGTCGATACGGCGGCGGCGGAGCAGGCGGTACGGACGCAGGCGGCCCAGATGGGCGGCGAGGAGCAACTCGCGCGGTCGCTGGCGGAGTCCAAACTCGACCGGGCCACGCTCGTCCGCATCGAAGGTGAGCGGCAACTAATTGCCCGTTACGTAGAGAAGGTGCTGGCAGCCGGAGTCGAGATCTCGGATGACGATGCCAGGCTGTACTACGAGGCGTTCCCCGCCGAGTTCAAGCACCCGCCGCAGGTGAAACTCCGCATGGTGCTGGTGGAGGTCTCTCCCCAGGCCAGTGCGGAGGCGGTGGCTGCGGCTCGAGCCAAGGCCGAAGCGGCCGTGGCGCGGGTGCGCAAGGGCGAGGACTTCGGCGCGGTGGCGCGAGAGGTGTCCACCGACGCCACAGGTCAACGGGGGGGAGAGCTGGGCTGGGTACGGGCCGGGATGCTGCTGCCCGAACTGGAGCCGGCGGTGTGGGCGCTGCAGGCGGGCGAGGTGAGCGACGTGCTGCGCAGCCCCAACGGCTTCCACGTCTTCCAGGTCGAGGCTCGGCGGGGAGAGGGGGTGTCACCCTTCGAGGAGGTACGGGATCGCCTGAAGGCCTTTCTGCGCCAGCGCGCCGCCCAGGAGGGAGTTCAGGCCAAGGTGGACGAGTTGCGGGGGACGGCCACCATCGAGGGGCTGACCCCCGAGGTGAAGCAGGCGCTGGCGAGGCCCGGTGGGTCGTAGACCGCGGCTAGTGGTCGCCGCTGTCATCGGCGACGGTCAAGGGCGGTTCCTGCTGGCGCGCCGCCGCCCTGGCACTCACCTCGCGGGCCTCTGGGAGTTTCCCGGTGGAGCGATGGAGGAGGGCGAGGCGCCCGCCGAGGCTCTGGCACGAGAGCTGGACGAGGAGCTGGGTGTGCGCGTCCAAGTGAACGAGCCGTTGACCTTCGCCTGGCATCGGGACGAGGGCCGTGACGTCATCCTCCTTTTCTATGCCGCTGACATCGTCGCCGGCACGCCCCGGGGTCGCGAGGGTCAAGAGGTGCGTTGGGTGAGCCGGGAGGAGCTCAATGCCCTTCCCGCCCCGCCGGCTGACGAACCGCTGCTGCGCGCCCTGGCGAAGGGCGAGGTGATGGCGCTCGCGTCCTGCGGCACCCCGGTGCGGACGAGCGGTGGCCCATGAAGCGCGAGGGGGGGGTGGGGGGGGAAGCGATCGACCGCGGTCGCTGGTTACAATGACACGTCTCGGCACGGCGCTGCGGTGACGGCACGGTGGGCCGGGGGGGAGGCTCTGGCATGGGGGAGAACGCTTCCGGCGGGGCGTTGGCGGTGAATCGAGCAGAGGCGTTGGCCGCCTGGCGCGTCATGCTCACTTCGCGGCGCGTGGACGATCGGGAGATCCTCCTCAAGCAGCAGAACTTGGCGTATTTCCAGATCAACGGCGTGGGCCACGAAGCGGTACTGGCGGCAGCCTCCCAGGTGCTGGATCCCCGGCGCGACTGGTTTTTTACCTACTACCGCGACCGCGCCCTGCTCCTGGGCCTGGGGATGACTCCCTACGAGATGTTCCTGGGCAGCGTGGGAGCGGAGGCGTGCCCCAACTCCCGGGGTCGGCAGATGCCCTCCCACTGGGGCGCGCGGCGACTGCACGTGGCGCCCTCCTCCTCGCCGACCGGCACCCAGTGCCTGCAAGCGGTGGGGTTCGCCGAAGCCGGCCGCATCGGGTCGGCGGCCACCTTGCACGGGGATACGGCGCCCCAGGAGGGTGAGGTGGTGCTGGTGACCCTGGGGGACGGAACCACCTCCCAGGGGGAGTTCTGGGAATCCCTCAACACCGCCTGCAACCTCCGTCTGCCGGTGCTGTACCTGATCGAGGACAACGGCTGGGCCATCTCGGTGCCCGTCGCGGTGCAGACCCCTGGCGGGTCGATTTCCAGGCTGGTGAAGGACTTCCCTAATCTCACCGTGTACGAGGTGGACGGTTGCGACTACCTCGCCTCGCGCGCCGTGCTGGCCGAAGCCGTGGCTCATCTGCGCCGCGGGGAGGGGCCCGCCCTGGTGCACGCCCACGTGGTGCGTCCTTACTCCCACTCCCTCTCCGACGACGAGAAGTTGTATAAACCAGAGGCGCTGCGGGCCGAGGAGGCGGCGCGCGACCCGCTCCTGCTCATGCGGGCGTTCCTGCTCGTTGAGCTCGGCTTCGGCGAAGGGGAACTGGCGGCCATCGAGGCCGAGGTGGAGGCGCTGGTGGCGGCCGACGCCGAGCGAGCCCTGGCGATGCCCCAGCCCCCCGCGGAGCGGTGGGCGGAACACATCTACTCTCCCACCGTCGACCCCACTTCCGAGGCGTTCGCCCACCCGCCGGAGATCGGGGATCCCGGCCCGAAGACCATGGTGGACCTCCTGAACGCCTGCCTCAAGGACGAAATGTCGCGGGATGAGCGCATCGTGGTGTTCGGCGAGGACGTGGCCGATTGCTCCCTGGAGGAGGCCTTGGAGGAGGTCAAGGGGAAGGGTGGGGTCTTCAAGGTCACCCACGGGCTGCAGCGCCTCTATGGTTCTCGCCGGGTGTTCAACTCGCCCCTGGCCGAGGCCAACATCGTCGGACGGGCGGTGGGCATGGCGTTGCGGGGCCTGAAGCCGGTCGTGGAGATCCAGTTCTTCGATTACATATGGCCGGCCTACCAGCAGATCCGCAACGAACTGGCGACGGCCCGCTGGCGCTCGGGGGGGGCGTGGTCGGCGCCGGTGGTCATCCGCGTGCCCACCGGTGGGTACCTGAAAGGGGGAGGTCCGTACCACTCCCAGAGCGGCGCAGCGCTGTTCACGTCCATTCCGGGGCTGCGCGTGGTGATTCCCTCCACGGCCTTGGACGCCAACGGGTTGCTGCGCACCGCCATCCGCTGCGACGACCCGGTGATCTTTTTGGAACACAAACACCTCTATCGCCAAACCCACAACAAGGGTCCCTACCCGGGGCCGGAGTACTCGATACCGTTCGGGCGGGCCGACTGGGTCAGCGAGGGGGATGATCTCACCGTGGTTACCTACGGGGCCACCGTGGTGCGCGCCGCGGCGGCGGCGCGGCGGCTTCAAGAAGCCACCGGCAAGACCGTCGACCTGTTGGACCTGCGCACCCTCCTGCCGTACGACTGGGAGGCCATTGCCACGTCCGTGCGGCGTACCGGCCGGGCGCTGGTGGTGTACGAGGAGCCCTGTTCCTTCGGCTACGGCGCCGAAATCGCCGCCCGCATCGGTGACGAACTGTTTCCGTATTTGGACGCACCGGTGCGGCGGCTCGCCGCCAAGGATACCTTCGTGGCCTACGCGCCGGTGCTGGAAAACGTGATTCTGCCCCAGAGCGAAGATATCCTCGAGGCGATGCTGGCGTTGGTGCGCTATTAGGCAAAGCTGGAGTATGGGAGCTATCTTCAGGATCTGCAAGCGATTTGAGGTCGAGTCCGGGCATCGTCTGCACAAGCACCCGGAGCGCTGTCGCTTTCCCCATGGCCACACACGCACTGTCGAGGTGGTACTGCGTGCCGCTTCCCTGGATGCCAACGACATGGTGTGTGACTACAAAGTGGTCAAGGAGCTGGCCCGACGCGAGCTGGACCGCTTCGACCACGCCATGGTGCTGGCCGCCGACGATCCCCTCGCGTCCTCGTTGCAGGCCTTTTCCGAGCGACTCGTACTGCTGGAGGAGGGGGACGCCACTACCGAGGTGATCGCCCGCTATCTCTATCGCCGTCTGGACGCCGCTTTCCGCCAGGGCGGTGAGGTGGTTACCCAGGCGGGCGTGCGGTACGCCGTTCCCTTGGGGGTGCGGGTGGAGCGGGTGAGGGTGTGGGAGACCTCGTCCAGTTGGGCCGAGTACGGCGAGGAGTGAGGGTGGCTACCAGTGGCCTGGCCGAGCTACCTCCCCAGCTGGGGGAGGAGGAAGCAGCCAGCCTGGCGAGGGGCGTCGAGGCGCCGATCGCGCTCACTGGCGCCACTGGGTTTGTGGGCCGCCACGTGCTCGATGTCCTCCGCGCCGCTGGGGTGCCGCGCCGAGTGCTGGTGCGAGGTGCCGGTCGCCTGGATGCCCCGGCAGACGATGAAGAGGTCGTCCTCGGTTCGCTGGAGGACGAGGGGGCGCTGCGCGAACTGGTGCGGGGTACCGCGACGGTGATCCACCTGGCGGGGGTGGTGCGCGCCGGCCGCGCCGCCGAGTTTCATCGTGCCAACGCGGCCGGGACGGGCCGTCTGGTGGCGGCGATGCTGGCGGTCGCCCCCAGGGCGCGCTTGGTTCACGTGTCCTCCCTCGCTGCCGCCGGTCCCAGTGCCACGCCCGAGGGCCGCGCCCCGCAGGAGTTGCCAGCCCCGGTGTCCGCCTACGGGCGCTCCAAGCTGGTCGCGGAGGAGGTGGTGCGGGCCTCTGGCCTGGCTTGGGTCATCCTTCGCCCGCCGGCCATCTACGGTCCCGGCGACAGGGACGTTCTGCAATTCTTCAAGCTGGTGGCCTGCGGGGTGGTGCCCCTGCCGGCCGGGGAACGGTGGGTGACCATGGCCCATGTGGCCGATGTGGTGCGGGCGATCCTCGCCGCGTGTTGCGTCGGCAGCGGCGAGGTTTTCCACCTGGGGGAGCCGCAGCCGCGGCGGCTGGATGACCTCGTCGCCATTCTGGCCAGCAGTGCAGATCTGCCCGCTCCCAAAATCCTATCCATGCCGGCCATAGTTTTACGCGCCGCCGGTGTCGCCGGGGACCTTCTCCTGGTGTTGGGTGCTCGTGGGGTGGCCATGACCTCGGACAAAGCCCGCGAACTGCTGGCCAGGCACTGGAGTTCGGCGACGTTGCCCTCTCTGCGCCGCCTGGGTCTGCCAGGATACGTGCCTTTCGACGTCGGCGCCCGCGCCACGTGGGCCTGGTACCGGCGCCACGGGTGGGTTCCTCGTGGTACCATCCGAGCGGGATGAGCGAAGCGAAGTCCACGGCGGGCGGAGGGTGCGTGGATATCTTTCAGAAATGTTTTGATTTTGAGGAGGCGAATGCGGTCCGGGCGGCGGGGCTGTACGCCTATTTCCGGGTAATTTCCTCGGCCCAGGACCCGGTCGTAACCATGGACGGGCATGAGGTGGTCATGCTCGGGTCCAACAACTACCTGGGTCTCACCAATCACCCCGAGGTCAAGCGCGCCGCCCAGGAGGCGGTGGCGCGCTATGGGACGGGATGCGCCGGCTCTCGTTTCCTCAACGGTACCCTGGACATCCACGTGCAGCTGGAGGAGAAGCTGGCCTCATTCATCAACAAGCCAGCGGCGCTCACTTTTTCCACCGGATTTCAGGTAAACCTGGGTGTCATCTCCTGCCTGGTGGACCGCGGCGACGTGGTGTATCTCGACAAGCTGGATCACGCCTGCATCATCGACGGGGCCAGACTGGGGTTCGGGACGGTCATCAAGTTCGGCCACAACGATCTCGCCGACCTGGAGGAGCGGCTGCGCCAGCGCCCCAACGGCAAAGGTGCCCTGGTGGTGGTGGATGGGGTGTTCTCCATGGAAGGGGACGTCGTCGATCTCCCGGGCCTGGTGGCTCTGTGCAAGCGGTACGGGTGCCGGCTGATGGTAGATGATGCCCACGGGGTCGGCGTGTTTGGCCAGCATGGCCGCGGTACAGCGGAACACTTCGGCCTGGAAGAGGACGTCGACCTCATCATGGGGACGTTCTCCAAGTCCCTGGCCTCGGTGGGAGGGTTCATCGCCGGCGACACCAGGGTCATCGACTGGATCAAGCACCGCGCCCGGTCACTGATCTTCTCGGCGGCCCCCCCACCCGCCTCGGTGGCGGCGGTATTGAAGGCAGTGGAGATCATCGAGCGGGAGCCGGAGAGGCGCGCGAGGTTGTGGGAGAACACGGCGTTTGCTGGCCAGGCCCTGCGCTCGCTGGGGTTCGACACCGGGTCATCCCAGTCCCCGGTGATCCCCGTGCTGGTAGGCGAGGACCGTACCGCCTTTATCATGGCCGTTCGCCTGCAGCAGGAGGGGGTGTTCGTCAACCCCGTGATTACCCCGGCGGTGCCGCCGGGACGCGCCATGCTGCGAACCTCCTACATGGCCACCCACACCCGTGAGCATCTGGAGCGCGCCATGGACGCCTTCGCACGGGTGGGCAAAGAGATGGGACTGATCGCGTGAACGATGCGCCCCTGCGCGTGGCCCCGGTG
Source organism: uncultured bacterium (assembly GCA_937924755.1). Lineage (GTDB taxonomy): Bacteria > Acidobacteriota > Thermoanaerobaculia > Thermoanaerobaculales > Thermoanaerobaculaceae > CALEVZ01. Next base: position 23,070 of record CALEVZ010000053.1, read on the forward strand.
GCCGGGGGCGCTGATGTGGGGCGCTTCATCTCGTTGCCTTGGCGTTTGTACGCCGGCGATCCCTACTGGATCCCTCCCCTGAAGTCGCAGGTACGTGCTCTGCTCGATCCGCGCCACGCCTTCTATCGGGCTGACGCTGCCGCCCGTGAACTTTTTCTGGCCTGGCGGGGCGGTAGGGTGGCGGGCCGTATCGCCGCCATCGTCAACCGCGCCCACAATCGGTTCCACGGTGACCGCTGGGGATTTTTCGGATTCTTCGAGTGCGAAGACGACCAGGCGGCCGCCGTGGCGCTGGTGGAGGCGGCCGCCGACTGGGTGCGCGGCCAAGGGTGTGACACCCTCGTGGGCCCCTGCAACCCCTCCACCAACTACGAGTGCGGGTTGCTGGTGGAGGGGTTCGACGCCCATCCGCGGGTGATGATGCCCTACAACCCCCCTCGCTACGCCGAACTGCTGGAGCAGTGCGGCTTGGCCAAGGCCAAGGACCTGCTGGCGTTCGAATCGGAGGTTCACTTGGGGTCCTTCGACCGGCTTCGGCGAGTGGCCGAAAAAACTCGCCGGCGGGAGCCCACCCTCACGGTGCGCAGCGTCGACCTCAGGCAGTTCAAGCGCGAGGCCGCCATTATCCGGGACATCTACAACTCTGCCTGGGAGCGCAACTGGGGGTTCGTGCCCACCAGCGAGGCGGAGTTCGACCTCCTCGCCAAGGACCTCAAACCCCTGGTGGACCCCCGGCTGCTGCAGATCGCCTTCCTGGGGGGGGAACCAGCCGCGTTTCTGCTGGCTCTGCCCGACGTCAACCCCGCCCTGGCCGTGCTCAACGGTTCCATGGCCAACCCATTCCGGCTGCTCAAGGCCATGCTGGTCGGCCGCAAGCGCGAGGCGCTGCGCCTCATCACCATGGGTGTCAAGGAAATCTACCGGCGCCGGGGGATCGAGGCGGTGCTGTTCTTCGAGGGGCTCAAGGCGGCTCTCGAACGGGGCTATCGTCGCTGCGAGTACTCCTGGATCCTGGAGGACAACGAGCTGGCGCTGCGCACCGTGCGCCTGATGGATGCCGAGCTCTCCAAGGTCTACCGCATCTACGCTCGCCCGCTGTAACCCCAGGGTACCAGGTACTAATATTCTTGGCGATACCAAGGTGGCCATCCGGGCATACGCGCCCGTATCTGGGTGCGCGGGCCTCTGGCCCGCTCTCATGGAGGGTGCGACCACCCACGACAGCGACGGTAACCGTGGCGGTGCCCGTGTCTGTGACCGTGACTGTGTTCGTGTCGGTGTCGGTGTCGCCCGGGCGGCGTGGCCTCGTGGTGTTCTCTCCTTCGGGTAGCGCCCGGGGGCGGTCGCTGACGCGACCCTCCAGAGCAACTCGGGCGCCCTGGCGGCATTCGTGACGCCATGGCATCACCCGAGTTTCATCCCTCGCTGGTCCGGTCCCACCCGGTGGGCAACTTGACAGTGCCCCCCTGGGGCGCTGGAGGGGCTGGCATGACCACCACTCGGACCACGCCGCCCCCGTCGACGCACCACAACACCCTCACCGCCCACGAGCTGGCCCTCCAGGCCGCGGGCACCGCCGTCGCCCTGACCCTCAGGCTCCGGGCGCCGCTCCGGACGGTCGCGGACCAGCTCATCCGGTCAGCCTCCTCGGTGCCGGCCAACCTGGCCGAGGGGGCCGGACGGGCCGGTCGGGATCGCCAGCACCACTGGCGCATCGCCTACGCCTCGGCGCTGGAGGCGGACAGCCACCTGCGCCTGCTCCTGGCCGCCGGCGCCGTCGCGCCCGGTCAGGCGCGGCAGGCGCTCGAGCTCTTCGACCGCGTCCGGGCGCTCAGCTGGCGGCTCATTCACCCGCGACGGTGACCGTGGCTGTGGCCGTGTCGGTGCCCGTGCCCGTGTCTGTGCCCCCGGGGTGGGCGGGCCTCTGGCCCGCCCTGATAGACGGTGCGGCCTGCCACAGCCGGAGCTTTGACCGTGTCTGATGGGATGAGTAGGTCGGTCTCCCGGTGACGGCGTGGCATGCTGCCCGCCAGACGTCAATCGCGGGCTCGAGGCCCAGAGAGGAGACCGACCATGGAGCATGGTGGCATCGACCTACACACGAAGTCGAGGGAGGTGGCGATCATCGACGAGGGGGGTGAGCTCTGCGAGAAGGGGCAGATCCCGACC
>CALEVZ010000054.1 GCA_937924755.1 uncultured bacterium
TGAGCCGCTCGCCGATCACGGTCGTACCTGCCGCCAGTAAGCCTGCACCGTCTCCCGCAGCCGCTGCCGCCGCCGGCGGCGCTCGCCGCCATCGATGACGACCCGCAGTACCGTGCACCCTGGCCTTGTCAACGCCTGCGAAAGAGCCGATTCGAGTTCAGGCACGGTGGTTACCGAGGCGGCGGCCACCCCGAAGGCGCGCGCCGCCAGCTCCACATCCACGCGCTGGGGGGTAAGGAACAAGGCGTGCATCTCCTCTTCGGTCACCGGGCTGGTGGCCAGGGGCAAGAGCTCGAAGATGCGCCCGCCGCCGTTGTCCAGCACGAGGATCACCAGGGGGGCGAGCACCCGGGCGGCGGTAGCGAGCCCACCAAGATCGTGCTGGAAGGCCAGGTCGCCGGTGACCAGCAGCAGGGGAGCGGCGCCGGCCAGGGCCGCCCCGACAGCCCCCGAGACCCCCCCGTCAATGCCGCTCACCCCCCGCTGCGTCAAGACCTTGATCTCTACCCCCGAGAACGGGCAGGCCATGTCCACCTCGCGGATGGCCAACGAGTTGCCCAGGGCCAGATACCCGCCGGCGGGCAAACAGCGTACCGCCACCCGCACCGCCCCCGTCTCGGACAGCCGGCCGCTTCGCCGCTCCTGCTCCTCGGCGTCCTCCAGCACCCCCGCCCCGCAAGCGGCGACCTCCTCCCACAGCCGACGCCAGCGCCCGTCGCGCGGCTCGCCCGCTCCCATCCGCTCCACCAGCCGCTGCACGCTATCCGCCACGTCCCCAACCACCACCCCGGCGGCGCCGTTGTGGGGGTCCACCCAGCCGTGCTCGCACAGCACCCAGGGCGGGGGGGCGCCCGCCCGGGTAAGTGCCTGGGTCCACGCCGCCGAGGTGGGCCAGCTTCCCACCACCAGGGCGAAATCGTGGGCGGGCATCTCCGGACCAGCCAACAGCTCCATGGGGAGGGGGGAGGGGGAGGGACGACACAACCGCAGCTGACTGCCCGCCTCGGCCACCACCGGGAAACCCAGACCGGTCGCCAGGGCGGTCAGGGGCTGCGCCGCCGCGACCAGCCCCAGAGGGCCCGGGCCGCACACCACGATCCCCCGCCCCGCGGCGGTGCCGGCCTCGGCCAAGGCATCCAGCAGCTCCGGTGACGCCCGGCGACGGGGCGGGGCAGCCTGGGCCACCGGTTTCGCCAACAGGACCTCCACCCGGCGACGCAGCTCAAAGTCTTCGGGATCTGCGGGTTGCGGCTCCAGCGGAGGGCGGAAGGGGGCGTTGAGGTGCACCGGACCCGGGCGGGGGTCCAGGGTCGCCTGCACCGCCATTGCTGCTGCGGCGCGCACCCCGGCCAGGGCCGCCGGGTGAGGGTCCGGCACCCCCAGCTCCCAAAAGCCCCGCACGAAGGACCCGTACAGACCGGACTGCCGGGTGGTCTGCAGAGCTCCCCGGCCCTGTACCTCCGGCGGCCGGTCGGCGGTGAGCACCAGCAAGGGCAGGTTGGCCTCGCTGGCTTCCATCACCGCCGGAAAGAAATGCCCGCCCGCCGTCCCGGAGGTGCACAGCAGCAGCGACGGCCTCCCCGTCACCCGCGCCTGCCCCAGGGCCACGAAGGCGGCGCAGCGCTCGTCCACCACCACCGTGGTGGTGAGGTGGGGGTGGCGATGGGCGGCCAGGGCCAGGGGGGTCGACCGCGAACCGGGACTCACCACCACCTGGCGCACTTCTGCCCGGGCAAAGGCGTCCAGGAGCAGCTCCCCCCACCAGAGGTGCAGATTGCTCATGGCCGCAGTCCCAGCGCCGCCAGGGCGGCGGCCGCCTTGACGGCGGTCTCCTCCACCTCCGCCTCGGGGTCGGAGTCGGCCACGATGCCGGCCCCCGCCCAGACGTGCGCTCGCTCCCCGATCACCAGGGCGCAGCGCAGCGCCACCGCCAGCTCCCCGTCCCCGTTTCCCGCCATTACCCCGAAGGGGCCGGCGAACCACCCCCGGGAGACCTCCTCGCTGGCGCCGATGAGTTCCAGCGCCGCCTCCCTGGGCACCCCACCCACCGCCGGGGTGGGATGCAGGAGCGCCGCCAGGGACAACACCGACACCGGTAGCGCAAGTGTGCCGGTGAAGGGAGTGTGCAGGTGGGCGAGGTGGCGCAGCAGGCGAATCGCGGGTCGCGGCGGAAAAACCAGCTCGCCACACACCCCCGCCAGGGCATCCCGCACCGCCTCCACCACCAGACGATGTTCCTCCTCCTGCTTGGGATCGCCGAGCAGCTCCCCGGCCGGCAACGCCTCCCCACACTCCCGCGGCGCCGACCCGGCGAGCGCCTCGCTGCGGACCTCGCGCCCCGCCCGCGCCACCAGCAGCTCCGGAGAGGCGCCCAGAAAGGCGCGCCCGCCGCGGCGGAGCCCGAAGCGGTACAGCCCCCGCTCGTGGGCCGCCAGGTTCGCGAGCAACTCCTCCGGACGCAGCGGCACCCCTGCCGTCACCACCAGCCGCCGCGCCAGCACCACCTTGGTCAGCGACCCGGCGACGATCTCCCGCCGCGCCCGCTCCACCCCCGCCGCCCAAGCCCGGGCAGAAGGTTCCTCGCGGATCTCCAGCTCCCTATCGACGGCCACCTGGGGTGTGTCGCAAGCCAGCACCCGGCACAGGTGGTCGTACTCCCCCGTGAGCTCCTCCCGCCGAGGCCGCTGCCCCGGCGCCAGGGCCAGGGTCAGCTGGCCTCCCGCCGCCGTGCGCCGATACCCCCACCGCGGGATCACCAGGTACGCCTCCCCCAGCGGCCGCCAAGGCTCTTCACTGGCGCCCTCGGGGGCGAAGGCCAGCCCGCCGACGAACCGGGGGGAGACCGGCGAGCACCCGGGCATGGCAACGCTCTCGGTTTTGCCTGTGGCCGCCGCCACCGCCTCCTCAAGGGTCGCAAACCGTTGGGAACCAGAGGCTTCAACAGCGACTGCCGACCCCACCCCGGCCAGCGCGTCCCCGCCAGGAGGATCCCACAGCACCGCCTCGGCGTCGGGCCAGGCCTGCCACAGGCGCTCCAGAGGGGCCTCCGGGGCCGGCAGGGAAACCAGGCGGAGCCGATCGCCCGGCAGCGTCCCCACTGTCTGCGTCAGGAACTCCTGCGCTGCAGGGTCTGTCGCTGTCGGCGCGGTGCCTGCGTTCCCCATCCCTGTGCCTTCGGCCGGAGGCATTGTAGCCGCGGCGGTCCCACACCGGTGGTGCCGAGGAACCGGGAATCCGCCCCGACCGGCGCGGGTTTCGAACGTGCGATGGAGATGATTATGCGCGCGTCCACCGAACCCCGCATTGCTCCCCTCACCCGCCGCCACCTGCTGAGCCTGGTGGGCGGGGTTGCCGCCGCCTCCGCCCTGGGTTCCTTTGTCCGCGGCGCCCGCGCCGCCACCCCCACGCCGAGCCCCGCCGCCGCCCCCTTCGAGCTGGCGCCGCTGCCCTACGCGTTCGACGCCCTGGAACCGGTCATCGACGCCGAGACCATGCGCCTGCACCACGGCAAGCACCACGCCGGCTACGTGACCAACCTCAACGCCGCCCTCGACAAGGCGCCCGAGCTGAAAGGTCGCCCCCTGGAAAAGCTGCTCGCCGAGCTCTCCGCGGTGCCCGAGAGCGTGCGCACGGCGGTGCGCAACCACGGCGGCGGCCACGCCAACCACACCCTGTTCTGGCAGTGCCTCACCCCCGGCGGCGCCCCCCTCGCCGGCCCCCTGGCCGAGGCCATCAACGGCGTCTTCGGCAGCTTCGACGCCTTCAAGGAGGCGTTCACCCGGGCGGCCATGGGCGTGTTTGGCTCCGGCTGGGCCTGGCTGGTCCTCACGCAGGGCACGCTCGCCATCACCACCACGCCCAATCAGGACACGCCCCTCATGGCAGGGCAGGTGCCGCTGCTCGGCGTCGACGTGTGGGAGCATGCCTACTACCTGAAGTACCAGAACCGCCGCGCCGAGTACCTGGCCAACCTGTGGCGGGTGATCAACTGGCCCTTCGTGGCGAGACAATGGCAGGCGGCGCGGGTCGGCGCGTGAGGATTCGCCGGGCGTCGGGCGCGGCGCGCAGCTGCGACTGATTCCAACTCGCCTTGACAACCGCGAAGCCGCACCTACACTGACTTCGGATATGGGCGAAAAAGCTCCCCACAGCGAAGGGGCGGCCCGTGGCGCGCGGATCGCACGCCCGCATGCCGGCCCGGCCGCAGGCGGCGACAGTCCGCGGCCGACGGCGGAACCCGTAGCCACCCTGACGAGCCTGCTGGTCACCGATCTGGTGGATTCCACGGCGCTGGTGGACCGGTTGGGCGACGTCCGGGCGGCAGAGGTGTTCGCCCGGCACGACAGCGTGGCGCGCTTTCTTCTCGCCACCCACAGCGGGCGCGAAATCGACAAGAGCGACGGTTTCCTGCTCCTCTTCGAGCGCCCGATCCACGCCCTCGCCTATGCCTTGGACTACCACGCCCAGTTACGCCACCTCGCCGAGGAGGAAGGCATCCCCCTGGCGGCACGGGTGGGTATCCACGTCGGCGAGGTGTTCATCCGCGAGAATCCCGCGGCGGACGTGGCCCGCGGGGCCAAACCCCTGGAGGTGGAGGGGCTCGCCAAGCTGGTGGCGTCGCGGGTGATGTCCCTGGCGCAAGGGGGACAGACCCTGCTCACCCGGGCGGCGTTCGATTTCACCCGCCGCGCCGCCGCCACGTCGGAAACGGTGAGCGACCGACTGGTGTGGGTGGCGCACGGATTGTACCGCTTCAAAGGCGTCGAAGACGCCCTCGAGGTGTTCGAGGTGGGCGAGCCGGGGGTGGCCCCCCTGCGGCCGCCGCCGGGCAGCGACAAGGCCCGGCCGGTGGGCGGCGAAGACACGGTGTGGGGGTGGCGCCCCGCCGTCGGTCAGTCCCTTCCCGGACGGCCCCACTGGCGGCTGGAGCAGAAGCTGGGGGAGGGTGGCTTCGGGGAGGTCTGGCTCGCCCGCCACCGCAAGACCCGCGAGGGGCGGGTGTTCAAGTTTTGCTTCGGGAAAGAGCGCCTGCGCGCCCTGCAACGGGAGGTGACGCTGTGCCGTGTGCTGCGAGAGACCCTGGGTGACCGCCGGGACATCGCCCGCATCCTCGACTGGAACCTGGACGAACCACCCTACTACCTCGAGCTGGAGTACCAGGGCGGGCACACGCTTGGCGACTGGGCCGTCCGCCGGGGTGGCCTCGCCGCGGTCCCCACGCCCGTCCGCCTGGAACTGGCCGCCCAGATCGCCGACGCCGTGGCCGCCGCCCACTCCGTCGGCGTGCTGCACAAGGACATCAAGCCCAGCAACATCCTGGTCGTAGAGGAAGCCGACGGCACGCCGCGCGTCCAGGTCACCGACTTCGGCATCGGCGCGTTGAGCGAAGCCGAGCGGGTCAACGCCTTGGGCATCACCATCCTCGGCATGACGGAATCCGAGCGGACCGGCTCCGGCACCACCACCGGCACGCGTCTCTACCTCGCCCCGGAGGTGCTGGAGGGCAAGCCCGTCACCACCCAGGCCGACGTGTACTCCCTCGGCATCGTGATCTATCAACTGTTGGTGGGCGACTTTTCGCGCGTGTTGGCGCCGGGGTGGGAGCGGGACGTCGACGATCCCATCCTGGCCGCCGACCTGAGCGCCTTTCTGGACGGGAGGCCGGAGCGACGCGTGGCCTCCGCCGCCGAGGTGGCGCAGCGCCTGCGCTCCCTCGAGACGCGGCGCGAGCTCGCCCGCGCTGCCGCTGCAGCCGCCGCCGAGGCGGAAGCCACCCGCCGGGCCCTGGAAAAGGCTCGCCGAAGGCGCCGCATCGCTGTCGCCGCGGCGGTGGTCGTCCTCGCCTTCGCGGTGGCCATGGCCGCACTCGCGCGCCGCATCGCCGCCGAGCGCGACCGGGCCAACCAGGAGGCCGCGGCCGCCCAGCGGGTCACCGATTTCCTGCTCAACCTCTTCCAGGTCTCCGACCCCTCCGAAGCGCGGGGCAACACCATCACCGCGCGGGAGCTCCTGGACAAGGGCGCAGCGCAGCTCGCAGAAGAACTGGGCGATCAACCGGTGCTGCGCGCCCGCCTGGCGGACGCCATCGGCACCGTGTACGTGCAGCTGGGCCTGCACCAGGAAGGTGAGCGCCTGTTGCACCAGGCCTGGGAGTTGCGGCGGCAACACCTGGGCGAGCTGCACGCGGACAGCGCCAACAGCCTGGGCGACCTCGGCTTCGTCGCCGAGAAGCGGGGCGATTACGCCGCGGCCGAACAGCACTACCGGCGCGCGCTGGACATCTACCGTTCCCTCGGGCGGGAGCATGAGACGGTCGTCGCCAAGGTGCACAGCTCCCTCGGCTGGGCACTGGCGGAACAAGCCCGCTGGCCGGAGGCGGAGGAGCAGGTTCGCACCGCCCTGGCGATACAGGAAAAGCTGGGAAGCGGCGCGGACGACATGGTGGCCGAATCGCTCACCACCCTCGCCTACCTCCACTTCAAACAGGGGAAGTACCGGGACGCCGCCGAACTGTTGCGCCGCGTTTTGGCCATCCGCGAGCGCCTCCACGGGCCGGACTCGCTGCAGGCGGCGGCCGCCAAAAACAACCTGGCGGTGCAACTGCGGGAAATCGGCGAGCTTGACCAGGCCCTCGCCTACTACCGGCAGGCCTTGGCGGTGCAGGAGCGCGCGCTGGGGCCCGACCATCCGGATCTGGGCAGCTTTTTCAACAACATCGCCCACATTCACCAGGACCGCGACGAGCTGCAACAGGCCGAACACTTCTTTCGACGGGCGCTCGCCGTCCGGCGCGCCGCGCTGGGCGAGGAACACCCCTTGACCGCGTCCTCTCTCAGCACCCTCTGTTACTGCCTGTGGCTGGGCGGGCAGCTGGACGAGGCAGAGGAGCTGTGCCGTCGCGCCCTCCAGGTCCGTGAACGGGTCCTCGGCCCGGACCACCCGGACGTCGCGTTCACGCGCTCCAACCTGGGGCTGATTTCCCTCGCCCGCGCCGACTACCCCGCGGCGCGCCGCCACTTCGAGGACGCCCTGCGGATCACCCAGACGGCCTTCGGCCAGGACCGCCCCGCGATGCTGCCCATCCTGGAGGGGTACGAGACACTCCTGCGGCACCTGCGGGAAACCGACTCCGCCGCCGCCCTGGCCGCGCGCATCGCCGCTGTGCGCCAGCACGCCGCGGCGCGGGGGGAACGCCTCCCCCCGCCGGTGCCCGTGCGCGCACCCCTCTGACGGCGCCTGGCAAGGCAAGGAGCGGGCGCTCATCCGCGGCTCCGGGTACGTGGTGAAAGACCTCAAAGCGGCGGTGTGCTGCTTCGCCACCAACGCCGATTTCGCCGGCGCCGTCCTCGCCGCCAATTTGGGTGACGACGCTGACACCACCGCGGCGGTGTACGGGCAGCAGGCCGGCGCCCACTACGGCGGCGCCGTCATCCCCCGTCACTGGCGGGAGACACCGGCGGTGGGGGATCTCATCGCCGACCTGGCCGACCGTCCGCTGGCCGGAGGAGCGGCCTGCTGCACGCCGGCATGACCGGCGGGCAAAGAGAGCGGTGGACGCCGGCCAGCGGGGAATCCGCCTTTAAGGCAGGCGGCGCCGCTTGAGATGCACGGTGCCTGCCGTCTCCCCTCCGCGCTCCACCTCCAGGTAGCGCACCCAGCCGTCCTTCACCCGCACCACCCGGCGCCACGGTTGCTCCGACCCTCCCTCTCCCAGGATCCACCACTTGAGAGCCCGCTGCGTGTCCACCCCGGGCTCGGGGATCGTCAAAAGGACTCCCCGTCCAGCACCACCGCCTTCCCCACCAGCCGGAAGCCCACATCGGCCGCGGCGGAGATCTCCCACCGGTACCGCAGCCCGTCGGGCGAGCCCACTACCCAGCTGCGACCCTGCTGCTCCCACACCGCCGTTCCGTCCACCGTGTCGACGAGACCCACCACCCGCGGCGGGGAGCCCAGCTCCACCTCCCGTAGGATCTCTCCGCTGTCAGGATCGAGCAGTGCGTCGCAGGTCGCGCCCGTCTTCCACGTTGCGCCCCCGCGGCTCCCCGCCGCACCGGCGCTTCGGCACCCATAGCCGAAACCCACCAGGCACGCGCGCTCGCTGCACACCGTCACCCCGGCCGAGAAGCCGCACTCGCCCCCCTTCCTTCTCGCCGCGGGCGGCGGCCTTCACGCGCTCCTGGCAGGGCAGGCGCACCCCCTGGGCGAACACCGCCGGGCCCGCCAGCAACGCCACGAGCACCACCGGAACGCCTGCCGCCGTTTCACCTGCCCTCGGCCGACCGCGGTACGCCCGCCGGGGCTTCCACCGGCTCGCCACCCCACCGCCGCGCGCCGGCCACGAGCCTTTGCACCGCCTCGTCGAGTGCCTCCCCCGGCACCGGCAGGCACGTGGGTTCTCCCTTTCCAGCCGGTGCGAACACGATAAGACAAGGCGCGCAGCCTCACCCCTCGCGCCCGCCGGAACCGGCGCGCATGCCCGAACAGCAGGACCCCCACCCGTCGCAGTACGGGGTGCCTTGCGGGGTGAAGGCACGCTCGCACTCGCACCAGCACGTACACCAGCCGCCCTCGGCCTCCCCCGCCGGGCCGAGGACCAGCGCGGCCACCAGCGCCGCAGACACCATCATCAGTTTTATGGCCACCTCCGTGCCCGCTAACCTGAAAAAAAAGACAAGATGTCAAGGGGAGCGGCGGCCGCGGCTTTCGGGGACGAGCGGGCCGCTCGTGCAGACGATGGTGTCGGGGCGAGGCGAGCCGGCGAAGTGACAAAAGCGGCGAGACCGCCGTGCAGCGCCGGTCTCGCCGCGTGTCGGCCGGCCGGCGGCCCGGCTCACGCCGGGCCGCAGCGGCCAGCGGGTGCGAGCGGGCGGATCAGAAACTCCGGGAGTACCCTCCCGCCACGGCGTGGTAGCGGCCGTCCTTGGAAGCGTCAACCGAATCCTCGAAGCGATGGTAGCCGTACTGCAGGAAGGCGCGGCTGCGTCGGTCGATGCGGTACTCGCCCAGCACCGCCGCCTGCCAGTACTGATTGTCGTGGGCCGAGAACTCCCGCACCGGCACCTTGGCCGAGACGATCCCCGCCTCCGCCTGAGTTAGGGCCAGGGAGGGGATCACCGTCACCCGACCGTTGATGGTGATGGTGGAGCCGACGGTGAGGTAGGTCGCCTCGCTCTCGTACCCGAAGGCCGGGTCGAACACCTCGCCCGCCCAGCTCTCGCGCCAGCGGCGCACGTTGGCTAGCACCAGGTGGGAGTCCTGATCGCGACGGGTGTGCTGGAGGCCGCCGAAGAGCTGCCAGGTGGGCGCCAGGCCGTGCCAGCCGAACAGGGAGGCGGTGAGAGACTGGCTGTCCCACCGCTGGGCGGCATTCGAGGTGCGCCCGGAGAAGACGAACTGGCGGTTTTCCGAGTCCTCCCAGAGGACCGCCAGGGACAGGCCGGAGATCCCGTCCTTGCTGGTCACCCCGGCGGAGGCCCGCAGCCGCTGCAGGCGGGCAGGGTCGGCGGGGGACCAAGTGTGGTCGTTGGCCCGGTGCTCCCAGCGGGCGTTCCAGCGCACCTGGGAGGCGCCGCGCGAAGCTGCCGAAACCCACACGGTGCGCGGATCGGAGCGCTCCCCCCATCCCAACAGACCCACCGGGATGGCGTTGCTGCCGCGGCCGTAGATGAACTCCCGCTCGCTGTCCTCCCAGCGGGCGCCGCCCCGCAGCACGGCGTAGCGAGACAGGTAGCGGGCCGAGCCGCCGAACACCTGCGTTTCGGTCCTCTTCAAGAACGGGAACGAGAGGTTGCGATCGGCCAGCAGGAAGTGCCGGGGAGTGACGGCGGCGGAGGCCACCGGAGTGTCGTTGCGGCGGGTGCCCCAGCGGGAGAAGACCTCCACCGATACCGTGTCCTTGGCCTCCAGGTAAAGTGCCGCCCCGAGGGTGGAGAAGCGCAGCTTCCCCTCGTACACCTCGGCGGCCTGGAAGGGGGTGAGAGAGCGCTGCTCCAGCTGTGAGACGCCGCCGTCCAGCACCAGCGCCAGCCGCTCGTGCAGGCGCTGCTCCAGCACCGCCTCCAGGCCCTTGCCCTGGGAGTCGGCGATGAAGTTGATGGTGTTAGGGGAGGTATTGACGGAGGGTTCGAGACGGGCCACATCGGCGTTGGTGAACAGCGGCGCGCGGTTGTCGAAGCGGTCGCTCCACAGCCGCACCCAGGTGGTGTTGGGCTCCCCCAGAGAGAGCGTCGCCGCCGCCGAGAGGCGATCCACCCGCTGGTCGATCTCCTCGGCGCGCCCCCGCCAACGGGCCGGGTTGTTGCCGGCGGGTACCACCAAGTCTTCTACCACCCCGAAAATCCACATGAACTGCCGCTGCCCCGAGCGCCGGTGCAGGCCGGTTTCCACCTCCAGGGAGCGCAACCCCTCCCAGTGGGCAGAGACGGCGGCGGGCATGACCTTGAAGCCGACGGAAAGGTCTCGGCGACGGCGCCGGAGGTCGTCGCCGGGGAGGAAGTCGTCGTTGTAGCGCTGGGCGTAACTGATGGTGCCGGGTGCGGCCGCGGGCACGTACTTTTCGAAGGGCCGCTGGTAGTCACGCCAGCCAAAGTCAACACGCACCCCGGCGCTGGGGCTCCAGCGCCCCTGCCAACGGTCGTTCAGGAGGAACTGGTTGTCGTGGTACAGCTCCAGGACGGGTGCCCCAGGTTGGCGGGCGTGAATGGCCAGGCCAAACTGGTCGAAGATTTCCAGGGCCCGGTCAAGGGCGCCCTCGTTGGCGGGGTCGAGGGAGCGGTAGCGCTCAACATACCCCTGATCGCCGCTGAAGGAGTACCCCTTGGGAGCCACCTGGAGGTAGCCTTCCACCTCGCCGGCGGCGGGAGCCGGATCGCTTTCCTCGGCGTACCCCCAGCCCACCGCCAGCGTCAGGGCGCAGGCAAGGACGCAAAGTCGGGTTCTCGTAATCGTGGTCATGGCCGCTTCTCCCTCCCCTCACTTCTTCAGGTGGCGATCGCCGTGGGAGCCGTGCACGGCGCCGTGACAGGTGGTGCAACGCTGGTAGATGGCGCGGGAAAAGCGCGTGCCGCCAATCTCCTGGCCGTGCCGGTCATCGGGCAGGACGTGGCAGGACAGGCACAAGAACGGCTCGGCGGTGCGCAGCAGGGAAGGCGCCACGGAGCCGTGGGGCTCGTGGCAGGAAGTGCAGTCCTCCGCCACCGGGGCGTGCTCGAAGGCCCAGGGACCACGCTTGTCCTCGTGGCAGGAGAGGCACTGATTCCTGGTGGACGCGTACGTGGCCCCGTTGAGGTGGGGGTTGTGGCAGGAGGAACAGGAGATGGCACCTTCGGCAACCGGGTGGCGGAACGGCATGGCCAGGCTGCCGCGCAGCTGGGGGTGGCAGGATAGGCACAGCTCGTCCCGGTCCCCCTTGAGGTGCCGCCCTACCACCGGCGCCCCCTCGCGCTGGGAGTTCACGCGAGCGCGCACCAGCTGCACCGGCGCGGGGGCGTGGGGACTTGCGTGACAGGCGGTGCAGGCCAGCCCCGAGCGACCGTGGGTGGCGCGCAGGAACGGCGAAACCGTTTGATTGTCGCGGTGGCACGTGAGGCAGGCGCGCGCGCCTTCGCCCTCCTTCCCCGCGGCAAAAGTGATGAGCCCGCCCAGCTGCGAGGGATCCTCGGCATGAGCGGCGGCGGGGCCGTGGCACGACTCGCAGCCAGCCACCCCGGCGCGGGTGCGCACCAGCGACCCGGCGTGGACGTTGCGTTCGAAGTGCGGGAAAAGGTCGGCGTGACAGTCACGGCACGCCTCACTGCCGGCGTACCCCGCGGCACGATCAGCGCCGTCCCCGGCGGCGGCCGTCCCGGCCACCACCAGGGCTGTGGTCATGAGGGGAATTATCAAGGTTCGCATGGCCTTCAGCCCTCCTCGCGTGTTGCCTCGCCGCCCCCTCATACCGGGACGAGCCTCACCTTGGTGTCGTAAAAGACGGCACTGCCACCGATGACATCCGACAGGGTGGTGTTGCCCAGGTGGTCGTCGAGGCGCATGGCGGCGTTGGCATGGACACCGGCTGAGCGGCGCCGGTCGCCCTTGACCACCACACCGTCGACGATCTGGTCGTTGGCACCGTACGCCCAATGGCCGTACCCCAGCACGAAGTTGACCACCCCGGGGCGGATCTTCTCGGTCACCTTGAGAGCCCCGACGATGGGGATCTTGGTGCCGTTGGCGAGATCCCATTCGCCGGCCGGGTTGGTCGCGCAGGTGATCTTGACCTTCTGGCCGTTGCGTAACCCCAGGCGCGTCGCGTCCTGCGGGTGAATCTCGATCTCGTTGAACGGTTTGCGGTCCAAGAGCCAATAGTTGGAAACCGTGCGGCTTTTGGTCATCAGCATGGTGCGGGAGGTGATGAGGTACAGGTCGAACCCGGTGTCGGCGATCGGGCGCCCCAACGCGTCGGCGATCGGCACATATCCGGGCAATGGGCGCATTCCCTTGCCGGTCATTGAGTTCTTGAGGGTCGCCGGCTTTTCCTGGTAGAGGTTGACGAGCTTGCCGTACTTGGCCTTGGTCTGGCCCGTCGAGGTCCAGGCCTCGTCGTAGCTCCACCAGCGGCCGCCGCGGTTGAGGACGTAGACGACCTTGCGCCACCAGGCGTCCCCCACCGCCGCCCGCCACTTGTCGGCGTCGAACACCGAGGGCGGCAAGTGCCGCCGCGCCGCCAGGAAGATCCGCAACTCCTCGTCGTCGGCGTCGGGGCACACGTCGGTCCCCGCCGAAGAATCCCCGAAGGCCACGTTGGCCACCATCTTGAGGTAGAAATCCTCGGGGCGCTTGAGCTGCCGGCCGGGGCCGAAGCCATCGCTGCCCCACCCCGGCATGCCCATGTATTCCGCCAGGGCCATGAACACCGACTCCATGGAGATGGGCATGGGCTCGCCGAAAACCTCGACGGTCTCGGGGATGGGCGGGATGGCCGGCTGCCGCACCGGCGAGACGCGGTGCACGATGGAGGGGTGGGTGCGGTGGAACTCCCAGCGCTCGAGATACGTCAGGTCTGGGAAGATGTAGTCGGCGTACAGGGAGTGCTCGGAAATGACGATGTCCGAGCTGATGAACAGGGGAATTTTGGCGGGATTCGCGAGGATGGGGATGAGGGCATGGCCGGCCGGCAAGGCGTACACCGGCGCTCCCATGTACAAAATCAGCGCCTTGATCGGGTAGGGGTAGGCGTCGCCGCAGGAGGGGATGACCTCCTGGTACACGTCGCTGGCCAGGGGGTACCAGGGGCGCTTGGCGGGATAGCCGGAGAAAATAGTGCTCTCCTCGTACACCGCGCCGCCGCGGATGATGTCAAGACCGAACCCGGTGAGCTTCTTGGGGTGGGCGCTGAGAGAAAACGGCCGACCAGTGCCGCCGGTCTCGCCGTACGAGCCCGCCCCGTAGACCAGGCCCCCTTTCCAGTCCAGGTTGCCGATCAGCAGGTTCAGCGTGTACACCGCCAGGACGCTGTAGAAGCCGTTGGTGTGCTGGGACACGCCGCGGTGTAGCTCGGCCACCGCCCTCTTGCCGTGGGAGGTGAACTCCCGTGCGAGTTCCACGACGTCCGTGGTCATCACCTCGGCCAGTGCCGCCCACTGGTCCAGGCTGCGCGCCATCGCCTCCTCGCGCACCAGTTGCATGGCCGACTTGACGCGCACGCCGCCCACCGTGGTGTCCACGAACAGGTCCCCCTCGGCGGGGTTGGCCGCGTCGTCGGACTTAAACGCCACCGGCTCGCCGTTTCGCAAGCAGACAAAGGTATCGGCGTCACCCCCTAAGCCAATCTCCGAAGCCCGCAGAAACTTGCCCGGGGTGCCGTCGGAGGAGATCTTCACGAGCCACGCTCCATTCGACCAGGTGGGCTCGTTGTCGGCGGCGGCCGCGGCTTTGTTGGCGTTTTCCAGGTAGCGGCGGTCGAAACGGTTGTTCTCGAGGATCCAGCGGATCATCCCCATGGCCAGAGCGGCGTCGGTCCCCGGCTTGATGGGGATCCACTTCCACGCCTTGGCGGCGGCGGGGTTGAAGCGCGGGTCCACGACGGCGATCTTCAGTCGGCCGGAGGTGAGCCCGCGGGTGATCTTGGGCACCTTCAACGGCGGCCCGTAGTTCCCCTCCAAGACGTTGGCTCCCCAGAAGATGACGAACTCGGCGTGCGACAGGTCACCCATCCAGTAGGCCTTGGCGCCGCCGCTCCACTTGCCCCCCGACGGCTGGTCCGACATCGACTTGCCGGCGAAGTAGATCGAACCCTGACAGACGGTAGTGTGACCGTGGCCGTTGACCGAGCCGAAGGTGTCCCGCCAGAAACGGGCGAAAAAGTCGCTGCGCCCGGCCTTGAGGCGGCCCCAGTTGAACACCAGCTGGTTGTTCTTGGGGCCGAAGTCGGGGTGATCGGGGTCGATGAGAACGTCGAGATGATCCGCCCACTTGGTCTTGAACTCGTCCACCGTCATGGTCTTCTTGCGGATCAAGGCGACGTCGGCGGCCATCGCCGTGGCGAGGGCAGGGTCACGAAGGGCCCAGATGTCCTTCAAGCCCTCCACCCAACGGTTCTCCTCGCCCGGGACGTGGGAGAAGAGGTAACCGCCGTCGGCGATCTCCTTGATGGCCTGATGGAAGGGAATGGTCGTCCACTTCCCCTCGCCGCGCTTTCCCGCCCGCTTCAACACCTTGGCGAGGCGGTAGGGGTCGTACGCGCTTTGCAGCCCCGACTGACCTTTCGGGCAGGTGTAGCCCTGCACGGGCGCCGCAGCCGCCGCCGGGGTAGTCCACGGGATGTGGGGATCCATCGTGCGGGGGGCGTAGGGGTTGCCCTCGATCTTCACCACCACCCCCTCCTGGACGCGGACCTTGATTTCGCAGCCGGTGTTGCACTGCAGGCAGGTGGTGTAGATGTAGTTCTCCGGCCGCGCGGTATCCGACTCCCGCAAGGTCGCCGCGGCCTCGAGATCTCCTCCGCCGCCGAGCATTCCCGCCGCCGCGCCGCCCAGAAAGGCGCCGCTTGCCAGCAGCTCCCGTCGGCTCAAGCCTTCATGCTCTCGCCTCGTGCTCTCACATTCGCTCATGGCCACTCCCTCCTCAGCTCAGTGGCACGTGGCGCAGGCGTACCCTGGCACGCCCTGCAACCCGTCTTCGACGTAGTACACCCGTGGTTCGATGCCCGCCTCCTCGTGGATGCGGATGCTGCGCTGGGTGCGCAGCAGCTCGCTCACCGTGCTCGCCGGGTCGGCCAAATCGCCGAAGTACATGGCGTTGCTGATGCAGGAGGTGACGCAGGCGGGCAGCACTCCACCCTCCACGCGGTGCAGGCAGAAGTGGCACTTGCGCGCCGCTCCCACCGGCGTGCCGCCGGCGTTGCGATTCATGACATTTTGATACTCGACGAAGGAGCGCCGCTCGTAGGCCTGCACGGCGGGCGTTCCATCGGTGAAGAACTTGCCGTCGTCGATGTGCACCGCCCGGTACGGGCAGGCCTTGGCCGCCGCCTCGGCGTACCGTCCCTTGAGCTGGGTGTAGTCGAACTCCACGATGCCGTCCGGGCGCTTGGTGATCATGCCCGCCGGCACCGCCCGCTGGCAGGGCGGATCGTCGCACTGGACGCAGTTGGTGGGCATGAAGACGTTGGTGAGATTGGGAAAACGTCCCGCCGGCGCCTCCGGCACCCGCCGGTACGAGCCGGCCGGCCCGGTGACGTTCTCGGCCCGGCAGGCGATTACGCACGCCTGGCAGCCGATGCACGCGCGGGTGTCGACCACCATCACCCATCTTCGTTTCGACAGCGGCTTGGCGAGCGCCTGATGCAGCTCCTGCTGCATCGCCACCAGCCGGTTGCCGGGCACCACCGGCAGGGCCGTTCCCGCGGCGCCGCCGCGGGAGGTGGGAACGCGGCGGGCCACCGTACCGCCAAACACCCACCCCGCCACCGAGGCCGCCCCGGCCGCCAGCAGGCCCACCACCCCGCGCCGCGACGGTTTGTCCTGGACGGACTGCATCACCTCTTCGTCGTGCATCTCTGTGCCCCCCTTCGTGATCCCTTCTGCGGTGGCCGCCGGCCCAACCACTGTCGGTGACCTATGCTCCCCAACACTCCGCACATTATAATTCACTTACCATGGATTTCAAGGGGTCACGTTTTCGTGACGACTTCGAGCGCGATTCCTCCGTACTCGCCGCCGAGGCCCCGGAGCCGCCGGTGGGAACGCCGAGCACCATGTGATTCCGGGGAGTGGGCGACGGCTCGGACTGGTCGGCCGGACACCCCGCCACCGTCGGCACCGCCCCGAATCTCGGCCCGTTGAGCGGCCCCGAAGGCGACCGAGGCCATGGCCGCCTCCGCCACGGCACACGACCGTCAGCCGGCCAGCGCTCCGAAGGCGAGCCCGGAGACGGTCGCCATCACCACCACCAGGGCGCAGTAGGCGACGGTTTTCTTCGCTCCCAGGTAGGAGTTGATCACCAACATGTTGGGCAGCGACAACGCCGGGCCGGCGAGCAGCAGGGCCAACGCCGGACCCTTGCCCATGCCGGCGCCGATCAGAGTCTGCAGGATCGGCACTTCGGTCAAGGTGGCGAAGTACATGAACGCCCCCACCACCGAGGCGAGCAGGTTGGCGGTAAAGGAATTGCCACCCACCACCGCCGCCACCCAACTGGCCGGGATGAGCCCGGCATCCTGCCCCGGCCGTCCCAACAGCCAGCCGGACACCAGCACGCCGGCGAACAGCAGCGGGAAGATCTGCTTGGCAAAACCCCAGCTGGACTCAACCCAGCTCCCGAGCTCCGCCTTGTCGTACCAACGCCACATCATCCCCGCCAGAGCGACGCCGAAAACCGCGACCAGCGGCCAGTGGAGGCGCCAGATCAGAGCAAACAGCCCCACCTCGCGGTTGGGCGTGCCCCAGTTGGCGAACACCAGGATGGCGATCATCGTCGCCACAAACGCCCCATCCTGCCACCCGGCGCGGCCGCCGGCGACGGCCTGGTACGCGAAGGGGTCGGGCCCGGCGGCCTGGCGCTCCGCCTCGTCGCGACGGAAAAGCACCGCCATGGCGAGGCCGATGACCACTGCGAAGAGCACCGCCCCCACCGCCCGTGCCACCCCCAGCTCCAGCCCCAGGACCCGGGCGGTGAGGATGATGGCCAGCACGTTGATCGCCGGGCCCGAGTACAGGAAGGCCGTCGCCGGACCGAGGCCCGCTCCGCGCTTGTAAATCCCTGCAAACAAAGGCAACACGGTGCACGAACACACCGCCAGGATCGACCCCGACAGCGAGGCCACGCCGTAGGCCACGGCACGCGGTGCGCTCGCACCCAGATAACGCAGCACCGCCCCCTGGCTGACGAACACGCCGATCGCCCCGGCGATGAAAAACGCCGGCACCAGGCACAGCAGCACGTGCTGGCGGGCGTAGTCTTTGAGCAGGAACAACCCTTCCAAAAAAGCCTGCTGCACCCGCCCGTGCTCGATGGGCAGAAAATAGGCGACGGCAAAAACCCCGGCGATGAGTGCAAGCTTCGTTTTCTCGTTCACGAGTCCCCCCCGAGTCTTAGCGGCGGGAACGGCGCCCGCCGCTACCTGAGGCCGAGAACGGCCCGCACCTCGTCAGGCTTGGGAATCCGCCCGAACAGCGCCACCTTGCCGTCGACGGCCACCCCGGGCGTCGCCATCAGGCCCAGCTCGACCATCCGGTCGATGGATTCGTTCTTGATCACCTGGCAGGAGAGGCCGGCTTCCGCCACCACCTTGCTCACCACCTCGAAGGTCGCCTTGCAGCGGGGACACCCGGGGCCCAGCACCTCGATCACCTTCACCTCGCTCATGACCGCCTCCTTGTCGTCGACCCCACGCTCACTGCATCCCGAAGGCGCCGCGCAGCACCGGAACCAACACCCACACTCCGGCCACCACCAGCACGACGCCGAAAGCGCGGTGCAGTCGCTCGCCCCAGCGCCCCGCCCGGCCGCTGACGAACGCCGCCGCGAACCCGCTCACCGCGCCGGCCGCAAACAGCAGCACCACGTGACCCAACGAGTACGCGGCGAGCAACGTGGTGCCCCACAACACCTGCTTCTCGAACGCCACAAGAGAAAGCACCACCACCAGAATGGGGGTGGCGCACGGCGACGAAAGGGTGCCGGTCATGGCGCCGAGGGCGAAGGCCCCCGCCACCCCTGCACCCTTAAGCCGTGCGCCGCTCACGCTGGGCAAAGGCAGCCGGAGCAGGCCGGCGAGATGCGCTCCCATCACCAGCAACACCACCCCTAACGCCACCGTCCAGGCCGGGCCCACATCGCCGATCAGCCGCCCGGTCACCGCCGCCAGGGCCCCGAGCGCGGTGAAGCACACCGCCAGACCCAGCACGAAGGCGGTGGTCAGAACCACGGCGCGGCGGCGGCTGCTGCTGGCGCCGCCCACCGTGGCCACGATCAGTGGCACCGCAGCCAGCACGCACGGACTCGCCGACGAGATGACCCCGCCCACAAACACCAAACCCAACGTGACGAGCGGCGGCGCGGCGCTCACCCGCTCGGCCAGAGAGATCAAGAGCTCCTGCACTATTTAAGGCCCTTTTGAGCCAGCGCCGCCGCGAACTCCTCCAAAGGGTAAAAGCCCATGTGGCGCAACACTTCCTGGCCGCGAGGGTCAAACACCACCTGGGTGGGCATCACCATGATCCTGTGCGCCCGTGCCACCGCAGGGTACTTCTGAATCCAGAAGTTACGGATCACCACCTTGTCCCCGAGCTTGGCCTGCAGGGCCTGCAAGGTCGGCTGCATCGCCTTGCACGGGATGCAGTGCTCGCCGCCGAACTCGATGATAGTCCACTTGCCGTCGGTCAGCAGCTGCGCCAGCTCCTCCGGGGTCGCCGCGGGGATGGCTTCGACCTCCCTCGCCCCCACCTCCTGCCGGCCGACCAGCATCAACCCCAGCATGAGAACCAGCACCACCCCCGCCGTCTTCATCCCTGCCATCGTCGCCCCCGTGATCCCGGCCGCCGCCAGCCCGGCGGCGACCGTTCGTGATCTCGCGAAATATAGGATAACCTTTCTTCTCTGTCAAACTACGGTGGGCTCACGGTCCCGCCGGCTGCGCGTGCGGCTGGGACAACGCTTGCAGCAGGCAGGCGCGCGCCCGCTGGCCGGCCGCCAGCGCCCGCGACGGGGAAAACACCGCCTGATCGAAGCCCGCCGCCGCCGCCTCACAGCAGGCGCAGGAGGGAAACCCGTGCCCTTGAAAGACCGGCGCCCCCCGCCCGAAGTCGGCCAAATGACGGGTTGCAACCTCGACCTCGCTGCCCCCCGGGCTCTCCGCCACAGTCACCACCAGCACCGCACTTTCCGGCTGCGGGGTGCGCCACTCGTCCAGCAGCACCAGCACCGCCCTCCTCCCGGCGCCCTCCATATCGGCCTTTGCCAGCTGAAAGTCGCACGACTCGGCGGCGGTGAGCACCGCCACCAGCGCCTCGCCCAACGGAGCCGGCAGCACGACGGCGTCGCCTGCCGCCCGCGGCGCGGACACGACGCACCCAGCCACCAGCAGCACCCCGACCAGCGCCCAAGCGTTTTGCAGCCGCAGCACGGCCGCCCTCCTCACCGCTGCGCCGCCAGCAGGCGGGTGACGTACACCGGACACACCCCCGCCAGCACCTCCGTGCCGCGGGCCGCAAGGGCGGCGGCGGTCGACTCCTCGAAGCACCCCGGCGGCAGCCACACCACCGCACCACGGCCGGCGCACCCCGGCGCCACCTTGGCGGTCACCGCCGGAGCGAGGGCCAGCACGATCACCTCGGGGGCGCCCGGCAGGGCATCGAGATCCGGATAACACGGCACCCCCGCCAGGTCGGTCACCTTGGGGTTGACCGGCCACACCGTGTGGCCGGCGGCGCGCAGCACCTCGAACACCTCGTGGCCGTACTTTTCCGGCTCGCGCGACGCCCCCAGCACCGCCACCCGTCGCGGCACCGCCAGCGTCGTTTTCGCCTGCCCGAGTATTTCCGCCCCACTCATGGCAATCTCCTCGGAAGCCACCTCGGCGCGGCGCATGCGCGTGGTCACTCGCCGGCGGGATGTGCACCTGCGCCCGTCAAGGGCCGGCAAACACCTCGTCGCCCCGGGAGAAATTCTATACTCGCCACGCGCTGCGGCGCAAGCAAAGGGGGGAGCGTGATGCGCAAGCGAGTCCTGATCCTGTGCACCGGCAACTCGTGCCGGTCGCAGATGGCCGAAGGGTGGGTCAACTACCTCTTGCACGACTCCTGGGAAGCGCACTCGGCGGGGACGCGGCCGGCGGCGGCGGTGCATCCCCTCGCCGTCCGGGTCATGGCGGAGGTCGGCGTGGATATCTCCAACGGTGTCCCCAAGGTGGTGGAAGGCTTCCTGGGAGAGGAGTGGGACCTGGTGGTCACCGTGTGCGACGCGGCCAAGGAGTCGTGCCCGATCTTCCCCCGGCCGGTGGAAGCGGTGCACATTTCGTTCCCGGACCCGGCCGCTGCTGAGGGCGGCGAGGAGCAGCGTCTCGCCGTTTTCCGCGCCGTGCGGGACGATATCCGCGCGCGGCTGGTGCCCTTCCTCGCCGGGCGCTCCAGCGGCGCGTGACCGGCCGGCGGAACGCCGGGGCGGGGCGGCGCGCCACACGGCGGACCTATACGCGCAGCCGCAGCGGTATCGGCACCGCCGTTTCCACCTGAACGGTCGTGTGGCGGATGCCGAAGCGCTCGGCGAGCAGCGCCCGCACCCGCGCCAGCACCGCGCTCTGCTCTCCCTCCCGCGCCTCCACGTGGGCGGAGAGGGCGACGAACCTCGTGGAAATCGACCACACGTGCACGTCGTGCACGCCGCGCACCCCTTCGACAGCGAGTATCGCCTCTCGCACCTCGTCGACATCCAGGCCGCCGGGGGCGGACTCCATAAGCACCGACACCGCCTCTTTAAGCAAACCCCACGCCGAGTACAACACCAGGACGGCGATCGCCAAAGACGCGGCGGGATCGGCCCAGCGCCATCCCAGCGCGGCGATCAGCACCCCCGCCACGATGGCCTGCAGGCTTCCAAGGGTGTCGGTGACCACGTGCAGCCAGGCGCCACGCAGGTTCAAGTTGGCGTTGCGACTACCCCTCAGCACCGCCAGCATGGCCAGGTTGACCACCAACCCCAGCACCGCCACGGGAATCATCACCGCCGGACGGACCTCCAGCGGGGCGGCGAGGCGGCGCACCGCCTCCACCACGATGAACACGGCGATGGCCACCAGGGCGGCGCCGTTGGCGAGGGCGGCGAGGATTTCCGCCCGGTAGTAGCCGTAGGTGCGCCGCGGCGACGGCGGGCGGCGGGCGATCCAGGCGGCGAACAGCGCCAGTCCCAGCGCCGCCGCGTCGGCCAACATGTGCGCCGCGTCGGCCAGCAGCGCCAGGGAGTTGGCCCACAGCCCCCCGACCACCTCGGCGACCATGAACGAGACGGCCAGGGCCAGCGCCACCTGCAGGCGCCGCACCGCTACCCCCGGAGCGACCGGTCCCGTGTGTGTTTCAAGCCCTGCGCTCATCGCCCGGGAGTTTCTATCACCTTCGGCGGCCCTGGCAAGGGCGAGAAGACGCTCCCGGGACGGCCGGCGACGACCGAGTTCGTCCCAGTCACTGAGCGAAGATGGCCGACACGTAGCGCAGGCCGAGGATCACCAGAACGATCGCCAGCATCCATTTGATGGCCCCTTCCGGCACCCGCTTCTGCAGGCGGGCGCCGCAGTAGGTGCCGGCCATCCCCCCGAGGCCGAACAGCACCCCCAGCGGCCAATCCGGCGCCACCGCCTGGGTCGGGTAAAGGGGGGCAATGACCTGGAAAAACGCCACCCCGGCCAGCGAGGTCACGAAGGTGCCCAGCAGCGACGCCCCGGCCACCGTGTGCACCGGCAGACCGAAGAAGGTGACCACGAACGGCGCGATGATGGCTCCTCCGCCGATCCCGTAGGCGCCGCCGATGAGACCCACCGCGAGGGCCAGGCAAAAAAGCGGCAGGGTGCGAAAGGTGTGCTCGCCGCCGCGAAACTCGTAGGCCACCTCCCGGAGGGAGCGCCGCAGGATGCGCACCGGGCCCACTGCCGCTGCCCCCTTCCCCCCCGCGGCGGGGGGGCGGAGGAGTTCGCGCATCATCCGCGCCCCGATATACAACAGCACCGCGCCGGCAAACACCTTGAAATGCCTGGGGTCGGGCAGCAGACGCACGCGCATGATGGCGCCGATCAGCACCCCGGGCAGCGTGCCCGCCACCACCGTCCAGGCGAGCGGCCACACCATCCGCTTCTCGCGCACAAAGCGCAGTACCCCTGAAGGGATGGCAACGACGTTGTAGAGGTGATTGGTCGCCGACACCGCCGGAGAGGTGAAGCCCAGCACCGACATCTGAAAGGGTAGCAGCAGGAAGGCGCCGGAAAGGCCGCCGGTGGCGGTCACCAAGGAGATGGCAAACGCCACCAGCGGCGGGAGGAGCGGAAACACCGTCACGCCGGAGACAGCGAAGTGCACAATGCATCCTAGCCCGCCACCTCCGCCAACGGCAAACAACCGGCAAATCAGGGAAGGATACGACCCACTTCCCTCGTGGTCTTGCCGCCCCCATGTTCGGACGCGCCAGTAGAATGTTCCCATGAGCGCTTCCTCCCGCCGCCGCCTGCTGCTCATGGTCATCCTCGGGCTCGGTGTGCTTGCCGGTGCGCTGTCCATTGTCCCTCCCCGCGCGGACCGCGCCGTGGTGACGGTCAGCCGCCTCGGCAGCACCGTTCGCCTGCTCCCCGATCGCCTCGCCTTCTCGCCATTGCCGCTGGCACGGCGGGTCCTACTGGAGCGACAAGAGGCCGCCGCCCTGGTCACCACCCGGGTGGAGGTGCCCCTGCCCGAGGGGGCCAGCGTGACGGTTCGCTACCGGCTCGCCATCGCAGCAGCCGGGGTCTTGCCCATCCCCGCCGAGCTGGTGCGCCGGCGCGGCTGGGAAGAGGCGTGGGCGTCCTGGCTCCAACAACACGCCCCCCTCGACTCGACGGAGGTTCGCCTGCTGCTGCGCGGCAGCCCACTCTGGCGAGACATGTTCCCCGATGCCCCGCCCCCGGCGGCATTCGACCTGCCGGCGCGTCTGAACCCGCTGCTGCCGGGCCTGCGCGTGGTCGAAGCCGAACTGACCGTGGCCAACGCCGAGGACATCATCCGGGCGACGGGGCGACGCGAGCTGACCGCCCTCGCCAGGCCTCGGGGCCGGCTGGTGGTCCTGGGTCTCGATGCCCTGGACTGGACCCTGGTTGACGAACTCATCGCCCGCGGGGTGATGCCCCACACCGCCGCATTGATGCGCCGGGGCGTGCACGCCGTGCTGGAGGTCCCCCGACCTCTCATCTCACCGGTGGTGTGGACCACCATTGGCACCGGGGTGCCGCCGGACGTCCACGGGGTGCTGGACTTCCTGGAGCCCGACCCGGCGGGGGGCCCCCCCCGCCCGGTCACCGCTGCATCCCGTAAGGCCACCGCCCTGTGGGAGATGATCGCCGCCGCCGGGCGTTCCACGGCGGTGATCGGCTGGTGGGCCACCTTCCCCGCCCAGGCGCCGCCCGGGGGCACGGTGTATTCCGACCGCCTCACCGAGCAGCTGCTGGGGCTGTCCGCCGAGGTCCCGGGCATGGCGGACCCCCCCCAGGCGGCGGAGCGCGCCCGGGAGTTGCTCCTCCGCGCCTCCGATGTGACTCCAGCCATGCTGGCACCGTTTCTCCCCGTCTCCGCCGAGGAGCTGGCAGCGGCGCTGGCCCACGCCGACGCCTGGGACGACCCCGTGGGCGGGCTAGCCAAGCTGGTGGCGGCGAGCCTCACCGTAGAGCGCCTCACCGCCCTGGAGCTGGCGCGCGGCACCGAGGTGATCTTCGCGTACCTGGAGGGCACAGACACCGTGGGGCACCTGTACGGGCCCTACCGGCCCCCGGTGCTGCCGGGCTTCGACGGCCCCCTGGCCCGCCGCTTCGGCCCGGTCATCGACCGGTACTACGCCTGGGCCGACCGCTGGGTGGGCTCGGTGGTCGCCGCCCTCGGCGCGGAAGACACCGTCGTGCTGGTATCGGACCACGGTTTTACGTGGGGCGACGATCGCCCCCGGGTGCCCTCCGGGGCCCACACCGCCACCGCGGAAATGTGGCACCGCCCCCAGGGCGC
This sequence comes from uncultured bacterium, assembly GCA_937924755.1. Classification (GTDB taxonomy): domain Bacteria; phylum Acidobacteriota; class Thermoanaerobaculia; order Thermoanaerobaculales; family Thermoanaerobaculaceae; genus CALEVZ01. Next base: position 24,210 of record CALEVZ010000054.1, read on the forward strand.
CTTCGTGGCGGCCGGGCCGCTTATCCCCCCCTCGCGCCAGCGCCACACCCTGGGGCTGCTCGACGTGGGGCCGATCCTGCTCGCCCTCGCGGGCCTGCCGCGCGCCGCGGAAATGCCGGGTCAGGTGCCGCCCTGGCTGCTCGCCGAGGGGGCTCGCCCACCCGGGCTGGTTCGTTACGCCACCCTGGTTCCGCGCACCCCACCAGCGCCAGTGGAGCTCCCACCCCAGGCGCGCCAGGAAGAGCTAGCCAAACTGCGGGCCCTGGGGTACCTGGCCGGCCCGTCCGCCGACGACCACAGGGGGGGATGGAATTCTTCCTCCCCCTTGCCCCCCCCTGCCACCCCGAGCGTGGACCGGGCCGAGGCCCGGCGACTGAACAACTTGGCCATCAGCCAGGCGTCGGCAGGGGACGCGGCCAGGGCGGAGCAGACCTTCCGCCAGGCGATCGCCGCCGACCCCAGCTATGCTTCGCCCCATTACTCCCTGTCGATCCTGTTGCGCAAGCAGGGCCGGCTCGAGGAGGCGGACGCCGCCTTCTGGATGGCGGTGCGGCTGGGGGTGCGAGACCGCGAAATGGCTGTCGTGCGCCTGGCCCTCGACTACCAGCAGCGGGGTATGCTGGACAAAGCCGAGGAGGCCTTCGCCGAGGGACGTCGCACTTTGCCCGACAGTGCCTTGGTGTGGCTCAACTCCGGCGTTTTCCTGGGCGAGCAGGGGCGCTACGAGGAGGCCGCCCGCTGCCTGGAGCGCGCCGCCCAGCTCGACCCCGGCAAGCCCACCGCCTACAAGAACCTGGCCGTGGCGCTGCTCAACCTGGGGAACCGTGAGGGAGCGCGCGTCGCCCTCACCCGCGCCAGCCAGCTCGACCCCGCCGACCAGACTGTACGGGAGCAGCTGGCCCAGTTGGGCGGCCCATTGCCTCGCTAGAGCCTCGCGGGGAGCGGGCCTGACGTGGCCCGCCGCCGCCGGCACGAAAAACAGTCCCAGGCACACCTCCGCCCGGCGCCAATACCCGTCACCGCGCCCGTTTCCGCGCCTGGGTGCGCGGGCCTCTGGCCCGCACCGGCCGATGATGCGACGCACGGCAGCCAGCGCGGTGACCGTACCCGTGTCGCTGTCGGTGTCCGTGACCGCGACGGTGCCCGTGTCTATGACCGTGTCTGCGCTTCCGGGCCGACTCCGGAACGCGCCTCAGCACCGGCGCCGATCGTCACCGCTGGGGGGGACCCCCCAGGGTGGCCAGCTGGCGCTTGAGCTCGGGATCGTTGGGAGCCAGCTCCACCGCCCGGGTGAGGGAGCGGCGGGCGGCAGCCACATCGCCCATGCTTGCCTGGGCGGCCGCCAGGTTTCGCCACCCCAGGACGTTGCCGGGTGCCAGCTGCACCGCCCGCTCGAGGCACTGGCGCGCCAGTGCCAGATCGCCCTGCTCCCCGGCCAGCACCCCTAGGTCGAGCCAGATGGGCGCGGCGTCGGGGAAGCGCTCGGCGGCCTGCGCCAGCAGTTGTCCCGCCCGCCGCGGTTGCCCCAGGGCGCGGTACTCCGCCGCCACCCGCGCCAGGGAGCCCGCCGGATCGCCAAGCCCCAGATCCACGGCGCGCCACAACGCCCGGTCCGCCTCCTCCCAGTGGCCCTTGAGCCGCAGAACACGAGCCAGCGTATAGTGGGGCGGCGGGTAGTCGGGTTCGGCGGCGATGGCGGCGCGGAACGCCCGCTCGGCCCCCTCCAGGTCCCCCTGGTCGGCCAGGGTCAACCCCAGGTTGTGCTGCCGCCGGCTCTCCAGCCGTCCCAGATTGGCGGTGGGTTCGGGGGTCGGCGCCGGGGATCGACCGTCCCCTGGACCGGAGCCTCCCTCCCCGCCCCCCGCCAGGTACCCCAGGGCGCGCAGCTTGGCCAGCTCCTCTTCTCGCTCCAGGGGAGAGAGGGCCATGGTGGAGCGCTCCTGCCGCGGCACCAGCAACTCGTACGCCACGCTGAAACCCGGTCCGCCGGCCCACGCCGGCGCCCGCCCGGGCAGCCCCTCCCCCGCCGGCAACCCCGCCAGCGCCAAAAGCATGGGCAGGACATCTAGGGGTTCAACCCGAGCTCGCGAGGGATCCGGCCGCAGGCCCGGCCCGGCCACGACGAGCACGGCGTCGGGGCGGTGCCAGAACACCGCGGTGGGAGTGTGCGCTCCGGACGGCACGTGGGGTCGATCCTCCCCCCAGGTGAAGCCATGGTCAGAGATGATCACCACGGTGTCCTGGGGGCCCAGTTGCGCCAGCACCCGGGCGAGGAAGCGATCCACGTGGGCGTGATAGCGGTCCACCACCCCACCCCAGCGGCGCGCCAGCGCCGGGTCCACCCCCGGCAGCGGCGGCGGGCGATAGGCCCCGAACAGGTGCCCCACCGTGTCGGTCCCCTCCAGGTAGGACATCACCAGGTTGGTGCCCCGCCCCAGCTCCGCCTCGGTCAGCCGCTCCACCGTCAGGGTGGCCGCCACCAGCCGCGCCAGCCCACCCACCGGGGAATCCCAGGCGGCAGGCCCAGCCGGCACCGCCGCCAGCTCCTCCGCCGTCACCGCGGCGAAGGGGGCCAGCATGGCGGGGGTGATCTGACTCCCCCGCACAACCAGGGAGCGGGCCCGCGCCGCGGCCTCGGGGGGATCGGCGAGACCTGGACGATCTTCCTCGATCCCCAGGAGTTGCTCCGCCAGGCGGTCGGAGTACACGGTGCACCCCGCCGGGGCGTGGGCCGGAAAGGTGGCCCACCAGGCGATCACCGCCGCGGTGCGCCCGGCCGCTGCGGCCATCTCCCACAGCGCCGGCACCCTGCGGGAGAAACTGGTGACCGGGCGGGGCTGGCCCCCCTCGGGGTCGGGCTCCACGAAGTCCAGCACCCCGTGCACGTCGGCCGGCTGCCCGGTGGCGATGGTGGTCCAGATGATGGGCGAAAGCAGGGGCGGCCGCATGCGGACGGTGGCCTGCACCGAGCGCTGGAGGAGCCCTCCCAGGGCGGGCATGAGACCCCGTGCCACCAGCTCGTCCACCAGCTCCCAGTCGAGGCCATCCAGGCCCAGCACCACCAGGCGCCCACGCGCCGGTGCGCGTGACGCCAGGGCGGTGCGCGCCGCCGCCCGCACCAGCTCTGCGGTGGGCCGACCCTCCAGCTCCAGGCGAGCTACCCTCGCGTCACCAAAGGAAGAGCCCAGGTCGGCAGCTACGGTCCTTCCCCCCTCGGCAGCGCCGGCAAACACGCCTTGCCACTCCCGGCTCGCCTCGACGAGCCCCTGGGCCTCCACCTCCCCCCGTTGCAGCTGCGCCGCCAGCGTCGCGCCCAAGGCGGCGGCCAGCCCATCCCGGCGCACCGCCGCGGCGTCGAGGGGCAGACGCCCCTCACCCTCCAGGTACAGCCGAGCCCGCACCGGCAGCGACGCTCCGCCGGCCAGGGGAAGGGTGAGATCCCCCTCCAGGAGGGCCGCGCCCCCTGCTCTCGGCACCGTCAAACGCTGGTTCAGCAGGCGCGGCACCAACCCCCACCCGGCGGGCAGAAGCCGCACCGTGTCGCCGCGGCGGGAGACCGCCAGCGTCGCTCGCTCGCCGTCGGGCAGCTTCACCGACGCCGCCAGCAGAGTCGCCCCGAGCACGACCAGCACCCCGCCGACGACCCGCCATGACACCCTCGAGGAACCACTCATGGCGGGATTCTAGCGCCCCTGCCACCGGCGATTGGCGAAAACAGGGGCTGGCGGTGCGGGATCAGGCTGCACGAGCGGGCAGGCGAAGGGTAACCTCGAGTCCACCGCCGGGGTAGTTGGCGGCGGCGATGCTGCCGCCGTGCAGGCGCACCGCCTGGGCGGCGATGGCCAGGCCCAGTCCGGCGCCGCCGCCGCGCCGTTCCCGCGCCGACTCGACCCGCAGGAACGGTTCGAAGATGGCCCCCAGCATGGGTTCCGGCACCCCCTCGCCGGCGTCCCGCACCCGCACCACCACCTCCCCATCCTCTGCCGTCAGCCGCACATCCACCCGGGTGCCGGAGGGCGTGAAGGCGATGGCATTGCGCACCACGTTGTCAACCGCGCGCCGCAGTAGCTCGGCATCGCCCATCACCACCTCCGGGGCGCCCTCCACCGCCACCTGGACACCCCGGGAGGCGGCTTCAAAGGCCGCGTCCTCGGCCACCTGGCGCAACAGCTGGTCCATCGCCACTGGCTCCCGAGACGGTGGGGCCTCGGTGGCCTCCAGGCGGGAGAGGGTGAGCAGCTGGGCGATCAGCTCCTCCAGGCGGGCCGCCTCCCGCTCGATGCGCTCCAGCGCCTCCGCCACCGGGGCACCTCCTTTTTTCCGTGCCAGCTCCAGCGCCACCGCCAGACGAGCCAGGGGCGAGCGCAGCTCGTGGGAGACATCGCGCACCAACCTCCGATGGGCGGCAACGAGGGCTTCGAGACGCCCCGCCATGGCGTCGAACTCCCGCGCCAGCTCTCCCACCTCATCCCGCCGCCGGGTCAGCGAGGGGCTGGCGCGCGCCGTGAGGTCCCCACCCGCCAACCGCCGCACCACCCCGCGCAGCGCCCCCAGGGGCGCCGCCAGCCCGTGGGCTAGCCACAGGCATAGGGCCCCCACCAGCAGAGCCATCAGCCCCAGCCGCCACCACAGCGCCCCCGGCTCCAGGAGGTCCACCGGCCGGGGAGGCATACGCGCCGCCACCACCAGGATGAGCCGACCGCCGTCCGGGGCGCTCACCGGCTGCCCTGCCATGACCAGCACACCGTCACGCCCGGACACCTGCTCACCGGCGGAGGCCACGCGGCGGGCAAAGACCACCACCTCCCGGGGCGCCTCCGGGCCGGCCACCTGTTGACCGTCGGGGGAAAGGAGAAATCTGGACACAAACGGCCATGTGCGTCCCCCACTTGCCGCCGGCCCGCCCCACCCCCCCTCGCCCCGCCTTCCCTCCCCCCGACGCGGCCAACCGCGTCGCTGCAGGTGTTCAACTCCGGCCGCCAGTCGTTCCTGCAGCACCTGCTCGGCCCCCCTCTGCCAACGGTCTAGCCCCGGGTGGGAGCGGGTAAAGTACGGCGAGGACACCACTAGGACCACAGCCACCACCGCCATGGCCGCCCAGAAGGCGAGGAAGATACGGAGAAACAACCTCCTCACTTCACCCCCCCGGGCCGGATGGCCTGATACCCCACGCCCCGTATTGTGGCGATGCGCTCGCGACCGTCGGGAAGCGGCCCCAGCTTCTTGCGCAGATTGGAGATGTGCACGTCGAGGCTGCGATCGAAGGCGGTCGGACGCCGGCCGAGCACCTGGCGAAACAGCGTCTCCCGCCGCACTACTGTGCCGGCCTGGCGCAACAGCGCCTCCAGCAGTGCGAACTCGGTGCCGGTGAGATCCACGGGAACCCCACCCCGCAGGGCCACCCGCGCACCGGGGTCGAGCACCAGATCCCCCACTTCGAGCCGGCCCTCGCCATCGTTCCCCTTGCCGCGGCGCAGGACGGCCCGGATGCGCGCCGCCAGCTCGCGGGGGTTGAACGGCTTGGCCAGGTAGTCGTCGGCCCCCAGCTCCAGTCCGATGATGCGGTCCACCGGCTCGCCGCGGGCGCTGAGCATGAGGACCGGCACGGCCGAGGTTTCGCGCAGACGGCGCAGCACCTCGAACCCCGCCAGGCGCGGCAGCATGACGTCCAGGACCACCAGATCCGGCGCCCACTCCCGCGCCAGCCTGAGGCCCTCCTCGCCATCGCCGGCCTTACCCACCTCGAACCCCTCGCCGCCCAAGAACTCCTCCAGCAGGGTCAGCAGCTCGGCGTCGTCATCGATCAGCAACACCCTGGTCACCATCCGGAACTCTAGCAGCCCAGCGGAGAACTGGGCCGCGCTTAACATTTCCTTACACAACCCGCACGTTACCTTGCACGTTCTGCGACAACACTTGACGTCACCGTTCGTCATGGAGGGATGAGCGGCGAAGAAAACCACGTTCGCCGCCGGGAGGGACGACGATGACGAAACGACACCTTATCTTTCTGGCCGTGGCGGCCATGCTGGTGGCGGGCGGCACCCACGCCGTCGCCGGAGCCGGCAAGGAACGCGCCGGGGTGGGCGCAGGGAGGGAGTGCCCCGGCGTGGGTCCGGGCCCGGCGGGCGGTTTCGGACTTCTGGGCCAGGCGCTGCGCCACCTCGATCTGTCTCAGCAGCAGCGGGATGCCATCCGCGCCATCCTCGAGGCGGAGCAGCCCAAGATCCTCGAGCTGCGGCAGCAGCTGTGGGACAACCGCGACAGGTTCCGCGCCGAAAACCCGCCCACCCAGTTCAACGAGGCGGCGGTGCGCGCCCACGCCGAGGCCCAGGCCAAGATTCGCACCGAGCTGGCGGTGGTGATGGCTCGCACCCGCGCCCAGGCGCTGGCGGTACTCACGCCGGAGCAGCAGGCGAAACTGGGGGAGCTGCGGTCGCGCCGGGCACAGCGCTGGGGCGGCAGGGGGTGTGGCAAAGGAATGGGCGGCGGCTGGGGTCTGTAGATCATTTGGGAGGTCGCGAACCCGGCGGCGCCGCCAGCCCGGCGCCGCCGCTTGCCGTGCCCGACCCACAGGCCTAGGAGCAGGCATGAAGAGAGCCAAGATTATTGTTATCGCAGCAGTGGTCGTTGCGGCGGGTGCCACGGCCTCCTTCCTCGCCACCCGCGGCAGCGCGGAAGCCCCCTCCTACCGCTTCGTGCCTGTAGAGCGAGGCACCATCGATCAGGTGGTATCGGCCACCGGTACCCTGTCCGCGGTCACCACCGTGCAGGTGGGCACCCAGGTGTCGGGGCTGATCGCCGAGCTGTACGCCGACTTCAACGACCGCGTGGAGAAGGGGCAGGTGATCGCCCGCCTCGACACCACCCTGCTGGAGTCCAATCTGCGGGACGTGCAGGCGGCGCTGGAGCGCAGCCAGGCGGAGTTGCGCCAGACGGAGCGCGACCTGGAGCGTCTCTCCTCCCTGTACGAGCAGGGCGTTGCGCCGGTGGCTGACTACCACCGCGCCCAGTACCTCCACGACGTCGCCCGCGCCCAGGTGAAGTCCGCCGAGGCCTCCCTGGCCCGCGCCCGGCAGAATCTGGCCTACGCCACCATCGTGGCTCCGGTGTCGGGGATCGTGGTGGAGCGGGCGGTGGACGTCGGGCAAACGGTGGCGGCGAGCCTGCAGGCTCCGCGCCTGTTCACCATCGCCAACGACCTCTCCGAGATGCAGATCCTCGCCGCGGTGGACGAGAGCGATATCGGCGCCATCAAGGAGGGGCAGACCGCGCGCTTCACCGTCAAGGCCTACCCGGAGCGTTCCTTCTCTGGCACCGTCAAGCAGGTGCGCCTGCAGTCCACGGTGGAGCAGAACATCGTCAACTACACCGTGGTGGTGGCGGTGGCCAACCCCGACGGGGTGTTGCTGCCCGGCATGACCGCGACTTTGGAGTTCGTCGTGGCCCACGCCGAGGACGTGCTGAAAGTGCCCAACGCCGCCCTGCGCTTCCGCCCCCCCGACGACCTCTTGGCCGAGGCGCGGGAGCGCTTCCAGAAGGAGATGGAAGCCCGGCGCGCCGCCCGCGAGGGCAATGGCGCTGACGGCGGCGGACGTGGGGAAGGCGGCGAGCGGGGCGGTTTCCCCGGCCGGTTTGCCGCCGGCGGCAACGGTGGCCGTCCGGGCGGCGGCGGGGCGGGGGGCCGGTCGCAGCCGTCCATGCTGTTCTACCTCAAGGACGGCAAGCTGGCGATGATGCCGGTGCGCCCGGGCATCAGCGACGGCCAGTTCACCGAGGTGCGCGGACCCTTTCTGACCGATGGGATGCAGGTGATCGCCGGCATGACGCGCGCGGTCCAGCCGCGCTCCACCAACCCATTCCAGCCAAACCAGCCCAGCGGACCGCGTTTCCCCGGCGGGTTCTGACCGGCGCCATGAACACAACGCCAGTCATCCGCACCCGCGCCCTGACCAAGACCTACCTGATGGGGTCCACCCAGGTGCACGCCCTGCGCGGCATCGACCTCACCGTCTCGCCGGGGGAGTTCGTCGCCATCATGGGGGCGTCGGGTTCGGGCAAGTCCACCTTCATGAACATCCTGGGGTGCCTCGATCAGCCCACCAGCGGCAGTTACGAGCTGGACGGCGAGTCCACCGCGGGGCTGGACCGTGACGCCCTGGCGGATATCCGCAACCGCAAGCTCGGTTTCGTCTTCCAGGGTTTCAACCTGCTCGCCCGCACCTCCGCTCTGGACAACGTGGAGCTGCCGCTGCTGTACGCCCGCTCCGGCCGCCGGCGGGCAGCCAGGGAGCTGGCTCTGGCCGCCCTCGCCCGGGTGGGTCTGGCCGACCGCGCCCACCACCACCCCAACGAGCTGTCCGGCGGGCAACAGCAGCGCGTCGCCATCGCCCGGGCGCTGGTCACCGAGCCCACGCTGCTGCTGGCCGACGAGCCCACCGGCAACCTGGACAGCCGCACCGGCATGGAGGTGCTGGCCCTCTTTCAGGAGCTCAACCGGCAGGGGATCACCATCGTCCTGGTCACCCACGAGCACGACATTGCCCGCTATACCCGGCGGGTGGTGGAGCTGCGCGATGGCCGCATCATTGGCGACGATCCAGTCTCCCAGCCGGGGGACGCCGCCGCCGATCTCGCCTCCCCGGCCTTTCTCCCCCAGGCGGTGTGAGGCCATGCGCACCCTCGTCCTCGTCAAGGTGGCCCTGCAGAGCATTCGCAAGAACACCCTGCGCACCGCCCTCACCATGCTGGGGATCATCATCGGAGTCGGGGCGGTCATCGTCATGGTGGCGGTGGGGCTGGGCGCCAAGCAGCGCATCAACGAAAAGATCCAGAACCTGGGGACGAACATGATCGTGCTCACCCCCGGCGCCACCGCCCCGGGGGGGGTGAGCCAGGGAGCTGGTTCCTTCAACCGCCTCACCGTCGCCGACGCCGAGGTGCTGCGACGCGAGGCCACCCTGCTGACCGCCGTCTCCCCGGTGATCTTCGCCGGCGCCAACATTCAGGGGGGCACGGGCAACTGGCGCACCGCCGTCAACGGCGTCTCCCTGGACTTCCCCGTCATTCGCGACTGGCGAGTCGCGTCGGGGGCTTTTTTCGACGCCGGCGATCTGCGGGCGGCGCGCAAGGTGGCGGTGCTGGGGGCCACGGTGGCGCGTTCGCTCTTCGGCGACCAGGACCCGGTGGGGCAAGAGGTGCAGATCCGCAACGTCCCCTTCCGGATCATCGGCGTGCTGGCGGAAAAGGGGCAGACCGCCACCGGCGCCGACCAGGACGACGTGGTGCTCGCCCCCTACACCACCGTGCAGACCCGCCTGGCGGGGCGCCAATTCATCCCGCAGATCCTCGCCGCCACCGCCAGTCCCGCCGACATCCCCGCCGCCATGGAGGAAATCCGCGCCATCATGCGCCAGCAGCACCGCCTCGCCTCCTGGGAGGACGACGACTTCACGGTGCGCAACCAGGCCGACCTGGCGGCGGCGGCCGAGGGCACCACCGAGGTGATGACCATGCTGCTCGCCGCCATTGCGTCCATTTCGCTGCTGGTGGGTGGCATCGGCATCATGAACATCATGCTGGTGTCGGTCACCGAACGCACCCGTGAGATCGGCATCCGCCTGGCGGTGGGGGCCCACGGTTCGGACATCATGGTGCAATTTCTGGTGGAAAGCACGGTCATGGCCGCACTGGGGGGGCTGGTGGGGGTGGGGGTGGGGTATGCGGGGGCCGCCCTCCTGGGCCACGCCACCGGGTGGGACACCGTGGTCTCCCCGCCCACCGTGGCCCTGGCCCTGGCCTTTTCCGCCGGGGTGGGGATCTTTTTCGGCTTTTATCCGGCGCGTAAGGCGGCCAACCTTAACCCCATCGAAGCCCTGCGGTACGAGTGAGACTTCCGCCTGGCCGCGGCCTGCGCTAGCCTTGGGGCATGAGCTTTGATCGTGAGGCAGCGTGGCGGCTGCTCTGCCAGTGGACCGAGAATGAAAACCTGCGCAAACACGCGCTGGCCGTGGAGGCGGCCATGCGCGCCCACGCTCGCCGTCTCGGGGAAGACGAGGAAGCGTGGGGAATCGTCGGCCTCCTCCACGACTTCGACTACGAGCGCAACCCCACCCAGGAGACGCACGTGTGGGTGGGGGCGCGGGTCCTGCGAGAACAGGGGTGGCCCGAGGCATGGGTGCGGGCCATCGAGGGACACGCCGACTACACCGGCGTGCCGCGGGATAGCGAGCTGGCGCGCTGCCTGTTCGCCGTGGACGAGCTGACTGGATTCTTGACCGCCTGCGCCCTGGTGCGCCCCGATCGGGCGATTGCCGGGGTGGAGGTGCGCTCGGTCATGAAGAGAATGAAGGAAAAGGCGTTTGCCCGCTCGGTCAACCGCGATGACATTTGCCGCGGCGCCGAGGAAATCGGTATGCCCCTGGAGGAGCACATCGCCTTCGTGCGCGACGCCATGGCGGCTGTCGCCCCTACCCTGGGACTGGCCGGTGCGGGTGGCTAGCTTGCTTGTCCCTCTGGCGCTGGCGGCACTGCTGGTGGGGTGCGGCCAGACACCCCTGCCCCCGCGCCTGGCGGATCTACCCCGCACCCGGGCGCTGGCCGGTGAGGCAGCCCGCCGGCACCTCGCCCAGCTGCACGGGCGGGACGTGGCCCCGGCGGACAGCCTGGTGGCCGAGTACGGCCAGGGGCAACTGCGCGTCTACCTGTCCCGCTACCGCGACGCCGTGACCGCCCAGGCCGAGTTGGAGCGCATGCTCGCCGGCCTGCGCCGCGGTCGCTCCCCCTTCACCGTGCCCCTCCCCGACCCCACCGCCCGGGGCCGCTGGACCACCGTGGGGCTGGACGCCCACCACCTGCTGTGGGCCTCGGGGAGGAATGTCTACTGGCTGGAGGGCGACCCGAGGCGGGTGTTTGGCGCCGCCGACCAACTCCCCCCACCCACCGGCGGCACCGTCCTTTGACGCCTCGCTGGACGCTTCAGGATACCTCTCCTGGGTGCTGCCCCTCGATCTTGAGAAGCCGTGCCAGCTCCTGCGCCAATTCCGCCACCGCCCGCGCCACCGGTGGCGACAGCTCCTCCACGAGCTCATGGGGGGGAGAAATGGTGATCCCCCAGACCTCCCAGCCGGGAAAGGGGGCCACCACCTCCAGGGCCGCCAGCGCCGTCATCACCGCGCCGATGTCAGCCTGATGCAGGGACGGGGCGAGGAGGGCGGGGCCGGTCGCCCGGTGAATCACCTCCCCCGGCGGTGAACCGATCACCGCGTCCACAAAGATGAAGCGTCGCGCCCGGGGAAGCAGCTCGACCACCGCGAAGAGATCCCCATCCAGGCACTCCAGCAGCACCCCCGGCGGCTTGCCAAACCGCGCCCGCAGTGCCTCCACCACCGCCGGCCCGGCGCCGTCGTCCCCTGCCAAGGGGTTGCCGATCCCGACGATGGCCAGACGACCGGTCGTACGGGGACTGCCGTCCAGGAAGGAATCCTGTCCCCTCACTTCGGCGCCAGTTCAGTCATGGATCGAAACATGATAGATACATCGCTCCTGCCCTGGTTCGGCGCTCGCCAAGCGTAACCTCTTGCCGCCCAGCTTGCCCACATACCCGGCTAGGTGGTTGAAAAACAGCATACACGATGCGCCGCCCAGCTGCAGCTTATCCCGGAAGCAGACCTCGCGCATGAAACACTCCTCTACCCCCAAGGTGAGCTTGCCGTTGCCGTGGTGCCGGGCCTGGATGTCCCACGCCGGGGCGAGCTGGGCGCGGGCCATGGCCAGCGCCTCCTCCCACGTCCGAGCTGCGCGGTAACGGGTCAGGTGCCGGGCCAGGGTCCTTCCCGCCAGCGCTCCCGCCGCCGGCAGCCTGGCCCCCACCGTCGCTTCAAAAACCGAGGCCACCGATACAAGACGGGCCCCCATATCCTCCAGGGCACGGGCCCACGCCCTCGGGTCGGTGGGGATGTTCAGGGAATGGACGGGCGCTCGCTCCAGCGCACCGCATAGGGGTCGTAGTAGAAGGTCTGCTGCATGGCGACGCCATCGTGGGCGATGGCGTCGGCGGGGCAAAGCTCGGCACATGCCAGGCAGCCGAAGCATTCCCCCACTTGGCCACTACCGGCGCAGACCGGCCTCCAGGGAGCGCCACTACCCCCGTGGGGCACTCGTCGCTCAAGAGGGTGCAGGCGACGCAGGCTCTCCCGTCAATGGTAATCCGGATCACATGTCGGTCCCCCCCGACATAATCGTGCGCACCCTCTCGCCGTGCTGCCCCATGACTACCTGCAATGGCATACCCCCCGCAACATGAGTGGCGCAGGCGAGGCAGGGGTCGAAGCAGCGCAGATTGACGAGGTACTGTGTAGAGACTCAGGCGCACCGGGGATCCTTCGATTACACCCAGGTCCAAGGGGAAGAAGTCAAAAAACAGGGCACGTTCCTGTTCCGTATCGAGCCTCACCATCTCGCCCCGGCGATGCGCGGCAAGCGAGCGGTGAATGAAGGTCAAGTTCGTTGTCTTGCCGCTGCACCCCGGACCGAACGATCTTCACAGCGATCTCGCGGTTTTGGTAGTTGATGTGCGGCATCGGTGGAACTACTATCACTCCTTGAAGATGCGGTCAATAGGGCGCAACCTTCCGGTTTTGGAAGGAGTCCATTGCCAGTCTTTTCGTGCTCTCTGGACCTCGTCGCCGATGACCAGATAGGGGGTCAACTCTTCTCTTCGCTGGCCTTGCGAACCGCAGAGCGCACCCTCCCGATGCGCGTATAAACCTCGGAAATCACCACCATCATCACCACGTCGGTGACCAGCGCGACGGGCAGGTGGCGCGTTTTTCATTGCTGGAGCAGGATGGAGAACTGCTTCTCCCCCACCATTCGTCCACCTCTCGGGTCGCCGAGTACATCGCGGCGATCAGCGCGGCCATCGCCGCGCTGTTCAGCAAAGACGTGTTTGCAGCCGTCGCCATCGCCACCCCTTCCTTGGTGACACAAGCATGGCGGTCATCCCGCCGGAAGAATTCACTACCTCCGCCAGGGCACTCGTGAACGACATCTTCGGCGACACCGGCCATTCTGCCCCCTGTCTCGCCGGCAGCAAGCCTACCTTTCTTGACCACCTCTGGCCATGCTAACTTGCCAATCGAAAGCAATAAGGGTGAGCCGGGCAAGCCCCACCAGCGGCCGAAGCGCCCCCTGCCTCCACACAGGCGCGGGCCGAGCGTCTTCGATACAATCAAGATGGGAAGGATCGCCATGACCGAGAGGATCGAAACGGCTCCCAAGGTCCGCTTCGTCACCGCCGCCTCGCTGTTCGACGGACATGACGCCGCCATCAATATCATTCGCCGGCTGCTGCAGGCCCACGGTGCCGAGGTCATCCACCTGGGGCACGACCGCGGGGTACAGGAAATCGTCGAAGCCGCCATTCAAGAGGACGCCCACGGTATCGCTGTGTCCTCCTACCAGGGCGGCCACATGGAGTTCTTCACCTACATGATCGACCTCTTGCGCCAGCGCGGGGCCGAGCACATCAAGGTGTTCGGCGGCGGCGGCGGCGTCATCGTGCCCGACGAGATCGCCCATCTGGAGACCTACGGGGTGGCCAAAATCTTCTCCCCCGACGACGGGCGGCGTCTGGGGCTGGACGGCATGATCCAGCACATGATCGAGGCCTGCCGCAACGGGCGGCCCTCCCTTCCGCCACCCCCCGACCCCGGAGGCCCCGCCCGCAACGCCTGGGTGGCCCGCGCCATCACCTTGGCCGAGGCGGGGGAGCTGGCCGTCGGCGCCCTCCCGGCGCCGGCCCGGCGGCCCCCGGTGGTGGGGATCACCGGCACCGGGGGGGCCGGCAAGTCTTCCCTCACCGACGAGCTGGTCCGCCGTTTCCTCCTGGACTTCCCCCAGGTTACGGTGGCGGTGCTGGCGGTGGATCCCTCCCGGCGGCGCACCGGGGGAGCCCTCCTTGGCGACCGCATCCGCATGAACTCCCTGAGCTCCCCGCGGGTGTACATGCGCTCCCTGGCCACCCGGCAGGCCCACCGCACCCTCTCCCAGGCCACTCGCGCCGCCATCGAGGTTTGCGCAGCCGCGGGCTTCGATCTCATCGTCGTGGAGTCCGCCGGGGCCGGTCAGGGGGACAGCGAGATCGCCGACCTGGCCGACCTCTCCCTCTACGTCATGACCCCCGAGTACGGCGCCGCCATGCAGTTGGAAAAGATAGACATGCTGGATCTGGCCGAGCTGGTGGCCATCAACAAGTTCGACCGACCCGGCGCCCTCGACGCCCTACGCGACGTCCGCAAGCAGTGGCGGCGCAATCGCAACGACTTCACCACCGCCGACGAGGCGCTCCCGGTCTTCGGCACCTGCGCCCACCAGTTCCACGACCGGGGGGTCAACGCCCTTTACCGGGCAGTGGTGGCGGAGCTGGAGCGCCGCTTCGGGGAGCGTTGGCACCTTGAATCCACCCACGCTGAACCCGCCGGGATGCCCGAGCGGCACCCGCTGATCCCGCCGGACCGGGTTGGCTACCTGCGGGCCATCGCCGGCACCTGTCGGGCCGCTCGCAGCCGCGCCAAGGAGCAGGCGGGCGTGGCTCGCCGACTCTACCAGCTGGTGGGCGCCCGGGCCATCCTGTCGGCCCACAGCGGCGCCGGCGACCACGCCGACCTGTGGCGGCTCTTCGAGGCGATCACCGCCGGCGCCCTGCCGCCCCAGGCGGGGCTGGCCGACCTGGATGCGGAGATTCGCCGTCTAGCCCACGCGCTCACCCACGACTCCCGGCAGCTGCTAGCCTCCTGGCCCCGCCTGAAGGCTGACTACGCCCGCCGCGAGTTCACCTACCAGGTGCGCGGCAAGGAGATCACCGTGCCCCTGGCCAGCGTCTCTCTAGCCGGCACCCACGTGCCCAAGGTGGTGCTGCCAGAGGCCGAGGACTGGGGCGATATACTCCTCTTCCTGGCCCTGGAAAACGTGCCCGGCGCCTACCCGTACACCGCCGGGGTGTTTCCCTTCAAGCGCATCGAGGAGCTGCCCACCCGCATGTTCGCCGGCGAAGGGGGCCCGGAGCGCACCAACCGACGCTTCCACTACCTGGCCCAGGGTCAGCCGGCGGTGCGGCTGTCTACCGCTTTCGACTCGGTGACCTTGTACGGCCAGGACCCCGCGCCGCGCCCGGACGTGTATGGCAAGGTGGGGGAATCCGGGGTGTCCATCTGTACCGTGGAGGACATGGAGCGGCTCTACGCCGGCTTCGACCTCCTCAACCCCCACACCTCGGTGTCCATGACCATCAACGGCCCAGCCCCCATGATCCTGGCCATGTTCTTCAACGTGGCGGGGCGGCAGGAGGCCAAGCGCCGCCTCATCGCCTCGGGGCGCCTGGTGGGCCGGCCCGAGGACGCCCTGCAGCCGATGGTGAACGGCCAGCGCTGGGACGACCTCGCCGCCCTGCTGGCTCCCGGCGAGTGGGAAGAAGCCCTGGGCTGTGCCGTGCAGGTGGTGCGCGGCACCGTACAGGCGGACATCTTGAAGGAGGACCAGGCGCAGAACACCTGCATCTTCTCCACTGAATTCGCCCTGCGCATGATGGGGGACATCCAGCAGTACTTCGTCCAGCGCGGGGTACGCAACTTTTACTCGGTATCCATCTCCGGCTACCACATCGCCGAGGCGGGGGCCAACCCCATCACCCAGCTCGCTTTCACCCTGGCCAACGGGTTCACCTACGTGGAAAGTTACCTGGCCCGCGGCATGGCCGTGGACGACTTCGCCCCCAACCTATCGTTCTTCTTCTCCAATGGCATGGACCCCGAGTACACGGTGATCGGCCGGGTGGCGCGGCGCATCTGGGCCACCGCCCTGCGCGAGCGCTACCGGGGCAACGAGCGCTCCCAGAAGCTCAAGTACCACATCCAGACCTCCGGCCGCTCCCTGCACGCCCAGGAGATCGCCTTCAACGACATCCGCACCACCTTGCAGGCCCTCCTGGCCCTGGCAGACAACTGTAACTCATTGCACACCAATGCCTACGACGAGGCGATCACGACTCCCACGGAGGAGTCGGTGCGCCGCGCCGTGGCCATACAGCTCATCTCCTCCTGGGAGTTCGGCCTGCTCAAGAACGAGAACCCCTGGCAGGGCTCGTATTTCATCGAATGGCTCACGGACGTGGTGGAGGAGGCCGTGCTCCGGGAGTTCGAGCGCCTGGCCGAGCGGGGAGACGTACTGGGGGCCATGGAAACCGGCTACCAGCGCTCCAAGATCCAGGAGGAGTCGCTCCACTACGAGCGCCTCAAGCACTCGGGGGAGTATCCCATCGTGGGAGTCAACACCTTCCTGGATCCCCGCCGGGGGGACAACGTCCTGGAGACCTCCGCCCTTACCCGCGCCAGCAAAGAGGAAAAGGACGCGCGCCTCGCCCATCTGGCCGACTTCCACGCCCGCCACGGTGGCGCCGCCGCGGCAGGTGGTGGCGACCAACCCTTCCCCCTCGGCCCGTTGCCCGACCCCGAGCTGGACGCTCTGCCCCCCTGGCAACGTCCCGCCCCTTACGCCCTGGCCCGCCTGCAGCGGGTGGCCCGGGATGGGGGCAACATCTTCGCCGAGCTGTTGGATACCGTCTGCTCCTGCTCCCTGGGCCAGATCTCCCACGCCCTCTTCGAGGTGGGGGGCCAGTACCGGCGCAGCATGTAGGCGTGGAGGGTGGGTTGGGACCTTGGGAGAGTGTGGCAGCCATGGCTCCCGACCTTGCGCCGCTGCTCGATTACCTGAATAGAAGGTTCAACGCGATCAACCAAGACATGGCGGACCTAAAAGAATCCGCGTCCTCCCTTCAGCGTAGCGTCGATGGGTTTTCCACAGCGCTGACACGTACTGTATAAGAAAATGGTCGTGCGTATCCACCGGGTCGAACGCCACGAGCGCTGGCTTTCAGAGATCGCCCGGCACCTGGGTTTGCGCCCCGAACTCTGTTGTGTGCAACAGCGGGTCAGTTTCGCCAGCTAAGCCTCGCTTCCACCCGCGCATGCTGGCCATCGGGCTCAATTGCCACCTGGGCAAACCACTGCAAAAGTCCTATGTTTGCGTTACAACGTGCATCGCCAAGGCGAGTGCGCTCGTCGGCCTACCCCCCCTGCGCCGCCTCCCGGATCATGGCAATGAACACCTCCTGGGCGGCGCGCACCGGCTCCCCCGGCTGCGGGCGACGCCGCCGGTAGGTGCCATCGGGCTGCAGGTCCCAGGCGGAGGCGTTGTCCCGGTCGTAGACGTCTAGGATCTGGCGGAGTTCTTCGCGCAACGCCGGATCGATAATCGGGGCAATGGTCTCCACCCGGCCGTCCAAGTTGCGCTTCATCCAGTCGGCGGAGCCGATGAACACCTCCGGATTACCCCCGTTTTCAAACCAGTAGATGCGCCCGTGTTCGAGAAAGCGACCCACAACACTGTACACCCGGATGTTCTCGGACAGCCCCGGTACTCCCGGCCGCAGGCAGCACAGGCCGCGCACGTTGAGGGTGACCGGCACGCCGGCCTGGGAGGCGCGGTAGAGCTCTCGAATCATGGCCGGATCCTGTAGCTGGTTCATCTTCGCCCGGATGCCGCTGGGTCGGCCCTCGCGAGCGTGGTCGATTTCCCGCTGAATCAGCGCGTTGAAACGCTCTCGCATGTTTGTCGGTGCGACCAGGAGGTGGGCGTAACCGGGGCAGGGGGTGGCGGAGGTCAGTTCGTTGAACACCGCCGCCACCTCGCCGGCCAAAACCTCCTCGCAGGACAGCACGCCCAGGTCCTCGTAGGCTCTCGCTGTACCGGTGTGGTAGTTGCCCGTGCCCAGGTGGACGTAGCGCACCAGCTCCCCTTCCCCCTCCTCTCGCACCACCATCGCCAGCTTGACGTGGGTCTTGAGCTTTTCCACCCCGTAGGAAACGTGCACCCCCTCCTGCTCCAGCAGACGGCCCCAGG
Organism: uncultured bacterium; assembly: GCA_937924755.1. Classification (GTDB taxonomy): domain Bacteria; phylum Acidobacteriota; class Thermoanaerobaculia; order Thermoanaerobaculales; family Thermoanaerobaculaceae; genus CALEVZ01. The sequence continues at coordinate 42,168 of CALEVZ010000054.1, forward strand.
CGATGTTGGGCGCCTCGTCGAAGCGGGCGGTGATCTCCACCAGCACTGCCACCTGCTTGCCGCGCCGCACCGCCTCCAGCAGTGCGCGGACGATGGGGGAGTCGCTGGAGGTGCGATAGATGGTCAGCTTGATGGCCAGCACCTGAGGGTCAGCCGCGGCGCACTCTAAAAAGCGGAGCACCGAGGTATCGAAGCAGTGGTAAGGGTGATGCAGGAGAATGTCGCCCCGGCGGATTTCGGCGAAGAACTCGGCCGGGTCGCCCTCCTCCAGACCCTCCAGCCGCGGCGGCGTGAGCGGCCGGTAGGGAGGGAAGCGCAGCTCGTCCCGCCCATCCACTGGCAGTTTCAGCAGGTCCGACAACCCCATCAGGGTATCGCTCTGGTACAGGTCTTCTGGCTCCGCCCCCACCTGCTCCATCAACCACCGCTGCAGCTCCGCCGGCATGTCCGAGGAAACCTGCAAGCGCACCACGCCCGCGAAGCGGCGCGCCTTCAGTTCGTCGGTGACCTGGCGGATGATACTGCCCGGGAGCATCGCTTCGGCGTCATCGACGGCGCGAGTCACCTCGTCCTCCGCCTCCACCCCGCGGGTGAGGCGAAAGTAGTGCACTCCGGCCACCCGTTCCCGCGGAAACAGTTCCCCCAAATTGGCGGCGATGACCTGCTCCAGGGGCACCACCCCCCCGCTCGACACCCTCACCCAGCGGCTGCGGTTGGCGGGCACCTTGATGCGAACAAAGCGCTTGCGTTTCTTCTCGGCGAGCGTCACGGCGAGATTGAGGCCCAGCCCCGAAATGAACGGGAAGGGGTGTTCGGCGTCCACCGCCAGCGGTGTGAGCACGGGCAGAACGGCACGGCGAAAGAAATGGGTGATCTCGGCCCGTGCCGCCTCGGGCAGATCGGCGACATCCAGGATCGGGAAGCCGGCAGCAGCCAGCCCCGGGCGCAACTCGGTGCGCACCAGCGCCGACAGCTCCCGCGCCTGGGCGAGGATTTCTTCCCGGCATGCCGCCAGCTCCTGGGCCGGCAGCAGACCATCCAACGAGCGCTTGAGGACCCCTCGCTGGATCTGTCGCTTCAGGCCGCCGATGCGCTTCATGAAGAACTCGTCGTGGAGCATCCCCAGGATGCCGGCGAACTTCACCCGCTCCAGCAGCGGCACCTCGCCATCCTGGGCCAGTGCCAGAACCCGGCGAGCAAAGGCGAGCCACGACAGCTCCCGGTTGATGAAGGCCTCGGGGGAGGTGGGGGTGATGGGCGAGGGGGTGGACCCGGGCATGTCTGACGTTCCCTTCTGTGGCCGTGCCGGGCGTCGCTGTCCAGCACTCGATGGCATGGGATGCTCCTCCCCCGACCCGGCGTGCCAGCCGTTTCCTCCAAGCGAGCCTAGAATAGCAAGGGGAGCCATGCCCGCAAAGGACTCCACCCCCGCCACCCAGCCCTCCATGTGCGCTTCGCGCACCTTCGAGATCGTTCGCAGGTGCTCCCTCGCCGGTCTCGCCCGAGCCTTGCCCAGCGGCCTCACCCTGGACTGGCGGCCTTGCCGCCCCGTGGAGCGGACACACCTGGACAGCCACGACTGGCGTCTGTGGGCGGCGGGGGCGAGCCTGGTCGTGGAGGCCGTCGAGGGGAAACAGATGGTGATCTGGCGCCCGGCCAGGGGCGGGGCAGTCATGGTCGACAGCGCGCCCACGCCCCGCTGCGCAGCGGATCTCCCCGAAGGAACCGTGCGCCGGGAGGTGCAGTCCTTGCTGGGCGAGCGCGCTCTCCTCCCGCTGGCGGCCTTGCGGGTCCAGCAGCGCCCCGGGTCCGTGCGGGACGAACGCGCCAAGATCGTTACCCGCGTCTGGTGGGAACGGAGCACCCCCCTTGACCGCACGGACGAACCGGCCGGGTCCACCCGCACCACCCTGCGGATTGAAGGGGTGCGGGGGTACGAGGGCGGCTGGCGGGCCGTTCAGGCCGCCTGGGAGCGCCTGCCGTTCCTGAAGGAAGCCGAGCAGGAGGAGCTGGCCCTGGCGGCGGCGGCCCGAGGACGGACGCCGGGGGATTACAGTTCCCGCATCCACGTACCGTTGGCGGACGACACCTCCGCCGCCGAGGCGACTCGTCTCATCCTCCGCCATCTGCTGGAGACCACCTCCGCCAACCTCCCTGGTGCCATCGACGACGTGGATCCGGAGTTCCTGCACGACCTGCGGGTGGCGGTGCGCCGGGCCCGCTCCGCCCTTGGGCAACTGGCCGGCTCCTTGGATCCCGCCCGTTTCGCCCGCCTGCGCGAGGAGCTGCGCTGGCTGGGCGGGGTGACCGGGCCGTGCCGGGACCTGGACGTCTTCGTCATGGATCTGGAAAAGTACGGCAAGGAACTGGGCGAGCCCGCGCGCACCCAGCTCACCCCTCTGCTCGACCACCTTCGCCGCCAGCGGCAGCGGCAGCACGGCGAGCTCAAAGCAGCGTTGACCTCCCCCCGCCTGCGCCGCCTGCTGGCCACCTGGCGCCGGGTCACCGAGCCGCCGCGGCGCCCACCCGCCGCCCCCGAGGCGCAGCGACCCGCGCGGGAGTACGGCGCAGCGCGGGTGCAGCGAGCCTACCGGCGACTGCGTCGCCACGCCCGGCGCCTCGGCCCCCAGGCCCCGCCCGAGGGGCTTCACCAGTTGCGCATCGATGCCAAGAAGTTACGCTACCTGCTGGAGTTCTTCGCGCCGCTGCTGGGCCGCCCGGCGGCCGCCCTGATTCGCCAGTTGAAGGAGCTCCAGGACGCTCTGGGCATCTTCAACGATCTGGCGGTGCAGCAGCGGCGGCTGGCGGAGGCGCTGGGCGAGGTACTGGCCAGTGGGGCGGCAGACGGCGCCGCGGCGCTGGCGGCGGGGCGACTGGTGGCGGTGCTGGAGGCGCGCCAGGGGGCCCAGCGGGCGGTGGTCTCGAAGCGGCTGGAGGCCTTTTTCACGCCGGAGGTGCGCGCCGAGGTGGCCTCCTTGACGGCGGGCGAGGGAGAGTGAGATGCATGTTGTCGCGGTGTGGTCCATCAAGGGCGGGGTGGGCAAGACCACCACCACCGTTGCCCTGGCCACCCTGGCGGCACTGCAGGGCCTGCGCACCTTGGTGTGGGATCTGGACCCCCAGGGGGCCCTCAGCCACTGGTTCCGGGTCACACCGCGAGGTCGGCGGGCGCCGCGTAAACTGGTCAGCAAAGGCACACCCCTCGCCGAACTGGTACGCGGCAGCGACCTGCCCAACCTGGACATCCTCCCCGCCGACCTCTCCCACCGCGCCCTGGATACCGCGTTGGCCCGCCGGCGCCGCCCGGCGGCTCGCCTGGCCCTCAAGCTGGCGCCGCTCAGGGAGGTGTACGACTGGGTGTTCCTGGACTGCGCCCCCAGCGTCACCCTGGTGTCCGAGGCGGTGCTGGCCGCCGCCACCGCCGTCCTGGTGCCGGTGGTGCCCTCGTCCCTTTCCCTGCGCACCCTCGAGCAAATGCGCCAGTTCGCCGGCGAGGCGGGCACCGCCGGAGTGCCCCTGTTCCCCTTTCTGTCCATGGTGGACCGGCGGCGCCGCCTGCACCGGGACAACGCCCAGGCACTGGTGGGCGCCGGCACATTTTTCAACGCCGCCATCCCCCTGAGCTCGGCGGTGGAGCAGGCGGCGGAAACCCTCACCCCCCTGCCCCTGGCTGCCCCGACCAGCGCCGCCGCCCAGGCCTTTGCGGCCCTCTGGCAAGAGCTTCAGCAGCGCCTGGCCACCCTCACGCACCGTCCCGCTTGACGCCGCGCAGGTACTCTTGGGGCAGCGCGCCGGGCACCTGGCGTGTCGCCACATCGGCAGCGACGCGCCCCACCTCGTAAGCCACCCGCTCGATCCGCGCCCGCACCCGCCCGCCGCCGTGCACCTCCAGGAGGGCGAAGGAGGCGCGGGGATCGCCATCCACCGGCCGCCCCACCGAACCGCAGTTCACCACCAGCGTGCTGCCGATGCGGCGGGCGAAGGGGATGTGGGAGTGCCCGCACACCAGCACCCCCGGCGCTGGCTCGCCGCGCAGGCGCTCGGCGAGGCTTGGGGAAGTGAGGGAGGGGTACAGGTAGTCGGTGTCATCCACCGGCGAGCCGTGCACCACCAGTACCTCGACACCCTCCACCTGCCAGCTCCGGCGCGCTGGCAGCGCCGCCAGCCACTGCCGCTGCGCCCGCTCCAGCTGCATGGCCGTCCAGGCGTAGTTGGACTTACGCTTGCCCTCGGCGACGATATCTGGCAGGCGCTTGGGGTGCTCGGCGAGGGCCAGCACCTTGCGATCCACGTTGCCCCGCACCCCCCTCACCCCGTGCTCGGCCAGCACCTCGATGACCTCGGCGGGGTGGGGGCCCGAGCCCACCACGTCGCCCGCCACCAGGATCCCGTCCAGCCTTCGCCGGCGCGCGACTGCCAGCACCGCTTCCAGCGCCGGCAAATTGGCGTGGACGTCCGAGATCAGCGCCAGGCGCATCATCGCACCCGGCGGGGCATCACCCGTGCAGGGAGGGTGGCAGCAGGTCGCCCAAATCCTCGGCGAGATCCTCCAGGCGGGCGAAGTCCTTCACCCTGCCCTTCTGGGGCTTCAGCCGCACCTCGTCCAGGCGCGCCAGGATGCGCTCCAGCACCTTAGGTGGCGGCGGCGAGTCGGAGGCCACCTGGGCGCGCACGCGCTCCAGCTCGCCCCCAACCCGCTCGGAGAACCGCATCATGGCCGCTTCCAGCCCCACCCGCATCTTCTCCAGAGACCTCGCGACCTCTTCGGCCAGGGTCGGGGCGGGCGCTGCCGGCGCCGCCTCTTCGGTTGCCCGCCGCCCTCGTGGCGGGCGGGACGCCGGGGTCGCTTCCCCTGCCGCCGTATCCGCCTTGCTCACCCCACCTCGAGCTTGCCCTGCCATGGTTTCCTCCCAGCGGCCCGCACGCTTACCAGGCGGTGCCGTTGTGGACCTTGATCGCCAGTTTAAAGGCCCGCTTGAACAGCTGTGATTTGCGCTCCAGCGCCCACTTCTCCAGGTAAAGGTCGCCTTCCCCCACCAGCCGCAGCTGGAGCGCTCCAGCCTCCAGGTGGGCGTGAACGGCCTTGACCTTTTCCCGATGCTCCCGGTCCAGGGCGTCGGCCACGCGCAGGAGCGCCGCCAACCGGGTCACGGCCTCCTGATCCCGCGCCGGCAAGCTGGCGTACTCCGGGTGGCGATCCGCCGGCTCGCTGCGCCGATGGTAGCGCGCCACCACCGCCGCCAAATTCAAATTCCGCGCCGATAATCCGGGAAGCTCACTGTGGGCGATCAGATACATGGAGTGCTTGTGGTGCTTTTTGTACGAGATGTACGCACCGATATCGTGGAGCAAAGCCGCTACTGCCAGAACCTTGCGCTCCTCATCGCCGAGCCCGTGCAACTCCGCCAGCTGATCGTACAGTGACAGGGCGTGGGCGCACACCTGGCGCGCGTGACTCTCGTCAAACATGAAGCGCCGCCCCAGCGCCACCGCCGCGGCCAGCAGCTCCTGCTGTTGACGATCGGCGTGTGCCGGCCGGGTGGTGAGCGCTTCCACGGCGTCGAACAGCACGCCCTCGCGAATGCCCACGAAGGGGACGTGGATCTCCGCCGCCCCGGTCAACTTTGCCAATCGCAGGTAGACCATGGCCGCCGGCAGGACCACGTCGGCGCGGTCCTCCCGCAACCCCAGCTCGGCCACCCGCTGGGCGTAGGACATCCGCGACAGTGTGTCGATCACCCCCTTTAGGCGCTCCACCGGCAGCAGCCCGAAACTGCGGGGCAGCGCCTCGACGCCCGCCAGGCGGGCCAGCGACTCGATGTTGCCGCCGGTGGCCACGAAACCCACCCCCGACCTGTACCCCGCCACCGACGGCAGGCGCAACGTCGCCGTGTACTCCTCCAGCAGGCGGCGGAAGCGCCCGGGCTCCTGGCCCACCTCCGACAACTCCTCCAGCAGCCGCACCGACCCCATGGTGTGGGACTCCGACCACAGGATCCCGGAGTCGTCCACCAGGGACACTTCCACGCTACCGCCGCCCAGGTCCACCAGGATCCACTCCCGCCCCGCCAAAGGCACCACCCGGCGCACCGCTAGATAGACCAGCCGCGCCTCATCGGAACCGCCGATGACCTCCAGCTCCAGGCCAGCTTCGGTCCGCACCCGCTCGAGGAACCCCTCGCCGTTGCGCGCCTCGCGCACCGCGCTGGTGGCCACCGCCCGGTAGTACTCCACCCCCAGCGCCCGCATGCGCGCCGCAAACGACGCCACGGCGGCGATGGCGCCGTCCATCGCCGAGGGCGCCAACCGCCCGGAGAGGAAAACCCCGTGGCCGAGGCGAACCGCAGCCCGCTCCTCGTCCAGCACGGTGTAGGCGCGCGGCGAGGTGAACTCCGCCACCATGTAGCGGATGGCGTTGGACCCCATGTCGATGGCGCCGACGCGCAGCGGCCAGCTCACCTCGCCGCGAGCCTCGTCGACGCGCCGAACGTCTGCCAACTCCAGACCCTCCCCGCGCTTTGCGAGATGAAAGCGAGAGCTCCTCCTCATTTTACCATCGCTGGCCCGCACCGAACTGTTCGTCGACGACATCCTGGTGGACAAACCGCGCACACCCCCACACGATCATGCACGCAGCCTATGAAGAACCTGTGAAGCGGGGGTAGCGAGACAGGCCAACCCCCACTGGTGTTGGCCCGACGGCCAGCGGGAGCTGGCTCGTTTACACTGCCGGCGCAGGGCCGCATGGAGGAGAGGCGACCGAGATGAGAACGCGCATCACCGAGCTGTTCGGCATTGAGCACCCCATCGTCCAGGGGGGCATGCATTACGTGGGTCTGGCGCCGCTGGCCGCCGCGGTCAGCAACGCCGGGGGACTGGGGACCATCACCGCCCTGACGTTGGGCACGCCGGAGAAGCTGGCGCAGGAGATCGCCCGCTGCCGCGAGCTCACCCCGCGGCCCTTCGCGGTCAACCTCACCTTCCTGCCGGCCCTGGCCACCCCCCCTTACCGGGAGTACATCGAGGTCATCATCGCCAGCGGCGTGGGCATCGTGGAGACCGCCGGCCGCAACCCCGAGGAGTACCTGCCCGCCCTGAAAGAGGCGGGGATTAAGGTGATCCACAAGTGCACCTCGGTGCGGCACGCCCTCAAGGCCGAGCGCATCGGCTGCGACGCGGTCAGCGTCGACGGCTTCGAATGCGGTGGCCATCCGGGCGAGGACGACATCCCCAACATGATCCTGCTGCCCCGGGCCGCCGACGAGCTGTCCATCCCCTTCATCGCCTCCGGCGGGATGGCCGACGGGCGCAGCCTGGTGGCGGCGCTCGCCCTGGGCGCCGAGGGCATCAACATGGGCACCCGGTTTCTCGCCACCCGGGAGGCGCCCGTGCACGACAACGTCAAGCAGGCCATCGTCGCCGCCAGCGAGCTGGACACCCGGCTGATCATGCGCCCCCTGCGCAATACCGAGCGGGTGCTGGCCAACCCTGCCGTCGAGAAGCTGCTGGCCATCGAGCGCGCCAAGGGCGCCGAGCTCTCCTTCGCCGACATCGTCGACAAGGTCGCCGGCATCTACCCCAAGGTCATGGTGGAGGGCGACGTCAACGCCGGCGCCTGGTCGTGCGGCATGGTGGCCGGGCTCATCCACGACATCCCCACCTGCCAGGAACTCATCGACCGCATCATGCGCCAGGCGGAGGAGATCATCACCCGACGTCTGGCCGGCTTTTTGGCCGGATGAGCGGGCTGCTCAGCACCGAGGCCAGCCGCCCTGCCCGCGCTACCAATCGGCGAGCAGGGTGGCAATGCGCTCGCCGGCGCGGCCGTCGCCGAACGGGTTGGGGCCGGCGGTCATGGCGGCCAGAGCGGCGTCGTCATCCAGCAGACGACGCGCCTCGGCGAGCAGTAGCTCGGGGTCGGTACCCACGAGCCTGGCCCACCCGGCCTCCACCACCTCGGGGCGCTCGGTGACCTCCCGCGCCACCAGCACCGGCACCCCCACCGAGGGGGCCTCCTCCTGGATGCCGCCGGAATCGCTGATGACCAGGCGTGAACTGGCAAAGGTTTGCAGGAGCTCGGGGTAATCCATCGGCTCCCGGAGCGCCACGCCGCTCGCTCCTCCGAGAATGCGGTGCGCCGCAGCCCTCACGTTGGGGTTGGGGTGGACCGGAAAGACGATGCGCAGCGCCCCGGCGCGTTCCTCGGCCAGCTGGCGGAGGGCCAGGAGGACGCGCTCCAAGGGCTCGCCAAACGACTCCCGGCGATGCAGGGTGACGAGGATCTGTCGGCGCGCCGCCGCTGCCTCCCCCCGCGCCTGTCCCTCGCCGAGGATCATCTGCACGGCGTCGACGACGGTGTTGCCGGTGACAACGATGGCCTGCTCCGGCACGCCCTCACGGCGCAGGTTGGCGGCGGCCTGCTGGGTGGGCGCGCAGTGCAGCGTCGCCGCCACCGCCACCCCACGCCGGTTGAACTCTTCGGGGAACGGAGCATCCAAGCGTCCCGACCGCAGGCCGGCCTCCACATGGGCCACGGGGACGCCGGCGTAGAAGGAGGCGACGGCGGCGCCGAAGGCGCTGGCGGTGTCCCCCTGCACCACCGTCCAGGCGGGAGCGAATCTGACGAGGAGCGGCTCCAGGCGTTCGATGACCGCGGCGGCCACCCGTGCCGGCGTCTGCCCCTCGGTCATCACGGCCAGGTCCTCGTCAGCGGTGATGCCAAAGGGGGCCAGCGCCTGTTGCAGCAGCTCCCGGTGCTGGGAGGTGGTCACCACCACGGGGTGCAGGCGGCCTTGCCGCCGCAGCGCCGCCACTACCGGGGCGAGCTTGATGGCCTCGGGGCGGGTGCCCATGACCACGAGAACCGATCTGGCGGGGTGCATGACGGCGCTCCAGTCGAGCATTGTAGCCACCACGTCCGCCAACCCGGGTTCAGCGGCGTGGGCGCGCCCGCATCCAGCCGAAGAGGGTGCACGGCAACATGAGCAGCGCCGCCACCCAGGCCAACCCCAGCTTGGCCGCGGCCCTCCAGGAGGCGCGGCGCATGCCGGCCATCACCCAGGCCACGTCCAGGGCCGCGCTGGCCAGCAGGACCGGCCCGATGGCGATGGCCAGGGGACCGGCAGCCCACACCAGGGCCGCCACCGCCGCCAGCCGCGCCGGAACGGTGAGGCTCAGGGGACGGCTGAACAGCTCCACCACGAACGCCACCCCTTCCAGCGGCGAGCGCCGGATGAGGCGCAGCCAGGCGCCGGGCTGCAAATGGAGGAGCGAAAAGCGACCGGCGAACCAACGGGTGCGCTGGCGCGCCGCCGCGCCCACCGTCTCCGGCTTGTCGTCCATCACCACCGGCGATGGCGGCCCCAGCTGCAGGCGCCAGCCCTCCGCCGCCAGCAGGAGCGACATCTCGAAGTCCTCCACCGCGGAGCGCAGCCGGACGAGCACGGCCAGAGCCACCTCGGGCCGCATGGCCGTGCCGGTGCCGCGCAGTCGCACCGCCCACCCCAGGCGCTCCCGCCCGCGGTCCTCCCAGTGTTGGGCGAGCAGCTCCGAGTGCCCCGCCGCCTCGCCGACGCTGCGGCCCTTTCCGCACAGGAACGCCTGCACCGCGTCGGCACCGGCGGGCCAGGCGAAGCGGGCGAAGAACCCCTCCTCCACCCGGGACCCCACATCCAGCAACAGCACCGCATCCGCTTGGAGGATCTTCTCCTCCAGATTTTTCGCCGCCCATGCCAGCGCCACTGCCTTGCTGGGACCGCCCGCCGGCTTGACCACCACCTCGATCCCCAGCCGCCGGGCGCACGCCTCGGCGGCGGGATCCGGGCCGTCCAAGAGTAGCATCGCGCTGACAGAGTCGCCTTGCGCGGAGGCGACCACGGAGCGCAGGGTGGCCTCGACGTTCTCCCCCTCGGCGCGCGCCGGCACGATCACCAGCCAGCGCCGCGGCACGAGCGAGCCGTGCCTGCCGAACAGCCATGCCCGCGCCTTGAGGGTCAGCAGCAGACGGATGAAGGCATCGATGGTGGCCGGCAGGACCGCCGGCACGAGCAGCCACGCCAAGACGCTCACGGCACCTCACTCCGCGCGTGGTCGCGCGACGATCCTCCCGTCTCTAACATCCCGTCCAGTTCCGGCCAGGGCCGCCAGGCTCTCGCCGAGTGCCGTGGCTGCGCCCGCTCTCCCTGCTGTCGGGAGGCGGAGTATACTCGAACCGCGTCGCCCGTTGCCGCGGTGAGCGTGGCACCATGTGATCCGTGCAACATTCTCCCCACCTCTGGCCAGCCCTCCTCAAGGGGTGCCCGGAGGACTTCCGGGTGGTGGAAGAGATCTCTCTCCAACCTCTGGGGACGGGGACTCATCGCCTTTACCGGCTCACCAAGCGCGGCTGGGGAACCGAGGAGCTGGTGTGCCACATTGCCCACCGCCTGGGGTTGCCGCGGGCGGCGCTGGCCTACGGCGGCCGCAAAGACCGGGCGGCGGTGACCGTCCAGCACGTCACCATCCGCGGACGCCGCGACCGCTCCCTGGAGGGCGACGGATTCGAACTACGCTCCCTGGGGTTTGTCGGCCGCCCCATGGGACCCGACGCCATCATCGCCAACCGTTTCGACATCACTCTGCGCCGCCTCGACTTCACAGCCGGCGACGATGTCGCCGAAAACCTCCGCCAGCTGGCCCGCCAAGGAGTACCCAACTACTTCGACGACCAGCGTTTTCGCTCTTTCAGCCAGTACCGGTGCTTCCCCGCCGCCCTGCTAATCCGCGGGGAATGGAAGCAAGCGCTCCGCCTCCTGCTCACCACCCCTGAGCCGGGCGCACCCCGGCGGGAGAGGGAGCGGCTGGCGCAGCTGGGGGAGGCGTGGGGAAGGTGGGAGGAGTGCCTGCCCCTGGTTCGAAACCCTCACCAGCGACGGGCCCTGGAAACGCTGGCCCGCCCTGGCGGCGCAGCCGCCCCGGCCCTGGCCAGATTTCCCCGAAAGTCGCTCTCCATGCTGCTGGCGTCCTACCAGTCGCACCTATGGAACCGCGCCCTGGCGGCGGCGGTGCGGCGGCACTCCCCGGCCTGGATCGCCCTCCCCGGAATGGCTGGTGAGTACCTCTTCCCCGCCCCCGGCACCGAAGAACTGCCGCACGCTTTAAAAACGCTCGTCATTCCCACCCCTGGCCCGCGCCTTTCCCCGGTGGAAGGGGCGGGAAAGGAGGCGATGCTACGCGTTCTGGCCGAGGAAGGCATCAACCCGGCCGCGTTGAGATTACGCTCCCTCCCAACTACGTTTTTCAAGTCGTTTCCACGCAACGCCTTCGTCGTTCCCAACGAGATCACCCTGGAATGGCTCCCCCCGGCCACCGACAGCGCCCCTGCAGCATCGGCACGGCTGACCTTTTCCCTGCCCCCCGGCGCCTACGCCACCATGGTGGTGCGCGGCGCGTTGCTGCGCCGACGGTGGCCGGCGAAGGATGAGGGCTTTTACCAGCGGTGATAGGCCGGGTGGCCCTCCCCCACCGCCACGAACACCCCCCGCGCCGTGGCGGTGACCTTGCCTCCCGCTTCCAGGGTCGCCTCCACCGTCGCCCTGTCCTCGGTGGACTCCACCACCCGCGCCCGCACCTCCACCGGCCCGCTGGACGGGGTGGGCTGGCGCAGGGTCACCCTGTACTCCGCCGTGACCGTGCAGGGGGGATGGTCCAGCCGGCGCCGCTGCATGAGGTGATAGGCGGCGGCCCAGTTGCAGTGGCAGTCGAAGAGGGTGCCGATGATGCCACCGTTAAGCACACCGGTAAACGCCTCGTGGTAAGGGGCGGGGTGAAAGGTGCACACCACCTCTTCGCCATGGACGAAGCTCTTGATCCGCAGACCCTTGTCGTTGGCTGGGCCGCACCCGAAGCAGCGATTGTGGGGGGCGTAGCGGTCCTGCAGACTCATCTCGACGGGATGAGTAAGATCCTTGATGGGCAAGATCACCTCCTGGAAAACTTTCGGCTGGTGGCGGTAGCGCCCCATGGGCAGGCGGCCGTCAGCTCCGAACTGTACTCCCTCGTGCTCCAGCAGCGCCCGCTGCAAGCCGGGGGGGAAGTCGCTGCGGCGCTCGGTGGAACACCCGCCCGACGCGTTCACCACTCGATGCCAGGGAACATCGGGGGGACAGACGGACATGGCCCACCCCACCGCCCGGGGGGACACCGCAAACCCCAGGCAAGCGGCAATCTGGCCGTAGGACATCACCCGCCCCGGCGGGATCGCCCGCGCCAGGTCGTAGATGGTCGCCCATACCGGCCCTTTGCCGCCGTCCACCTCGCCGCGCACCCGCCCCTGGGGGGAGCGCCGTCGCACCGCCCGCGCCATGCCCAGTTAGTGTACCCCAACGCAGGGGTGCCAACGGGACTACAATGGGGGGGGTGGGGGGTTGCAAGGCCGCCGTCCCGGCCGGAGGGTCGACCTGCGATGACGTGGAACTACAGCGAAAAGACCACTAAGCTGTTCATGGATGCGGTGCAAGGGCGCCCCGGGACCCACATGGGGGAGATCGCCAACCCCGATGGCATCGGCGAGCACGGCTCCCTCGCCTGCGGGGACGCCCTGCGCTTCACCTTTAGGGTGGAGCGCCACCCCTCCGACCCCACCCAGGACATTATCGTCGAGGCACGCTACCTGACCTTCGGATGCACCTCGGCCATCGCCGCCTCGGAGGCGCTGTGCGCCATCATCGAGGAGCGACGTCTGACCCCTATCCAGGCGCTGTCCATTACCAATAAGGATATCGTCGAGTACCTGGAGGGGCTGCCGGAGCAGAAGATCCACTGTTCGGTGATGGGCGCCGAGGCGCTGCAGGCGGCGGTATTCAACTGGGCGCAGCGACGTGGGGTGGACCTTCGCGCCCTGGGGGTGGACATCACCCCGGAGGAACGGGAAGAAGGGCGAGTGGTGTGCACCTGCTTCGGTCTCACCGAGCCCTACCTCAGGCGCAAGATCATGGAACTGAACCTCCGCTCCATCGCCGACATCACCAACGCCCTGAAGGCGGGGGGGGCGTGCATGTCCTGCCACCACAAGCCCGGCGGGTTGCAGGACCTGCTCGACGATATCTGGGGGCGACAGCCCACCGAGTTCAAGACCGAGGTGGAGCTCCCGGTCGCCCGGCTCATCTCCCGGGCCCGGAGTGAGGATGGTCTCTCGCCTTACCAGTTCGCCAAGAAGGTGGAGCGGGTTCTGGACGAGTACGTGCGCCCCATGCTGGCCCAGGACGGCGGCGACCTGGAGGTGGTGGACATCAAGGACACCCTGGTCTACTGCCGCCTGAAAGGGGCCTGCGCCGGCTGCGTGGGCGCCAACCAGACCATCAAGTTCATGGTAGAGCAGGTCCTCAAGGATCGGGTGGATCAGCGCTGCCGGGTCATTGCCGTCTAGGAGTCCCCCATGGCCATCATCTATTTGGACAACAACGCCACCACCGCCGTCGCCCCGGAGGTGGTGGAGGCGATGCTCCCCTACCTGCGCGACCAGTACTTCAACCCCTCTTCCATGTACGATGCCGCCCGCGGACCGGCCAGGGCCGTTGCCGAGGCCCGGGCTGGCATCGCGAACCACCTGCGCTGTCGCCCGGAGGAGATCCTCTTTACCTCCTGCGCCACCGAGTCCAACAACACGGCCATCATCGGTGCCATCCGCGCCCGCCCCGAGCGTCGCCACATCGTCACCACCCGGGTCGAGCACCCGGCCGTGCTAGAGGTCTGCAAGTTTTTGGTGCGAGATGGTTTCGAGGTGGATTTCCTGCCCGTGGACGGGAGCGGCCAGCTGGAGGTGGAGGCGTTCGTGCGCGCCTTGAGGCCGGGGCAGACGCTGCTGGTCTCGGTGATGCACGCCAACAACGAGACCGGCGTGCTGTTCCCCATCGGCGAGTTGGCCCGCATAGCCAAGGAAACCGACCCGGGAATCCTCGTCCACACCGACGCCACGCAAACCGCCGGCAAGCTTCCCCTCGACCTCAAGGGCGAGTTGCGGCACGTCGACCTACTTTCCCTGTCGGGGCACAAGCTCCACTCCCCCAAGGGGGTGGGAGCGCTCTTCCTGCGCCGGGGGGCACCGGTACGCCCGTTCCTGCTGGGTGGCCATCAGGAGGGCGGCCGCCGCGGCGGCACCGAAAACGTCCCCTACATCGTGGGTCTGGCCCGCGCCCTGGAGCTGGCCGAGGCCACCCACGCCGAGGACCACGAGCGCATAGCCGCCCTGCGAGACCGGCTGGAGGACGAGCTCACCCGCCGCATCCCCTACCTCGAGGTGAACGGCGCGGGAGCCCCTCGCCTGGACAACACCTTGAACGTGGCGGTGCACTTCGTGGAGGGGGAGGGGATGCTCTACCAGTTGTCGGCGCGGGGGATCTGCGCGTCGTCCGGGTCGGCCTGCACCTCCGGCTCCCTGGAGCCCTCTCACGTGCTGCGCGCCATGGCGGTGCCATTCACCGCCGTGCACGGGTCGCTGCGCTTCTCCCTGTCCCGCTACACCACGGCGGCGGAGATCGAGGCAGTGATCGAGACTTTGCCCGAGATCGTCGCTAGCCTGCGGCGGCTGTCCCCCTACTGGGACGAGGGCGCCCGGGCCCCCCGTCCCGAGGGCGAGGCACTGCTCCGCCAGGCCGTGGAAGAGCGCCGGCAGCGTCTGGCGCAGCAGGGGTGAGGGCGGGGGCAACCCGTCCCCGGTTGCGCCCCGGTCGCGCTCACACCATGCGCAGCAGGTGGCCCATCTTGTGCTTCTTGGCCTCCAGGTAGCGGCGGGTGTGTTCGGTGGGCGGAACCTCCAGCGGCACCCGCTCGACGATTTCCAGCCCGTACCCTTCCAGCCCCACGTACTTCTTGGGGTTGTTGGTCATCAGCCGCATCCGCCGCACCCCCAGCTCGCGCAGGATCTGCGCCCCAACCCCGTAGTCGCGCATGTCAGCGGGAAAGCCCAGCCGCTCGTTGGCCTCCACGGTGTCGGCGCCGCAGTCCTGTAGCTCGTAGGCGCGCAGTTTGTTAATAAGGCCGATGCCGCGCCCCTCCTGCAGGAGGTAGAGCAGCACCCCGCTGCCCTCGGCGCGGATGCGCTCCAGCGCCGTCTCCAGCTGGGCGCCGCAGTCGCAGCGCGAGGACCCGAACACGTCGCCGGTCAGGCACTGGGAGTGCACCCGCACCAGCACCGGCCGCTCGGAGTCGACCTCGCCCATCACCAGCGCCAGGTGCTCCTCGGCGGTCACCTGGGAGCGAAAGGCGAAGACCTTGAAGTGGCCGTAGCGGGTCGGCAGCTCCGGCGCTGCCACCTTCTCCACCAGCCGCTCGTGGCGCATGCGGTAGGCGATGAGGTCGCGCACTGTGATCAGGCAAAGGCCGTGCTCGCGGGCCACCTCCTGGAGGCGCGGCAGGCGCGCCATGGAGCCGTCGGCGTCCATGATTTCGCAGATCACCGCCGCCGGGTAGAGGCCGGCGATACGCGCCAGGTCCACCGACGCCTCGGTGTGCCCGGCGCGCTTGAGCACGCCGCCGTTGCGGGCGCGCAGGGGGAACATGTGGCCGGGGCGGATGAGGTCGGCGGGGCGGGTAGCCGGGTCGAGAACGGCAAGCACCGTGGCCGCCCGGTCGGCCGCCGAAATGCCGGTGGTGGTGCCGCGGCGCGCCTCGATGGAGACGCAAAAGGCCGTCTGGTGGGGAGAGGTGTTGTGCTCCACCATGGGCTTGAGGTCCAGCTCGTCGCAGCGCGCCTCGGTCAGGGCCAGGCAAATGAGGCCGCGGGCGTGTACCGCCATGAAGTTGATCGCCTCGGGGGTGATCTTCTCGGCGGCGAACGCCACGTCCCCCTCGTTTTCGCGGTCCTCGTCGTCGACGATGATGACCGCCCGACCGCGGCGCATCTCCGCCGCGGCCTCCTCCACACTGACAAACCGCCCGGCGCTGGCCTCCCCCTCGCTCATCCCTCGCCCGCCTAGCTTTCCGAGGCCTGCGCCGAGGTGACCGTCATGGGTACCGTGACGGTCTTGCTCACCCCGCTTCCCAGCTCCTTCAAGGTGATCTCCAGGCGGTACTCACCGGGGCGACGGAACCCTTTGAGCGGCAGGCTTGATCCCATCATCCACAGGTCTTCGGTGATGGGCGAGAAGGTGACGTTCTGGGTGGGTAGCTCAGCCACCTTGCGGTCGCCGAAGAAGAGGTTCAAGGTCAGCTCGCCGTTTACCTGGCCCTCCGCCGTCACCGGCGGGCGGACGATGAAGCAAAAGTACGCCAACGATTCGTCGGTGGTGTAGGTGTCCCCCAGGCGAGGCAGAATCCGCCACCCCCCGACGTTGAAGGGGTCCCCCAGGTGCGCCTGTGCCTCCTGCCGCACATCCACTCCCCAGTAGAAGGGGGAAATGTACGTTCCTTCTTCGGGCACCTTGTCGGTGGTGGCCGCCACGGTGGTGACGGCTAGCGGCGCGCCTTGCTTCAGCAGCGCCAGATCCACCTCCCAGGCGCCGGCGTCGAGGGGGATGGAGAACTCGTAGGCGCGGCCGCCCGGTACGCTCAACGGCGCCGCCGCCACCACGAAGGTACCGCCGACCCCCCCGGCCCCCCGCGCCCGGCCCACCGCCTCATCCGCCGCCGGCACCGTATCGGGCAGGAAGAGGTGCACCCACAACGGGTGCATGAGCGCCGACATCAACCCCTCGCGCACCAGCACTTGGGCACCCTCGGGCCACGGCCGAGCCTCCGCCTCGAAGATCGCCAGCTGCTGGGCGGTGGCGCTCTTGGAGCCGGCCACCAGCCCCAGCCGCGGCACCTCGGTGAGCTTGGGGTGCAGCAGGGTGCGCTCCGGCGCTTCGGCCAGCAGCTTCAGCGCGTTGGTATTGCGCCGCTCGGTGCGGTTGAGCACGAAATCACCCAGGTTGGGACGGCTCTCCACGAAGAAAAACAGCACTTGTTGCGCCTTGATAGACGGGGGAATCTGCTCACCGCGGTACTCCCACACCTCCGCCTCGCCCTGGCGATCCGCCGAGTCGCTCATCCACCCGGAGGCTTCTCCCAGTTGCCGCTGGGTGCGATCCCCCGAACCGAACTTGTCTACCGCCCGCGGCCGGCCCAGGACGATGAAGGTTCGCCCTCGGTCGGTGAGCGCCCCGCGCTGCTTCTCCCAGCCGAACGCCTGGTCTGCCGCCGCCACCCGTCGATCGAACTCCACCTTAAATTCGTTGATGGCGGTGTTGAGATCGGGATCGCGCCGCGCCCAAAACAGCTCCACCCACGCCTTGGCCGCCGCCTCGCTGGTCAGCTTGGCGAACTCCTTCCTTTCCTCCTTGGTGGCAATCCACTGCGCCGGCCCCTCCATGAACTTCAGGTACTCCTCCGCCAGCGCCGTCCCCGCCATCGCCCCTGCCAACCACACCGCCAGAGCCAGCTTCGCCAGTCCGCATTTCATCGTGTCACCCCTCGCTTCCGCCCCGCCGAGGGGAGGCCGGGGCGACGGCATGATACAACCACATCGCCTCTTGGGGGGGCCACCGCCGCCATGACAGCGAGCAGCTCCACGGCGAGGGCGATTCGGGTGTGGTGCCCGCCGACGAACACCGCACCGGCCCGGCCGGCAGCGGCAAAGCCTTGCGTGGCGGCAGCCGGGAGTGCTAGGAAGCTGTCTGCGGGAGGGCGCCATGCAAGCCATCAACCCGGCCACCGGCGAGCTGCTGCAGGAGTACCCCGAAGCCACCACGGAAGTGGTTGATCAGGCGTTGACGGCGGCGGTGGAGGCGCAGAACCGGTGGCGGCGCGCCTCCTTCGCCCAGCGCGCCGCGGTACTGGAGCGAGCCGCCAGCAAGCTGCGGCAGCGGCGGGAGGAGTTCGCGCGCCTGGCCGCCCTGGAGATGGGCAAACCCATCCGCGAGGGGCGCGCCGAGGTGGACAAGTGCGCCTGGGTATGCGAGCACTACGCTAAGCACGCCGCCGCCATGCTGACCCCCGAGGAGGTGGCCAGCGACGCCCGGCGCAGCTTCGTCACCTTCAACCCGCTGGGCGTCGTGCTTGCGGTCATGCCGTGGAACTTCCCCTTCTGGCAGGTGTTCCGCTTTGCCGCGCCGGCCCTGATGGCGGGCAATGCTGGCCTCTTGAAGCACGCCTCCAACGTGCCCGGCTGCGCCCTGGCCATCGAGGAGGTGCTCGGCGACGCCGGTCTGCCGAAAGGGTTGTTCCGGACACTGCTGGTCGGATCGCGCGCCGTCGAGGCGATCATTGCCGATCCCCGGGTGGCGGCGGTGACGCTGACCGGCTCCGAGGCCGCCGGACGCGCCGTGGCAGCGTGCGCCGGGGCGCACCTCAAGAAGACCGTGCTGGAACTGGGTGGCAGCGACCCCTACGTGGTCCTGGCCGACGCTGACATCGAGCGCGCCGCGGCGGTGTGTGCCGCGGCGCGGCTGATCAACTCGGGGCAGAGCTGCATCGCCGCCAAGCGCTTCGTGGTGGAACGTGCCGTCTTGGAGCCCTTCACCGCCCTGTTCGTGGAGCACATGCGGGCGGCCCGGGTGGGGGACCCCCTTGCCGAGGAGACGCAGGTGGGGCCGCTGGCCCGGGTCGATCTGCGCGACGAGCTGCACGCCCAGGTGCAGGCCAGCATTGCCCGGGGCGCGCGCTGCCTGCTGGGCGGCGAGATCCCCCCCGGGCCCGGGGTGTTCTATCCGCCCACCGTGCTGACGGATGTGGCCCCCGGGATGCCCGCCTGGGAGGAGGAACTCTTCGGCCCGGTAGCTGCCATCATCGCCGCGGCGGACGCCGAGGACGCCGTGCGCATCGCCAACGACTGCCGCTTCGGGCTGGGGGCGGCGGTGTTCACCGAGGATGCGGCGCGGGGGGAGAGGCTGGCGGCGGAGGAGCTGGAGGCCGGGTGCTGCTTCGTTAACGCCGCGGTGCGCTCCGACCCCCGCCTGCCTTTCGGCGGCGTCAAGGCCTCGGGCTACGGGAGGGAACTCTCCCACTACGGCCTCAAGGAGTTCGTCAACATCAAGACGGTGTGGGTAGGGTAGCGGGCCGTGTTGCGGGAACACGACCACGGCGCCATCGTGCGGGTGGAACTGGCGCGCACCTTTTTGGGTCACGTCATTTACCACGTCTACTGTTACCTCATCGACGGGCTGCTCATCGACACCGGTCCCCCCGCCACCGCCGCCGCCATGGCCCGCTGGGCGGCCGCCCGTCGGATCCGGCGGGTGGTCCTCACCCACCACCATGAGGACCACTCCGGAGGGGCTCCCCTGCTCGCCCGCAGCCTGGGCGTTCCGGTCGAGGCGCCGGCGGCCACGGTGCGGGTGCTGGCGAACTTCCCCCGCATCCCCGCCTACCGTCGCCTTGTGTGGGGGCAGCCGGGCAGTGCCGAGCTGAAACCACTCGGTGACGTCACTGAAACGGAAAGGTATCGCTTCCGCGTCGTCCCCACCCCGGGCCACGCCGCCGACCACGTGGCGCTGTTCGAGGAGCGCGAGGGGTGGCTGGTATCGGGGGACCTCTACATTTCCCCCCGCGCCGTCTACCTGCGCCCGGTGGAGGACGCCTGGACCATCCTCGCCTCCCTGGAGCGCCTGCGCGACCTCCACCCCAAGCTGCTGCTGTGCTCCCACGCCGGCCTGGTCGCCGACGCCACCCGTGCCCTGGAGCGCAAGATCGCCTACTGGCGCGGCCTCGCCGAGAGGGCCCGGCAGCTCGCCGCCGCCGGGGGATCGGTAGCGAGCGTCGCGCGGCGACTTCTGGGGCGGGAGGGAGCGATGGCGCTGATTTCCCTGGGCGATTTCTCCAAACGCAATCTCATCAGATGTTTGTTGGAGGACCCCGGCGGCCCGCGTCGGCTGGGCGACTGATCTTTTCTTCATTTCGAGGCGAAAGACTTTTGTGGCGATTGGGTGATTTACTGCCGGCTTCATCCCATGCTATTGTCACCAGGGGGGAGGGCACCATGCGAATACCAGTGACGGCGTTACTGCAGCTGGCCGCCACCGAGTCGTCCATCCCGCCCGCCGGCGGCACGGTGCGCACCGTGGTACGCATCGTCCTGGGCGTCTTCATCGCCATGCTGGCCAGTTACGTCCTAATCGAACAGATTGGCTCCTGGCGCCGCAGGAGGGCTGACCGTGACCACTGAGCACCGTCGGAACCCCGAAGAGATCCAGCGCTTTACCGCCAACGAGCTGGCCCAGCACTGGGTGCTGATGATCACCCTGACGGTGCTGGCCTTGACCGGCTTGGCGCTGTTCGCCTACGGCACCTGGATCGGCAAGGTGTTGATGGCCATCGAGGGGGGAATGGAGGCCCGCGGCGCCATCCATCGATTCTTCGCCGTGGTCCTGATGCTCCTCACCGCCTGGCATTTCTTCTACGTGGTGTTCACCGAACGAGGGCACCGGCAACTGATGGAGATGCTCCCCCACGCCAGCGACTTCCGGGGCTTCGTCGCCCTTCTAGGCTACTACCTGGGCCGCACCGCCGAGCCACCCCCCTTCGGGCGGTTCACCCCCATGCAGAAGCTGCAGTACTGGGGGGCGGGGCTGGGGTCCCTGATGATGATCGGGACGGGGTTGATCCTGTGGTTCCACACCCAGGCCATGGCGGTGCTGCCTAAGTGGCTCTTCGACGTCACCACCATCGTGCACGGCTACGAGGGGTTGATCCTCTTTATCCTGCTGTTCGGGTGGCACCTCTACATCGTCCACTTCTCCCCCGGCAACTTTCCCATGCAGCGCACCTTCCTCTCCGGCCGCATCTCGCGGCAGCGGCTGTGGCAGGAGCACCGCCTGGAGTACCTAGAGCTGTTCGGCGATCGTCGCCCCACTCCCCTCCCTGGGCAGCGGGAGGAGGAATCGCCATGAGGACCCTGGCACCCCTGGCCAGCGCAGCACTGGCCGCGGCTGCCGCCGCTCAGCCGGTGCCGGCACCGACCCCCGCTCCACCCCCGGCGGCGGAGGTGCGGCAGTGCGGCATCTGCCACGGCCGGCGGGAGTTCAAGCAGGTAGACGCCGACGGCACGGCGCGTACCCTGTGGGTGGACGAGAGAGAGCTCAGACGTTCCGTGCACAGCAAGTGGCACTGCATCGACTGCCACGCCGACGTGGACCGCATCCCCCACCCCGCCCGCCTGGCCAAGGTCAACTGCCAACGCTGCCACTTCCCCGGCAACCCGGTGGGCGCCCCCGAAGACGTCAACTACGAGGGCTATGTCAAGTCGGTGCACGGCCGCCTGCGCCTGGCCGGCAACCTCAAGGCCCCCGCTTGCCAGGACTGCCACGGCGCCCACGGGGTGGTCAAACACACCGATCCCGCCTCGCAGGTGCACCCGACCCGCGTGCCCGCCACCTGCGGCCGCTGCCACGTGCAGATCTTCGCCGAGTACACCACCTCCGCCCACGGCATCTCGCTCTTGGAGAAGGGCAACACCGAGGCGCCATCCTGCTCCGCCTGCCACGGCGAGCACGGCATCTTGCCCGCCAAGGAGAACGCCTCGGCGGTCTCCGCCACCCACATCCCGGAAACCTGCTCCACCTGCCACGGCATGACCGAGTTCAACCTGCGCTACGGCATCCCCATCAACCCGGTGCGCACCTTCCGGCATACCTTCCACGGCATCGCCAACGAGCTGGGCTCCGCCCGGGTGGCCAACTGCGCCTCCTGCCACACCGCCCACAACGTGCTATCCGCCAGCGACCCCCGCTCCACCGTCAACCCCGCTAACATCCCCACCACCTGCGGGAGGGCGGGGTGCCACCCGGGGGCCAACGCCAACTACGCCCGCGGCCGCTTTCACATCGACCCGTCCAGTCGCGATGCCGGCATCATTTACTGGGTCGCGCTGTTCTTTAAGATCCTCACCATCTCCACCCTGGCCGGTCTGGGGATGCACATTCTCCTGGACCTCGCCAAGAAACTCCGCCACCGCCACCACGGAGCCGCCACCCGTGACTGATCAACCCAGCCATCTCGAGAAGGCCATCGCCGAACAGCTGCACTCCGCCCACGGCCTGGACCTCGAGGCCGCCGCCCGCCGCGCCGCCGACATGCAGCACCGCCTGGCGCCCCGCTTCGCTACCTGGGTACGACGCGAGCTCACCATCCTGGAAAGCCGCGACCGCAAGCGCTCACGGGCGCAGGCGCCCCGCCCCCGGGCGGCAGCGGGGGGACGGGAGTTCCAGCGCTTTTCCTTGAACGTTCGACTGCAGCACGCGGTCATGGCCGTTTCGGTGATCTTTTTGATCCTCACCGGCTTGCCGCTGAAGTTTTCGGATCTGGCCATCTCCAAGGGCGTCATCAACTTCTTCGGCGGCCCCGACGTCTCCCCCATCGTCCACCGGGTGGCGGCTTCCTTCCTCATCTTTGTCGGGCTGTGGCATTTGGCCTACATCGCCCTGACGCGGGAGGGGCGGGCCCACTTCATGCTGCTGCTGCCGCGCCCCCAGGACGCCCGCGACGCGTGGCAGCAGATCAACTACTTCCTGGGCCGCACCGACCAGCGGCCACGCTTCGACAAATTCAGCTACGTGGAGAAGTTCGACTACTGGGCGGTGTACTGGGGCATGGTCATCATGATCGGCTCCGGCACGGTGCTGTGGTTCACCAACCAGTTCCTGAAGGTGTTCCCCAAGTGGTTCACCGACATCGCCAAGGAGGCCCACTCCGACGAGGCGCTGCTGGCCACCCTGGCCATCGTCATCTGGCACTTTTACAACGTCCACTTCAACCCCCACAAGTTCCCCATGAACCCCACCTTCATCACCGGCCGCATCAGCGAGCAGGAGATGATCGAGGAGCACCCCCTGGAGTGGGAGCGCATCACCTCCGGAGCCCCCCTGGGACCGGCCGACAGCCGGCCGGTGGAGGAGAAGGGAGGCCAGCGGTGAGGCACTTCTTCATGGCGCTGCGGGAAGGCCTCGTCGAGCACCGGCGAGCCATCCTCACCCTCGTGGGCATCGCTGTCCTGGTGGTGGCGGTGTTCCAGCTGGCCTTTTACTTCGTCTCGGCCCGCTCGGAGCTGTGCGGCACCTGCCACATCATGACCCCGTACCTGGAGATGTGGCGGGCCTCCAACCACCGCGAGGTGGCCTGCGTGGAGTGCCACTCGGAGTACCGCTACGCTCTCTCCCGGGTGTGGGTGAAGTACGCCCTGGGGATTTACACCACCCAGCTCCGCGCGGAGGTGCCCGACGCCCGCTGCCTGGCCTGCCACCAGCACCAGGATCTGGACACCGACGAAGTGTTCCTGAAGAACATCCACTTCTCCCACCAGGGTCACATGGGCGAGATGCGCCGGGGCAAACGGCTGCACTGCACCTCCTGCCACACCGGGTCCGCCATGGCCGGCACCAGCATCGCCCAGCGCGACCACGTGGTGCTGCAGGAACAGGTGTGCTTCACCTGCCACTTCAAGGGCGCCGAGGCCGGCCAGGCGGTCACCGGGTGCCTGGTTTGCCACGGGCCACCCAGCACGGTGGTAACCCACCACGGCATCGAGTTCGACCACGAAACCTACCTGAAGCGCGGGGTGCGCTGCGAGACCTGCCACACTGAGGTCACCCGCGGCGACGCCAACGTCCCCCGCGAGCGCTGCTGGAGCTGCCACGTCGCCCACATGGAGGCCTATGAGGACCCCGTGCGGGTGCACGAGATCCACGTGCAGCGCCGCATCATCGACTGCCGCCGCTGCCACAACACGCTGGAGCATGGCAAGTTCACCATGACCGGGGCGCTCGGGGACCGCTGCGAGGCCTGCCACACCCCCGTGCACACCTCCCAGGAAAAGATGTACGTGGGCATCGGCGGGCGGGGCGTCCCCGACACCCCCGACACCATGTTCCTGGCCCGGGTGGCGTGCAACTCCTGCCACGTCCCCACCGAAGGGGGACCGGCGGCGGCGGGCAAGGCGTTGCGCGAGTCCTGTGTCACCTGCCACGGCCCGGGGTACGGGCGCATGGTGGACGACTGGCGGCGGGAAATCGGCTCGCTGCTGGCCACCGTCGACGCCCAGGTGCGCCGCGCCGAGGGGATAATCTCTCGACTGGCCGCCTCCCACGCTCAACCCCTCGTCGACGCCCGGCACAACGTGGAGTTCGTGCGCTCGGCCGGCGGCCACCACAACGTGCACTATGCCGTGGACCTACTGCGCCACGCCAATGACCAGGCCGCCGCCACCCTGCGCGCTGCCGGCGTGGCGGTCACCCCGCCGCCGGCGGTGCTGGCCTCCGCCGCCGGCTATTGCCGCGTCTGCCACTCCACCGCCCACCTGGGCACGCGCCTGCCCTTCGGCGACATGTTCTACGACCACAACCGCCACATCGCCGCCGGCATCGGCTGCGACAGCTGCCACTCGCTGGAGGAGCACGGCAAGACGGCGATCACCGCCGAGCAGTGCATGGCCTGCCACCACGGCCCGACGCAGAAGCGCACCTGCGAGAGCTGTCACCAGCAGCAGGCTTCCCTGTACCGGGGAGAGCTGGCCGGCACCGGGATCAAGGGCGACCCCGACTTCATGGCCGCTGCCGACACCGCCTGCATCGACTGTCACGACCTGACCTCCCACCAACCCCTGGTGAAGACCGTCCAGCAGGCCTGCATCGGCTGCCACGACGCCTCCTATGGCGACATGCTGATCCAGTGGATCAACGAGGACCAGAAGCGCCTGCAGGAGCTCGCCGTGCTGCTGGCGCGCGCCCGTGCGGCCGCCCGCGAACCCGCCCAGCGCCAGGCGGTGGCCCGCGCCGAGTCCGTCCACCAGGCGCTGCTTGCCGCCAGAGGGTCGCACAACACACTCCTGGCCGACGAGGCCGCCACCCAAGCGAAAAGGCTTCTCGCCTGGGCCAAGTAGGTGGATTTCGTGACGCTTCTTTTTCTCAACTCTGACCGCATTGGCAGCGCCGAGCCCGAGCTGGGCCGCAAGCTGTTGCAACTGTTCCTGGACAAGCTGGTGGCTTCGGAGGTCAAGGTGGACGCGGTGGCCTGCCTCAACAGCGCTGTTTTCCTCACCACCGAGGAGTATCCAGCCCTGGCGAGCCTCAGGACCCTGGCCGAGCGGGGCGCCCTGGTCACCTCGTGCGGTACCTGCCTGGAGTTCTTCGGCCGCCGGGAAATGCTGCTGGTGGGCGCGGTGGGGGGGATGCAGCAAACGGTGGAGATGTTCGCTGCGGCGGATCGCGTCATCGCCCCCTGCTGACCGTCCGCCCAAAGACCCTTCTGCCTCCGTTTATCGAGGAGGCACAATAGGGGCGCACCGCCGCGAAAACTGGCGGTAGTTGGGGAGGCGCGCCCCGGATGGCTGAGAATGATCGAAAGCTGCGAGTGCTCGGCAGGTCTCTGCGGGCCGTGGCCCGGGGGGTGGGCCTGGTGGCTGGAGTGGCGGCGTTCGTGGTGGCCATCAAGGGGTTCATCCAGCCCAACCAGCTGCTGGCCGGGGGAGTGGGGGGGACGAGTCTGCTCCTCGAGCGACTAGTCGGCATTCCCGTTGGCCTCTTGTACTTTCTCTTCAACATCCCTATTTTCGCCCTGGGTGCCCGCTACGTGGGGCGGCGCTTCGTTGGCTACTCCGGGGTGGCGGTGTTGCTGACCTGGGCGATGGCCGACTGGCTCCCCATCCCGCCGCTCACCGACGACCCCATGCTGGCGGGCATCTTCGGCGGCGCCGTGAGTGGCATCGGCAGCGCCCTGGCCATGAAGGCGGGTGGCTCCCTGGGAGGGTTCGACATCGTCGGCGTGGTCATCAACCGGCGCTTCTCGGTGGGGGTGGGCGAGGTGCTCCTCGCCCTCAACGGACTCCTGGTGCTGGCGGCGGGAGTGGTCGGCTCTCCCGAGGCGGCCATGTACACCCTGATCGGCATCTTCACCACCCGCTGGACCATCGACAGCCTGACCTCGTCGCGGCCCCGCAAGGCGTTCCTGGTCATGACCAGAAACCCGGCCCCAATCGCCGATCGGATCCTGCGACAGATGAGCCGAGGGGTGACGGCGTTGCCGGCGCGCGGAGCGTGGACCGGCGACGAGCTCACCGCCCTGCTGTGCGTGGTCACCGAACCGGAGATGGGCGAACTCGAGGAGCTCGTGCGCGACGCCGACCCCGAAGCGTTCGTGGTGGTGTTGGAGGCGAGCCAGGTGGCGGGCCGGTTCCAGACCCCGTCGGCGTGGACCTACTGGCGCCGGCTCAAGGACGCCCCGCGACCGGCTTGAACTCTACTCGAGCTGGTGTTCGGTGCGGGCGATGATCTCCTCCTGCAGCGCCGGCGGGAGATCGCAGAAGTAGTCAGAGTAGCCGGCCACGCGCACGATCAGGCTGCGGTAGGCATTTGGGTTGGCCTGGGCGGCGCGCAAGGTTTCGGCGTTGACGACGTTGAACTGCACGTGATGACCACCCTGTCGAGAGTACGTGCGCACCAGCGCCGCCAGCCGCGCCAGGCCCTCCTCCCCCACGAAGTCCCCGGCCAGCACTTCGCTCACCTCAGACGGGGACAGGCACTGGTCTTCGAAGACGTGCCGTCGGATGGTCGCCGGGGAATCGGTGATGGTGCCGATCCCCACCGCCTGAATGATGGTGTCGTTGTGGCGCGCCCCCCGGCGTTGTAGTCGCATCGGCGGGCGATGCAATCGTCGATGAGCACCGACAGGAACGGTGCCGGCATGTCGCCGGCGTAGCGCCGACCAATGAGGTTGTTGCCGCGGATCTTTACCCCCACCAGATGGGCGAGCTGGCGCTCGAAGGGGAGACAGCGCCTCGAAGGAGGCCAGGGAGGAGGCCTCGCCGGTGGCCGGGCCGAGACGCACGCCGGTACGCGGGTCGACGCCGTCCCCCAGCGCCAACTCCCGCACCTTGGGGAGGTTGAAGTAGCCGGTGAGGATGTAGGCTCCCTTTCCGAAAGCGCCCACCCCCACACACCCCGAGCACCCGCCGGCGCGGGCGTCTTCGATCCTCTTGCCCTGGCGCGGCTGTTCTTCCACCACCGCGTCAAGGTGTCGCCGCTGCCGACGTGGGTGGCTCGATACGAGCCCGAGACGATTTGCGTCGCATCGGGCAGCGGGCCGGCCGCGGCGTCGTCGAGGACCAGATCGACGTTGACGAGGTCGGCGCTGCCGCCCACGTGGGACATGATGATCAGGTTCTGCCCCCCGGACCCACCAGCAGCATGTCGATGTCGTCCGGCCAGGTGTGATTCAACCCCAACAGCTGCACCTTGACGTCGAAGAGCACCGGGCCCTGGTCGGTGACGGTGATGCTGGACGGGTAGGGGGTCGCCGTCCCGGAGCTGGGGATGTCGATCAGCGTGGGGTTGCAGATGACGGCGGCCGTGGTGAAGCTGAACGCCGTCGAATACGCGCCCGCGCCGCAGCCGTTGACCGCCTGCACCCGCCGGTGGGGCACCATGCTGGGGGCGAGCTGCACGTTGGCGGTCCACGTTGGGCTCGCCCGGCCGCTGGCCGAGGCGAC
>CALEVZ010000055.1 GCA_937924755.1 uncultured bacterium
TCAGCGTCGCGCAGCTGGAGAGCCTGTTGGAGCAGCTCGTTCGCCGCTGGGAGCGCTTCGTGTCCCGGGATCCCCAGGTGCCCTTTCCCCCGGAGCGAGAGCGGCTGCGTCTGGAGCAGCTCCTGCGCGAGGTGTCCCGGGAAGAGGGGCGCTCCACCGTCGAACAGTTCCGCTTGGAGCAGCTCCAGCACCGGTTCTCGACGCTGTCGCAACTGTGGCAGCGGCAGGTGCGGGAGAGAGAAGAGGTCAGGCGGGGGAGTGCGGCGAGCCCCGAGGCGGCCAACGTTCCCGCGGCGGCGCCCGTACACCGGGATGAGTTCGGCGCGCTCTTCGCCACCTACGCCGCCCAGCTGCAGGCGGTGGGGAAGCGTCCCACCCTGGATGCTGCGAGCTTCGGAAAGGCCCTTCAGGCGCAGCGCCAGCAGCTGGAGGAGAAGGGCTTCGAGGTGGACGGTTTCGAAGTGACTCGCGTCGGCGACGACGTGAAGGTACGGGCGCGGGCGCGCCGTCGGAGGTGAGGATGAAGAGGATATTTGCGATAGGGGTGGTGATGGCTCTTCTTGCGGCGACAGCGCCGGCGGCGGTGTTCGAGCGATTCCTGGCGCCGGATGACCCCCGCGACCAGGCCATTGCCCGTTACCTGGCCAAAGAGAAGGAGGGGCGGGCACGCCCGGCGGATCTGGCCGACATGGGTTTGTTGCTGCTAGAGAAGGGTTTCCCCAAAGATGCCGAGCGCTACCTCAAGAAGGCTCTCAAGGCCAGCCCCAGAAACCCCAACATCGCCTACCGTCTGGGGATCGTGCAGCAACGCCAGGGCAAGGAGCGCGCCGCGGCGCGCACCTACGCCCGGGTGGTCGCCTGGGAGCCGGGTTTTGCCCCCGCCCAGTTCATGCTGGGGCTGGCCCACGAGCGCATGGGGCACCGGCGCACGGCGATCCGGCACTACGTCACCGCCTACCGCCACTATCCGCAGCTCGCCGACCCCAAGCACAACCCCCTGGTGCTCACCTCCGGGTTGCAGCTGGAGGCGAGGATGGAGCACTACAACCGGGTCATCCGGGAGGACAGCTTCTGGATCGGCTACATGGATCCGGAAACGGTCAAGGCGATGCAGCTCATCACCCCTCGGCCTGTTCGGCGGTAGGCTTGGGTCAGCCCGTGGGTGGGAGGGAGTGAGATTGGCGTGGTCGTATTACACCCCCGAACGGATGTGTACCACGTCGCCGTCCTGCACCACGTAGTCTCGCCCCTCCAGCCGCAGGCTGCCGCGCGCCCGTAGGGCGGCCAGGGAACCGGCCTCCACCAGCTCGTCCCAGCGGGCCACCTCGGCGCGGATAAAGCCGCGCTCCAGGTCGGAGTGAATGACACCAGCCGCGCGGGAGGCGGTGGAGCCCTGGGGGATGGACCAGGCGCGGCACTCGTCCTCCCCTACGGTGAAGAAGGAGATGCGACCGGTCAGGTGATAGGCGGCGCGCAGCAGGCGATCCAGGGCGCGATCGGGCAGCCCCAACTCGGCAAGAAAGGCGGCCTGGTCGGCGGGGGCGAGTCGGGAGATCTCCTCCTCCAGGGTGGCGCAGACGGCGGTGACCACCTGGCCGGGGTGCGCCTCTCGTGCCGGCAACAGCGCCGCAGGCTCCTGCAGCAGCTGCGGGACGCCCTCCTCGCCGATGTTGAGAACGACGAGCAGGGGCTTGGCGGTGAGCAGCCCGAACCCTTTGAGGGTGCGCATCTCCTCTGGCGAAAGATCCATCGCACGCACCGGCCGCCCCGCCGCCAGCGTCGCCTGACAACGCCCGCACGTCTGCTGCTGGGCCAGCAACTCGGGGCTGCGCCGCTTGACGATCTCCTTCGCCAGCCGCTCCAGGCGGTTCTCCACCACCCTGAGGTCGGCCAGCAGCAACTCGGTTTCCACCAGCTCGAGGTCGCGCTTGGGGTCGAGGCTGCCCTCGGGGTGGGGAATATCCGGCGCGGCAAAGGCTCGCACCACCACCGCCAAGGCATCCATGCGGCGCAGCTCGGGCAGGTTGAGGGCGGTGTCGCCACCGCGGATCAAGGCGGGCACATCGACGAACTGGACCGTGGCGGGGGTGCGCTTGCGCGGGGCAAACAGCGCCGTCAGCCGATCCAGCCGCTCATCGGGCACCTGTGCCACCCCGGTCTGGGCCGCGCGTCGGCCGTGGGAGGCCAGCGGGTGGCCGGTGAGCAGGGCAAAAAGAGTTGTCTTGCCCGACAGTGAAAGACCGAGAATGCCGAACTCCACAATGCCATTGTAGTCCGTCGCGCCTTTCGCCCTTTGCCTGTGGAGTATCGCGCCGCTGAGCCAGCCAGATCGCGTGCCGCAGGCGGGTCAGGCGTCTCGAAGAAGCTATCTCGGTGGGTTTGCCGCGGCTCCGAAACAGAGTTCGATCATAAAAAGCAGCGCGACCGAGATGTTAATGTTTTTGACTGCGCGCTCTCAAATTTTGATCTTTCGGGGTTACACTTGAGTCAATTTTTCGATGGGTGAGCCGACTCGGCTCCCACGTTTTGACCAGTGGCGTGAGAGCCGGCTCGCTCGCGGGGTGGAGGTGCAAGGTGCACCCTTGGCCGCAGCGACGTGGTTACATCCTCGCCTGGCTGGCGGGCCTGGCGGTTCTCCTCACGCTGGGGGCTATCCTGCTGCGTGCCCAGCAGCGGTGGCTGGTTCAGGAGGAGGTGGACGAGCTGGAGGCCATCGCCACCCTCAAGGTCAGCCAAATAGCCGCCTGGCGGGCCGCGCGTCTCGGCGACGCCAGCATGCTCATGGTCAGCCCCTACTTCGTGAAGGCGGCGGTGGACTGGCTGGCGGAGGGGAACCCCGAGGATGCCGGTTTGCTTCTGGAGCAGATGAAAAACACCATTCGCTTTTATGGCTACAGCGATCTGTCCCTTCTCGACGAGCGCGGCGTCAGCCGCCTGGCGGTGCGCGGCGGCGATGACGGCTCCCACCCGGAGCTGGCGGCTGCCCTTCGCCGGGCCTGGAGCACTGGTGAGCCGATTTTGACGGACCTTCACCTGAGCGCGGGGG
Source organism: uncultured bacterium (assembly GCA_937924755.1). Lineage (GTDB taxonomy): Bacteria > Acidobacteriota > Thermoanaerobaculia > Thermoanaerobaculales > Thermoanaerobaculaceae > CALEVZ01. Next base: position 3,047 of record CALEVZ010000055.1, read on the forward strand.
GCGTTCCCCACTTGGCGGCGGTGGCGCCGCTGTTCCGCGGGCCGGGGCGCCAGCCCGCCGGCGCCGTGGTGTTGTGGGCGAACGCCTCTTCTTTTCTCTATCCCCTCGTCCAGTCTTGGCCGGTGCCCGCGCGCACCGCCGAGACGTTGCTGGTGGCCCGGGAGGGCGACGAGGTGCTGTTCTTAAACGAACTGCGCCACCGCCCGGACGCCGCCCTGGGCTTGCGCCTCCCATTGAGTCGTACCGAGGCGGTGGAGGTGCGAGCGGCGCTTGGTGAGGCAGGTGCGATGGAAGGGGTGGACTACCGCGGTGTGCCGGTTCTGGCCGTGGTTCGCCTCATCCCCTCCTCGCCGTGGTTCATGGTGGCCAAGGTGGACAGGGAGGAGGCCTTCGCCGCCCTGCGCCGCGACCAGCGCCTGCTCCTGGGTCTGCTGGCCGCCCTGGCCCTGACCGGCACCGGTATGCTCACCGCCGTCTGGCAGCGGGGGGCCAAGGCGTTCTACCGCCAGCGGCTGGAGCTCGCCAAGCAACTCCATTCCGTCGAGAACCGCTACCACGTCACTCTCATGAGCATCGGCGATGCGGTCATCGCCACGGACCGGGAGGGGCGGGTGGAGTTCTTGAACCCGGTGGCCGAGCAGCTCACCGGGTGGCGCCAGGATGAGGCGCGGGGCCGGCCGCTGGCGGAGGTGTTCGTCATCATTAACGAGGACACCCGCGGGAAGGTCGAGGATCCAGTGGCGCGGGTGCTGCGGGAGGGCCGCGTGGTGGGGCTCGCCAACCACACCCTGCTGCTCGCCCGCGACGGGCGGGAAATCCCCATCGCCGACGCGGGCGCCCCCATCCGTGATGAGGACGGCGCCCTCATCGGCGTGGTGCTGGTCTTCCGCGACCAAAGCGCGGAGCGGGCGGCGCAGAGGGCCGTCGAGGAGAGGGAAGAGTTCGTGCGCTTCATCCTCGACAATCTGCCCGTAGGGGTGGCGGTCAACACCGTCGATCCCCAGGTCACCTTCGACTACGTCAACCCCGCCTTCTCCCGCCTCTACCGGCTGACCCCCGAGCAGCTCGCCACCCCCGACGGGTTCTGGCAGGCCGCCTACCCCGACGAGGCGCAGCGCGGGGAGATCCGCCGGCGCGTGCTGGCGGACTGCGCCTCCGGCGACCCCGAGCGCATGCACTGGGAAGACGTGGCGATCAGCCGCCCGGGGGAGCCCGACAGTTACATCTCCGCCCGCAACGTGCCGCTTCCCAACGGGCGCATGCTCTCCCTGGTGTGGGACGTTACCCACCGTAAGAGACTGCAGCAGCAGTTGCTCCACGCCCAGAAGCTGGAGGCCGTCGGCACCCTCGCCGGCGGCATCGCCCACGACTTCAACAACCTGCTGCAGGCGCTGCTGATCCTCGTGCAGACCGCGCGCATGAAGGGCAACGACGGTCCCTTCCGCACCACCTTCGCGGAGATGGAGCAGCTGGTGCGGCGCGGCGCCGACCTGGCCCGCCAGCTCCTGCTCTTCGCCCGCCGGCGGCCACCCGAGCGCACCCGCGTCAACGTCGCCGCCCTGGTGCGGGAGCAGGTCGGGCTGCTGCGCCGGCTGCTGCCGGAAAACATCCGACTGGAGCTCGACCTCCCCCCCGACGCCATGCACGTCGAGGCCGACCCCTCGCAGCTGAGCCAGGTCCTCGCCAATCTGGTGGTCAACGCCCGGGACGCCATGCCGGCGGGAGGAAACCTGGCGATCCGCGCCGCCGCCACCAACGGGCAGCTGGTGCTGGAGGTGAAGGACACCGGGGTAGGGATGAGCGAGGAGGTGCAGCAGCACGTCTTCGAGCCGTTCTTCACCACCAAGGGGCCGGGCAAGGGTAGCGGCCTGGGGTTGTCGGTGGTGTGGGGGATCGTCGCGGAGCACGACGGGACTATCGAGATCGCCTCCGCACCGGGGGCCGGCACCACGGTGCGCGTCGTGCTGCCGCTCGCCCCCGCTCCGGCGCCCGGGGCGGGGGAGCCCTCCAGCGGCGATCACCTGGCGCTGGGGTGCGGAGAACGCCTGCTGCTGGTGGAGGACGAGGCGGGGGCGCGCAGCGCCCTGGCCGAGATGCTCGCCGAGCTGGGGTACAGGGTCACCGCGGTGGGCTCGGCTGAGGAGGCCGAGCGACTGCCCGGCGAGCCGGCGTTTGATGTGGTGCTCACCGACTACCTGCTCCCCGGCGCCAACGGCCTCGAGTTGGCCACCGCCCTGCAGTCGCGTTGGCCGAACCTCAAGGTGATCGTCATGTCGGGCTACGCCCCCGATGACGTGGCGGCCTCCCTGCTGGCCTCGGGTCACGGCCATTTCCTGCAAAAGCCGTTCGACATGAAGGCGCTGGCCCGCGCGCTGCACGCCGCCCTCAACCCCGCCGGCGTCGCCGGCAATGGCGGGTAGGCCGGCAGGCGGGGAAAACGCCGCGCCGCCCCGGCGGCGGATTACAGGCGCAGGCCGCCGTCCACCGGCAGGCGCGCCCCAGTGATGAAGGCGGCGTCGGCGGAGGCCAGGAAGAGGCACACCCGCGCCACGTCCTCAGGGGTGCCCGGCCGCCGAAGCGCGGTGCGGGCAACTACGCCGCGTCTGAGCTCCGGGGTGAGGCCGGCGTTCATCTCCGTGTCGATGAAACCCAGTACGACCGCGTTGACGGTGATCCCGCGGGGCCCCAGTTCCCGCGCCCACACCCGCGTCAACGCCTCCAGGCCGGCCTTGCTGGCGGCGTAGGCGGACTGGCCCGGAAACCCCTGCGTCGCCAAGATCGAGGAAATGTTGATGACGCGGCCGTCGGCGGGCAGGTGCGGCAGCAGCGCGCGGGTGACCCGCACCGCCCCGTGGAGGTTGACCTCCAGGAGCCGCTGCAGCTCCTCCTCGGCGAGATCCTCCAGGTGGGGCTGATGCCAGAGGTTGCAGCCGGCGTTGTTGACCAGCACGTCGACCCGACCGTGGCGGGCGACAGCCCGGGCAGCGGCCTGCCGCACCGCCTCGGCCGAGGTCACGTCCACCTCGTCCATGGTGATCTCGCCCCGGCCCTCTTCCCACCACCGTTCGGCCGGGGGGGCCAGCTCCCACACCGTCACTCGTGCCCCCTCGCCGGCGAACAGCCGGGCGATGGCGCGGCCGATGCCGCGGCCCCCACCCGTCACCACGGCCACCCGTCCCTCCAGGCGCCGGCGGTCCTTCATCCCAGCTCCGTGGGGCGCAGCTCCAGCTCCACGAGGTCGGCGCCCGCTGGCAAGCTGGCCGCAAATACGATGGCCGCCGCCACATCCTCGGCGCGCAGGGCCCGCGCCCGCACCGCTGGCGCCACCCCGGCCCGCGCCAGCATCTCCGTGTCGGTGTAGTTGGGAGCCAGGTGGCACACCCGCACGCCGCCGGCGCGCAGCTCCTGCCGCAGACACTGGGTGAAGCCGCGCAGGGCGAACTTGGAGGCCACGTAGGGCCCGCCGCCCGGCCAGCCCACCAGCCCCGACACCGACCCCACGTTGGCGATGAAGCCCCCACCTCTGGCGAGCAGGTGGGGAGCCGCGTGCTGGCAGGCCGAGATTGTTCCGAACAGGTTGACCGCGAACAGCCGCTCCAGCTCGCTGCGGTCGATGGCCGCCAGCGGCGCCAGGTAGGCAACTCCGGCGGCGTTGACCAGGATGTCGATGCCACCGAATGCGTCCACCGCCCGCTCCACCAGCGCCGCCACCTGCGGCGCCTGGGCCACGTCGGTGGGAATCACCAGCGCTCGCCCGCCCCCTCCGGTGATGGCGGCCGCCGCCTCCTGCAGGCGTTCCCGCCGCCGCGCCGCCAGCGCCACCGCCGCCCCCTCCCGCGCCAGCGCCAGCGCCGTGGCGCGCCCGATGCCGGAGGAAGCCCCGGTCACGATCGCCGCCCGCCCCGTCAATCGCCCGCCCATGGAAGTGATCAAGTATACCCTCAGGAGAGCGCCCGCCGGGCCGGCCGGAGCAGCTCCTCGCCCCAGGAATTCGGAGTCTCGTTAGGCATGCTTGACAACTGTTCGTCAGGAATGTATATTGTGACCGTGTTCACATGAGCCGCCCCGCCCCCCCTTCCGCCCCTCGCCGAGTCAACACCAGCTGGTGGCTGGCGGCGGTGCTGGCGCTGGCGCCGTTGGCGGCGGAGGTGGGCCACACCTGTCTCGGGCCCTTCCCCCGGGAGGACCGAAGGGGGCTCGCTGCGGTCGCCTCCCCGGTGACGGCGACGGCAAAGCCGCGCAGCGTCTGCCAGGGTTGTCTGCACCACCTGCAGGGGGTGGGCGCCGTGCCGGTGCCCCTTCAGCTGCCCGGGCCTGGAGGCGTTGGGTGTTGCCCGGCGCTGACAACGCTGGCCGTCGTTGCGGCCGGGGCGGTGCACACCGCCCCGGCGCGAGGCCCCCCGTCGCTGACCTGGCAATCCCTGCCGTCCTGATCACCAGGCCCCTTTCGACCCGTCTATTCGCCAACCGCGGCTGTCGCCGAGTCGCCTGAAGAAGGAGGAGCTATGTCTTGCGTTGTCCGCATGGCGAGTGGCTGTCTGCTGGCCGCCGCCGCTGCTGCTGCCGCCCCCGCCACCGAAGAGAACTGCGCCGTCGTCGGCACGGTGCGCGGCAAGGATCGACGCCCCCTGGCTGGGGTGGTGGTGACGGCGACGAGCGGCAACGTCACCGTCACCGACGCCGAGGGTCGGTACTGCCTGCCTTTCCAGGGCGGCGAACCCCAGGCTGCAACCCTGGTTTTCGAGGCCCCGGGTTTTTCGTTGCTGGAAATTCCCGGCCTCCGCCTGGAACCGCCCGCCCCTCGCGCTCTCGATGTGGAGCTCATCCCGAGCTTTCTGGAGGAGGTGGTGGTCACCGGCACCCGTACCGAACGGCGCCTGAGCGAGGCGGCGGTGCGCACCGAGGTGGTGCCCCGCACCCGCATCGCCGAGACCCACGCCCGCACCCTGGCCGACGCCCTGGAGCTCATCCCCGGCGCCCAGGTGGGCTCCATGTGCCAGAATTGCAACTTCAATGAGCTGCACCTGCTAGGTCTGGTAGGTCCGTACACGCAGGTGCTGGTGGACGGCCAGCCCGTCCTCTCCTCCCTAGCCATGGTGTACGGGCTGGAACACATCCCGGCCCGCCTCATCGACCAGCTGGAGGTGGTCAAGGGGGCCGGCTCGGCGCTCCATGGGGCGGGGGCGGTGGCGGGGGTGGTCAACATCATCCCCCACCAGCCGGCGCGCAGCGGGTATTCGGTGGAGCTGCGCCAGGAGTGGATCCACACCACCCCGGCCACCGCCGGCAACGCGATGCTGGACTGGGTCTCCGAGGACCAGCGCTTCTCCCTGGCCACCTTCGTCCAGAAGGACCACGTACGCCCGGTGGACCTCTCCGGCGACGGCTTCACCGAGGTCAACGTGCGAAAACTGGAGGTGGCAGGGGCGCGGGCCACCGCCCTGCTGTTGGGGGGGGATGCCAAGCTGGCCCTCGCCCTCACCCGCGTCGAGGAGTACCGGCGCGGTGGCGACCGGCTGGATCTGCCCGAGCACCAGGCCGAGGTGGCGGAGTCGGCCCGCAGTCGGCGCACCGCCGGCGACCTGTCGTTCTTCCATACCCTGGGGCCGTCCATGAACTGGCGGTTCACCCTGTCCCGCGCCAGCACCTCCCGGGACACCTACTACGGCTCCGGGGGGGACCCCAACGCCTACGGCAATTCGAAAAGCCCCGTAAGCTTAGCCGACGCCCAGTTCAGTGCCCGCCGGGGCAGCCACCTGTTCACCCTCGGCGCCTTCTACTCCGAAGAGCGCCTCCAGGACGCCCAGCCCGCTTACGGACGCCTCACCGACGAGCGCTACACCAACCGGGCGCTGCTCATCCAGGACGAGTGGTCCCTTCTCCCGACCCTCCAGCTGGTGGCGGGGGGGCGAGTGGACAGGCACTCGGCCCTGCGCGACGCGGTGGTTTCACCGCGGGTGGCGGCGGTGTGGTTCGCCTCCCCGGCCTTCACCGTGCGCGCCTCGCTGGGCTCGGGTTTCCGCGCCCCCCAGGTGTTCGACGAGGACCTGCACGTCACCCAGGTGGGGGGCGAGGGACAGGTCATCCGCAACCACCCCGAGCTGGAAGCCGAGCGAGCGCGCAGCACCCTGCTGAGCGCCGAGTGGACGCGCAGCCTGGGGCGGGGCTCGGCCATGGCCGAGCTGGCCCTCTTCCACACTCGCCTCACCGACCTCTTCCACGTCGTCGACGACGACGATCCACGCACCCCCGAAGCGGAGTTCCAGCGCATCAACCTGGGCGGCGCCCGGGTGGTTGGCGCCGAGCTGTCCCTGGGGGTCTCCCTGGCCGCCGTCACGGCGCAGCTGGGCTGGACGATGCAGCGCGCCCGGCTGGACGAGCCGGAGCCCGACTTCGGTAGCCGCCGCATGTTCCGCAGCCCCGACCAGCTGGGACTGGCCATGATCGGCTGGACCCCGGCTCCCCACTGGCGCGCCACCGCCACCGCTCGCTACTTCGGGTCCGTCGCCTTGCCCCACTACGCCGGGTACATCCTAGAAGATCGACTGGAGATCACGCCCTCGCTGGTGACGACCGACCTGGCGCTAACCCACACCATCTCCCTGGGCAGCTCGGAGGGGCCGCGGCTGGAGCTCACCGCCGGGGTACGCAACCTCACCGATCGCTACCAGCGCGACTTGGACCAGGGGCCGCTGCGGGACTCTGGGTACGTGTACGGTCCCCGCCAGCCGCGCACCTTCTTCACCGCCGTGCGCTTCGAGCGGTGATGACCGCTGATCCGTCACGGCGACAGGTGGGGCATAGGCAACCGGGACGGAGCGCCGCACCCCCCTGAGGGGGCCTGAGGAGGACTACCGTTTCTGGCGCAGCACGTTGAGGGCGCTGCCCGCCCTGAACCAGGCGATCTGCTCGGCGCCGAAGGTGTGCCGGCAGAAAAACTCGTCGCTGGTCCCGTCGGCGTGGTGCACGACCACCTGGACGGGTTTGCCCGGGGCCAGCTCCGCCAGGCCCAGGATGGACACCCGGTCCCCCTGGCGGATCTTCTCGTAGTCGGCCGGGTCCTCGAAGTGCAGGGGGAGCAACCCCTGCTTCTTCAAGTTGGTCTCGTGAATGCGGGCAAAGGAGCGGGCCAGGATGGCCACCCCACCCAGGTGGCGCGGCTCCATGGCGGCGTGCTCCCGGGAGGAGCCCTCGCCGTAGTTCTCGTCCCCCACCGCCACCCAGCGCAACCCTCTTCCTTTGAGGTCACGGGCGATCTTGTTGAACTCCATCACTTCGCCCGTCAGTGGATGCACCCCGCGACCCGCCTCACCGGTGTAGGCGTTGACCGCCCCCAGGAACAGGTTGTTGGAGATGTTGTCCAGGTGGCCGCGGTACTTCAGCCACGGCCCGGCGGGCGAGATGTGGTCGGTGGTGCACTTGCCCTTCGCTTTGAGCAGCACCGGGCAGTTGCGGTAGTCCTGCCCGTCCCAGGCGGGGAAGGGCTGCAGCAGCTGGAGCCGGTCGGAGTCCTCGCGCACCTGGACCTGCACTCCCTCCGCGTCCGCCGGCGGCGCCTGGAACCCCTCCGCCTTGAAGACGAAGCCGGCCTCGGGCACCTCCGGTGCCGACGGCGGCGGCGACAGGTGTACCTTCGTACCGTCGACCGGGATGACGTCGGCGACCGGGTTGAGGGCCAGCGTGCCGGCCACCGCGTACGCCACCACCACCTCGGGGGAACCGATGAACGACAGGGTGGCGGGGTTGCCGTCGTTGCGGGCGGGGAAGTTGCGGTTGAAGGAGGACACGATGGAGTTGGGGGTGCCCTTGGCGAACCCCTCCCGGTGCCACTGGCCGATGCAGGGACCGCAGGCGTTGGCCAGCACTATGGCACCGAATTCGTCGAGGACGGCGAGCAGCCCATCCCGCTCGATGGTGGCGTAGACCTGCTCCGAGCCGGGGGTGATGTAGAGGGGCACCCGCGCCTTCACCCCCTGAGCCAGGGCCTCCCGGGCCACCGCCGCGGCCCGCACGATGTCCTCGTACGAGGAGTTGGTGCAGGAGCCCACCAGCGCCGCCGAGATCTCCAGGGGGTAGCCGTGCTCCCGCGCCGCCGCCGGCACCGCCGACAGCGGCCGCGCCAGATCGGGGGTGTGGGGCCCCACCAGGTGGGGCTCCAGGGTATCGAGGTCGATGTGCACGACGCGGTGGTAGAAGCGTTCGGGATCCGCCTCCACCTCCGGATCGGCGGCGAGCAGATCACGGTTGGCGTTGGCCAGATCGGCCAGTGCGCCGCGCCGGGTGGCGCGCAGGTAGGTCTCCATGCGCTGGTCGTAGGGGAAGATCGAGGTGGTGGCGCCGTGCTCCGCCCCCATGTTGGTGATGGTGGCCTTGCCGGTGCAGGAAATCGAGGCGCAGCCGGGGCCGAAGAACTCCACCACGGCGTTGGTGCCGCCTTTTACGGTGAGGATGTCCAGAAGCTTCAAGATCACGTCCTTGGGGGCCGTCCACCCGCGCAGGGCGCCGGTGAGCTTGACGCCAATCAGCGTGGGCTGCAGCACTTCCCAGGGGAAACCGGCCATCACGTCCACGGCGTCGGCTCCCCCCACCCCGGAGGCGAACATCCCCAGACCGCCGGCGTTGGGGGTATGGGAGTCGGTACCGATCATCATGCCGCCGGGGAAGGCGTAGTTTTCCAGCACCACCTGATGGATGATCCCCGAGCCGGGCTTCCAGAACCCCAGCCCGTAGCGGGCCGAGCAGGAGGCCAGGAAGTCGTACACCTCGCGGTTCTCCTCGATGGCCCGGGCGACGTCCTCGGCCGCCCCGGAGCGGGCCCGGATGAGGTGGTCGCAGTGCACGGTGGTGGGCACCGCCGCCCGCTCCATGCCGGCGGTGGCGAACTGCAGCAGCGCCATCTGCGCCGTGGCGTCCTGCATGGCCACCCGGTCGGGCTCGAGCTCCAGGTAGGCCTTGCCCGGGTCGAGTACAGCGTCCTCCGGGTTCTTCAAATGCCCGAAGAGGATCTTTTCCGTCAGGGTCAGTGGGCGCCCCAGCCGGCGCCGGATCACCTCCAGCCGCTGGCGGGTGCGCTCGTAGGTGGCTTTCACGAGTTCGGGGGTGGTTTCGATCGAGGCCATGATCCTTCCTCCCGTGGTGCGGTGGCACCGGTGCGGTGGCGCCGGCCTACCGAAGCGGCGTGAGTATAGCGCCGCCGACCGTCCAGCGGCGCTCCACCGTCCAGGCGGGAGAACCATATCGCTCCCGCACGAGGGTCTCGGCCCGAGCGCGCTCGGCCTCGGTGAGAGTACCCGGCTCGAAGCGGGCCCCCAGCACCTCGGCGAAGCCCGCCTGGAGCGCGGTGGCCAGCGCTTCCGGGGTGGGGAGATCCTCCACCAGCTCCACCAGCGTCACCACCGCCGCCCGCAGCCCGGCGTCGCCGGCCAGGCCCAGGCAACCGGCCTGCAGCGCCCCGTCCCAGTCCGCCAGAATCGACCCGTGCTGCAGGATGGCCTCTCCCACCCGGCGCATGGCCGACCCCACCAGCTTGCGCCCGCCGGCCGTCACCTCCCCGGGGGCGGGGCCGATGAAGCAGGGGACAGCCTGGGTGGGGCGGATCAGGCCCCCCGCGGGGGCCGCCTCGGCCAGCCGGGCGTCCACCCCAAGCCGGCGCAGCCCCGCCACCAGGGCCCGGCAGATGGCCGCGTAGGCCCCCTGCAGCTCCCTGGTGCCGAGGCACTTCCCCAGCGGCGCGGCGACCAGGTAGGTGAGCTCGTGGTGGTGCAGCACCGCCCGACCCCCGGTGGGGCGGCGCACCACCTCGACCCCGTGCCGGCTGCAGAAGTCGGCGTCGGCCACCGAGAAGGGCTGCGAGGCCCCCAACGACAGGCAGGGGGGGTGCCAGCGGTACAAGCGCAGCGCCGGCGCCGACGTCCCCGCCGCCACCGCCTCGGCCAGCGCCTCGTCCACCGCCATGTTCCACGCCCCCGGGGCGGGGGGATCCAGGAGAAACCGCCAACGCACGGGGCGCCATTGTAGCCGCCGTCGTTGCCTTGAGTCGCGCCGGCAAACCCGCTACCCTGCCTCGGCCCAGTGGTGCTGGGCTGCACGCGGAGGCACACATGAGGATTTCCCGCCGCGCCGAAGCCATCCAGGAGTCGCCGATCCGCAAGCTGGCGCCCCTGGCCGCCGCCGCCCGCGCCCGGGGGGTGCGCATCTACAACCTCAACATTGGCCAGCCGGACGTGGCCACGCCTCCCGAGTTCCTGCGGGCGGTGTGCGCCTTTTCCGACCCCGTGCTGGCGTACGGTCCCTCCGACGGTCTGCCCGAACTCAAGGCGGCGATGGCCGAATACTTTGGCCGCTACGAGATCCCCCTGCGGGGGGAAGAGATCCTCATCACCAATGGTGGCTCGGAAGCGATCCTCTTCGCTTTCAACGTGGTGGCCGACGACGGCGAGGAAATCATCATTCCCGAGCCGTTTTACACCAACTACAACGGCTACGCCGAGATGGCCAATTTGAAGATCGTCCCGGTGCGCACCCACGCCGAGGAGGGGTTCCACCTGCCCCCCGACGAGGTGCTGGAGGCCGCCGTCACTCCCCGCACCCGGGCGGTGCTCATCTGCTCCCCCAACAACCCCACCGGCACGGTGCTCACCTGGGAGGAGCTGGAGCGCCTGGCGGCCTTCGCCGCCCGCCACGATCTCTTCCTCATCGCCGACGAGGTGTACAAGGAGTTCACCTACGACGGTCGCCGCCACCGCTCGGTGCTGGAGCTAGCCGGCCTTTGGGACCGCGTCATCGTGGTGGACTCGGTGTCCAAGCGCTTCTCCGCCTGCGGGGCGCGCATCGGGGCGGTGATCTCCCGCAACCGCGAGGTGATGGCCGCCTGCCTCAAATTCGGCCAGGCCCGCCTGTGCCCTCCCACCCTCGAGCAGCTCGGGGCCATTGCCGCCTACCGCCTGCCCGAGAGCTACTTCGACGGCGTGCGGGCGGAGTATGAGCACCGTCGCGACGTGCTCTACGAGGCCCTCACCGCCGACCCCGGCATCCTCCTCCGCAAGCCCCGGGGGGCCTTCTACATGATCGTCAAGCTGGCCGGCGTTGCCGACGCCGACCACTTCACCCGCTGGCTGCTGTCCGACTTCGAGCTCGGCGGCGAGACCGTCATGCTGGCGCCGGCCAACGGCTTTTACGCCACGCCCGGGGCGGGTGCCGACGAGGTGCGCATCGCCTACGTGCTGGACGCCGACAAGCTGCGCCGCGCCGCCGAGATTCTCCTCGCGGCGTTGGCCCGCTACCAAGGCGAGCGCTCCACGATCACGTACGGGGCGTGAAGGGAATTCGCCAGCGGCAGAGCCGTAGCGCTATCGGTCGGGATCGGCACCGCGTCGCTGCCGGCGGCAGGCGCGAAACGCCAACACCGCCAGGGTGATGGCCGTGAGAGGCAAGGCGAAGCCGAGCACAGCCCATCCCAGCAGCGGCGCGGCGTCGTGGTGCTGGGCCTGGAGCACGAGATACAGGGTGTAGGCCAGGTAGTAGGCCAGGAACAGCGCCCCCTCCCAGCGGGAGATGCGGTGGCCGGTGAAGAAGATCGGCAGACAGGCGATGGCCACGACAATCATCACCGGGATGTCGAGGTGCCTGGCCGCCGCCGCCACCGGCACCCCGTCGCCCACCAGCGCGGCGCCCCCGAGCACGCACAGGATATTGAAGATGTTGCTGCCGACCACGTTACCCACGGCGATGTCGCGCTGCCCCTTAATCGCTGCCACCACCGAGGCGGCCACCTCGGGCAGGGAGGTGCCGGCGGCCACCACCGTGAGGCCGATGATCAGGTCCGACAGCCCCAGCGCCCGGGCCAGCGCCACCGCCCCCGCCACCAGCCAGCGCGCCCCCAGGACCAGGGCAGCGAGGCCCCCCACCACTAGGGCCAGTTGCCCGAGGAGGGTCCCCTGGGTGGTGGGGCGCGCCTCTGCCTCAAGGTCGCGCCGCGCCGCGCGCAGCAGCAGCACCGTGTACAAAATTATCCCGCCCAGCAGCAGCGCCCCCTCAGGCCGGGAAATCTTGCCATCCCACGCCAGGGGCACCACCAGCAGCGAGACCGCCATCATGACTGGTACATCCACCCGCACCAGCTGACGTTGCACCACCAAGGGCGCGATCAGCGCCGCCAAGCCGAGAATGAACAGCACGTTGAAGATATTGCTGCCCACCACGTTGCCCAGGGCGATGTCGCCCGCGCCGGCGCGGGCCGCAAGCACCGAAGCGGCCAGCTCCGGGGCCGAGGTGCCGAACGCCACCACGGTCAGGCCGATGGCCAGGGGGGACACGCCGAAGCGCGCAGCCAAGGCGGCGGCGCCGCGCACCAGCGTCTCGGCCCCGGCGATGAGCAGCACCAGCCCTATCAGAAACAGAAGAACGGTCATGCCGGGCCTGGCGCGCCGCCGCTCGCCGCTCAGCGGTTCATGAGCATGAGCATGATGGCCTTCTGCACGTGCAGGCGGTTTTCCGCCTCGTCGAAGATCACCGAGCGCGGACCGTCGGCCACCGCGGCGGCCACCTCTTCGCCGCGGTGAGCGGGCAGGCAGTGCATGAACACGGCGTCCTTGTCGGCCAGCTCCATGAGCTCGGGGGTCACCTGGTAGCCGGCGAAGGCCTGCAGGCGCTGAGCTGCCTCGGCCTCCTGGCCCATCGACGCCCACACGTCGGTGTAAACCACGTGGGCGTCCCGCACCGCCTCCTCGGGACGGCTGAACAGTTCGACTGTGGTGCCGGCGGCGCGGGCGTCGGCCTGAGCCAGCTCGACGATCTCCGGCCTGGGGCGGTACCCCTCGGGGGTGGCGATGCGCACGTTGGCCCCCACCTTGGGGCCGCCGAACATCAGGGAGTGGGCCATGTTGTTGCCGTCCCCCACGTAGGCCAGGGTGAGGCCGCGGGTGTGACCGAAGACCTCCCGCATGGTGAAGTAATCGGTGAGGGCCTGGCAGGGGTGGAGCAGGTCCGTCAGGCCGTTGATGACCGGGATCGTGGCGTGGGCAGCCAGGTCGGTGACGGTGGCATGGGCGAAGGTGCGGGCCATGATGCCGTTGACGTAGCGGGAGAGCACCCGGGCGGTATCGGCGATGGGCTCGCCGCGGCCGATCTGGATGTCGCGCGAGGAGAGAAACGTGGCGAGGCCCCCGAGTTGGTACATGCCCACCTCGAAGGAGACGCGGGTGCGGGTGGAGGACTTCTCGAAAATCATGGCCAGGGTCTGTCCGGCCAGGGCGGTGCGGTAGCGGTCGGGGCGGGCCTTGACGTTGGCCGCCAGTTGAAAGAGGGCTTCCACCTCCTCGGCGGTGAGGTCGTGAATGGAAATCAGGTCCTTGTGACGCTGCCAGGGGTTGTTGAGCATGGCGTTCAAGCCTCCTTGCGATCGGGGACGATGTAGGTGCCGCCCTTGCGCGCCAGGGCGTCCTTCAAGCTTTCAGCGTTGGTGATCAAGACCTCCTTGCCGCAGGCCTCCACGAACTGGATCGCCGCGCGGACCTTGGGGCCCATGGAGCCGGGCGGGAACTGGTGCTGCTCCAGCATTTCCCTGGCCTTGGAGACGGGTAGCTCGGCCAGCCAGCGCTGGGTGGGGCGGCCGAAGTTCTCGGCCACCTGGGGCACCTGGGTAAGGACGATGAAGAGGTCGGCGTTGAGGGCCTGGGCCAGCAGCGAGGCGGTGTAGTCCTTGTCGATCACCGCCTCGACGCCACGGTAGTAGCCGCCCACGTCCTGATAGACAGGGATACCACCGCCGCCAGCGGCGATGACCACCGCACCGTCGTCCACCAGCCCTTTCACCACCTCCACGTCCAGGATGCGCTTGGGGGGCGGGGAGGGAACCACCTTGCGCCAGCCGCGGCCGGCATCCTCCACCATCTGCCACCCCTGCTCCTGCATGAGCAGATTGGCGCGGTAGGCGGTGAAATAGGGCCCCACCGGCTTGGAGGGGTTGTCGAAGGCGGGGTCGTCGCGGCTCACCTCCACCTCCGACAGCACCGTCACCACCGGTTTGGCCAGCTGCTCCTCGTTGAGCCGATTGCGGATCTGGTTCTGCAGCATGAACCCCATGGAGCCCTCGGTCTGGGCGACGCAGACGTCCAGGCTCTGGGGGGGGATTTTGGTGATGGCCTCCTCCACCTGGATCATGATGTTGCCCACCTGGGGACCGTTGCCGTGCACGATCACCAGCTCGTAGCCCCGGTGGATGATCTCGACGAGCCACCGGGTGGCCTTCCAGGCGAGGGTGAACTGCTCCTCCTGGGTGCCGTGGTCCTGGGGGCGCAGCAGGGCGTTGCCGCCAAAGGCGATCACCGCCACCGGCCGGCGTTCTTTTGACTTGGATTTCACCGATGACCTCCCATGTTCGGGCCGCGGGCGTCAGGCCGGAAGCGTCTTCCCGCGCGACGACAGGCCATTCGCCGCGCTGGGCCGCCTCCCACGGCGCCCCGCAGCGCTGGGGGAGTGTCATTGTCATGGGCGCTCGTCGGGAAGTCAAGCTGGGTTTGGCAGCGACTACAATCCCGCCCATGCACACCTTCGAACACCCCCTCACCTCCCGCTACGCCTCCCGCGCCATGCGCGCGCTGTTTTCACCCGCTACCCGCTATGGCCTCTGGCGCCGCTTGTGGCTGGAGCTCCTGCGCGCCCAACGGGAATTGGGTCTGGCCATTCCCGCCGAGGCCGTGGAGGAGCTGGAGCGGCACCTGGAGATCACCCCCCAGGAGCTTCGGCGAGCCGAGGAGATCGAGCGGGAAACCCGTCATGACGTCATGGCCCACGTCCACGCCCTGGCCGAAGTGGCGCCCACCGCCGGGCCGTGGCTGCACCTTGGCGCGACTTCCTGCTACGTCACCGACAACGCCGACCTCATCATGCTACGGCGCGGGTGTGACCTGCTCATCGCCCAGGCGGCGGCGGTGGTGCAGGCTCTGGCTACCTTCGCCCGTACCCATGGGGAGCTGGCCTGCCTCGGGCACACCCACTTTCAGCCGGCGCAGCCCACCACCGTGGGCAAGCGCGCCTGTCTGTGGCTGCTCGATCTGCTGGCCGACCTGGAGCGACTGGAGGCCGAGCGAGCCCGCCTGTTACTGCGCGGGGCCAAGGGCACCACCGGTACGCAAGCCTCGTTCCTGCGGCTTTTCGGTGGTGATCACGAGAAAGTCCGCGAGCTGGACCGCCGCATTGCCGCCGCCTTTGACTTTCCCGGTACCTACCCCGTCACCGGACAGACCTCGCCGCGCAAGCCGGAGTATTACCTGCTCGCCTGCCTGTCCGGGCTCGCCCAGTCGGCCCACAAGTTCGCGTCGGACGTGCGGCTGCTCTCCCGACTGAAGGAGCTGGACGAACCGGCGCTGGCCAGCCAGGTGGGCTCCTCGGCCATGCCCTACAAGCGCAACCCCATGCGCTGCGAGCGCATGTGCGCCCTGGCCCGCTACCTCATCTCGCTGCCCGCCAACGCGGCGTGGACGGCGGCCTCCCAGTGGCTGGAGCGCACCCTGGATGACTCCGCCAACCGCCGTCTCGTCTTGCCGGAAGCCTTTCTGGCCAGCGATGCCCTGTTGGCACTGTGGCACTCGGTGGCCGCTGGCCTCGAGGTCTACCCCGCCATGATCCGTCGCAATCTCATGGAAGAGTTACCATTTCTGGCCAGCGAGGAGATCCTCCTGGCCGCCGCGGCTCGGGGGGGTGATCGCCAGGTGCTGCACGAGCGCCTGCGGCTTGCCTCCCGGGAGGCGGCCCGACGAGTCAAGATGGAGGGGAACGCCAACCCGCTCCTGGAGCTCGTCGCCGCCGACCCCGCCTTGGGGCTCGACCCGGCGGCCCTGACGACCTTGCTCGACCCCGCCCGTCACGTCGGCCGGGCGCCCCGGCAGGTGGTGGAGTTCCTCACCGACGTGGTGGAGCCGTGGCTGGCTGCCCACCGCCCCGCCGTCGTCGACGAGCCGCAGGTCTAGCAGCCCCCCCGCTGGTGTTGCCAGCCAGGGCTCGCAAAACTGCGGGCGGCGCGCCGTGGCAGCGCGCCGTCCCTTCAACCTTGAAAGTATTACTCACCCGTTGACCGAGCGCTTGAACAGCACCGCGGCGATCGCCGGCAGCAGCAGGATGGCGCCCAGCATGTTGAAGAGAAACAGGAAGGTGAGCAGGATTCCCATGTCCGCCTGGAATTTCAACGGCGAGAAGATCCACGTGCCCACCCCTACCGCTAAGGTCAACCCGGTGAAGATGACGCCGTTGCCGGTGATGGTGAGCGTCCGGCGGTAGGCCTCAATGAGGTCGATTTCGCTGCCGAAACTTCGCAATCGACTGAAGATATAGATCCCATAGTCGACCCCGATACCGACGCCCAACGCGGCCACCGGCAGCGTCGAGACCTTCAGTCCGATCTCCAGGAATGCCATGAGGGCGTAAGCGAGAAGTGAAACCAACCCCAGCGGCAGGATGATGCACAAAGTCGCTCGCACCGAGCGGAAGGTGATCAGGCACAGAAGGATCACCGCTGCAAAGACGCCTGCCAGGATGGGGAACTGGGCGGCCGCTACGGTCTCGTTGGTGGCTGCCATCACCCCCACGTTACCCGTGGCGAGGCGGAAATTCACCTCCTCGGTGCCGTGCTCGGCGCGGAACTTTTTGACCTCGGCGACGATGCGATTGATGGTCTCGGCCTTGTGATCGGTGGTGAAGATGAGCACCGGCATGACGCTACAGTCGCTGTTGAGCAGCCCCGTGGAGGTATCGATGTAGGTCACCGCCTGGGCCAGCATGTCCCGGTCCCGGGGGATGATGCGCCACTTCAGGCTGCCCTCGTTCCACCCCGAGGTGATGATTTTGGCCACCGTCGGCAGCCCCACCACCGACTGCACCCCGGGCACGTTGCGCATATGCCATTCGAAGCGGTCAATGGTGGTGACGATGTCGTAGTCGGTGCACCCCTGGGGGACCGTCTCGACGATCACCGTGAGCAGGTCGACGCCGATGGAGAAATGGGTGGTGATCATGTCGGTGTCGATGTTGTAGCGCGAGTGGCTATGCAGTTCCGGAACGCCGGGGTGGAGATCGCCGATCTTGACCTGTCGCGCCTTCCACCAGCCGCCCGCCAGCAACACCAGGGCCACCGCCAGCACCGGCACGGCGCGGCGCCGCGAGGCGAAGCCCGACAGGAAACGCCACACCGGTTCCACGTGGCGATGCCGACGGCGCAGCTTTAAGGGGTAGATCTCGTCGTGGCGCACGTAGGACAGCAGCACGGGAACCAGGGCCAGGTTGGTAAAGATGATCACCCCGACGCCCAGGGCGGCGGTGATGGCCATCTCCTGAATCATCCGGATTTCGATGAACAGAATGGTGATGAATCCTATGGTGTCAGTGAGAAGAGCCACTGCCCCGGGCACCAGCAGACGTCGGAAGGCGGCCCGGGCAGCCTCCAGGCTGGAGGCGCCGTTAAACACTTCGGCGCCGTGGGCGGAGATCATCTGCACGCCGTGGCTGACGCCGATGGCGAAGACCAGAAACGGCACCAGGATGGACATGGGGTCGATGCCGAACCCCAGCACGGTGAGCAGCCCGAGCTGCCAGATCACGGCGATGGTGGAGCACGCCAGAGGGATGACGGTGAGCTGGAACGACTGGGAGTAGATGTACACGAAGACCGCGGTGATAAGAAAGGCGATGAGGAAGAACAGCACCACCCGGGCGGCGCCCGCGGCGATGTCGCCGATCACCTTGGCAAAGCCGATGATGTGGTAGTCGAAGGCGAGGCCGATGGCGTCGGACGAGTACTTCTGGCGAATGGCCTCCAGCTGGTTGGCCACGTCGATGTAATCCAGCCGTTCGCCGGTGTTGGGGTTGATCTCCAAAAGCTCCGCCGAGACGATGGCGGCGCTGAAGTCGTTGGCCACCAACCGCCCGATGTACCCCGACTTCAAGACGTTGTCCCGCACCTTGGCGAGCCCTTCGGGGGTGTTGGAGAAATCGGCGGGAATGACGTTGCCCCCAGAGATGCCATCTTCGACCACCTCGGTGAAGCGCACGTTGGGGGTGAACAGGGAACTCACCCGCGTGCGGTCGACGCCGGGGATGAAGAACACGTCGTCGGTGACGGCGCGCAGGGTGTTGAAGAACTCCGGCGTGAAGATGTCCCCCTCGCGCACCTTGAGGGCGATGAGGACGCGGTTGGCGCCGCCGAACTCGTCGCGGTACTGCACGTACGTCTGCATGTACTCGTGCTTCAGCGGCAGCATCTTGGCGAACCCGGCGTCGATGCGCAGGTGCGACGCCTGGTAGCCCATGAAGATGGTCAGGAGGACGAAGAGAACGATGACCGTCCGGCGGTGTCCAAAGATCAGGTTTTCCAGCCAGTCCTTCATCGTTCCCCTCCTCCTGCGAACATGCTGGCCAGCCGCGCCGCGGCGATCTTCTGAACGCCCAGCTCACCCACCAGCACGGCACTGCCATCTCCCAGGCACGCCACCGCCGACAGTCCCAGGCGGGCCCGCTCCTCGTCGAGGGCAAAGCTCTGGCCGCTGTCCCGGGACAGGAGCACCACGCCGCCCAGGGCACTTACGAGGATGCGGCCGTCGGGGAAGCGGCAGGCGTCGGTGAGCATGCCGGTCGTTCCGGTGGCGATTTCCTGCCAGGTGGCGCCGCCGTCGGCGGAGCGGAAGCAGTGGCCGCGCAGGCCGAAGATCAACAGGGTCTTGTCATCGAGAGGGAGGCTCGAGAACAGCGAGCCATGGTAGGGTGAGGGGAGCTGCCGAAAGGTCTCGCCGCTATCGTCCGAGCGCAGGATCAGGCCCCGTTCGCCGACCAGGACGAGGGCGCCCGAGGGCAGGCGAGCCATGTGCTGGAGGTGGTTGTCGCCGTCGAAGGCGGTGCGCCTCTCCCAGCTCCTGCCACCGTCGTGGGTCTCCATGAAGACGCCGTAGGCCCCCACCGCAAAGCCGCGATCGCCATCAAGAAAGAACACGTCGAAAAGTGGCTCGTTGGCCTCCGGGTCGCTGTACACCAGCTCCCAGGACTCGCCGCCGTTCTCGCTGCGCAGGATCACCGAGTCGTGCCCCACCGCCCACGCCCGACCGTCGTCGCCCATGGCAACGGCGGTGAGGAGCGCCTGGGTCGGCACCAATACCTGACGCCACGAGTCTCCCTGGTCGGTGGAAACTAGGATGTGCCCCCGCTCTCCCACGGCCAGGAGTCGATCGCCACTGGTAGCCACGTCCAGGAGCAGCGAGTGAGCTGCCAGGGGGGCCATGATGGAAGCCTCCCCTTCCCCCCTTGCCTGGTCGGCCCCCCCCAGGGCAAGGAGCATCAGCATCCACGTCATTGATTTCCCCACGACCCCCCCTTTCTTGCCCGACCTCCGTCGAACCTTCGTTGCTCCTCCGCCGGTCGGCCAAGGCTCACCCCCTCTCTCTCCCCGCCGCATTCCCGGGCACGGCGCGCGGAGCAAACCGGCCTCCAGCCGGGGCACGACTCCCGGCTGGAGGTCGTACAGACTCATCATCACTCAGCGCACACCTTCGCGGCGCAGGGCGTCGGGCGAAAAATCCGCCTCGGTGAGCTGCATCGTGAAGTCGAACGGCTTGGTCTCGTTGGACAGCCCGTAGGCCAGGTAGCGGCCCGCCTGCAGGTCGGTGTGAACCTCGGCAGTTACCCAGGTCAAGGGCACCTCGTAGTAGTTAACGGCAAATCCCTCGGACACCCGCCAGAGCTGATCGCGGTTGTCGTACTGGTCGACGGCGAGGATCTGCCAGGAGTCCTCATCGATGTAGAAGGTGCGGCGCTTGTAGATGTGCCGCGCCCCGGTCTTCAAGGTGGCGTCCACCACCCATACGCGGTGCAGCTCGTAGCGCAGGTAGTCCGGGTTGATATGCAGGGGAGTCAGCAGGTCCTTGTATTTGACGTCGCCGCTGTGCAGCTTGTAGGCGTTGTAGGGGACGTACATCTCTTTCTTGCCGACGAGTTTCCAATCGTAGCGGTCGACCCCGCCGTTGAACAGATCGAGGTTGTCGGAGGTGCGCAGCCCGTCCGCCGCCGTGCCGGGGTTGTCGTACGCGACGTTGGGAGCGCGCCGTACGCGACGCTGGCCGGGGTTATAAAGCCAGGCGTCGCGGGGTTGGCGCACCTGGTTCAGGGTCTCGTGCACCAGCAGAATGCCGCCGGCCAGCCGGGCCGGCGCCAGGACCTTCTGTTTGAACAGCAGGATGCGGTTGCGCAGCTTTTCTTCGGTCATGTTGCGCATGCCGTACAGGTAGAGGAAGTCCTCCTGGAACTCAACCAGCGTGTAGGCGCCGCCGCGCGTCGGCGCCGCCTGCACGAACCAGCGGGTCGCCGACTCGCCGCGGTAACGCAGCAGGTGGTTCCAGATCACCTCGAGACCGTTTTTCGGGATCGGGAAGGGAATACCCATGATGGCGTTGACGACGCCGTTGCCGTTGGCCTCCAATTTGGCGGTGGCGGCGGTCTTCTTGGTAGCCTCATAGATCCAGGGTGGGACGGAGGCCGAACGGTGAGAGGGATACACGTTCATCTTGTACGTGCCGTAGGTCCTGAGCAGAGCCTTGTGGCCCTCAGTGAGCTTGTCGGCGTACTCACCCATGTTCTTCCCGGTGATGGTGAACAGCACCTTATCGCTGGCGTAGGGGTCGGGGTGCCGCATGCCCTGCTTGTAGCCGGCGGGTGGGGTGGTGATGCCGCCGGTCCAGGCCGGAATCGTACCGGCCGCGTTGCCCGCCTTCTCACCCCCCAGGGGGGTCAGATCGGCGCCCAGGCGGGCGATTTCCTGCGCCGTCAACTCTGCGCTCGCCGTGGCTGCCATGCCAACGACCACGAGGGCGACAGCGAAACTTGCCAGTGATGTTCTCCCACGCATGGTCATCCTCCCCTAGACTCAGAACGAGTACTTCACGGCGGTGGCGATGAAGTCGCGATCCCTGATGAGGTTGTAGCGACCGGCCCCCTCGAAGCGGGTGTAGCTCACGTCGAACTCCCAGTTGATGCGGTAGTTGGCCGCCAGACCCACCGTGAAGGCGCTGCGCCCCTCGATGAAGTTGCCCCCCGGCCCCGGCGACACCCCGTTGACGTCGTGCGCCCACGAGATGCGGGGCAGCAGGTTGACGTTGGCAAACACGTTGTTGTAGTCCAGCCGGGCGGCGAACACGTACCCCCACGACTCTTCCTCGGGGAAGGCCCGCAGCGGCTCGGTGCCGGGCTGCACGCCGGCCTGCTGGTGGACGGGGTTGCCCGAGGTGTAGGTTCCCGGCCCCTCCAAACGCAGCACCGACTTGGCGGGCATGTCATGAACGTAGGAGTAGGCCGCCTCCAGCACCGTGGTGAGCTGGTCGGCGCCGAGCAGCCGCCCGAAGATCTTGGTGGCGGTGAACTGCACCTGGGTGGTGTCGAAGCGCTTGTAGCCGGCGATTTCCTCGCCGAAACCGAACGCCCCGAGCTGGTTGGTGCCCGCCAGCAGGGTGCCGATGGCCTTGATCCTCGCGAAGGCGGGAATGTCAACCAGGCGCAGCGGCGACAGCGCCGCGTAGAGCAGCTCCAGGTCGTCGACCTGGAGGGGGACGTCCTTGCGGTGGGAAATCTCTCCCTGCAGCGCCACCCCGGTACCCCCCAACTGGGTGTTGAACGACGCACCGTACAGCTTGATGTCCTCCGGATAGCTCAAAAAGTACCGGGCGGAGGCGGCGTAGTTCAGGTTGGGAGGCAGCAGACCGGCAAACGTTCCGGTGATCGCGTTGATGACGGGCAGCCGCGAGTGGTACTTGATGTGGTACAGCCCGAACTCGGTACCGCTGAGCTTGGGTACGAACCAGCGGAACGCCACCCCGTACTGGCCGCTGTCCCTAGGTTTGCGGTCGTCGGTGCGCGGCACCACCGCTCCCACCGGGTTGGCGGGGGAGGGTCCGATGGGAAGCGTGTCGGGCACCGAGCCGAAACCGAGCATCACCCGGCTGGCCCCGCGGCCAGCCAGATCGGCGGTGGAGAAGTACGTCCCGGCCGGATCGATGATCGTCTCTTCCCAGCGGTACTGGTAGTACATTTCGGCGGCGAGGTTCTTCGACAGGCCCAGGGACAGGGAGACGGCCCCGATGGGGAGCAGTGCCTCGCGCAGCTCGGACCCCGGCACCCGCAGCGCACTCACGTCCACCGGATTGATGGCGTTGATGCCGTTCTGGATGAAGGTGCTCTCCCCCCAGCTCATCACCTGCTCGCCGGCGCGCAGCTCGGCCGAGACGCCGCCCAAATTGAAGCGGAACCAGGCGAAGGCGTCGCGCAGCTCGGCGCGCTTGCCCACCCGATCCAGCGCTGCCTGGGTCAGCGGCGTGCGGGCGCGGTCGCCACGCTCGTTCTCGTAGTCGTAAAAACCGAAGGCGCGCACAAAGGCTCCGACGTTCTTATAGCTTAGCTCCACCTCCGTGGTTGCCTTCATGGCGTTGGAGATCAAGCCCTTGTCGTAGTTGAGGTTGCCGTCATCGCCGTTGACCGAGAAGGCGGTCCCGCCGTTGGCAAGGCCGATGATGCTGCGGTCCCGTTCTTGGACCCGCCACATGGCGCCGTAGGAGAGGGTGGTGCCCCAGCTGATCTTGAGCTCTCCCGCCTGGTAATCGGCGGCCCGCGCCGGCGTCACGACGGCCAGCAGGAGCAGCACGACGGCCACGAACGTGCCCCTCCGAATCGTTGGGTTGGTGCGCCTGAGAACATTTGCTCTTCGCATTGTGACCCCCTTCCCCTCGAAAGCTAAAGCTGAGAATAGCAGCGGCGGCAAGGGTGTCAAGGGAGCGACCGGGGGAAAAAGCGATCGCTCATTGACGATGAGCCACGCCAACCCCGGCACTTGGCACGCTGCGCTACTATGTCGAGGGCATGCCGCATGGACCGACCCGCCGCGGCCGCAGCGCCCTGCCCTGGCCGGTTGCGCTCGCCGTGCCCCTCGCCGCCGCCTGCGCCACCACCGGCGGCGCACCGCGCGCCACCGCTCCCGCTGGACCGCCCCTCGTCGAGGAGGGTCTGGCCTCCTGGTATGGCCACCCCTACCACGGGCGCCCCACTGCGTCCGGTGCGGTGTACGACATGCGCGAGCTAACCGCCGCCCACCGCACCTTGCCCTTCGGCACCTCGGTTCGAGTGATCAACCTCACCAACCGGCGCTCGGTCGAGGTCGTGATCAACGATCGCGGCCCGTTCGTCCCAGGGCGCATCATCGATCTCTCGCATCGCGCCGCCCAGGTCCTCGACGCCGTCAAGCCGGGGGTGATTCCCGTCCGCCTCGAGGTCCTCGCCCTCGGTGACGGCATGCCCGGTGAGAGGTGCTGGGAGGTACAGGTGGGGGCCTTCGCCGAGGCCGCCAACGTGGAGCGAGCGGTCGCCAGGTTGCGCCAGCGCGGCCTCTCCTCCCGCACCGTCCCGGCCCCGGGAGGACTCACCCGGGTGCGCGCCACGGGCATGGAGTCGGTTTCCAGCGCGTCCACTCTTGCAGCAACTCTGCAGTCCGAGTTTCCCGGCGCCACTGCGGTGCCTTGCGGGTTCCGGCCATGAGGCGAGCGTTCCTGGCCCTGGTGGCGATCCTCCTGGCTGCGGGCGCCAGCGCCTCCGAGCCGCCAATCTTCCGCATCGACGCCCTGCCCACCAGCCTGGCCGGCGAATGGCTCTTTCGCGCGGGCCACGACCCCGCCTGGTCGAGCCCGTTTCGGGAGCGCCACGCCTGGCAGCCGATCCGGGTTCCCGGTTGTTGGCAAAAGGGCGCGCCGGGATCCAAGGGGCATGCCTGGTACGTGGCGCGCCTGTTCGTCCCCTCTTCGCTCGCGGACACCGAGCTGGGCCTGGATTTAGGGGTGGTGGCCGACGCCGATGAAGTCTTCTTGAACGGCCGCCGGATCGGTACTCGGGGGGCGTTCCCTCCGCGCCCAGCCCGCGTGGTCCCCGCCCCGCGACTCTATCGTTTGCCGCGCATCTCACTGCGCTTGGGCGAACTCAACGAGCTGGTGGTGCACGTCTATTCAACGGCGGGCTGCGGCGGCCTCCTGGGCCCCCCGCCCCGCGTCGCCACCTATCGCCAATTGCTCCACGCCCACGTGCAGCGCGATCTACTGCTGTCCTCGGTGGCCGCCATGCTGCTCACGATGGCCGTACTCCACCTGGCGCTCTTCGCCGCCCAGCGCAAGGACGCGGCGAACCTGCTGTTCGGTGTTTTCTTGGTGCTGGCATCAGTCTTCTATCTTTCCCAGACCCAGTGGGGGCCAACACAACTGCTGGGCGAGAGCGGAGCCTACCGCTTACACATCGCCGCTCTGTTGGGAGGTATGGCCGCCTTCATCGGGCTTACCTATCAACACCTGCAGCTTGCGGTGCCGGTGCCATTGGTTTCCGTGCAGGCCGCCCTGGTACTGGGCATCGGGTTCGCGGCAGCCTGGCGTTCCGCCGCCGACCTGGCGGTGCTTGTGTACCTGGCCCAGGCAACGCTGGTGCTCCTGGGCCCGTACCTGGTGTTCAAGATCTGGGAGCCGGTTCGCCGGCGGCGGCCCCTCGCCCGCTCGGCCTTTGCGGCCACCGTCCTGCTGGCGGCCACGGTGGCCCTCGACATCGCTACCCACATCGGCCTTCTGGCTCGTCGCCCGGGCCTGATCAGCGACAACCTCTCCGCCCTCGGGGTGATCCCGTTCGCCATGGTGTTTACCCTTGTCCTCTTCCAGCGCTGGTCCCATCGCCGCTGGGGGGAAAGCCTGGATGGCGGTAGTGGCCTCCTGACGCCCGAGAAATTCCTGCGGCGCCTGGAGCTTGAAATGGAGCGAGCGCGGCGCAACGGTGGGACGTTTTCGATTGCCTTGCTCCGCCTCTCGATGCTGGGGGAGCCGGCGCGGGTGGAGGTCTTGTTCGAAGCGGCCGACGCCGCCTTGCGGCGCACCCTGCGGCAGATCGACGCCCTCGCCGTCCTACGACCCGACACCTTCGCGCTACTGCTCGCCGATGCCGACGAGCGCGCCGCGGTCTTCACCGTCGAGCGGCTGCGGCTGGCAGCCCTGAATTCGTTTCCGGATACCGCTTTTCGAGCTGGCATTGCCGCCGGCGTCGCGCAATTCCGCAACGGCCGCTATCACCTGGCGCGGGAGTTCCTGGCCGAGGCGGAGGCGGCGCTGTACGCCGCCACGGTGGAGGGCCACAACGCCACCGCCACCACCCCCTGAGACCCGCTTCCGGCGCGGTTTGGTCAGCGAGGGAGTGCCGCCAACGCGTCTGCGATCATCGGCTGGTTCGGGTTCAGTTCCAGGGAACGCCGAAAGTGCATGCGCGCCTCGGCCGTGGCTCCGGCGCAGGCGGCGGCAAGTCCGGTAAAGGCTTGAATCGAGGCCGAGGAGGGGAACAATTGGGCGGCCTGTTGCCCTGCCGCCATGGCTTCGGGACAACGCTGGAGGCGTACGAGCAACGCCAGGCGGTGGACGTGCAGCCTCTCCTCGCGGGGGAAGTGGGCGGTAGCACGGGTCAGGAGTTCCAGTGCTCGCCCCGGCAGGTCCCGCGCTTCCCAGTCCGTGGCAGCGCGATCCAGCGCCCCGGCGGCATCGCGCAGGCCGAGCTCCACCGCCCGCCACAGCGAGCGGTCCGCCTCCTCGAACCGAGCAGTCTCCAGGTAGAGCCGCCGCAAGTTGTAGTGAGGGGAAGCGTAGCGGGGATTGGCGGCGATGGCCTTGAGGAACGCCTCCTCCGCCTCGCGGTAGCGTTTCGCCTCCAGATGCACCAGGCCCAAATTGTTGAGGGAGCCTTCGGTGACTCCGGCGCTGCCGCTGCCCCCTTCACCCCCCTCGAGATAGCCGAGGGCTTTCAGCTGGGCGATCACCTCTGCCGATGGTCGTGCCGCCCCGACAGGAGAGCCGCGGTAGGTCTCGGGGGGAACGAGCGTATTCCAATCGATTGGCTCCAGGCGCGCGGGCGGACACCCGGGGAGCGGACGGCCTCGCCACCCCTGCCCGGCGGGGATCTTCAGCAGGGCTGCCACTGTCGGAGCCACGTCGAAGACGGAGGCACTGTCCGCGACCCGCCCGCGCCGCTCCACCCCATTGCCAGCGACGATGAAGACTCCCGTGGGTCGATGCCACACCGCCGCCGTGGCCGCTGCCACCCCCGACAGCTCACGGGGCCGGTCAACCCCCCATTTGAAACCGTGGTCCGATACCACAACCACCGCACATTCGGAGAGGGGACACACCTCCAGCAGGCGACCGATCCAGCGGTCCACCACGGCGTGGTAGCGCTCCACAGCGGTGCGGGCCGCCTCGCCGATGGCCGCATCCCGGCCTGGCAGCGGCGGCGGCAGGTTGGGCGCCAGCAGGTGCCCGATCTCGTCGGTGCCGATGCAGTACACCATGAGCAAGTCGGTGGTTGGACGCACCGTTGCCAGCGCCGCGCCGAAGTAGGTCCGAGTGCCGATCAAAAGGCGGCGGAAGCCATCGATGGGGTCGGCCATCCCCTTGCCCCCGGCGATCGCTTCACGGTACGCCTGGCTGGACACTGGCATGAGGGCTCGGACCGCCTCCTCTCCCGTCTCGTGCACGGCTCGCGCCGCCAGCTCCCGCAGTTGTGGCTCCAGTTCCGGTGGAAACACGACCGTTCCTGGCGCTCCCTCGTCGGCGGTGTCCGAAAGGGGATGGAAGAGGCGGTCCGAAATCATCACTCCGTTGATCTGCTCCGCCGGCCAGGTGGCCCACCATCCGGACACCACCGATGACAATCCGGCCGCGGAGGCCATGTTCCATAGCGCCGGCAACCTTCGCTGGCGTCCGGTAATCGGAATCCGCTCGCCGCTTTCCGGGTCCACTTCCAAGAAATCGAGAATGCCGTGTTCCTCCGGACTCGCCCCGGTGGCCATGGTGGTCCAGATGAGAGGCGAGAGGAGCGGGGTGATCGAGGCCAGGTCGCCGTAGGTGCCAGCGGCCATCAGGCGCGCCAGGTTGGGCATGATGCCGCGCCGGGCGAAGGGTTCGAACAGCTCCCAGTCGCCTCCGTCCAAGCCGATCACCACCACCCGCCGAGCCGCCTTGCCGAAGGCAGCG
Organism: uncultured bacterium; assembly: GCA_937924755.1. Classification (GTDB taxonomy): domain Bacteria; phylum Acidobacteriota; class Thermoanaerobaculia; order Thermoanaerobaculales; family Thermoanaerobaculaceae; genus CALEVZ01. Next base: position 30,106 of record CALEVZ010000055.1, read on the forward strand.
GCCAGGGCGGCGCGGCGCGCCAGCGCCAGCGCAGTGGGGTCGGGGGCCAGGGTGACCATCACCTCGTCGTCGCGGAATCCCAGTCGCTTGGCGATGATCTCCGCAATCGTTCGTTCCATCGCCGCCTGGCAATCCTTGTCAAGGGCGTTGGCGAGGCAGGGCAGTGGGGAAGCTGCCACCAGCCTGGATACATCGTCTCCCACCGCCGCCCGGACGCCTTGGGCCAGGGTGTCGGCCGGCGCCAGGACGTAGTCACCCGGGCCGGGAGAAAGGCGCAGATGCACCGTCACCCGCGCCCCTTCCCGCGACGCGGCCTGCAGGCTTGCCAACACCGGCGTCGGGCCCTCTCGCTTGAACTTCCAGCGGGAAAGAAAGACACCGGCCGATTCGGCCACGACCAGCCGTCCCGTGCGCGGCGACCAGCCCAGTTCTCCCGCTGGCAGCCGGCGCAGCGAAACCACGGCGATGAGCGCCAGGCTGGCGAGAACCGCAGAGGCGACGAACACTCGACGCATGGTCAAGAGCATACAAAACCCCGGGGGCCGCAGGCCCCCGGGGCTGGTGCTATGCGCGAACCGCCTCAGAAGGCGATCCGCACGCCGAGACGGATGGAACGCGGATCCTGCCAGTTGTTGGCCGTGTTGAACGCCGGATTGGTGGGCGGACGAGAGCTGTCCCCCGGTCGGATGGGTGGCTCGAACTCACCGGTGTCGTAGTTGATGGGGGTGTAATCCTCGTCCAGGTCGTAGCGCAGGTTGCGGCTGGTCTCGCCCTGTCGATTGAGGAAATTGAAGATGTCAGCCAGGAACGTGATTTGCACGTCGCCCATCTTGATCGGGTAGTCCAGGTGCAAATCCATTTCGTATTCGCTCTTGGTTCGACCGAAGGCGCCCCGCTCGGAGAGGTAGAACTCCCAGTTCTGGTACGCTAGCGAGTATCCCATCGCGGTGATCGGTGTGCCCGAGCGGTAGTAGGCCGACAGACCGATGTTCAGCCCCATCGGCAGTTTATAAAACCCGTCGAGCTTGAACTGGTGGGTGCGATCGTTGGACAGCTTGCCGGTGTTGTTGACCTGGAACTCGGCGTAGTCGAAGGCCGAGTTGAGGTTGGGGTCGAGCTGGCCGGTGGAGGCTTGGAAAGTGCCGTCGTAATTCCCCTCCAACTTGGACCACAGATAGCTGGCCATGAACGCCCAGTTGTCGGCGAAGCGCTTGCGCGCCGACAGCTCGATGCCCTTGAAGGTGCGCTTCGGGTCCGGCACCGGGTACTCGCGCTCGTAGTTCATGTCCCAGGAGGAGCGGAGCACGCCCCGGCCAGGGTTGCCGATGTAATACCCCTGGTCGAAGCCCAGCGAGTCCTCGATGACCATGCCCAGATCACGCCAGATGTACTTGGCGCCGATCGCCAGATTACGGGCCACTTCGTACTCGGTGCCGAGGACGATTTCGTCGATGTACTGCCCCTTGAGGTCGGGGTCGACGGGGGTGTTCTCGTGCCCGAGCGGAGCGCAGCGGCGCACGTTTTCATGGGTGTCGGGGTCGCAGTACACGTCGCCGGGGTTCGGCGAGTAATTATAGAAAAACGCAGTGATCTCGCCGCCGAAGGAGCGGATCACCATATCCATGGGGATCATCTCGTAAAAGCGGCCGTACGACCCGAACAGCTTGGAGGTGCCGTCACCCTTGTAGTCCCAGATGAACCCGAGACGGGGCGCGGTGTTCTTGATCTTGGCCTGCACCGCCTGGGCGTTGTCGTACAGGCGCTGCTGCTCGTAGCGCACGCCCAGGTTGAGGGTGAGCGCCGGGGTCACGCGCCAGGAATCCTGCACGTAGGCGGAGTAGGAGTCGGCGCCTGAGGTGACGATCTGGGGATTCAAGATCCACGACGAGTCGACGGCGAACAGGTCGGTGGGGAAGCGCTTCATGTAGTATCTGTGCCGGTAGTAGATGGTGTTGAGGCCGGTCACGCGGTGCCGCCGCTGGAACTTGTAAATGCGCTCGCCGCCGGTGTTGTAGTTGCGGTTGTCGACGTCGATCTCCTCGTACTCGGCGCCGATCTTGAACTCGTGGTCACCGCCGAAGTTGTTGAGGAAGTAGGAAAGGTCGGCGCGGTAGTCGTCGCGCCCGAACTTCTGTCGCTGGGCAAACCCGAGACCGCCCGACACCACGAGCTGACCGGTCTGCAGGTACAACGGGTTGGTGTAATCGGCCACCCACACCATGTTGAAGCCGGGGCCGTCCTCGATGTTCTTCTCGCGGTGCTGGGCCACCTGCGCGTTGACCACCACGGAGGAGCCCAGCACTCCCTCGTACTTGAGTGTGCCGTTCGTTCCACCCTCTTTGATGTTTTCCAGGAAGGTGGTTTCGGGACCGGCCAATCCGCGCGCCGGGCCGTCCTGGGTGGAGGGGTCACCAAACATCGACAACACCAGGGAGTGGTTCTGGCTGGCGCGCCAGGTGAGCTTGCCCGACCACAGATCGCGCCGCACCTTCTGGGTGTAGATTTTGCCCTGTGCCGGGCCGCCGAAGGGGGTGAAGTCCTTGGCGACCTTCTGGTCTTCATCCTCCGCCACGTAGTTGTAGGCTCCATAGAACCACAGGGCGTCCTTGATGATGTGACCGCCGAGGTCGGCGCCGAAATCGCGCCGGTTCTCGGCGTCGACGGTGAACGAACGAGCCCGTGTTGCGGCCGACTCCTCGATGGACTTCTTGGTGCTCTGCCGGAGACTTTCCGGGTCGTAGTAGCCGAACACCGTGCCGGCCAGCTCATTGCCGCCCGACTTGGTGATCACGTTGATCAGCCCGCCGGTGGCGCGGCCGAACTCGGCGTTGTAGGAGCCGGTCTTCACCTGCACTTCTTGGATGAACTCGAAGTTGAGGCGCTTGCCCTGCTGCCCCAGCTCAACGCCGGTGGTGTTGACGCCGTCGATATAGTAGGCGTTTTCCGCACCCGTCGAACCGTACACCACGATACCCGAGTTATCCGTGCTGGTCCCCGGCGCCACCTGCACCACCGAGGCGTAGTTGCGCCCGATGGGCAAATTGATGAAGAAGTCTTTGCTCAAGTTGGCGCCCATTTCGGTGGAACGGGTGTCAATCGTGGGAGCGGCGCCGGAAACCACGACCTCTTCTTGGAAGGCGCTGCGCATCTGCACGTTGAGCATGACCGTGCGACCCAAACCCACCACCACGTCGGCCGACTCGATGGTGGCAAAACCCGACAGAGAGCTCTTTACCGTGTAGGTGCCCGGTGGCAGCAGCACCAGACGGAATTTGCCGCTGGCATCGGTAACCGCGACCCGGATGCCCTGCAAGCTCGGTGATGAGGCTTCCACCGTGACGCCGGGGAGGGCGGTGCCCTGTTCGTCAGTAACCATCCCCTCGATGGACCCGGTGGTCTGGGCGAAAGCGGTGCCAGCCAGAACCCCTGCCAGCAGCCCAAGGAAAAGATACTTTCCAACTCCTCTCATACATCCTCCTTCCTTCACCAACTCCAAAAAACCAAAACTCACCCTTCTGGACGATGCCAGCTACCCGTGACAGCGTCGCTCCCCTTTCCCCTCGGGTACCGCGGATCACCTCCTTTCCTCAAGAGTCAAGCGTCTCGCTCCTGGGTCAGCCAGGTCTGCCCAAAGTATCGGGCCGCCAGTGATGCAATATCATTGCCAAGGAGTACGAACATTTACAGGATGCTGGTGAACGAACTCGTCTCAATTATATCTCAATAAAAGATTCAGCAATCTGCACGCGATGTTCAAAAATGTGAACGTCAGCGCAGCATCAGCAGAAGCTGACCGCCCTCCACGGTGGCCCCCGCTGCGACCAGCACCTCATCGACCCGGCCTTCCCCGTCGGCGCAGATGGGGTTTTCCATTTTCATGGCCTCCAGGACCAGCAGGGGCTGGCCCGCCACGACCACGTCGCCCTTGCTCACCGCCAGACGCACCACCTTGCCTGGAATGGGGGCGCGTATCTCCTGGGGACCCTGCCGCTGGCCCGACCGTTGGGTCACTTCGCGCTCTAGCGGATCCCGGAGTTGAACGACAAACTCTCTGTCTCCCAGTGAAACCCGCCACCGACCCCGGCCCAGCCGCTGATGCGCCACCGAATAGGCGCGGCCGTCCTCATCGAGCATGGCCGAAAGGTTGTTGGCCACCGGCAGAAAGCTCACCCGTCGCTCGTGGCCGTCCAGGCGCACGGCAAACTGCTGCCCCTGCCCCGAAACCACGACCTCGAAGCGCCGGCCGTCGCGTTCGACCCACCACTTCATTCCAGAACCTCCGAGCGGCGGGGGAGAGCTGCAATTCGGTCGCGTGCCACCCCCCCGCAGGCCGTGGCCCGGGGCGATGGGAGGGGGAACAGGTGGCTGCTCGACGGGGCAGAGGGTGACAGGCGGGGAAGGATCATCGCGGGAACCTCCCGTGGGCCATGCGTCGCCCTTCCTGCCGCCAAGCCGCTCCTTCTCGCTCCACCGTGTCCATCAGATCACCCGGCAGCGCCGTCGCCGCCTGCGCCTCCAGACAGCCGGCCGCCATGATCGCCAGCTCCTCAAGTTCGGGTGAGCCCGCCGCCTCGAGTGCTTCGACGGAACCCCCGGAGAGCAGTTCGTCCAGCAGGCCGGTGTGGAGATCGCCATCGCGGAAGGCCGGCACATCGAGAAGCAGTCGGAAAAGTGGCAGGGTGGTGGCGATACCGACAATGCGGTACTCGGCGAGGGCGCGGCGCAGTCTCGCCAGCGACTCTTGGCGGTTGGTGCCGAAGACGATCAGCTTGGCCAACATGGGGTCGTAGTCGAGCGGCACCAGTGATCCAGTGCGCACCCCCGAGTCCACCCGCACCCCCGGCCCGCCCGGCCGCTCCAGCAGCTCGATGGTGCCCGGTGAGGGGGCGAAGTTCCGCAAAGGATCCTCGGCGTACACCCGGCATTCGATGGCGTGGCCGCGGGGCACGATCTCTTCCTGACGGAGGGCCAGCGTTTCCCCTAGGGCCTCGCGGATCATCAGGTGCACCAGATCGATCCCGTACACCACCTCGGTCACCGGGTGCTCTACCTGCAGCCGGGTATTGACCTCTAGGAAATAAAAGTGGCCATCCTGGCCGAGGAGGAACTCCACGGTGCCGGCGGAGCGATAATTGGCGCCGCGCGCCACCGCCACCGCCGCCTCGCCCAGGCGCCGGCGCAGCCCGTCGTCCACCGCCACCGAGGGGGTTTCCTCAACTACCTTCTGATGCCGCCGTTGCAGCGAGCACTCTCGTTCGCCGAAGTGCAGGATGGTGCCGGTGCGATCGCCGAGGATCTGCACCTCTATGTGGCGGGGCCGCTCGATGAGCTTTTCCGCGTAAACCCGCTCGTCGGCAAAAAAGGCTTTGCCCTCGGAGGCGGCCCGGGCCAGCGCCTCGTCCATTTCTGCACTTTCCCGCACCACCCGCATTCCCTTGCCGCCGCCGCCGCCCACCGCCTTGAGCAAAATGGGGTACCCCACCTCCTCGGCGAAGCGGCGAGCCGCGGCGGCGTCGGGCAAGGGGTCGCTGCCGGGCACGATGGGTGCGCCCACACGGCGGGCCAGATCCCGCGCCGCGGTCTTGGAGCCCAGCAGCTCAATGACCTGGGGCGGCGGTCCGATCCAGATGAGGCCGGCCGCTTCAACGGCGCGGGCAAAGCCGGCGTTCTCGGCCAGGAAGCCGTAGCCGGGATGAACGGCGCCGGCACCGGCGCGCGCCGCCGCTGCGAGGATGGCCTCCTGGTTAAGGTACGATTCCCGCGCCGGTGCCGGCCCGATGGGCAGCGCCAGATCGGCGGCCAGGACGTGGGGCTGGGTGTGGTCGACGTCCGAGTAGACGGCCACGCTCTCGTGGCCCAGTTCCCGGCAGGCGCGAATGATGCGTAGGGCAATTTCACCGCGGTTGGCAATCAGGATCCGCATGTTCTCCCTTTCGGGCGCACCGCCCGCCGTCCTCGCTCGCTATGGGGCGGATCGCCCGCGTGGACGGCGCCCACGGCGGCTCGCCGGCCGCTCACCCAGCGCCTCTTCATAGGGGGATGTTCCCGTGCTTCTTGGCGGGCATCCAGTCGCGCTTGTTGGCGGCCAGAGCGAGGGCCTGAACCACGCGCCGGCGGGTGTGACGGGGCTCGATGATGGCATCCACGAAACCCCGGTGCGCGGCGCTCAAGGGGTTGGCGAAGGCGTCGTTGTACTGCCTTATCAGCTCCGCCCGCTTGGCTTCGGGATCGGCAGCCGATTCGATCTCTCGCCGGTAGAGGATGTTCACCGCCCCTTGGGAACCCATGACGGCGATCTCGGCGGTGGGGTAGGCAAAGTTGAAGTCGGTGCGGATGTGCTTGGAGCCCATCACGCAGTAGGCTCCCCCGTAGGCCTTGCGGGTGATTACCGTGACTTTGGGAACGGTGGCCTCGGCCAGGGCGTACAGCAGCTTGGCGCCGTGGCGGATGATCCCGCCGTGCTCCTGCTCCACGCCGGGCATGAACCCGGGCACGTCCTCCAGGATCAGCAGGGGGATATTGAAGGCATCGCAAAAGCGCACGAAGCGGGCGCCCTTGTCCGAGGCGTTGATGTCCAGCACCCCGGCCAGGTGGGCCGGCTGGTTGGCCACCACCCCTACCGGTCTCCCCGCCATCCGCACGAAACCCACCACGATGTTGCGGGCGTACAGTTCGTGGACCTCGAAAAAGTCACCCCCGTCGGCAACGGCGCGGATGAGCTCCTTGATGTCGTAGGGGCGATTCGGATCGGCCGGCACGAGCCGGTCGAGCTCCTCGCTCTCCCGATCCGGAGGGTCGTCGGCGGGGCGGGAGGGCGGATCGGCGGCGTTGTTGAGGGGCAGGAAGGAGACCAGGCGGCGGATGCGCGCCAGGGTGTCGACATCGTCTTCACAGGCGAAGTGGGCCACCCCTGAAATCTGGGCGTGGGTCGTGGCCCCGCCCAAGCGCTCCATGGTGACCTCCTCGTGGGTCACGGTGCGAATGACCTCGGGTCCGGTGACGAACATGTAGCTGGAGCCTTTGGCCATGAAAATGAAATCGGTGATCGCCGGAGAGTACACCGCCCCTCCGGCGCACGGTCCCAGGATCGCGGAAATCTGCGGGATCACCCCGGAGCAGAGGGTGTTGCGCAGGAAGATGTCGGCGTATCCGCCCAGCGACACAACGCCCTCCTGAATGCGCGCCCCCCCCGAGTCGTTGAGACCGATCACCGGAATGCCGAACTTCAGGGCCAGATCCATGATTTTGCAAATCTTTTCGGCATGCGCCTCGGACAGGGAGCCACCGAACACGGTGAAGTCCTGGGCGAACACCGCCACGGGCCGGCCCTCGATGCGACCGAACCCGGTGACCACTCCGTCCCCCGGGATGCGCTGCCGGTCCATGCCGAAATCGGTGCACCGATGGGTCACCAGCTGATCGACTTCATCGAAGGACGCGGCGTCCAGTAGCAGATCGAGCCTCTCCCGCGCGGTGAGTTTGCCGGCCTGATGTTGCCGCGCGATGCGCTCTGCTCCCCCCCCGGCGAGGCTGGCCTCTTTGAGCCGGCGCAACCTTTCTCGGAAATCTTCGCTCACGGCACACCCTCCCCACCTCGCGCAAAAGACGGCCTATGCTATCACGGCAGCATGGCTGCCGATCGCCTCCTCGACGCCCTAGCCGCCTGCCAGGCGATTTTCAGGGAGCATGCCTCGACGCGGGTGGAGGACCTCTACTTGGAGCGCGTCGTCGAGGGGTGGTGGCGCGTTCGAGAGGGCAGGGTCGCGGAGCGAGGGGTGGCCCGGCGAGACGGCGTTGCGGCGCGTCGCCAGCGCCGATTGGACTCCAGCGATGCCGTCGACCGACTGACCTTGAGCCGACTCCTGCATACCGAGCCGCACCACGTGCCCTCCCTGGTTTTCCCGGAGCCTCCGACGCTCCCCGACCCGCGGGAGTGGCTGGATCGGCTGGGCGGTGGAACGTGGGTGCTGCGCTGGCGCTGGCGTTGGGCGGCCGTGGTGGGGCGCGCGGCGGCGGCCTTGCCGTGGCGGCCGGAGCTCCTGGAAGTCGAGGCCGACGACGGTCAGCGTGCTCTCGCCGTGCTTCCGCTTTCGGAGAAGTGGCAGCCCCCCCGCCCCGCCGCGGAGGGCCGGGGGGCCCCCCCCCGCGGGCGTGTCGTTGCCCTGCTGGCGCCGCCGGTGGCCGCGGCACTCATCCACGAGGTGGTCGGGCATCCCCTGGAGGGAGACCTGGTGGCGGCCGGCCTCTCTCCCTTCGCGGGCGGCGAGTCGCGACCGCGTTTCGCCCATCCCCTGGAGGTCGTCGATGATCCGGCCCGGTTGGATTTGCCGGGGAGCTTCAGCTTCGACGACGAGGGTACACCTGCTCGACCTCGCCACCTGCTGCGTGGCGGCGACGCGGTCGGTGTGCTTGCGGATCGGGCCTCCGCCGCCCGCCTCGGGGTGCCGGCCGGCAACGCCCGCCGCGGCGGCGTCCACGCCATGCCGGGCCCCCGTATCTCCAACCTGGTCACCCGCGGGCCGGGAACGCCCCTGGAGGAGCTGCGCCGTCGGGCGCGGGTGGAGGTGCTCTCGGTGCGCTCCGCCGCCTTCGACCTGCCCACCGCCACCGTGCGGCTGGAGGTTCGCAGCGCCTACGCCCTGCGCGGCGGCGAGGCCCAGCGGCCGCTGCCCTCGTTCACCCTGCATGCGCCGCTGACCACGGTATGCGAGGGGCTTGTGGCCTGCTCTGCCGAGGCCGAAGTGAGTGCCGAGCCGGGGTGGTGCCGGAAAGACGGCGACGCCATCCCGGTGGGAAGCGACACCCCCTGGCTCCTCCTCGACGGCCTGGAGGTGGGGTGAGGGGCGGTTTGCTGCCGGCCGCCGAGGCGGCGCTCGCCGAACTGCAGCGCACCGGGCTGCGCCACGAGGTCTACGCCCGGGAGGGCGAAACCCACTCCCTGCGCTGGCGAGTCGGCCGGTGGGAGCGGTGCCATGCGCTACAGGCCGGTGTGGCGTGCCGCCTCGCCGGCGGGGGAACAACGGGCTTCGCCTCGGCCGCCGGGGTGGCAGTGGCGGCCGGGCGCGAGGCGGCACGGGCGGCGCTGGCGGCGCGGTATCCGGGCCCGGATCCTCTCCCACCGCGGTGGGCGCTGGGCGCCACCTCCGTTCCTTCGCCCCCACCCGCGCCGACGGCCAGCCAGCTCGAGCGGTTCGCCCTGCGCCTGGCCGATGTGTTGAGCTCGCTGCCCACGAGAATCGACGAAATCCGCCTTGCCGCGGGGTCAAGCCGGACCCTGCTGGTCACCAGTGAGGGTTTCGCCGCTTCCGCCGCCGTCACTGGAGTGGTGGTGGAGGTGCGGGCCAGTCACCACAGCCTGCCCCCTGTCCTTATCCACGTGGCGGCCCCTGCTGTCGGCGATGGCCTCCTGCAACGCTGCGCCGAACTGGTGGCCCTGCTTGGTGGCCCGCTTCTCCCTCTCTCCCCTCCCCAGCGCGGCCTCCATGACGTTCTACTCTCACCGGTGGTTGCCGGTTTCCTGCTGCAGGCGCTCGTGGAGCTGCTACAGGATGGGCCGCGGGGGCGCCGCCAGGTGGCCCCGGCGTGGAATCTCGCCGACGCGCGGGGTGGTCCCGACGGCCTGCTCCCCCTCCCCTTCGACGGGGAGGGACTCCCCTCCCGCCGCGTGCCCCTCCTGATGGATGGCCGAGTGGGCTCCCTGCCGCTCACCTGGCGGGAGGCCGGCGGTGATGTCCGGCGGGCCGGCGGCGCGGTGCGCGCCTCCTACGCCGATCCCCCCGGCCGCGGCCCCGCCAATTTGGTCATGGGCAACGGCACACTCACAGCCGGCGAGCTGGCACGTCGCATGGACGATGGCTGGCGGTTGGACTCGCTCACCGGGCCGGTGCGGGTGGATTCTGGAAGGGACGGTCTCACCCTTCAGGCGGCAGGCGTGCGGTTGTGCCACGGTGAGGCGGTGCAGGCGTGGCCGCGGGTGGAGTTGCGCGCCGGCTGTGGCCGACTCCTTGCCTCCCTCGACGCCGCCGGTGCGGACAGCTCAAGCTTGTCCCTGCGCAGCGCCGTGACGACGCCGTCGCTGCTCTTCCGCCAGCTGGAGCTGCGCCAGGGGGGACAGTGATGGGGACGGGTCTATACTCTTGTCGACTCTCGCCGGCGCCCGTCCGCCAGTGGGGGAGGGTCGGTATTCACGGGTGGGATAAACGACCCTCTGCGCCGGCCTCCCGGCTGGCCGGGGAGAAGAGGTGATCGCCATGCGCCACGGTTCTCGCGCCCTCGCCGTCCTCGTGCTCTTGACCCTTAGCTTGCCAAGCCAGGCTTTGGCCCAGAGGAAGGCTCGCCTGGTGGGCAAACTGGTGGACCAGGAGGGGAAACCTGTGGAGGGGGTGACGGTGACCATCACCTCCCCGCAGCTGCCGGAGTTCAAGGAGGTGCGCACCACTGACCGCAAGGGGGCCTTCCTGGTGGATTTCCGGCAGATCGACGTGACTTACGTGTACCGCTTCGAAAAGCCCGGCTACCAGCTCACCGAGGCCACCCAGGAGTGGCACCTGGAGGGAACCCAGCATTTCGAGTGGGTGATGCGGCGGCAGCTCTCGGTCCCGGGCGGGGCCACCCTCACCGTGGCCACTTCGGAGGAGGCGGCGCTCGCCTACAACACCGGTGTGGCGGCGCTGAAGGCCAACAACTATATCCTCGCCGAGGCCAAGTTCCGCGAGGCCGTTGAACACGATCCGGAGTTGCGGCAGGCGTGGGGGGCGCTGGCCGCCGTACAGGTGGAGCTGGGACACGACCGCCAGGCGGCCGAGTCGGCGGAGCGGGCGATCGCCCTCGGCTCCATGGAGGAGGCGGTGCTGCTGGCGCGATGGCAGGCCTACACCAACCTCAAGGACGAGGCGCGCGCCGCCATGGCGTTGGAGGACATGCAGCGCATCGGCCGGCGCCTGGAGGAGGCCAAGCGGGTGCACAACGAGGCGGTCGCCCTGGCCCGGCGCGGGGACAACGAAGGGGCATTTGCCCGCTTCCAGATCGCCTTGAACCTCGACCCCAACCTCAAGGAATCCCTCCTCGGCCTGGCCACCGCCGGCATGGCCCTCGGGCGGCACGCCGAAGCGGCCAGCGCTGCCGAGACCATCCTGCAGACCGATCCCACCAACGAGAAGGCCATTCGACTGCGCTACAACGCCTGTCTGGGGCTGGGCGACAGGGTGCGGCTGGTGGGCGCGCTCGAAGGACTGGCCGCCATCGAGCCGGAGGTGGCCTTCAACGGCCTGCTGAAGGTCGCCTTCGACGCCTACGATGCCCACGACCTCCCCCTGGCCAAAGATGCCTTTGCGAAGGTGGTCCAGCTCAGGCCCACCTACCCCCAGGCGCACTACTATCTGGGGCTCATTGCCGTGGGCGAGGGAGCGATGGCCGCCGCCAGTACGCACTTTCAGCGGTTTTTGGAACTCGCCCCCAACGACCCGGAAGCCCCTTCCGTGCGGGAGATGTTGGCCCATCTGACGAAGAACTGACGCCTGCGGGCTGACCAGCCAGCTCACGCCCTGAAAGCTTTGCCGGTGGCGGCGCCAGCGCCGTGCCTTCCCTCCCTCTGGCGGGCGGTCAGCGCGCGGGCGCCGAGGGGCTGCCATTGACATTCGTCGAGATTCCTCCACAATGGTGGTGGGATTCCCGAGGTCAGTGACTACGACGGTATGCTATCGGCACACAGCGGGGGCGAGAGTCATGATCGAAGTGACCGGGTGTGGCCCTGAGCGGGCCAGGAGTGCCGAAAGGCTGGAAAGCTCTCTCCCGCCTCATGTCCACTGCTGGCCAGGCTTGGGCTCGCGGGGTCCCCCGGCAGTTCGTTGCGGCCGTTCACCTGGACGACACTACCCCAGAGGAGGAGGAGAAACGATGCAAGCGAGATCTAAAGACAACTCTCGTGCCGTCCTGTTCGCCGCCGGCGTAATTCTCGGGCTCGTCCTGGCGATCCCGGCGCTGGCGCAAGAGGAGCAGCCGGCGGAAACCAAGTTCAAGGAAGAGGTGGAAGTCACCGGTACCTTAATCCCCCGTCCCACCTTGGAGGCCCTGAGCCCGGTCACCACCCTGGAGATCGAAGAGCTCAGCTACCGCGGCCTGACCCGCATCGAGGACTTGCTCACCGCTCTGCCGCAGATCTTCGCGGCGCAGAACTCCACCATCGCCAACGGCGCCACCGGGACGGCCACCGTGGACCTGCGCTACCTGGGGACGGTGCGCACCCTGGTGCTCATCGACGGGCAGCGCATGTCCTCGGGTGACGCCTGGGACACCGCCCCCGACCTCAACTTCATTCCCTCGGCGCTGGTCAAGCGGGTGGACATCCTTACTGGTGGCGCTTCTTCGGTGTACGGCGCCGACGCCGTGGCCGGAGTCGTGAACTTCATTCTCGACAAGGATTTCGAGGGATTCCGCGGCGGTATTCAGTTCGGCGGCTTCCAGCACACCAACGACAACAAGCTGGCCCGATCCATGAACGCGGCGCGGGGATTCAAGGCGCCCGAGGGGGACTCCTGGGATGGCGCTGCCTTGAACGCCAACATCGCCCTGGGCGGCAAGTTCGCCGACGGCAAAGGACACGCCTCCGCCTACCTGGATTACCGCAGGAGCTCGGCGGTGCGCAAGGACCGCCGCGACTACACCAACTGCGCCCCCGGCCTCGGCGCCAACGGCCCGATCTGCAGCGGGTCGTCGACGATTCCGCTAGGTCGATTCATCGTCTTTGACAAGGACTACAACTACGTGGGCGATTACACCCTCGACCAGAGCGGCCCGGGTAACACCTTCCGCAACCGCACCGCCCTGGACGTGTTCAATTACGCTCCTTACAATTTCATGCAGCGCCCGGCCGAAAAGTACATGGGCGGCGGGTTCCTGAACTACGACTGGAACCGCCACTTCGAGGCCTACGCCAGCCTCATGTTCATGGATGACTACACCGACGCCCAGATCGCGCCCTCGGGCAACTTCGGCAATACCACCCTGCTCAACTGCGACAACCCGATGCTCTCACCGCAGCAGCGCGACCTCCTCTGCACCTCCAAGGGGTACGCCCCCGACGAAATGGCCAACGTCATGATCCTGCGCCGCAACGTCGAGGGCGGGCCGCGCGTGGCTCAGCTGCGCCACACCGCCTTCCGCATGGTCACCGGCTTGAGGGGCGAGATCAACGATGCATGGAGCTACAACGTCTTCGGCCTGCACGCCGAGGTGCGCTCCCCGCAGTCGTACAAGAACGATCTCAACGTGGTGCGTCTGCAGGATGCCCTGATCGTGGACGGCAACCCCAACGATCCGTCCACGTGGCACTGCCGCTCCGGCAACCCCGGCTGCGTGCCCTGGAATATTTTCAAGATCGGCGGTGTCACCCAGGCGGCCCTGGACTACCTGTCGATCCCGTTGGTACTGGATTCGGGCACCAAGACCGAGATGCTCGGCGCCCGCCTCACCGGCGACATGAAGGAGTACGGTTGGACGATCCCCAGCGCCACCGAGGGGATCCAGCTGGCCCTCGGCACCGAGTTCCGCAGGGAACACCTGTTCGTCAACCCCGACCTGGCCTACCGCGAAGGTTGGGGGTCGGGTCAGGGCGGTCCGACCGTGCCGGTGTCCGGCTCCTACAACGTCAAGGAGGCCTTCGTCGAGGCGCTCCTACCTCTGGTCCAGGGCGCCCCGGCCGCCAAGGATCTCAGCCTGGAGCTGGGCTACCGCTACTCCAACTACAACACCAGCGGGAATCACCCCACCTGGAAGGCGCAGCTGGGCTGGTCGCCCTCCAGCGACTTCAAGGTGCGCGGTGGAGCCAACCGTGCCACCCGCGCTCCCAACGTGCGTGAGCTCTTCACGCCCCAGGGACTGGGTCTGGGCGGCAGCCAGGACATCTGCGCCGGCCCCAACCCCACCGCCACCCTGGAGCAGTGTCGCCGTACCGGTGTGACACCGGCCCAGTACGGCAACATCCTCCCCAACCCCGCCGAGCAGTACAATACCCTGGGCGGAGGAAATCCCGACCTCACCCCGGAAGTCGCCGACACCCTCACCGCCGGATTCGTCATTACCCCGTCGGCCGTGTCGGGTCTCTCCATGGCCTTCGACTACTTCGACATCGACATTGACAAGACGATCGGCTCTCTAGGCGCCGACGACATCATCAACGCCTGCGCCAATACCGGCGACCCGCGCCTGTGCAGCCTCATCCACCGCGACCGCGCCGGCACCCTGTGGCTCACCCCCGACGGCTACACCATCACCACCAATCAGAACATCGGAAAACGAAAGGTCCAGGGCCTGGACGCCAACCTCTCCTACCTCATGCCCATCGGGAAGAGCCTGTTTAGCATCAACATGATCGGCTCCTACCTGCAAAAGCAGGCCATTGACAGCGGTCTTTACACGTACGACTGCGTCGGCTACTTCGGCAACCAGTGCGGCATTCCCTCGCCCAAGTGGCGGCACCTCTCTCGTTTTGGCTGGGAAACCGGGAACCTGTCCGTGTCCCTCGGCTGGCGCTACATCCACGCCGTCACCAATGACGACGGCAGCCCCAATCCCGCGCTGGGCGACCCGGGTAACGTGGCGCGTCTGCAGAAGAACGGCATCTACAAGATTCCTGCGCACCACTACTTCGACCTGGCGGCCAGCTACAAGATCGGCAATGCCATCCAGCTCATCCTGGGGGTCAACAACATCGCCGACAAGGAGCCGCCACTGGCCCCCGGCATGCAGGACAACGATTACGGCCCGGGCTATTACGGCACCTACGACCCGTACGGCCGTTACCTTCACACCGCCTTGCAGTTCAACTTCTGAGCTCACTTCGCTGTGGATCCGGAACGGCCCCGCCGTGGGGCCGTTCTTTTTGTTCAGGGGGCTCAGCTTCCCACCCGCCTGCGCCTTCTCGCGCCCGTCCCCCGGGGGAACGAACAGTGAGGGGCAGGAGCCCTCGCCCGCCATCTCCATGCAGCGAACATTTGACTATGGCCTGGAAGTGGTGCCGGCGCTGCCCGCTCCTACTCGGGCTCGAAGGACACGGTGACCGGCTCGTCCCCCGGCAGGAAACTCACCACCACGACCGTGCGCCTGCCCTCGGCGATGAGCACGTCCGTGGTGATCTCCCGCCCCTGCTTGGAAACCACCAGTCGATGCACCCCCGCCGGCACGTGGGAAACGTTCCAGCGTCCGCGGCTGGTGTCCGCCAGGCGCCCGAGAAACCGCACGCCGCAGCGATCCGGCCGAGAGATCACGCGCAGCGAGCCCTTTCCCTGGTGGAGCACCTCCACCCGGCCATCGATGAGGTTCCCGCGCACGGCTGTCCTGACCCCTGCTCGCACCGTGACGACCCCGCGAATCGCCTCGTAGCCGTCCTTGGAGAAAGCGATGGGGTGCTCCCCGGGGGGCAGACCGGGCACTATTAGCTGGGGGGAGCGCTTGCTGTGGACGGTGCCGCCAAGGTCCACGGTGCAGTTCTGGGGGGCCGAGGTGATCACCACTGTGGCCCCTACCGGATTGTCGCCACCCTCTGGCTCGGCCGCTACGCCACCCTGCGCCGGCGCTGGGATCCACTCGGCCGCCGTAATTTCGATGGGATGTTCGGGAACCTCCACGCGAAACACCTGGGCCAGAAAGCCGTCCTTCTCGAGCTGCAGAGTGCGCGTCCCGGAGGGAACGTTGACCAGGAACAGACCATCCTCCCGGGCGGTGGCGACGCCCGCCGGGCGGCCATCCAGTTGCACCCGCACCCCCGGTTCGCAGAAGATCTGGATGTCCCCGGCCGAAAGCAGTGCCGGTGCGGCCAGGAGCAGCGCCCAGATCCAGCCGCTCCGCAGGTGCGCCAGGACACCATGGCCGGACCGCCGCCAGCCGGGGAGTGAGGCCGTCAGGATCGCCCCCGGCACGCTACCCATTCAGCGCTCCTGGGGGCGCGGGGGAGTCCTCTCGTAGACCAGGCGTTCCGCCGTTTCTTTGTCGCGCACCACCTCCACGGTGAGGATTCCGCAGCTCAGCCGCTGCCCGATGTGGGAGTAGGAGAGGTACGCCCCACTGCCCGAGCAGATTCGCGGGAAGGTGCTCGCCAAGGTGATGCCCGTGGCGTGGGTGAGGCCGAGGCAGTAACGGTCCATGGTCAGGAGGTAATGCTCGCCGCCGCGACCGCGGACGTAGACGTAGCGTTCGTGCAGTGGCGTGAAGCTGCGGGCGTGGTCGGCGTTGAGACAGCCTTCCCGAGCGTCGGCGACCATTTCGAGCCCCTCTCTCGGCACGCTGGAGGCGCACCCTGAGCCCAGCAGCGCCACCGTGCTGACAACGACTGCAACCCTCCGACGACCGCATCTCATCGCGACAGCTCTCGCCCTCCAAGTTGCTGGGGAGCCAATGTGCCGACGACTTCGGTTCCTGTGTCCATCTCCTGAACCTCGCCTCTGGTGCCTATAACTATACCACCGAACGGCGGCGCCTGTCCTGGGCTGGGCGCAGGCCGCGGGATTTCGGAGCGGCCGAGGAAGGTCTCCATGAACTTGACCAGGAACTCAACAAGTTTTATTATGCTTCAAGCTTGGAGAGAAACCCCCCGTTCAGAGTTGGGAAAAAGACGCCGCATCTTTTTCTATCAGCTTGTCCTGAGCTTTCCGACGCGCCGACGAGGGGTTTCCGGCTTGGGGGGTGAATGTGACGATGTTGCGTTCTTTGGGGGAGAAACTCGCCCGGCTGGGGCAGGTGCTGGGTGTCAATGCCGTGCCGGTGGCCGGGTTTTTCGGGGCCGGGTGGTCGCAGGCCTCGGCGCTGGCCGTGTACTGGATCGAGGGAGCGCTGGGCATCGCCTTCGTGGCCGCCAGGATCGCTCTTCACCGGCACTGGACGCGCAAGGTGGGGCATTATCGGCGGGCCACCTTCGAGCACCAGAAGGGGGAACCCGGAGCCATCGGGTCGGGTTCTCTTCTCGGTTCTTATCTCTCCGTGGCGATTCCATTCACGATTGTACACGGGCTCTTTTTGGCGGCCATCCTCTTCCTCTTTCTTCCCCGGAGGTTTCCCGACGCCGCCCGGCTTTCCCTCGCTGATCTCCAAAAGGGAACCTTTGGGGTTTTTGCCTTTCTCGTCCTAGGGTTTCTCGTCGACCTCGGGGGTCTACGGCAGCGCACCTTTCGGTCCATCGAGCTGGCCACCGAACGCGCCATGGGACGGATCTTCATTGTCCATTTGACGATCCTGATCGGGGTGGCGGCTTCCGTTTACTTCAAAGGACCGGCGGCGTTCTTCGCCGTCTTTGCCGGCTTCAAGCTGCTCTTCGACCTCGGCGGGCTGCTGCCCCAGCGAGAACTCCAGCCGGCTCCACCGCCGTGGGCACGTTGGCTCGATCGCCTTCCCACCCCCGACGGAGAAACGTTTTCCGAACACTGGCGAAAGGGGCAGGAGGCCGCCGCTGCCCTCCGCGCGGAAAACGAGCTCGTCTGGGCTCCGCCCGCCGGTGGGTGGGGGCAAACGACGAAATAAAACTGTCGCTTGGCGAGGTGGGGCCAGATGGCTAAGGCTCACCTGCGGGGTGGCCTCGCCGGGTCGCCGCCCGGTTCGCCCTCCAAGTCCTTAAAGTCCGGGGAAGCGGCGAGAAAGGTCCCTTGACTTTCTTGCCTTCACGGATTCACTACGGAAAAGAACATTTCGCCCGTGCCAGGGTCTCACCCGTCGCCCCCGCGACACCGCAGCCTTGCCACGTTGGTGTCATTCCTTCTCGCGCTTGGTGGGCCGGTTCTCGCGCAGCTCCCCCCGGCTGGGAGCGCAACCTGAGTCGCATGGAGGCACTGCTGCAGAAAGGTGGCAGCTCCAACGCCTGGCGGGCGCAGACGGTGGCGGCGGAGGCGTTTTCTCGCTGGGCCGATGAGGTTGGACGGGATGCAAAAAACCGCGCCACGCTGGCGCGGTTTTTGGCCTTGTGGGCGGTATCGCTACAGCGCAACGACGACTGTGCCCTGGGAAGATGGCGGGCCGCGGAGGCGGCGAGCCTGGATTGGCAGGAGACGGAACGCACCCTGGCTCCTTTCCCGGAAAAGGATGCCCTCCTTTAGGGCCTGGCACCGGTGGACGTGGCGGCGGCGCTGCGGCAGCTCGACGATCCCCCGCCGGGCTCGACTCCCCCCGAACCGGAGAAGCTGGTGCCAGTGTCTACAGCGCTCTCGGCTCGCGCCGGGGAGAGGGGGGAACCACCAAGGTGTTGGCGATAGTGGATCCGGCGGGGTTGGTGGAGCGGCCGATTCTGGCGGAGAGTTCCGGCCACCTGGGGTTCGACGTGGCGGTGATGGGTGCATGGCGGGAGTGGGTGTTCCGGCTCGCTTCCCAGGACGGAAAAGCTGTCGTCGGGGTGTACCTGTTGAGCGTGACACTGCGCTCGTTGGGGGCTGATTTTTTCTGGAGTTCGCTGGGCGACCTGAAGCTCAATACCCGGGGTTTTTCCAGTTCTCTCAACCGCCGCGTCCTGGTACTGTTGGATGGGCGGGACGCCGCCGATGCCATGATGGCGGCCCAAGGGTGGCACGCTATCCCCTTCGTTGTCCACGACATCGCGACGATAGAGCTGGTCCGGGGTCCGGGTTCAGCGCTGCACGGGGTCAACGCCTACAACGGGGTTCTGAGCATCACCACCAAAAAGCCCCGTTTGAGTCTGGGGGGCGACCTGATTCTGGCCGGGGGTGAGTTGGGCGCGGCGCTCGCCCAGGCCCGCTGTGCCGTCTCCCTGGGCAACGACTGGTACCTCAAAGTCTGGGGAGGCCACGAACGGCGCGAATAGACCAGTACGAGCCGCGTCGGCCGCGTTGACTATCCCGGGGTTCCGACGGAGGCGGCCGTCATAACCCCCGACGACATCAACCGGGTTGCGGGCGGCGTGCGCCTCGTCAAGTATTTCGAGCGCGGCCGAGTGCTGACCCTGGAGGCGGGGAACGCGAGCATGGAAGGCCAGGTGTTTCAGACCGGCATCGGTCGCATCCGCGTCCTCGATTCCAAACGCCCGTACGCTCGCCTCAATTTCAACACCGGCGGCTTCAACCTGCTCGCCTGGTGGGACAAGCGTGACGCCGAGCAACGCAGTCTGCCTGCCGGCGGCCTGTTGTACGTTGACGCCTCCAAGTGGGAGGTCGAGATCCAGGGCAACACCCGCTTCGCCCGTGAACGGGGCCGGGTGATCGGGGGCGCCTCGTACCGCGGCATGGAGGTCGACTCAGCCGCCCCTAGCGGTCAGCAGACGATCATCGCGGCCCCCCGCTCCGACCACAGCGCCGCTGCATTCGCGCAGCTGGACTACGAGATCACTCCCTTCCTGCACGGCCTCATGGCGGTACGGGTGGATGACGTTTCTCTCATTGACCGCCGAGTCTCTCCAAAGGCGTCGCTGGTGAACCGCCTCACCCGCGATCAATCTCTGGGCTTGAAGTTCGATCGCGCCTTCCAACCCCCCAACTACCTCGAACGCTTCTTGGCCATCCCCGCTGGCCGCCCCGTGGATCTCTCGGCCATCGAGAGCGCCCTTGCGCCGCTGTTGGGGGGCGCGTCGCTGGGGTTTGCGAGCGTTCCCGCCCTTGCCCTGGGAAACCAGCAACTGGATGTGGAGAAAGTCACCTCCTACGAGCTTGGCTACACCGCCGTCATTGGTGCGCGAGCACTGCTGGGCGCCAGCTACTTTCGCAGCCGCCTGGAGGATTTCGTCAGTGAGTTGCGGCCGGGGGTGAACCCCGCTTACGCACCGTACCGGCCGCCCGCCACTCTCCCGGTGGCGGTGCAGCAAGCCATCCTTGCGGCTCTGCGTCAGAACCTTCCCCCCAGCGTCTTCCTCGCCATGACCAAGCGATCCGACGGGTCGCCCATGTTCGCCCATTCCTACACCAACTTCGGAAAGGTAGATACCCAGGGTGTGGAGTGGGAACTGGTTCTGTACCCCCACATGGACGTAAGGCCGGCGTTTGCATATGCCTGTCTCGACTACCAAGTCAAGGAAGGGGTCGGTGCCGCCGAGCTCCTTCCCAACTCTTGAAAGCATCGCGCCTCCATGTCCCTGAGTTATTTGGGACGGGGCTGGAGGAGCAGCGTCAAGGTCCGGTGGGTGGATGATTTCCGCTGGTCGGCGGGGGTTTTCGACGGGATGGTCGACTCCTACGCGGTTGCCGATCTGGCGCTGATGGTTCGACTGGGCCGCAGTTTCTGGCTGGGGGCCCATGTCCTGAACCTGCGGGACGATGACCACATCGAAACCTTCGGGGGCGACCGCGGGCAGCGGCGTGGACTGCTCACCCTGGGGGTGACGTTTTAGGAGGCGTTGGTGCGCCGCCGGCACCACGGGTGGGCCCGCCGCCCCGGCCGGTACGGCGGTAGCTAGCGCTCGGTCGGCCGGCGGACGTTCTGGGCTGCCGATTCGGCGAGCTGCTCGATCAGCGCCAGGGGGATCGTCGCTGTGCCGATGACCTCGCGCTCTCTCCGGGTGATGCGCACCTGGCGCAGCACCTCCAGAAACTCGGGGTGACGCCCCTGCGCCGTCAGCCGCAGGGCCGCCACCATCCCTTTGGCGGCATCGTAGAGGAGCTCGGCGTTGTCGGGTGCGTCGGCGCGGGCCCAGCCGGAAAGCTCCAGGACCTCGCCCAGGCGGGCGTGCATGATCACGCGCTCGACGGCGCGCGAGGCGGCGAGCAGGCCGCGCATGGCTTCGGGGGCACCGTCGAGCACCTGCGGGGGCTGCCGCAGCACCGGCGGGATGTCCACCACCAGCCAGGAGGTGGCGGCGGGATCGAGCCGGCCGGCGGCGCGCTCCACCCGCACCACCCCGGCGCCCATGGTGGCGCCGCTGGCGGCAGTCAGGACCGAGCGCTCGTCGCCCACCACCACCAGCTGATCGAACAAAGCCATCAACGGGGCGTCACCCGTTTCTTCCGAGGTGCGCAGCAGCGGGTAGGGCAGCCCGGGGACGAGGGTGGCGCCGCGCTTGACCAGGGCAGCGGTCATCGAGGCGGGGTCGAACGAACCGCCGAGAAGGAGCACCCAGGAATCCTCCCCGCCGGGCCGGTCAACCGCGGCCAGTACCGAGGCGTCGACATCCCGCAGGGGATCGAGGCCCAGCTCCTCGAGCAGCGCGTCAGCCTCGCCGCCCCTGCCCCTCCAGGGGGCCTGGTGGTTGGCCAGCCACGTCTGCACCGCCGGATGGGAGCGCAGGGCGGCGGCATGGATCCCCATCACCACCTGGGCGTCAGGGGGGGTGAGACGGACCAGGTCGGCGGGGGTTGGTGCTGCCGGCACGGCTGCCGTGGCGGCGAGCAGCAGCGAGCAGGTGAGAGCGAACATCATACACCTCCTAGTAGTTTTTGCGGCTGAAGACAACAACGGCAATCAACAGAGACACAAGACCGAAGGCCGCAGTGGTCAGCGCCGCCGTCAGCCCCACCGAACCCTCCCCCACCACCAGGCGGGTCATGTCGCGGCCCAGCTCGGCGGTCTTGGGCAGCGCCCAGTAGAGGCCGCGCACCAGGGTGGCGGCCCAGCGGGAGTCCATGGCGGCGGCGATGCGCTCGTGGGCACCCAGGGGCAGGGAGATCACGTACAGGCCGTAAGGCACCATGATGGACAGGGGCGTGGACCCCGAGAGCACGCCGATCAGGAACATCAACCCGAGAAACGACAGGAACACCAGCAGAATCACGGCTCCGGCGAGGAGGAAGCGAGGGTTCCACACTCCGGTTTTGAGGGAAATGATGGCGAAGACTCCGCCGCACAGGTAAAGAAGATTGGCCACCACCAGCGTCACGCCGCCGGCGTAACGGCCCAATAGCAGGTGGGTGCGGCCGATGGGGCGGCTGAGGTAGAGGTCCACGTTGCCGCGCTTGACCAGGTTGGGCACCAGCGAGCCGGTGGCGAACACCGCCAGAAAGATGCCCAGACCGTAGAGCATGCCGGCGAAGAGCGCTTGGCCGTGCACGACCACCTGATCGATGGGCGTGTCGTGGTGGGGGAAGACGAACTCCTTGCCGAACAGGCTGCCCGCCGCCAGGGCACCGTCCACGATGTCCAGGTTCAGAGCGAAGGTAAGGATGAGGAGGAAGAGCGTGGAGGCGATGGCGAAGCCCAGGAAGGTGAAACGCGCGAAGGCCTCGCGCCAGGTGTCGGCGATCAGCGCCCAGGTTTTCATGGCCTCTCTCCCGAGGTACCGACCCTCGCTCCCGGGGCCGCGGCGTTTTCGTCCGTGAGCAGGGTTACGAAAACCTCCTCCAGGTCCGATCCGAGGGGTGCCAGCTCGGCAATCAGACCGCCCTGGCGGCGCAGCTCGTCCACCAGGGCGTTGAGGGACTCCAGGTCGGCTGCCGCCGCCTCGAAGTGACCGTTGCGAGCGGCCAGCTCAACGCCCGGGAGGGCTGGTAGGGGCCAGGCGGGAGCGTGGGCCAGCCGCAGCCGAAAGCGCAGAGTGGGGCGCGTGAGCTCCTCTACGCTGCCCTCCCGCACGATGCGACCACTTTTCAGAATCGCCACCCGGTCGCAGGTGCGCTCCACCTCGGACAGCAAGTGAGAGTTGATGAAGATCGTCGTGCCCCGCTCTTGGGTCGCCAGTAGTACCTCGCGGATGTGGCGGCGGCCCAGCGGATCCACGCCGTCGGTGGGTTCGTCTAGGAACAGGATGTCCGGGTCATCCAAGAGTGCTGCGGCGAGCCCCAGCCGCTGGGTCATCCCCTTGGAGTAGCGCCCGATGCGGTCCCTCGCCCGGTCAGAAAGGCCCACCAGCTCCAGCAGCTCGGGGATGCGCCGCCGCAGCGTCGCCTCCTCGAGGCCCGCCAGCCGGCCGAAGAAATGCAGCGCGGAGACGCCCGTGTGGTAGGCGGGGAAGCGATGCCCCTCGGGCAAGTAGCCCACCCTGAGGCGGGCACGGGGGTGGGCGGGGTCGAGGCCCCGCAGGAGCACCTGCCCCCGGGTGGGGCGCGACAGCCCCAGGCACACCTTCACCAGGGTGGTCTTGCCGGCGCCGTTGGGTCCCAGCAGGCCGTACGCCTCGCCCCGGTCCACCGTCAGGGAAACGCCGTCCAGGGCCACCAGGCGCTGGCGCAGGCGGCGGAACTCCTGATGAACATCCAGGACCTCGAGGGGTGGGGGTGGGCTCATCACCCCACTTCTACGAAAACTGCCGCACCATTGTTCCGGCCCTCCATGCCCGCGTCCGCGCCCCTGGGTGCGCGGGCCCCCGGCCCGCCCTCACGGTCGGTCCGCTTTGCCCCGGCCGGAACGGTGCCCGAGTCCCTGCCCATGCCCGTGTCCGTGTCCATGATTCGCCGGGAGCGAGCGGGAGAGCCGGGCCCCTACGCGCTGCCTGGCACACCCCATGCCAGGGCGGCGATTTTCTTCTCCCGCGCGGGAGTGGCTACAGGCACCGCCGGCCCAGGGGCTTGTTTTCCAGGGTTGTGTCGTGGGAGATCTTGGGATCCAGGAGGAACTGCTGCTTTTCCGGATTCCACAGGAACGTCCACCAGTATTTGCAGTGGGGAAGGCGAGTCTTGGCGTAGCGGTAGTCGTCCCAGCCGTCGCCGTTGACGTCTTCCACGATCCAGTTGGACTTGTCCCGCAGGTCGGCGCCGGAGGTTTCGAAGCGCTCCGAGAACGTGGCGCGCCCCGTGGCTGTCCTTGTGGAAGTGGAGTACACCGTGCCCTCGTGCACCCACGACTCGATCACCGTGTCCCCGATTTGCTGCCTGGAGGGGGTGGTCTTGTCCAGGCGGATCTCGAAATGTCGCCCCTGGGCCACCAGCTCGCCCGTTGGAGCTTGGGGCTTCTTGCCCTTTTGTGCCCAGCCCGTCGCAGCCGTCAACATGAGGAAAACGACCACCGAAGCCTTCATGCGCTGTCTCCCTTCTCCGGGTTGAACGCTGTCGTGCGCTGCGGATAATCCCGCGGTCCCCTGCTCGTGAGGGTGACCTCCAGCGGGAAGCGCGCGTCCCTGGCGCCGACCCCCGGCGGCGGGAGCCCGCCGGCTTTCACCCCATCGCTGTTGCGGCCCAGGGGTAGTCCCAGAGAGCCCGGGATGCCCCCTCCTTGCCAGTACCAGACCCGTCTTGCCAGTGGGAGGTCCTGCGAGTGTCCTGTTTTTGCATCGCCCATTTGGGTGATAACACCCTTGCGGGGGCCGTGGTATCCAACTTTCACGATCTGGCGGTTTTAGCTTTTGAAGGCTATCCGGAGCAGGTGGGTGCCGGCAGGGGGACGCGCGGGATGTCGTGGTCCTTTCGATCCCATCGCTGGGTAACAGAACTTTGGCTGCTGGCAACCAGAGGATGCGCCAAGAAAAATAGACTACGGCTCGCAACGATGCCGGTTCTCTGCAGACCGGCGGAGGGTCTTCGAGGTGAAGTTGGGGTTGGGAGGGGGTTATGCCAACGGTTACAGAGGTAGGGCAACGCTTCGCACGGGTGTTCGCTGGAAGCCAGCACCACCGAATGACGGTCGATGTTGCCCATGACGACGGGTGGGTCGTTTTTTTCGACTGTCACCGCGGAATCCGTGGCCAGGCCGACGATCTCCAGCGCCGCCGTGAAAGGTACTATTCCGCACTGAAGTGCTGGGCCGACACTAACTCTCAGGTTATCCTCCTGGGCGACATCGAAGCGCTGCGGGAAATCAGGGGCAGCAGACGGGCCGGCATCTTCTCGAGCTTTGCCGAGATTTATGAAAACGAACCCACATTGTTCGCGGCCAGCGCCGAAAAAGTGCCGCCCCGAGCTCTTTCTAAGCTTTCCCGGTCACCCCATGTTCACCCATTTTTCCCAGCTCCTGATCGAATTCTCGGTCCGAACGAGCCATGATCTCCCCCGTGGCAACTCCCCGTTGTTCCCTTGGCCTATCGATGGATCCGTGATATCGCCGTCTCCTGTCGCCAGTGGGGGCGGCGCTGCGCGCTCCAACCGTAGACGCCGTTTGGCCGCACGGGGTCGCCTGCTGGTCGAGAGTCCCCAGGGCCGAGCACACGGCACAGCCCGAGGAACCGGCCCACGCCCGTGGTGACGCCGCCCGGGTTCGGTGACGCTGCTGATGCGGGCGGGGGCCGACGGAAGAGTGCGGGAGGCCGAGGTCCTGCGCTCCAGCGATCCCGCCTTCGAGAGCTCGGCGCTGGCCAGCGTCCGTCCTTGGTGCTCCCACCCGGCCATCTGGGAAGTCACTCCGGTGACCGGGGAAAGCGTCACCACCGTCGGCTTCAGGGGGCGCTGAGAGCTTCGGTATACTTCGGGCGCCATGGGCGCCTGGCCCCTGCGCTACCAGGAGCCGCTCTTCCGGCCGCCGTCGGAGGCGGACGCGTTGATCCTCCAGGTGACCGTGGGGTGCTCCTGGAACCGCTGCACCTTCTGCGGCATGTACCGGAACAAGAGCTATCGGGTGCGGCCTTTCGCGGAGTTGGAGGGGGAAATTGCCGCGGTGGCCCGGCTGGGGTGGGCGCCGCAGCGGGTGTTCCTGGCCGACGGGGACGCCCTGGCGGCTCCCGCGGAGTTTCTCGCCGAGGTGCTGGAGGCCATCCGCGTCCACCTGCCGGGTGTGCAGCGGGTGGGGGTCTACGGCGACTCCCGCGCCATCCTACGCCTGGGCGCGGCCGGGCTTGCCCGGCTGAAGGATCTCGGGCTGGGCATCGTCTACTTCGGGGTGGAGAGCGGCGATGACGCCACCTTGCGGGCGGTGCGCAAGGGAGCCACCGCGGCCCGCCAGTTGGAGGCGTGCCGGGCGGTGGCGGAGGCGGGGGTGAAGCTTTCGGTCATGGTGTTGCTGGGGTTGGCGGGGGTGGAGGGGTCGCGGCGGCACGCCGAGGCAACTGGGCGGTTTCTGGCCGCCGCCTCACCCACCTACGCCGCCGCCTTGACCTATACTCCGGTGCCCGGCACCGAGCTGGGAGCACAGGTCCGAAAGGGCACGTTCGTGCTGCCCGACCGCTGGGGGATGCTCCAGGAGCTGGCCTGGATGCTGCAGGCCATGCCCGACTACCGGGGGCCGTTTTTTGCCAACCACGCCTCCAGCTACCTGCCCTTGAAGCTGCGCCTGCCCCGCGACCGCGAGGGGGCGCTCGAGCTGCTGGCCGAGGTGCTGGCGCGGCGGGACGAGCGCCTTTTGGTTCCCGAGTGGGCGAGGGGGCTGTAGCGCCTGTCAGTCGAGTCACCCGCGGCTGTCGGGTTCAAATTGGACTTCCCATGAAAGGCGAAATTCGCGGAGCGTCATCGCCCAAGGTTGTCGATTTGACGTTCTCGGTCGTCCCTCTGTGCCAACATGGGCGAGAGAACGAGGTCCTTGATCCTGGGGATCCCGCTCGGCAGCACCGAGACGACCGAGGCCGACTCATGATGGCGGAGGCCGAGCTCGGCGCCGTGGTTGGCACAGCGCCGGCCTGTGGCGTGATGGGTTTGCCTCGCGCGAGCCACTGCCGGCATCTCTTTCCCGCGGCCACACCGTCGCCATTTCCGCCGCGGCCGTCGCCGCGAGCACTCAGCCTCGAGGAACGCAACCAGGCCCTCGCCTTCGCCGATCTACCCCCCCGCGAGGTGTTCGTCACCCTCCTGGATGCGGGCACCCATCTGTGCTTGATTCGCGCCATGGACCGGCTGTGGGCCGCCGTCGAGAAGGTTGGCGAGCGGCGGGACCAGTTGCGCATCCCTCGGACACCCAACCCGGCCAACTGACCCTTCACGCCGATCGCGGCCCGTCGATGACTTCCAAGCCGGTGGCCTTTCTCCTTGCCGATCTTGGCGTCACCAAGACCCCCAGCCGTCCTCGCGTCTTAAACGACAACCCCTTCACAATTGCACCAACGCCGCCGCCCTCATCATCGCCACCTCCCGGCTCTTTGAGATCTTCGCAGTCGAGGTGGATGGGGCCCGGCATAACTACGAGAAGATGCTCGAGTATTGCAGGAGGTTGTCCATTTCACCCATTGCCCCACCTTCGGCATGGCCGTGCTGGCATTCGCCATCATGATTGTGCTCGAGAAGATCAATCCCAGAATTCCCCACGCCTGGTGGCGGTTGCCGTCACGACCGTCCTTGCCAAGGCCATGAAGTTCGAACAGCGGCGCGCAATTCCCCTGGAGCGGATCGAGTCGCGCGAGATGGTGCAGGTGGTTGAGCGAGTCAACCCCCAGCGGTCTGCCCGGCTTCAAACTGCCGCAGCTGGATGCGACGATCCCCATCAAGCTCCTGCCAGTGGCAATGATCGTCTCGATCCTCGGCTTCATGGAGGCCATGGCCTCGCGCACCCACCGGCGCCTCGATCCCAACCAGGAGCTGATCGGGCAGGGCATCGCAAATATGGTTGGCAGTCTATTTTTCGGGGCTACACCGTCTGGGGCTCGTTCTTGCGGTCCGCGGTGAACTTCCAGGCCGGGGCGGTGACCGGGCTGTCCAGTGCGTTTGCCAACGTCGTGGCGGTGATCACCCTCCTGTTTCTCACGCCGCTGCTCTGTCCCCTGCCGTAGGCGACACTGTCGGCCATCATCGTGATGGCGGTGGCCGGCCTGCTGCCAATGACGAAGGGGCGAGAGTCGCTCAAGTAGATGACGATGTCCTCACGCGAGTGGCGAGCTCGCAGAATAGCGAGTGCTCTACCGCTTGCCCGCCCACGCCGGGCACTCAGGACCGGCGGGCGGCTCCCCCAAGCGCATGGAGGCGGCAGGGCGTGGCGGTGCGGCGGCCACGTGCTGCCGGCTTCACCCGCGCGGAAGTCCCACCTGCGCGAACAGCTCCAGGGCCGCCACGTCCCCCTTGCCCTGGCGGACGAGCACCGGCTCATCGCCGGAGAGGTCCACCACGGTGGAGGGCTCGTTGGGCAGGATGCCGCCGTCCACCACCAGGTCCACGGTGCCGGCCAGCTTGGCCTCGATCTGCGCGGGGTCCAAGAGCCACTCGTCGGCGTCGTTGCGCACCGAGGTGGAGAGCAGGGGCGCTCCGAGCTCCTTGAGGATGGCCAGCACGATGGGGCAGTCAGGAAAGCGCACGCCGATGGTGCGGCGCTTGCGCAGCATGGTGCGGGGCACTTCGGAGGTGGCCTCAAAGATGAAGGTGTAGGGGCCGGGCAGCACCCGCTTCATCATGCGGAACACCGGTGTGGTCATGCCCTTGGCGTATCGCGCCGCGGTCGCCAGGTCCCCCACCAGGATGGACAGCCGCTTGGCGCCTGAAATCCCCTTGGCCCCGTAGAGGCGCTCCACCGCCTCCCCGTCGTGGAGCAGGCAGGCGTAGCTGTACACGGTGTCGGTGGGCAGCACCACCACGCCGCCGCGGCGCAGCAGCTGGACGATTCGGGCCACGAGCCAGGACTCGGGTTCTTTTGGGTCGATGGTGAGCAGCACTGCGCCCTCCAAGGATCGACTTTCTAGCCTGGTAGACCCCAATCCGTCAAGGGCGGGAATCGGCGGGCGGGCAGAAACGCTTGCAAGCGTGGGAGGAGCTCATGGCCCGTGGCAGTTCGCGCAACGTCCTCGGCGGACCTCTGCAGACGTGTTGCACCAACCCGATGACTGGCTGGTTCCGCAACGGCCGCTGCGACACCGAGCCGGCGGATGTGGGGCGGCACGTGGTGTGCGTGCACGCCACCGAGGAGTTTCTGGAGTTTTCCCGGCGGGTGGGCAACGACCTGTCGACGCCCCGGCCGGAGTTTGCCTTCCCCGGCGTCAAGCCGGGGGATCGCTGGTGCGTGTGCGCCGAGCGCTGGCTGGAGGCCTACCAGGCGGGGGTGGCGGCGCCGGTGGTCCTGGCCGCCACCGAGGAGTCGGCGCTGGAGGTCATCCCCCTGGAGGCGCTCAAGTCCCACGCCCTGGATTGGGTCTCATAGGGCGAATCGCCAGGAGCTTGCGTCGCCCCAGGCCGGGGATGGCGGGCGGCGCGATCCCCACCTCGCTCTGCCAGAAGGTCAGGCTGCCCAGCAGCTCCACCACCCCCTGGAGGTGGCCGTCCTGGGTGAAGAGCACCCCGTCGGGGGCCAGGCGCGGCAAGAGCTGCACCAGGCAGGTGCGGGTGGAGGCCACCAGATCCACGTCCAGCACCGCCACGTCCACCCGGGGCGGCGCCTGGGTGGCCAGAGTGTCCTCGAACCACCCCTTGTGCAGGGTGACCGCCTGGGGCGCCCCCCACTGCGCCAGCAGCCGCTCCACCCGCCGGAGGCGGCCGCGGAAGGCCCGGGGGCGAAAGGCGGTGACTCGCCCGTCCAAGTGGCGATGCTCCTCGGCGTTGGGGGGGATGCCGCGGAAGGAGTCGAAGGCGTGCAGGTGGCCCCCGGCGGCGGCCACGGCCAGGGAGAGCTTGGCGGTGGAGGCACCGTAGCCGACCCCGCACTCCACCGCCACCGGGGGCCGGCAGCGGCCGACGTCAAGGATCGCTGCAGCAACGGTCAGCATTTCTCCCAACGTGTGGTAGCCGCGCACGGCGTTGGTGACGGCTACCAGGCGGGTGAGCAGGCGCAGGCGACGAGGCAGCTCGGCGGGCCGTTGGCAGAGGAAGGCGACCACCTCGCCCCGATCCCGCGTGAGGAGGTAGCGGAGGGTGAGGGCCTTGCGGTAGAGGGTCCCGGGGCCGCGCCGCACGCCGGGGATGGTGCGGGGGATACGCCGAAAAAGAAAGGCCCCCCGAAGCGGGGGGCGAGGGTGGAGGAGGAGGTGGTTACAGCAGCTGCTTGACGGTCTTGAGGGCCGGCTCGTAGTCCGGCTCCTGGGCGATCTCCGGGACGATCTGGCGGTGGCGAATCACCCCGTTGCTGTCCAGCACGAACACCGCCCGGGCCAGCAGGCCCAGCTCCTGAATGCCGAGGCCCCACGTGTGCGCCGCCTGGCGGTCCTTGAAGTCCGACAAGGTCACCACGTTGGGCAGCTGGAACGTCTCGCAGAAGCGCTTCTGGGCGAAGGGCAGGTCCATGGACAGGGTGACCAGTTTGAAGCCGGCCTGCCTGGCCTGCTCCGCCAGGTGACGGGTCTGCCGCTCACACACTGGGGTGTCCAGGGAGGGCACCACGTTGAGCACCACCGGGGCGCCGCGCAAGCTCGACAGGGACACCGGCTGCAGGCCGGCGTCCAGGGCGGTGAAGTCGGGGGCGGGCTGCCCCTCGGCCGGGGGATCGCCCACCAGGTGCATGGGGTTGCCTTTGAAGGTGACCGTGGTCGGCATGACGACTCCTTTCGCTTCTTGAGAATAAGGAAAGGGGAGCGACTATTCCTGGGGGTGGAAGACGTCGGGGACGGGGAAGGCAGGGACGCCGGGACCTCTTGCCTGCTCGGCGGTGGCTTCGGTAGTGCGGCGGGTGAAGACGGCGACAAAGCCCCGTCTGGCGTCATCGTCCTCTTACCTGGCAAAATGAAAAGATTATCGGTACCTGGTACGCGCGGTGTGTTAGGATCGGTGGGCATGGGTGCATGGGCGCTCCTTGTGATGGCGGCGGGGGTGGGCTCGCGCTTCGGGGGGCTCAAGCAGCTGGAGCCGGTGGGTCCATCGGGTGAACGACTGCTGGACTACTCGGTGTACGACGCCCTGCGGGCCGGGGCGGGGCGAGTGGTGGTGGTGCTGCGCCGGGAGATGGAGGAAGGGTTCCACGCTCTCCTGGGTCAGCGCTGGGCCTCCCGGGCTGAAGTGGTGTACGCCTTCCAGGACCTGGACGATGTGCCGGCGGGCTTTGCTGGGCCGCCGGGCCGCAGCAAGCCGTGGGGCACGGGGCACGCGGTGCTGGCGGCGCGTCGGGCGGTGACCGGCCCCTTTGCGGTGATCAATGCCGACGACTTTTACGGGACCGAGGGGCTCGCGCTCCTGGCCAACTTCTTCGCGACGGCCAGGTCGGCGGTGCAGGGGAGCCACGCCCTGGTGGCGTACCGGCTAGGCAACACACTGTCGGACCACGGCTCGGTATCTCGGGGCGTGTGCCGGCTGGATGGGGAGGGCCGGCTGGCCGGAATCGACGAGCGGCTGGGGGTTCGCCGCCGGGAGGACGGGTCCATCTGGGCCGAAGGGGGCGACCCCCCGCTGCCGCTCGACCCCGATGCTCCCGTTTCCATGAACCTGTGGGGGTTCGGCCCTGACCTGTTTGGCCATCTGGAGGAACGCTTCGCCGCCTTCCTCGCCGAGCGGGGCCAGGACCCCACAGCGGAGTTTTACCTGCCCACCGCCGTCACCGACCTCATCGACGCGGGGCTGGCCACGGTGGAGGTCTTCACCACGTCGTCCCGCTGGTTCGGTCTCACCCATCGCCAAGACACCGTGGCTGTCCGCCGCCATCTCGAGGAGCTCGGTGAGCGCGGCATCTATCCGCCCCGCCTCTGGCCTGTCTGAGGCAACCCTTCGTGGACCGGGAAGGCCAGAAGGTGTAGGCTAAGGCGACGCCCGCGAGGAGGCCCCCTACGCCCGGCCACATCGAACGAATCGAGTTGTGGCACGCGGGCGTGCCGTTGCCGCGGCCATTCTGGCCGGTGTGGATTGCCGGCTACCCCCGACGCACGTGGAGTCCACGCTGGCG
Source organism: uncultured bacterium (assembly GCA_937924755.1). Taxonomy (GTDB): domain Bacteria; phylum Acidobacteriota; class Thermoanaerobaculia; order Thermoanaerobaculales; family Thermoanaerobaculaceae; genus CALEVZ01. Next base: position 61,594 of record CALEVZ010000055.1, read on the forward strand.
CGATTGTTTTCCAGCGATGGCCTGCTCGGGCAGACGGCCGGCCCGGCGTTAACCACCGAGCGGCGGGGGCTGGGGGATCTGTTCGGCGGCTTCCTGCTGAAAAGGGACGCGGCGGACATGGACGGCTTTCGCCAGCGCTTGCGCGAGGCGTCGTACCTGGGGTGGCGCAACTGGTGGCTGGAGGCGGCGTTCTGGGACCGCGGGGGGAAGATGGTCGGCAAACCGTTGTACCATCTGCTGCAGGAACGCCCAGAGACGGTGATCTCGGTTTCCACGTACGCCCCGTCGGGGTCGCTGAAGCCCCTTGGCGAACACCTCGCCTGGGTGAAGGAGGTTCGTCGCCTGGGTTTCTCCGCCCTTAAGCTGCGGGTGAAGTACGCCACGCTGGAGGAGGAACTGGCCCTGGTGCGAGGGGTGAGGTCGGCGGTCGGTGAGGATTTGGTGATCGGCGTGGACGCCATCCAAGGGTGGCGGATGGCGGCGTTCGCCCCCAACCCGGCGTGGGATATGGAGCGCGCCGGGGCCTTCGGGAAAGGGTGCGGCGAGCTGGGGATCGCCTGGTTGGAGGAGCCTTGGGACAGGCACGACCGGGTGGGCATGGCGGCGCTTCGCACCCGCATAGCCACACCGTGGCGGGCGGCGAGCTGCACGGTGGCTGGCATGAACTGCAACCGCTGTTCGACCACGGCAGCCTCGATATCTATTAGCCCGATGCCATGTTCTCTGGCCTCACCGTGGCGCGGCGGGTGATGCGGGAGTGCCCGGAGCGGGGGTTGCGGTTCGCCCCCCACATTTGGCCCAGCGGCTTCCCCGTGCTGGTCAATTTGCACGCCTTCGCCGCCTGGGAAAGGCGAGACTTCCCGGAGTATCCATAAGAGCCGCCCGGGTTCGTGCCGGCAGCCCGGGAGGGGATCCTGGCCCCGGTGACCGTGCGCCTTGACGGCACCGTTGCCGTGCCCCGCTAGCCGGGGGGCCACACGTCGACGAACGGCTGCTGGGGCGCCTCGGCCGCCGCTTCCACGTCTCCACCCCGTTGCGCGTCGCCATGCGTACGATCCACCACAAGGGGCTGGGCGCGGCCAGAACCCTCCGGCCCGCGAAGGCGGCGGGGGAAGTGTCGGCTTGTTGAAGTAAGGATTTCGCGGCGCGTATATTCCTCGATGACAGGTGGCTGATGAGCGAAAATTCGATTGACGACGATCCGGCGGCGGCAGGGAGGAGGGGTTCGCTGCGGATCTTGGTGGTAGGTCCCCTGAGTGCCGCCGCTGCTTCCGCGGCGGCGGCACTGCGGGCGGCTGGGCTTGCCCTTGAGGTGCACGTGGCGGCCGACCGCGGCGAGCTCGAAAGGCTGCTCGCCGACGTTCGCCCCGATTTGACCCTGAACGCCGAGGAGTTTTTTGCTTTGAGCGATCTCAACGGCGGGCAGGTGTTGCGGAGAATCGTCGAGCACTCCACCAACCTCTTCTACGTGCACGGGCCTGACCACGTACTCAGCTACGTCAGCCCCCGCTGCCGCGAGATTTTGGGGTGCGAGCCGGAAGATGCGTTGGTGCGATGGACGGAGTTTCTCACCGAGCACCCCGTCAACCGGGAGGGGGTCGCCGCCGCCGAAAGGGCTATCGTCACCGGTATGGCTCAGCCGCTTTACCCGCTGGAGATCGAGCGCCCGGACGGCCGTCGCGGGTGGGTGGAGGTGCATGAAGCGCCGGTGCTGCGGGAGGGGCGCACCGTGGCCATTGTCGGCGCCCCGCACGACACCACCGAACGGCGTCGCGCCGAGGAACGCTTGGCTCTGCCGGCGCGGGCGCTGCGCGCCATCGGCGAAGCGGTGTATATCACCGCGCTGGACAACCGGATCGAGTTCGTCAATCCGGCCTTCTGCACTCTCTATGGCTACGCGGAGGGTGAATTGCTGGGGCAGCCGGTGGAGATGGTGCGCGCGCCCGAGAATTCCCCGGGGCTGAGTGAGGAGATCATTGCCGGGACCCTTGCCGGTGGCTGGCGGGGCGAGCTGTGGAACCGTCGCAAGGACGGCCAGCGGATTTTGGTTTCGCTGACCACTGCACCGGTGCGCGACGAGCGCGGGGTTGCTGTCGCCCTGATCGGCGTGATCCGGGATGTCACCGAGAGTCAACGCGCCCAGGACCAGGAGCGGCGCCGTGCCCGGCAGCTGGCCGCCCTCAACCGGGTGATGGAGCACGTGACGAGTCTGATGCCGGTGGATGAGCTACTGCGTACGGCGGTCCGGGTTATTCGGGAGAGTTTCAACTACCACAACGTCGGAGTGCTCCTGCTGGATCGCGAGCGCGGGGAGTTGGGACGGCAAGCCGTCGAAGGCGCCTACGCCCATTTGGCGGCGGCCGATTACCGACAGCGCGTGGGTGAGGGACTGATTGGTATAGCCGCTCGGGACGGGGTGACCGTGCTGAGCAACGACGTTCGCTGCGACTCCCGCTACCTGGTGGGGTTTTCAGGGCCAGTGGAAACGCGGGCGGAAATCGCTGTCCCCTTGAAGATGGGCGACGAGGTGCTGGGGGTGCTGGACGTTCAGGAAGCACGCGCCGGCGCCTTCGACGAGCTGGATGTGCAGACCCTGGAGACGCTCGCCGGTCAGCTGGCGGCGCGCCTGGAGGCGGCGCGGCTCCTGAGCCGTCTGAAAGAGGAGCTGGCCCGGCGGCAGCGGGTGGAGGAGGCGCTGCGGGATGCCCTTGCCGCCCTGGAGCGGGGCCGGGCCGAGCTGGAGCGGCGGGTTGCCGAGCGCACCGCAGAGCTCGAGGCGGTCAATGTGCGGCTGGCCGCGGAGGTGCAGGAGCGGATAGCAGCCGAGGAGGGCATTCGGGCCTCGGAGGAGCGCTTTCGGGCGCTGGCGGAGAACTCGGCCGACGTCATCATGCGTTTCGATCGAGCCGGGCGGCACCTGTACGTCAACGCGGTGGTGGAGAGACAGACCGGTCTGCCGCCGGCGGCTTTCATCGGCAAGACCCATCGCGAGCTGGGTTTTCCCGAGCCCCTCTGCGAGCTGTGGGAGGCCGCCATCGCGCACGTGTTCGCCACCGCCGCCACCCACCGGATCGAGTTTCAGCTGCCCACCGGTATCTGGATCGACTGGATGCTGATGCCCGAGCGGGACGCCCGCGGTGAGGTGGCGGCGGTGATCACCGATGCGCGGGACATGACGCAGCGCAAGGAGATCGAAGTCGAGCTGGAGCGCCGGGTGGCGGAGCGCACCGCCGCCCTGGCCGCCGCCAACGCGGCGCTCAGGGAGAGCGAGGAGAAATACCGGCGCTTTTTCGAAGAGGATCTGACCGCAGATTTCATCTCCACCCCCGACGGGCGGCTGCTGGCCGCCAACCCGGCCTTCGTGGAGATCTTCGGCTTTGCGTCGTTGGCGGAGGCGCTGGCCACGAACGTCATGGAGCTCTACCCGGATCCTGAGGTACGCCGCGCGCTGCTGGACGAGCTGCGCCGGACTAGGCGTGTCACCCAGCGGGAGGTGCAGCTCCGGCGGCGGGACGGCAGCACGGTGCACCTCATCGAGAACGTCTCGGCGGTGTTCTCGCCCACCGGTGAGCTGGAGACGCTGTGGGGGTATCTGTTCGATATCACCGAGCGGAAACGGCTGGAAGAACAGCTTCGCCAGGCGCAAAAGATGGAAGCCATCGGGCGCCTGGCCGGCGGCGTGGCGCACGATTTCAACAACCTCTTACAGGCGATTCTCTCCCTCGGACAGGTGCTGGTCGCCAAGAGCCAGGATCCCGAGCTGCGGGGCACGGCGGCGGAGCTGGAGGCGCACGTCCGGCGCGGCGCCGAGTTGACCCGGCAGCTACTGCTGTTTTCCCGTCGCGAAGTGGTGCGGCGACTGCCCCTCGATCTCAACGAGCTGGTGCGGGACGCCATGATGCTGCTGCGCCGGTTGATCCCCGAGACCATCATGGTGAACGTGGATCTCGCCACCGAGGCGGTGATGGTGGAGGCGGACCGCAGCCAGCTTCACCAAGTGCTCACCAATCTGGTGCTCAACGCCCGCGACGCCATCCCCGGCAGCGGAACTCTGACGGTGGCGACCGGCCAGGGAGAGGGAAGCGTATGGCTTGAGGTGCAAGACACCGGGGTGGGTATGGACGAAGCCACCCGCGCTCGCATCTTCGAGCCGTTCTTCTCCACTAAGGGGCGGGAGGTGGGCACCGGTCTGGGCCTGGCGGTGGTCCACGGCATCGTGGAGTTTCACGGCGGCCGGATCGAGGTGGAAAGCGAGAAAGACCGCGGAAGTCGTTTCCGCGTGATTCTGCCGGCGGCACCGGCGGGCGGCGCGGTGACGGGGGTGCGGCGGGACGATGCCGCCGACGTGCCCCGCGGAAACGGCGAGCGGGTGCTGGTGGTCGAAGACGAGGACGGCGCCCGCGAGGGGCTGCGGCAGCTGTTGGAGCTGCTGGGGTACCGGGTCGTGGCCCTCGCCGGCGGCGAACAGGCGCGCGCGCTGGCCGGCGGGGATCCCCCTGACCTCCTGCTCACCGACTACGTGCTGCCCGACGTGGACGGACTGTCGTTGAGCCGGGAGTTGACGTCACGCTGGCCGTCGATGCGGGTGATCCTGATGTCCGGATACGCGGAAGACGAGTTCGTCCGGCGGGCGGTGGCCGCCGGGCGCCTGCGCTTCCTCGCCAAGCCTTTCGGTCTCGCCGCTTTAGCGCGCGAGGTCAAAGCGGCGCTGGCCGCCGACTCCCCCTAGCCGCGGGCCGGCGGGCGAGGGCCGCCGCCGACCCCTGCCGCCGCGATCGTGGGCGTGAGGTCATTTCGTCGCCAGTTGTCGCTCGGCGCGCCGGGCGAGAAGGAGAAGGCCCTGGCGCCGGGCGCGTTGTGTCACCTCGGCGAGCAGATCCCGGGCGCGCCCGCGGTCGCCGCGGCGGGCATGGAGCTCGCCGATGGCCGCCAGCGCCTCCAGCTCGATCGGGGTCAAACCGCGGCGCGCCGCCTCGTCCCGGATCTGCTCGAGCTGCCGTAGGGCGCGGTGGAGGTCCGTTGGATCGTGGCTCGTGCGCGCTTCGACGATGGCCGCGCCGAGCGCGAGCGCGAAGTCTCCGTGCTCATGCGCCGCGCGGACGGCGTCTGCGGCCGCCCGCACCGCCTCCGGCCCGGGTGGTCCGGCGGCCAGAGCCTGCGCCCGCAGCAGCGCGGCGCGCGCCGCCGTGACGGATTTGAGGTCGCCGCCCGATGCGGCCAACAGGCGCTCGGCGATGGCGGCGGCCTCGGCCGGGCGATCCTCCGCCGCGGCGAGAAAGCCAAATTCCAGTTCTACCTTCCGCATCGTCCCGATACCGCCGGGGGTGGGCAGCGTCTCGCGCGCTTCGGCCAGGGCGGCGCGGGCGGAGGCGAAGTCGCCGGCGGCGATGGCGGTGCGGGCGACGTCGCACAGCAGGTGGGTGCCTGCTTCCGTGGCCCCGGCGGCCCGGGCGATGGCCAGCGCCTCTTCGTACGCCGCCGCCGCGGCGGCCACGTCGCCGCGATCCAGGGCCAAGGCCGCCAGCTGCTCGAGGGCTCGACCAACCCCCCAGGCGTCGCCGGCGGCCAGGCGGATCCGGCGCGCTTCGTCGAACGCGGCAAGCGCCTGGGGCAGATCGCCCATGGTGCGCCACGCCATCCCCTGCTGCAGACGCGCCGCCGCCAGCAGCAGCTGGGCGCCGGCGGCCTCGGCCGAGGCGGCGGCACGTGCGGCGGCGGCGAGCTTGCGGGCCGGCGCGGCATCGGCGAGCCACGCCTCGGCGAGGTCGAGGCGGGGGTCGCTGCCGAGCGGTTCGGGCAGGCGGCGCAGCGCCGCCAGGACGGCCTCCGCCTGCCTGTCGTCGCCGCTTTTGGCCAGTACGGAGACCAGGGACAGGCCGTAGTCGAGGTTGTCCGGGAAGAACTCGTACAGGGCGCGTGCCAGCTCCACGGCGCGCGGCCAGTCACCCAGACGTTCGCGGAACCCTTCCTCGGCCACCAGCTGGACCTCGCGCGGCAGCCGGCCGGACAGCTGCCACGCCAGGCGTGACGCTTCCAGGGCGCGCTGCTGATCGCCGATCCAATCCCACACGTCGGCGAGGGCCGCCTGCACCACCGGCGATTCCGGGTCGGCGGCCGCCGCCGCCTGGAACGAATCCAATGCGCCGGTGAAGTTGAAACGGTTGAGGGCGACGAGGCCAAGGGCGTACGACCGGGCCGCGGGCGGGGAGGAGGGGAGGAGGGCGGCGAGTGCCTCCCGCTCCGGCGCTGTGAGGGCCGGCAGCCCCAACCCCTCGCGCAGGCGCGTGCCGGCCTCGTTCACCAGCTCGAGCATTTCCGTCAGCGGTCGGGTCACGGCCACGGTGATGAGCGTCTCGCCCCGCGACACTTCCTGGACGGCGACGTCGAGACGCAGCACTCCGCCGGGCCACTCTCCCTGCACGAGAAAGCCGCCGGTCACGAGCAAATCGACGCCGGCCGCCTGGCCGACGCGGTGTGCCGTGGCGGCCCCGAGGGGGCCGCCGGAAGCGATGTTGAGCTCTAGGCGCACCCGCTGGATGACGTCGGGCGCGGCGACGCGCAGGCGCCCGCCGGCCGACAGCTCGGTGGCGAGGAGGTGGCGGAACGCCTCCTCGAGCCACTCCTCGGCGGGGCGGGAGGCGAGATTGGCGAAACCCAGCACGGCCAACGATCGGCGGATGGGGGGAACGGGTCCGCTGCGCGTCACCTCGTGGCGGTCGCCCACCGACCAGAGCACGGCCACCCCGGCCAGCAACAGCCCCCCGCCCGCAGCCGCCAGCCACCTCCACCAGCCGCCTGGACGCTTCCGGGCGGACGGGGCGAACGCCTCTGGGGGCGCGGGCGGCGATGGCACGCCGATCGCCGCGTCACCTTTCGCCGGGCGCACCGCCCTGACCGGCGCGACCAGGCGATACCCGCGGCGGGCGACGGTCTCGATGTAGCGCGGATGCCGCGCCTCGTCGCCGAGGATCGCGCGCAGCTCCTTGATGCGCTGCGTCAGCGCCGCTTCACTGACGACGCTGCCTTTCCACACGTCGTCGAGCAAATCGTTTTTGGCGACGGTGCGCGGCGCCGAGCGGACCAGCCGATCCAGCAGCGCCGCCAGGCGCGGTGACAGCTGCACGCGACGCCCTTCCACCCACAGCGCACGTTCTTCGGCGTCGAAGAGCACCTCACCGACCTGAACACACCCCAAAGATCCGTGCGCGGCCATCGTCGTCACGTCTTCATCATCAATGTATCACCGTTCCGTTGAGACATCCGGCCGTCCGCAACCGATGATGCTTCAAAACCACAGGACATCGGGAGAACACTGGAAGTCCACGGGAGGCGATCATGACGTTGCGACGAAGCGTGCTCGCGGTGCTGGCGGGCGTATGGCTGTTGGGCGGGACGGCGCCGCCTCTCCTGGCCGGCTTTTCCGGCACCGACGTCTTTCTCCCCTCGGTGGGGGCGAGGCCCGGGGTGCCGCCTTCGGTGTGGTACACCACCGTGTGGGTGCACAACCCCAACCCGACGGCCGCCAACGTCACCTTTTATCTACTGGAGAGGCAGGAAAACCTCTCGCCCCGCACCTTCACCGACACCGTCCCGGCCGGCGATACCCGGCGCTACGACAACGCCATCCGCACCATGTTCGGCGTCGAGGTGTTCGGCGCCCTGCGCGTCACCTCCAACGTCAAGGTCATGGTGGGCTCGAGGATCTACTCCCAGTCGGGA
>CALEVZ010000056.1 GCA_937924755.1 uncultured bacterium
CCCTACTACCACTACCGGTCCAAGCGCGATCGTGATGGCTTGCTGCTCACCGGCAACTACTACCTCGACGCCGGGACCAGCTCCCACCAGTTGAAGGCCGGTATCGAGTACCTGGGACTGAAGCCGAAGACCGGCACCACCTACAACTCCAAGGGTTACTTCCGGGAGCGGGTGGTGGGCGGCGTCATCACCCCGTTCGATTACTTCAGCTGGGAAAACCAGTCCGGCGCCACCAAGAAGCCCCAGGACTACTACGCCCTGTATGTCCAGGATCAGTGGCGGATGGGCAAGCTGACCCTGAACCTGGGCATCCGCGCCGAGCAGCACGAGATCTTCAACAACCGCGACAAGTCGGTGTTGAAGTTCTCCTTTGGCGACACCGTGGCGCCGCGCCTGGGCTTCGCCTACGACCTCAACGGCGACGTCATCCGCGGTTCGGTGGGTCGCTTCTACGAGATGCCCTCCAACTACATCTCCGACTATTTCCAGGAGACCCCGGGACAGAACATCTACTCCCGTTACCTGTGGAACGGCTCTTGCACCGTCGACGGGCGCAACCCCTGGGAGTACCCGGCCTCCTGCTGGCGCCTGGGCTTCTCCTACGAGCTGGGTTCCAGCGCCGAGCTCGACCCCAAGCTGGATCCCGCACACATGGATGAGTTCACCTTGGGCTTCGAGAAGCGGCTATCGAACCTCTACGCCGCCGGCATCACCTTCATCTTCCGCAAGCAGGACGACATCATCGACTGGTACGACCCCGAGGCCAGCGGCTACTACTACATCACCAACCCGGTCCGCCAGGCGCGCGCCGACGGCTACGACATCCCCAACAAGTACATGGAGTACCAGGCGATGACCCTGGAGCTGCGCAAGCGCTTCGGGCCCGACGGCTTCCAGTTCCTGGCCAACTTCACTTACGCCTTCAAGGACGACACCTGGTCGGCTAGCTGGCGGTCGGTGGGTCCTTTTCTCTTCACCCGCCCCGAGTCCATGGACAAGCTCTGGTACGGCCGTGTCAACTCCAAGAAGCTGTTCAAGCTGGCCGGCTCCTACACCTTCCCGTGGAAGATGGTGGTCGGGATCAACGGCTACTGGGACGAGGGCAACCTCTACACTGCCACGCGGCCCGGCGTCTTGGGGTCCATTCCTCTGGAGAGGCGGGGCTCCTCCAAGGTGGGCAGAAACTGGGAGTCCGACTTCTATCTGGAGCAGCCGTTCAAGGTCGGACCCGTCACCCTGGCGGGCTACTTCAACGTCTTCAACATGTTCAACAACCAGCAGCCGACCGGCCGCGGCGCCAACTCCGCGGTCGCCAGCTCATTCCGTCTGCCGACGGCGTGGCAAGCGCCCCGTTCGGTGCAATGGGGCATCAAGATCGAGTACTGACGCCGGTTTCTCGTCGTCGTTTCGACCCGGGGGCGACCATGCCCCCGGGCTTCTTTTTGTCTTGAAGGGAATGTCGAGACCCCCGATCCACCGCTCCTCCCAGGTGGCTCTTCCCCCCTGGCCATGTCTCCCCACCCCACGCCCTCCGCCGGCCGGGTCAGCGTTGTACGACGGTTCCCCATCTCCCCTTCGAGACTCCTGCCATCGCGCGCGGCAAGCGCGCCGCGCATCGTGCCAATGCCGCCCCGCTACACCCCCGGCATGTTCTACCGTAGGCGGGTGGCCGAGATCATGAGCCGCGAAATCCTCACCCTCCCCGACGCCCGCCGCCTCTTGGAGCGCGCCGCCAACCGCCACGCGCCGGTGCCGCGCGAAGACGTCGCAGTGGCAGTGTTGAGTCACCGGGACTTGCTGGCGGCCTCGTTCCCGCTCTTCGCCGACGTCTCGCCGCAGGAGGAGCGGCCGGCGCTGTCACGCATTTCGGTGGGCGAGGTCATGCACCAGGCGCTGATCATTCCCCTTCAGACCCCGGTGCCGGAGGCCGCCCAGATCATGCTGCAACCCAAGCTGGGCTGTCTACCCGTCACCGACGGCGAGGGACGACTGCTCGGCATCATCACCGAGGCGGATTTCGCGCGCCTGGCGGTGCGCCTTCTCGAACTCCTCCAGCCACGAAGAGAACCATCCCGCCCCGACCTGCGTTGAAAAGCCTTGGAGAAGGAGAAAGATGCCACGACCTCGACTGACCTTCGCTGCGGTGTTGACCCTCGCCGTGCTGCTCCCCGGCTGCCACAGCCCCTCCTCCCGGTGGGCGGAATACCGGGAGGTCACGACCTTCCCCGTTGCCGACGGCAAGCTGGTGCGTCTGCAGCTCGCCTCCCTCGATCCCGAGGTCGTCGTGGCCGCCGGCGACTCGATCACCGTCGAGGTCAACCTCTCCGCGCGGGCGGCGTCCCGTGCCGCCGCGGCACGCTGGGTGGAGCGCCGCCGGCCACGCATCGATGATTCCCCGGCGGCCCTAGAGATCCGCGCCGCCCGTCTTTCCGGAGCGTTCTTCGTGGGCTCGCTGCGCACCTCCTCCCAGCTGCTGGTCGTCCTGCCCCCCACTTGCCGGCTGGAGGTCACCACCTCCTCCGGGGACGTCCGCATAAATGGCACCGAGACGCTCTCTTCGCCGGTGCGAATCACCACCACCTCGGGAGATGTGACTGTGCGGGGGGGCGTCCGCACCCTGGAGGTGAGAACCACTTCTGGGGACCTCCGGATCATCGGGACGGATTTGGAGAACTTGCAGCTACGCTCCACCTCCGGGGGTGTGACCGTACGCGCCCCGCTGCGCTCTCTCCTCGCCGACACCACCTCCGGCGACCTGCGCCTCGAGCAATTGGCCGGCCGCTGCTCCATCCACACCACCTCTGGCGACGTGCGCGCCGAGTGGGCCTCCCTTGCCCCGGGTACGACGATTCGCGTCGACACCACCTCGGGTGACGTGCGTCTGCGCCTGCCATCCTTGACAGACCTGACTGGCGAGCTGCGCACCCGCACCGGCAGCGTCCGCACCCAGGCCTCCGGGCGATGGGAGCGAAAGGACCGCCACTACGTGCTCCTCCCCGCGCCGCCGGAGGCGCCGACCCTGGAGTCCCCGCCCGGTCAACACCCCAGCGCCACCGTGGAGGTCTCCACCCGCTCCGGCGACATCTCCCTCCGTCAGACCTAGCCCCTTCCCGGCCACAGACACGGGCACGGGCGCCGGCACAGTCACCGTTGCGGCCGAGGCAAAGCATACCGATCGAGAGGGCGGGCCAGAGGCCCGCGCACCCAGCGGCACGGACACGGACACGGGCAGTGTCACCGGGGCACTTCGTGGCCCCGGGCGTCGCGCCTCCCTCCCGCCGACTGGCTCCCTCGTCCGGTTTTCCGTATAACATTCGGTTTCGTGAATGCTCGCCGCTACCCATCGAGCGAGTCGTCGCGCTTTCTTCTGCCCGTCGGGGGCTGGCAGCGCCTGCGCTCTCGGCCCGGGCGCAGTGTCGTGCTGCTGCTCCTGGGCGCCCTGGCCGCGGCGGCAGCCCTGGCGGCGGCCTTCCGCTACATTGCCTCGTTTCAGCGACTGGACTTCGAGGCGACGGCGGTGCCGGGCGGGTGCCTCGTCATCGGCGTTGAGCCCCGCTCCGGTGCCTCGCGCGCCGGGCTGGCCTGGGGCGATGTAATTACCGCCGTCGACGCGACACCCATCACTTCGGTCCGCGAGCTGGAGCGGGCCATCTATTCCCAGCGGGTCACCGTCCTGTCCATCGAGCGGGGCGGCAAGTTTCTCGACATCGCCTACTACCCTCCGCCGGCGCGGGTGGACGTGCGCTATCTGCTGGTGTCCTTCGCCGCCATGTTCACCCTGGTGGTCGCCGCGCTGGTCTACGTCTCCAACCCGGTCGACCATTCTGGGCGCTTTCTCGCCCTGGCAGCAGCGCTGCTGGTGGCAGTGGCCATCCCGCTCCCCCATCGCCCGGACGTCACCTGGCAAGCGCTACTGCTGATTCGGGACCTGGGACGCCTGGCGCTCCCCCCCCTCCTGGTCACCTTCTTCGCGACCTTTCCTTCCCAGACCCTGGCTTGGCCGTGGCAGGTGGCGGCGTTCCTGCCGTCCCTGGCGGTCGGTCTGACACGAGTCGGGCTGGCCGCCGGCGTGCTGCCGCCAGTGGTGGGCAACGTCCTGCTGCCCGAGGCGCTGGACGGGGTCACGGTGTTGCTGGTGATCGTGGGCGTGGCGGTGGCAGCACTGCTGGCGGCTGGGTCCTACCTGCGCAGCCGCGACGACCCGACACGGCGCCGGCAGGTGGAGTGGGTGGCGCTGGGAGCCGCCGCCGGCTTCATCCCCTACTTGGTTCTGTCGCTGATCCCGCAGCTGGCCGGCGCCGAACTGGAGGTCCTCACCTGGATCTCGCTCCTCCCCCTCGCCCTGGTGCCCCTGGGGGTCGCCTCCTCCCTGCTGGAGTTTCGCCTGTGGGACCTAGAAGAAATCTCCCGCCAGGTGGTGGCCACCGGCACGGCCGTACTGCTCGGGGGGGTGAGCTTTGCGCTGCTCAACTACGCCATCACCAGCTTCGGGTTCGAGCTGGGCAACTGGCGCAACCTGGTGGCGGTGGCCGGCGGCATCCTACTGGTGGCCCTCGCCCTGCCAGCGCGGCGCGTGCTGCTGGAGTTTCTCGAGCGACTGCAGTATCGGGAGCGGCTGGCGGCGCGCCGGGCCCTCACCACCTTTGCCGAGGAGGCCGCCGGCCACCGCGACCCCAAGGCGCTGTTCGCCCGCCTGTCCACTCTGCTCCAACAGGCACTGGCAGTGGAGCGCGTGGTGACCTACATCGCCCGCGCGGGGAACCTCTACCCTTCGCCCGCCACCCCCGGCCTGCCGGTGCTGTCGCCGAGCCAGATCAGCGGCCCATTCCCCACCGAGGCCGAGCAGCCCCTCAAGGACGTCGGGCTGTGGCACCGCTTCCCCCTGGAGCGGGACGATCGCGTGGTGGGGATCCTCTACTGCGGCCGCCGTCCGGGCGGGATCCCGCTGGGCCACGGCGAACGCCGGCTGGTCTCGGCGCTCGCCGCACAGGCTGCCTTAGCACTGGAAAACGCTCTTCTGCTGGAAGATCTGCGCCGCCAGCTGGAGGAGCACCGCTTGCTGGAAGGGTATTTGGAACGCATCTTTGAGTCTTCCGCCGCCGCCCTGATCGTCTGCGACGCCCACGGCGCGGTGTTGCGCGCCAACCAGCGAGCGTCCGTGCTGCTGGGTCTCACCGGTGGCGGCGGCATCGCCGGCCGCACCCTGGCGGACCTGGTGGAGCTGCCAGCCGAGTGGCGCCACGAGATCCCGGCGTCCGCCTCGGGCGTTCCCGTCCAGCTCATCTCTTCCGGCAGCGTGCGGGATGGGCTCATCTCCACTTCCGTGCTGGAGGTGGAGCCGGGGCGCTTCGACGGGCGCGTGGTTGCCATCGAGGACATCTCCGAACAGCTCCGGCTCGAGCAGCGCCTGGCGCAGCAGGAGCGGCTGGCCGCCCTGGGCCGCCTGGCGGCCGGCCTGGCCCACGAAATCAACACGCCGGTGACGGGTATCGCCTCCTACGCCCAGTTGTTGCGTGACCTCACCCCGGCCGGTGACCCGCGCTCACCGCTGCTTGAAAAACTGGAAGAGCAGGCGTTCCGGGTGGCGCGCATCGTCTCCAACTTGCTCACCCTCGCCCGCCCCAGCGGCATTGAGCGCCAGACGGTCGACCTTTCGGCGGTGGTTCGAGAGGAGGCCGCCCAGATTCGCTCGGAGGCCGAGGGGCACGGGGTGCGGGTGGTCTGCCAGGCCGGGGATGAAATCACTGTCGAGGGCAATCGCGTACAGCTGGAGCTGGTGATCCACAACCTCCTCCGCAACGCCCTGCAGGCCACTCCACCCGGCGGCGAGGTAAAGCTGCGGGTGGAGCGCGATGGGGACGGGGTGTGGGTGGAGGTGGCGGACACCGGCCCCGGGATTCCTCCGGCGCTGGGGAACAGGATCTTCGAGCCCTTTGTCACCACCAAAGAAGGGCGCGGCGGCACCGGGCTGGGGTTGGCCATTTCCCAGGACATCGTGCACGCCCACGGTGGCAGCATTCAGGTTTTCTCCCATCCACCACAAGGCACCGTGGTGAGAGTGCAGCTTCCCGCCACAGGAGGTGGCCGATGAGGATTCTCATCGTTGACGACGAACCGGTGATGCAGGACGTGCTCGGCACCCTGCTGCGCCGCGAGGGATTCCAGGTAACCCAGGCGACCACTGCCGCCGAGGCCCTGCGGCAGGCGGACGAGCACGAGTTTGATCTGGTCCTTTTGGACCTCATGCTCCCCGACCGGCCGGGACTGGAGGTGCTGAAGGATCTCAAAGGGCGCGACCCGGAGGTGGTGGTGGTGGTGATCACGGCGTTTTCCTCGCTGGAGACCGCCATCACCGCCATGCGGGAGGGGGCGTTTCACTACATCCCCAAACCCTTCAAGAACCAGGAGGTAATCCTCACGATCCGCAAAGGGCTCGAGCAGCGCCGTCTGCGCCGCGAAAACCGCGCCCTGCGGCAGCGCCTGGCGGGCCTGGAGAACCTCATCTGGCGCGGCCCGGCCATGGAACAGGTGGTGGAGCTGGTGCGGCGCGCCGCGCCCTCGCGCTCCAACATCCTGCTCACCGGCGAGTCGGGAACCGGCAAGGAGGTGGTGGCGCGGGCCATCCATCAGCTTTCCGCCCGCGCCGAGGGGCCGTTCGTGGTGGTCAACACCGGCTCGGTGCCGGCCGACCTTTTGGAATCCACCCTCTTCGGCCACGTGCGCGGAGCCTTCACCGGCGCGGTAGCCAACCGGCGCGGCCTGTTCGAGGTGGCCGATGGCGGCACCATCTTTCTGGATGAAATCGGCACCATCACCCTGTCCACCCAGGCCAAGCTGCTGCGCGTCATCCAGGAACGGGAGTTCATTCCAGTGGGGGCGGAGCAAACCTTGAAGGTGGACGTGCGCATCATCGCCGCCACCAACGCCGACCTCACCGCCATGGTGAGCGAGGGGACCTTCCGCGAGGATCTCTACTACCGGCTCAACGTCATCACCATCGAGCTACCGCCACTGCGCCACCGCCGCGAAGATATCCCGGCACTGGCCAACCACTTCCTGCGACGCTTTGGGGAGGACAACGGCAGGCCCAACATCGCCCTCTCGCCCCATGCCATGGACGTGCTGCAGAACTACCACTGGCCAGGCAACGTGCGCCAACTGGAGAACGTCATCGAACGCGCCGTGGTGCTGTGCACCGGCGACGTCATCGATGTGGATCTGCTGCCGCAGGAAATCCTGCGGCCGCAGCCGACGGAGGTCAAGGAGCTGCCGGCCGAAGGCGTCGACCTCAAGGACGCAGTGAACCAGTACACCAAGGCGCTCATCGAGGCCTCCCTGGCCCGCTGCGGCGGCGTGCAACGACGGGCAGCCCAGCTTCTCAAGGTGCGTCCCTCCACCCTGCACGAAATGATCCGCCGCCTGGGCATCGAAACGGAGAACGAGGAGCAGGGGTGATCGCCGGGGTCAACCCGCACCATGAAGTCTTCGCGGCTCGCCCCGCTGACCGATGTGGGCGGAGGGGGAATCCCACCTGCACGCCCTCCGTTGCCGACAGTGCTGGGCTTTCGTTTGGCCCGGCGCGGAGGACACCATGCCCCTGCCCATCGACTGGTCCAAGCTGGCTCCCCAGGACATCCTCGACATCGCCGCCTTCATCGAGCAGGAGGCCCAGGAGCGCTACATGCTGTTTGCCGATCATCTCGACCGCCAGGGCGAATCCGAGGCCGCCGGGTTTTTTCGCCTCATGGCCGAGCTGGAGGGCGTCCATGGCGCCCAAGTGAGCCACCGGCGGGCGGTCCGCTTTGCCGGCCTGCCGGGCCACGTGCGGGACGCGGTGGAGTGGGACGTGGAGGGCCCCGAGCTGGATCGCAACGTCCGCTCGCTGTCGCTCCACGACGCCTTCGCCATGGCGCTGGCCTCGGAGGAGCGGGCGCGGGATTTCTTCGCCGAAGCGTGCGATCACCTCACCGATGAGAAAGCCCGCCAAGTTCTCTCCGAGCTGCACCGCGACGAGGTGTCCCACGTGCAGATGCTCCGGGAGATGCGCACCAAGCTGTTGCCGTTGGCAGAAGGAATCCCGGCGTAGCAGACACCCGCCCGGTACCTCGTCGCGGCGGCAGGGCGGGCGCGACTGGCCGAGGCAGTCGGAGCTGACCCAGACACAGAACACGGCCGAGGAGCCACGCCCCCGCCGCACCCTGACGCGGGTCACGAAAACCGACCTGCTACGACGCGGGCGTCTGCAGGGGTTCCGGCGTTGGCGCAGGACGAGTGAGCGCCGCGGGGTCCTCCAACAGCTCCGCCACTCGGGCGCCGTCCACGGCCAGGGCGCCGCTGCGCCCGACGACCAGGGCGAGGTTCTCCCCCGCGCCGGCGCCGGCAAAGAATTTCACCTCGATCTCGGCGCCGTCGTTGGACTTCACCTCCACGCTGCCGAGGGGCTCGCCCGCCGGCAGCGGACGATCGAAGGCAACCACCTGCAACTCGGAGAGAGTATTGAGACGTCTCGACACCGCCCCGTAGTCCACCTCGGCGCCGCCGGCCTTCCACACTCCCTCCAGTCGCCGCAGCTCAACCGATTGGCCCCCGTGCGAGATTTTCAGCGACTCCGCCGCCCAGGGCTGAAGGGCTACCAGCTTGGGGGAGCGCCACTGGGTGACGCTGCCCGACAGGCGGGCGACAGCCGTGGCATCCACCCAGAACACCCGTTCGCCCCGGCGACACGCCACGTGTTTCGAGCCGTCCTGGTCCCGCTCGGCGCCGAAGCCCAGCTGCAGCGGCGGCTTGTCATCCCGCCGCACCACCGTGAGGGTGATGCGCGGCGGTTCGAGCCCGAGAGCGTTGAGGTCGCCGGGAGTGTCCACGAACTGCCGGATGCGGGAGGCGTTGAGGTCGCCCACCACCCCCTCGACCCGCTCCCGGTCCGCCAGGTCCTGGATCGGCTCGGTGATGGTCCACGTTCCCCCACCGCGCGCCAGCGCCACCTGCCCCTCCGGCGTCCGCAGCGTTAGGGACGCCACCTCCGAGGAGAGTAGCCGCACCAGCTCCGAAGACCGCCAGCCGAAGAGGTCGCGCTCCAAGTCGCTGCCCACCCACTTGCTCACCAACAGCACCTGGTCGCCACTGGCGAGGGCGGCGCGGGTGGTGCCGAAGGGCAGCTCCCCACCCAGTTTCAGGTTGAAAGTGCCGCCCTTGCTATCCACCAGGGTCACCGACAGCGGCGGTGGGGCCAGCCCGTAGTCCCCTAGGTTCACCTCGGCGAGGGGGAGGGTGCGCTCGGCGCGCAGGTTGGCGAGGGAGGAGAGGACGCTCGCGACGGCACTCTCGTCGGCGGCATCGGCGAGGGGTTCGTCCAACCGCCACTCGCCGCTCTGTTTGGACAGGACGAAGCGACCCGCCGGCCCCTCGATGGTCATGGCGGTGATCTGCTCCTGCTTAAGATCTGGAAAGACCTTGGCCTGGCGTTCCTTCTTCTCTTCGGTGGTGGGGGCGTGGCGCTCGACGAAGTAGATGTACGCCCCCAAGCCCAGCACCACCACGGCCAGCGCGATCAGACGAGCAGGACGCATAAAAAAGCCTCCTCCCTCCCTAGCGGCGCCGCCGCCACCATACGATCACGCCCACGGCAATCGCCAGCCCCGGCAGGCCCACCAAGGAGATCAGCGTGATCGTCCGCATCTGCGCCTGGGAAAGGAACAGCGACACCTGCTCCGGCTGGCGCGGGGCGATGCCCAGGCTGGCCTCCCGCTGCACCAGCCACCCCACCGCGTTGAGGGCGAAGGAGCGGTTGCCGGCGTTAACCAGGTAGTCGTTGGTGAGGAAATCCGCGTCCCCAACCACCACCAGCCGCCACGGCCGGTCTGTTTCTCCCCCCTGCTGCGCCGCCACCGCCAGGGAAACGGGGCCGGGGACGTCGGTGCTGTCCTTGCCCGCCTGCCCCGATGCCAGCAGGCGGGACAGATCGGTTTCACCCCAGCCGGCCTCCGAAGTGGTGAGGAGGATACTGGAGGAGGCTCCCTCCGCCTCCACGGTGGTCACCGCGCGCGCCACCGGCAGCAGCACGGCCAGCCCCTCGAGGCCGGTGGTCACCGGGTGGGAGCGGAAGTCCGAGGCGTACACCGCGGACAGATCGAAAAACGGCAATCGCCGCGCGGGATCCACCACCACACTATTGACCGACCTGACGCCGTGCGCCTCCAGCAACGGTTCCAGCCCCGAGGGTTGCTGCTGGCCTCCCAGCATGGGGTCAAGGAGGACGAACAGCCGCCCACCGTCCCCCAGATACGAGCGTAAGGCGTTCTTCTCCACCTCCGTGTAGGGTGCCGTGGGCCCGGCGATCACCAGCGCGTCGCACCCCTCCGGCACCGCTCCACCGAACAGAGTGATCGATTCCGCCTGCATGTTATCGCGCAGCAGCGCTTCTTTGAATTGGGACAGCCCGTCGCGGCTGAAGTCATCCAGGGGGCGCTCACCGTGCCCAGAAACGAAGCAAACCTTGGGCTGGCGCGGGTTGTCCACCCCCAGGATGGCTGAGGTGAACTGCTCTTCCCCCTTGAACCCCTTCATGCGCGGCTGCTGCCCGATCTGGAAGCCGGAGTAGTCGTACTCGGCCAGCTGATCCGCGGTGACGTACTTCTTGCGATCGGCGGCGGCGAAGACCACCGTGTTGGCCGCAGAGACGCCGAACTCCTGGGCCAGTTGCTGGGTGCGCAGCGGCTCCCGGTCGGGGTCGATGAACTCCACCTTGATCCTGGGGGACGCCGCCGCGTAGCGCTGCAGCAGCTCCTTGGTGTCCTCGAACAGTGGCGTTTGCGGGGTCATGAAGACAATCACCCGCACCTCGTTCTGGAGCGTCTTCAGGGTGGAGAGGGTCTTGTCCGAAAGAGTGTACATCCGGGCAGCGGTCCAGTCGGCACGGTAGTAATGCCGATAGCCCAGCCAGTTGACCATGAAGGTGAGGGCCACCGCCAGCACGATGGCGATGGCAGTGGTGGACGTGGTGAGAATCCTGGCCCGGCTCACGGCTCACCTCCACTTCCGAGCTTCGACGACCTTCACCGTCAGGAATAGGAACAGGCCGGCCAGCGACAGCTGGTAGACGATGCGGCGGGTGTCCACGAGCCCACGGGCGAAGTCGTCCATGTGGTCCCACAGGTTCATGTACCCCAGCGCCCCCTTAAGCGCCGGATTGGTGGCCAGCTGCTCCAGCAATCCCATGGAGAACAGCACCACCAGTACGGCGAAGGCGAAAATCGCCGCGACGATCTGGTTTTTCGTGAACGCCGAGGTAAACAGCCCCACCGAGGCGAACAGCACCCCCAGCAGGGCGATACCCAGATACCCCGAGGCCACCTTGTAGAGGTCAATGGCGGCGTGCTGCTTCAGGATCACCACGTAGACCACCGTGGGCAGCCAGAGAAAGAGATAAAAAATAAATGCTGCCAAGAATTTCCCTATGACCACCTGGCCCTCGCTGACGGGTGCCGTCAGCAGCACCTCCAGGGTGCCGGAACGCCGCTCCTCGGCGATGAGACGCATGGTGATCACCGGCACCACGAAGAGCAGGAAAAGCCAGAAAAAGATGGTCCCGCCGAAGAACAGCTTCAGGGGGGTCATGGCCTGGGTGCGGGGATCGTTGAGGTACGCCATGATCAGCCAGAACACGTAGCCGTTGAAAAACAGGAAGGCGGTCAGGACGACGTAAGCCAGGGGTGACGAGAAGTACGCCACCAGCTCACGGTGGATCAGAGCCAGCGTCTTACGCATCGATGGTCTCCTCCTCGGGCGTGCTGGGCGCCGTGGTGTCGCGCATGGTCAGGCGCAGGAAGACATCCTCCAGGGAGAGCGTGGTTTGCCGCAACTCCAGCAGGGTCCACCCATGGTCCACGGCGAGACGGAACACCTCGCGGCGCAGGTCACCCCCCTCCAGGGTGAGGCGGAAGCGGCCGTTGCCGTCGCCGCTCACCTTCGCCACCCCGGGCAGAGCCGCCAGCGCC
Organism: uncultured bacterium; assembly: GCA_937924755.1. Taxonomy (GTDB): domain Bacteria; phylum Acidobacteriota; class Thermoanaerobaculia; order Thermoanaerobaculales; family Thermoanaerobaculaceae; genus CALEVZ01. The sequence goes on from CALEVZ010000056.1 coordinate 11,997, forward strand.
ACCTGGGCATCCGCCTGGGGGGCCTCCAGCTCCACCAGCAGCTCGGCGGCGCCGGCAGCCGCGGTGCGCAGCTGCTCCGGCGTGCCGTCCGCCACCAGCCGGCCGTCGTCGATGATCAGCACCCGCCGGCACACCTGCTCCACCTCCGGCAGAATATGGGTAGAGAGGATAACCGTATGGTCGCGCCCCAGCTCCACGATCAGCTCGCGGATCTTGACGATTTGGCGCGGGTCCAGGCCCACCGTGGGCTCGTCCAGGATGAGCACCCGCGGCCGGTGAATCAGCGCCGAGGCGAGCCCCACCCGCTGCCGGTACCCTTTGGAGAGCGTCCCAATGAGCTGGCGCCGCACCTCGCCGATCATGCAGCGGTCGCTCACCTCATCCAGGCGCTTGCCCACCTCGGCGCGCGGCACCCCCTCCAGGGCGGCGCGGTAGCGCAGGTACTCCTCCACCCGCATCTCCGGGTAGAGGGCGACGTTCTCCGGCAGGTAGCCAATCTGCGCCCGCACCCCGAGGGGATCCCGGTCGAGGTCGATCCCCGCCACCCGCACCGTACCGGCGGTGGCCGGCAGGAAGCCGGTGATCATGCGCATGGTGGTGGTCTTGCCGGCTCCGTTGGGGCCCAAGAACCCCAACACCTCCCCCTCCGGCACGAAGAACGACACCCGGTCCACCACATCTCTGGTGACGAACCGCTTGGTCAGTCCCTCCACTTCGATCATGTCCAGTCCTCCGCTTTCGCCTCCGACACACGCCCACCGCACCCGGCGCGCGCCGGGTATGTTAGCAAGCAAAGCGTCTGCCAGTCCGCATAGCGGCAGCACCGTCTACGAGCGCCAAATCGGCGTACCGACTATGGCGCTGGCAAGCCCACGCACCGCTGCCCCCCCCGGCCGCGGGGGAGGGTGACGTCTGGTACTCTCCATCACTGAAACCTGGCAAGGGGAGACGTATCTTCAATTGTGGGGAGGTTGCCGCCGTGTTTCGGAAGTTGATCGCGCTTGTAGGTTTGTCCACGGCCGGTATGAGCTGGGCCACCACGGTGGTGCCGCCCCGGCATGTGGGCGAGCTGGCGCAGCAGGCGCAGATGGTGATCCTAGCCGAGGCTGCTGCCAGCGAGGTGGCGGCGCGAGGTCCACTGATGTGGACCTCCACCCGATTCGTCGGCCTCACCACCCTCAAGGGGCCCTTGCGTCCCGCGACAACTTTTGCCGTGACCGTACCAGGGGGGGCTCGCGGCGGGCGCGGCTGGGCCGTGGCCGGCGCCCCCCGGTTCTCGCCCGGTGGGGTCTATCTCCTGTTTCTGGACGCCGCCCCCGACGGCTCCTGGCGACCGCGCACCATGGCCTACGGGGTGCTACAGCGGGTGTCCGGCCGTCGCGGTGTGGCCCTGCTGGCGCCCTTAGAGCAGGGCTACGACGTCGAGCTGTTCCCCCGCCCGGATGGCGCGGTGGTGGAGACACCGGGGGTTTACCACCACGATCGCCTGCTGGCGCATCTGAGCGAGGTGCTGGCCGGGCGCGCCCCTTGGAGTGCCGCACAGGCCCTGGCCACCGCCGCCGAGCGTGCCGGCTACCGGCCCGCCGCCCCGCCGCCCGGCTGCGAGTTCATGGCCTCTGGAGGCCAGAAAATCCGCTGGCGCGACTTCGACACCGGCGGCCAGGTGGGGATCTTCTGGCAGTCTCCCGGCGACGCCTCCTTGCCTCCCGGCACCACCCCCGACCGGGTGCAACGGGCGGTAAACACCTGGAACGGCATCCCCGGCAGTAACCTGAATGTGCGCAACGATGGCCCAACCAGTTACTCCCTCACCTGCACCGGAGGGCAGGATACCCCCGGTCCCGGTGATCGCGTCATCGTTTTCAACGATCCGTGCAGCGACATTCCTGACCTGGTGGGGTGCTCGGGTACCTTGGGGTTCGGCGGCCCCTGGTTCGGCTCCCAGCACATCTTCGACGGCGCGCCGTGGTACACCGCCACCAGCTGGTTTGCGGTGATCAACAACGGCGCCGGCTGCATCGACAGCTACAACGACGGCTATCGCCGCATGCTGGCCCACGAGCTGGGACACGGGCTCTGTTTCGGCCACCACCCGGACAGTCAGGCTCTCATGTACGCCATGCTCACCGCCACCAACGACCTCAACGCCACCGATCGCAGCTGCGCCGCCTACGTCTACCCCGGCTCCCCCCCCTCCGCCACGCCCACCCCCACAGCGACGCCCACGCGCACCCCCACCCCCACGCCAACTGCCACACCGGGTGGCCCACCGCCCACCTCGACGCCGACGCGCACGCCGACGCCGACGCGCACCCCCACCGCCACCCCCCCACCGTCAACACCTACCCCCACGGCCACACCCACGCCGACCTTCGCGCCCACCCCGACGCCCACCCCAACCCCCGCTCCCCCAGGCCCCTTCGGGCTGCTGTCGCCGGCCGACGGCGCCACGGTCACGGCCAGTCCGGTCAATCTTTCCTGGAGCGCCGCTTCCGGGGCCACCGCCTACGACGTCTACGCCGGCCCCAACGATACGCCCCCCCTGGTGACCACCACCACCGCTACCACCTACTCGATTTCCCTGACCTCGGGGACGACGACCTACTGGCGGGTGGTGGCGCGCAACGCCTGGGGGTCCCGTTCCTCGCCCACCCGATGGTTTTTGGCCTGCACCGTCCCTGCGCCGGTGCCGAACTTCACCTGGTCGCCCACCGGTCCTGACCCCCACTTCACCTCCCAGCAACAACCCTACGCCGGCCAGCAGGTCACCCTCACCTACGCCGGGACGGGCGGTCCACCGGAGCACTACCGGTGGTCCGACTTCCAGCAGAGCCCGCCGAAGGTCATCGAGGGAGCCAACCTCCCCCAGGTGACCCACACCTGGGCGGGGGTCAGCGGGAGCTCCTACCAGGACATGAACGTCCGCCTGCAGGTGCGCAACTGCGCCGGCGCGCCGCCCGAGCTGCTCAAGCCGGTGCGGGTGTACCAAGACACCCGGCCGGTGCTGGCCCGCTTCGTCGTGGTGGGAACTCCCACCGCCGGCACCCCGGTGACGTTTCGGGCCGACATCGGACCCGCCGTGGGCGACCCCACCTCCTTTGACTGGTCTTTCGGCGACGGGAGCAGCCAGCCGGCGGGCGGCAGGGAAGTGCAGCACACCTACCCCTGTGGCAAGAATTACACCGTCACCCTGACGGCCCGGCGCGGAACCACCACCTCGTCCCCGGTCAGCCAGGCGGTGGTGGTGGGGGGCACCCCCTGCGGACCCACCGCCGTGGCCCTGCCCGATCTGGCGGTGGATCTCCCCGGGGTGGTGCCGTGGTCCAGCGAGTTGACCATCTTCAACCCCTCCGGCAGCTCCATGCCTTTGAAAATCACCGCCCAGCCACGCAAGTCCGGCCGTCTCAGCGGCTCACTGCTGCTGCCCCCCTGGGGCCTGGCTTCGCTCGAGGACATCCTGGCCGGCCTCTCTTCTCGCCCCGGCGCCGACTCCCTCACCCTGTGGCTTTCCCGCTCGGACGGGGGGCAACCCTTGCCCGTCGCCGCCGCCCGCACCTTTACCGTCGCAGCGGGTGGCGGCAGTTACGGCCAGGAGGTGCTGGCGATCCCGGTGGGCGCCCCGCCGGGAGCCGCCCACACCCTCTGGGTGGCCGGTGGGGTGCACGACGGCACCTCTTCCGGCCTGCGCACCAATCTCACGCTGGTCAATCTCTTGCCCACCCCCACCGGGGGACCGGTGCGCCTTGCCGTGCACACCGCCGACGGGCGCCGGCTGGCCGGCAGCGAGGCCCCCACCCTGGCCGGGTACGCTTACCTGCGCTGGAACCCCCTCACCCGCCTGCTCGCCTTGCCGGACACTCACGCCCTGGGGACCTTCGCCCTGGAAGTGGCGGTGCCGGCGGGGGCTGCCGTGCTGGCCGGCCTTTCGGTGGTGGACAACCGCACCGGGGACGCCACCTTCATGCGCGCCTTTTCACCGCTGGACGGGACTGCTCCGGCCGCTCTGCTGCTGCCCGACGTGGCGGTGGATCTGGCGGGCCTCGCCCCCTGGGCCACCTCCCTGGCCCTGGTCAACCCCACGGAGCAGCCCATGCGCCTGGCGGTATACGCCCAGCCGCGCAAGAGCGGGGCCTCGAACGGGGAGCTGCATCTACCTGCCGGTGCCCAAGTGGGACTCGAGCAGCTCTTGGCGGTGCTGCCGTCGCGCCCCGCCAACGATTCAGTCACCTTCTGGCTGCAGCGCAACGACGGCGGCACCACCCTGCCGGCAGCGGCGGCCCGCACCTTCACCCCCGCCGCCGGGGGTGGAACCTACGGCCAGGCCGTACCGATCACGATCCTCACCGCTCAGCCGCCGGTAGCCCGAACCCACTGGCTGGCGGGAGCGCGACACAACGGCCTGAGCGCCGGTTTTCGCGCCAACCTGACGCTCATCAACTCCCGCACCCAGGCCACCGCTGGACCGGTGGTCCTCACCCTGCGGCGAGCCGACGGCAGCTCCTACACCGCGTCGCGCTCCCTGGGGGGACGGGAGTACCTGCGCTTCAACCCCATCACCGCCCTGTTCGGGCTTGCCGCCAACACTGATCTGGGTGCGTTCACCTTGCGAATCGACGCGCCCGCCGGGGCCGACGTGCTGACCGCGGTGTCGTTGATCGACAACCTCACCGGGGACGCGGTGGTGCTCACCCCGACTGAGAATTGACCGGGTCAGCGAAGCTCGCCTGCAGGAGCTGCCGGGCGGTAAGCCGGTCTGGCTTGCCGGCGAGGGTGAGGGGGAGTTCGTCCACCCAGCGCAGCCGCCGGGGCCGCTTGAAGGCGGCCAGCCGCTGCTCCAGGTGGTGGGCTAGCTGCGCGCCGGGAGGGGGGCCTGCGGGGCCCGGCACCAGCAGCGCCCCCACCACCTCGCCCCACACCCCGTCCTCCACCCCCACCACCAACGCTTCGGCCACCCCGCGGCAGGTCCGCAGGGCGGCCTCCACCTCGGCGGGGGACACGTTCTCACCGCCGGTGACGATGAGTTCGTCCCGCCGCCCCAGCACGTGCAGCCGGCCGGCCCCGTCCAGCTCCCCCAGGTCGCCGGTAGCCAGCCACCCCTCCCCGTCCACCGCCGGGCGCACCCCATCGGGGCTGAGGTAGCCGTCGCACAGGGTCGCCCCCCTCACCAGGATTTCTCCCCCCAGGGTGCGCACCTCCACCCCTTCCAGGGGACGCCCGCACCCCACCGGCTCCTCCCCCGGGGCCACCGTGGCCACCTGCGAGCAGGCCTCGGTGAGGCCATAGGTAGGCAGCAGTGGCCACCCCCGCCGCCGGCCCTCGGCCAGCAGCTCCGGGGGGCAGGGCCCGCCGCCCACCAGCACCGCCCGCAGGGTAGCCGGGGCGAGGCCGGGGCGGGCAGCCAGCAGCCGGTGCAGCTGCGCCGGCACCAGGGAGGCCAGGCTCACGCGCTCCCGGGTCATGACCTCCAGCAGCTCCCCGGGGTCCTGGGAGGGGGCCAGTACCACGGTGCGGCGAGCCGCCAGGCAGCGGGTGAGGATGGACAGCCCCCCCACGTGGGCGGGGGGCAGCGCCAGCAGCCAGCGGTCCCCCTCCCGCCACCCCAGCCGCCGGGCCGAGGCCGCCGCCGCCGCCGCGAAGGCCCGCCGGGAGAGGGCCACCGCCTTGGGGGCGGCGCTGCTGCCGGAGGTGAAGAGCACCGCCATAGGGCGCTGCCCCGGCAGGGGCGGGCACGCCGCGGCCTCGTCTCCCTTCCCAACGGGGGAAAGCCCCTCCAGGTCCACCGCTTCCGGCACCGTTGCCGCCGCCCGGCGGCGCTCCTCTCGGCTCCAACGGGGATGCAGCAGCACCGGCGTGGCATCGAGCTCCCAGAGGGCCAGCAGACGAACCACGAAAGGGAGTTCCGCGGCAGCGGTCAGGCGTACCCACCCATTGCCCAGGTGGCGGCCCAGGGCGGCCGCTTCGCGGCGCACGCGGGTGGCCAGCTGGGCGTAGGTCCAACTGCCGCCTTCCCCCACCAAGGCGAGGGTGACCGGCGCCTCCTTGGCCGCCGCCAACACGGAAAAGCTCACCGCTCCACCCCCAGGCCCCCGCCCTCCGAGACAGGCTCCAAGCAGGCTGCCCCATCCCCCGGCACCGGCAGGGGGGGAAAGGCCGCCAGCGCCGGGTGCAAGTCGACCCCGTGGGCGTACACCTCCTCCCTCGTCAGTGCGCGCAGATCACCCCCCGCCGTGGCCGCGCCGGCTCCGGCGTGGCGGGCATCCCCCAAACACAGGGCCACTGCCCGCACCGCCGCCAGCCCCACCGGCCCCTCGAAGCAGTGGGAAAACAGGCACTGGATGCCGTGCTCCCCGGCCTGCTCCTGCACCTCCCGGCAGCGCTGGAAGCCGCCAATTACGGTGGGCTTGAGCACCCATAGGCGGCAGGATGAGGAGCGCAGCAGCCGACGGCGGATCTTCTCCTCCTGGAGGGCCTTGTCGGCGGCGACGGGGATGGGGCCCGGCCCGAGGTCGGGCAGCTCGTGGGCCGGCACCGGGTCCTCCACCAGCTCGATGCGCCACGGTGCCAGCTTCTCCAGCCAGCCGGGAGCCTCGCCGAGGCTCCAGCTGCCGTTGGCGTCCAGGCGCAGGCGCCAGTTACCCGGCACCGCCTCCCGCAGCTGACTCACCAGCCGGAGGTCCTGAGCGAACGACGCCGTCCCGCCCACCTTGAGCTTGAAGGTCCAAAACCCCTCCTCCAAGCCTCGCCGAACCTGCCGGGCCAGCGGGTCCACGCGCCGGCCGGACAGCAGCCTGGAGACATGCACCCGGTGGCTCAACTCCCGGCACAGCAGGCGGGTCACCGGCACCACCGGATCCCGCCTGCCCTGCAGGTCGAGGAGGGCCGTCTCCACCGCAAACCGCGCTGCGGGCGGCTCCGGCATCACCAGGGGAAGCTTCTGGAGGTACGCCATGTTCACGGTCTGCGGGAGCGAACGGCACCAGGCCGCCAGGGCCTCGTGGCACTGCTGCAGGGTGTCGGGGGAAAAGCCGGGCAGCGGCGAGGCCTCGCCCAGGCCGCGGTGGCCCTCGGCGTCGAACACCTCCAGCAGCACCCCGTGGCGCTCCCGCCACGTCAACCGCCGATTGCCCACCGCTGGACACTTCCCCCCCCACACCCGCACCTGCGCCCGTACCGCCGTCCACTCCCCGCTAGCGCTCATCCCAGCATCAGGGCCCCACCCAGGAGCAGGCTGTGCACCAGCAGAAGCCGACCGGTGGCGGCCAGCGCCCGGTTGAGCCGGGGGCCGTCGTCGAAGTTTTTCGCCGTCAAAAATACCCGCGCCGCCCACGGAGCGGTGGCGAGGGCAAGCAGGGCCAGGGGGGGAAAGGCCCCTGCGGCTACCCCTCCGACCGTGGCGGCGTAGGCCAGCGTCAGGCAGGCCCCCAGTTCGGCCACGCCCGCCCGCCGCCCCCACAGCGCCGGCAGGGTGCGCCGCCCCGCCCGCCGGTCGGAGGCCCAGTCCCGGGTGTTGTTGACGACCAAGATGGCGGTAGCGAAAAACCCACACACCCCCCCGCCCCACCACGCCGCCGGAGGCACGGCGAGGGCCTGCACCCAGGCCGTCGCGGCCACCGCCACCAGACCGAAGAACACGAACACGAAGGGCTCCCCCAGTCCGTGGTAGGCGAGGGGAAAGGGGCCGGCGGTGTAGGCCACCCCGGCGGCGATGGCAGCCAGCCCGATGGCCACCACCGGCCAGCCGGCGGCCCACCACAGGTAGAGCCCCGCCAGGGTCGCCAGGGCAAAGGCCGCCACCGCCCCACCCTTCACCTGCCGGGGGGAAAGCAGCCCGGTCTGAGTCACCCGCAGCGGCCCCACCCGATCCTCACGGTCGGCGCCACGGGCGAAGTCCGCCACGTCGTTGACCAGGTTGGTGCCCACCTGGATGGCCAGCGCCCCCACCAGGGCCGACAGCGCCGGCCCGGGGCGAAACCCGCCAGCGGACCAGGCGCAGGCGCTGCCCAGCAGCACCGGCGCCGCGGCGGCGGGCAGCGTCCTGGGGCGGGCCGCCAGAATCCACACCCGGAGGCGCCCCCAGCGGTCACTGGCGGCGAGCGGTTCGCTCATGGAAAACGGGGGAACTTTCTGAAATCGGGCTTTCGCTTCTCCAGAAACGCCCGTTGCCCCTCCTTGGCCTCCTCCGTGAGGTAGAACAGCAGTGTGGCGTCCCCGGCCAGTTGCTGCAGCCCGGCCTGTCCGTCGCAATCGGCGTTGAAGGCGGCCTTTAAGAGGCGCAGGGCGGTGGGGGAAAGGGCGAGGATCTCGCGGCACCACTGCACCGTTTCCTCCTCCAGCCGCTGCAGCGGCACCACGGCGTTGACCAGGCCCCACTGCAGGGCCGTCTTGGCGTCGTACTGCCGGCACAGGAACCACACTTCCCGGGCCCGCTTTTGGCCGATCACCCGGGCCATGTAGGAGGCCCCGTAGCCGCCGTCGAAGCTGCCCACCCGCGGGCCGGTCTGGCCGAAGCGGGCGTTGTCGGCGGCGATGGTGAGGTCGCAGACCAGGTGCAGCACGTGGCCGCCGCCGATGGCGTACCCCGCCACCTGGGCGATTACCGGCTTGGGGAGGGTGCGGATAGCCCGCTGCACGTCCAGGATATTTAGGCGCGGGATGCCGTCCTCACCCACATATCCCCCTTCCCCCCGCACGCTCTGGTCTCCCCCGGAGCAAAAGGCCTTGTCTCCGGCCCCGGTGAGGATCACCACCCCCACCTGCCGATCGTCCCGGGCCATCTCCAAGGCCCTGAGCAACTCTTTCACCGTCAGCGGCCGGAAGGCGTTGCGCACCTGCGGCCGGTTGATGGTGATGCGGGCAATCCCCTCGGGGCAGGTTTCGTAGATGAGATCTTCAAAGACGCCCTCGCACCTTTCCCAGACGGGCAACTCCATGACCACCTCCGGCGGCACATTGTACCTGGCAGGGCGCAGCGCCACCGCCCCCCCCGGCACCGACCAGGGGCGAACTAGGTCGCCAGCGTCACCTGGGCGAGGGCCGCCAGGGCCCGCCCCAGGTGCCCTTCGGGGACCAGCAGGTGATCCGCGCGAAAGGAAGAGAACGCCATCACCGGCACCCTGGCCTCGGCCAGCGCCCGGGTCAGCGCCGCCAGCACCCCCACCGCCTCCGGGGGGAAAACTCCGTCGAGGGTCAACGCCCGCCACCCCTGAGACCGCCGCAGCACCTTCGAACCCAGGGCGCTGAGAACCTCCTCCGGCGCCACCAGAGTGATTTCTCCTGCCTCTTGCACCACCATCACCGGGGGTGACCCGGCATCGGGGTCGGGCAGGGGTGGAAACGTGGCTAATGCGGCCACCCCGTAGCGGGGCGGCCACAGAGTGAAACGCCCCCGTGCCTCCATGCCGCGGCGAGATGGATTGGGGGGCCCCGAGCTCATGTTTACCCTTCACTCCCGCCGGCCGGCCGCCGGGGCAAAAACTCAGTAGGCGTCGAGGATGAAGTGCAGCGGATTTTGCTTCACCCCGTCCTTCCACACCTCGTAGTGGAGGTGGGGACCGTTGGTCCTCCCCGTCATTCCCACCCGGGCGATCTGCTGCCCGCGGGTGACCCGCTCCCCTTCCTTGACGAGGAAGCGGTCCAGGTGAGCGTACAGGGTGGTGAAGCCGTAGCCGTGGTTAATGCGCAACACCTTGCCGTAACCGCTCTGCCGGTCGGCGAACACCACCACCCCGTCGGCGGGCGCCACAACGAGCGAGCCCAGCGCCACCGAGATGTCCAGCCCCTCATGAAACGCCGGCTGGCGGGTAAAGGGGTCCAGGCGCGGGCCGAAGCCGTCGGTGATCACGCCCACCACTGGAGCGATCGTCGGCGTGTGGGCCAGCAGCAGGACCTGGTTGGAGAGCTTCTGTTCCACCGTTGCCAGCTGGCGATCCAGATCGCGCTGGCGGTCCACCAGCGCCGCCGAACCCGACGAAAGTCGGTCCAGTGGTCCGCCCGAACCAATCCCGGCGACCGGAAAATCGCCCGTGGGCTTCAGCAGGTCGGTGACCCCCGCGGCGATGGCCAGGGCGCGGGTTCTCTGCTCGAACTGGTCCAGGCGCCCCTGCACCTGCGCCACCGTCTCGGACAGCCGCTGGTTGGCCCGACGCAACTGCGCGTTCTCGCGCTCCAACGAGGCGGTCACGGCGCGCTCGCGCAGAAAAGAACTGGATGTGACGATCGAAACGATGGAAAGAAGGGTTAGCGTGACCACCGCCCCGATGCACAGTACCATGGTGCGGCGCGAGAACTGGATCTTGAAGACCTTGCCGTGGGCATCCGGTACGAAGATGAGTGTGCTACGTCGTCTTTCGACCACCGGCCCAACCTCCTCGGAAGACGATATCGCCCCAGGCACACCACCCGCCGTGACGCGCGAATGCCATGCTGACATACGGCGGGGGACGGTGTCAACCTATGGACCCAGCCGGTTCCCCGCGACGCCTGGCCAGCAGGGTACCTGTGGTGGCCACCGTCAGGCTGGCCAGCAAGGCGAAGGTCGCCGGTACCGCCGGGTTGGTGTGGTACGGCGTGATCTTGCCGTAGTACATCCCGAAGTGAACCGCCAGGGCGGTGAGCGCCGCGGACAGCGCCCAGGGAGCGGTGAGTCGGCGCGAGAAGATCCCGAACGCCACCGGCGCGAAGGTGGCCGCGAAGAGGGCGTAGACCCCGTTCTGGGTGAAAATCGCCACCGAAAGAGACGGCCGCACCGCCTGCCACCAGGCCAGCGCCAGGGTCACCGGGGCGAGGGCCACCAAAAACAACCGCCCTACCTTGAGCAGGCGGGTGCGGACCTCCTCTTCCGACACCCCGGCACGACGGGCCCAGGTGCCGTAAAAGTCGGCAGCGAAGATGGACGACAGCGCCAGCGCCACCCCCTCCAACGTGGAAAAGCCGGCGGCCAGCACCCCCAGCATGATCACCGCCCGCAGGCCTGGCGTAAACGCCTCCACAATGTAGGTGGGAATGACGCGATCAGGGAGGAGAACACCCGGCAGGGTGAGGCGGGCGTAGAGACCGGTGACCAGCACCGCCGTGAACAGCGTCCCGACCACCATGGCCGTGGCGAGGTAGACGTTGACGTCCCGCTCCGAGCGCAGGTACAGCGCCTTGGAGATGATGTGCGGCTGCATGATGATGGCCACGCCGATGACGAAGTTGGCGGCGATCACCTCGAAGAGGTCGCGGAAAAGCAGGGAGTCCGGGTTGGTGATGGAGGCGTAGTGCGGCCCCACGGCGGCCAGGCGTTCGAAGAACCCAGCCAGTCCGCCGCCGAAAAGCGACGCACCCGAGGCGATGAGCAGCACCGCCACCACGATCATGGTGAGCGCCTGCACCGTGTTGGACCACACGTGGACGCTGGCACCGCCCAGCAGAATGTACCCGAAGGTGAACAACACCACGAAGATCAGCGCTGCAAGAAGGGGCACCTGGAGCACGCTTTGCAGCACCAGTGCCAGGGCGGTGACGATGAGCACCAGGAAGGTCACCTGCAGCAGGGAAATCAGCGCAAAAAACACGGTCAGACGGCGATCGCCGTAGCGCTGCCCCACCCACTGGGGAACGGTGATCACCGTGTAGGAGTCGCCGATGCGGCGAAAACGCTTGGACATCACCACCAGCCCCAGGAATATGCCAGCGGGCGCCGCCATCCCGTACCCCACCACGCCGGCCCACCCGTAGGCGTACACCAGCCCGGGGTTAATGACGAAAGTGGCTACGCTGGTCATGTTGGCCGCCAGCGACAGCCCCACGAAGAACGGCGGCACGGTCCGCGTTCCCACCGCAAACGACTGAATCGACGATGCCTTGCGGCGATTCCACGAGGTCAAGCCGGCGATGGCGATGACATAAAGAAAAAACAGCGCCCAAGGGATCAGGGTGCCACTGGTCATCGTCGAACCTCCCGGCCACCTCGGCGCGATTGTACGGCCACCCGGAGGGATCGAGCGAGGCGGCAAGCGGCGGCTTGCAGCGGCCGCCGCGCCGTCCGCCCACACACGGGCACGTCTATGAGTAGGTCGGTCGTGTCAAGCGGGGGGGCGGGGGGGAGCGGCTGGGGTCGGTGAGGCGGTAGACGAGCGGCGCGGCCGGGAGGGCTTGCAGCCCTGCGAAGCGGCGCGGCCGACCGGCCGGGCAGCCAGGCGGGATGGTGAAGCCGGAGCGCCTTCGGTTCGGGTGACTGCCGCTCATCCGTCTCTTCGCACTCTGGGTGGCCTTCGTGGAGGCCGGTGCAGTATGGGAGGCGTTCAGCAGGGGGCGCTCCCATCGGACACGCGAGCTTCGGC
>CALEVZ010000057.1 GCA_937924755.1 uncultured bacterium
CACGCCTCCCCCCACCACCACCAGCGCCCCGCCGAGCCCGACGCCGACGATGAAGTGCCACACGGAATAGTTCAGAGGCTTGACCCAGAACCACACCCCCGCCGCCCCGCCCCCCAGCAGCCCCAAGGCCACCGCCACGGCGGCGGTGCAGCCGGCGGTTTTTTCGAGGAAAGCCGCTTCGTGCGGGTACTTCTCTTCCATGTCTCTGCCCGCCGAGCTTAGCACCCTCGCCAGCCTCCATGCTATGTTTTAGAGTTGCAGTGCCTCACCAAACCGTCATGTCCGCTCACCCTGCCGCTTCCCGCCCCGAGCGCCCCCAAAAAGGAAGGGATGCCCTCATGCTGGCCGCCCTGGTGATACTGGCGGCGGTGGTGCTGGCCGGCTCGACGGCGGTGCAGCTGAGCGGCTACGCGCTGTACCACGACGAGCTGTGGAACCACCCGGCGGCGGTGAGCCTTCTGGAGGGGAAGTCCTGGCGCGGGAACTATGAGGTCCGCCTTCTCGGCCTGCCTCTGCCGGTCGTCAGTGGTCCTTACCAGGGCAGTCTGAAAACGTACCTGCTGGCCCCCCTCCTGGCGATTTTCGGCACCTCGCCCGCCGCCCTCCGGGGTATCCACTGCGCTCTCGGTCTGGGATACCTGGCCGCCCTGTTCTGGGCGCTGCGCGCCGTCGTGGGGCGGCGCGCCGCCGCTCTGGTGTTCCTCCTGCCCCTCGCCGACCCCAACCTCACCATGTTCGTGCCCACCGACCAGGGGCCGTTCCTGCTGCAGAACTCCCTGCTCGCCATCGCGTTGGGCGCACTCCTGCGCCTGCTGAGCCAGCCGCAGCCGCACTGGGTGCTCCTGGCGCTGGGAAGCACCAGCCTGGCCCTGGCTGACAAGCTCACCGGCGTGCCCGTGGTGGCGGTGCTGGGAACAGCGGCGCTGACCCTGGGGGCTCGCCTTCTGGGTCGCAGCCCCGGCCGCTGGGCGCTCGCCGCTCTGGTCGCGCTCGCCCCCCTGGTGCCGCACGGCGCCTACTTCGCCGCTCACGGCCTGGCGGAGTTGGAGGCCAACGTGGGCACCGGCATGGCCCACTCTCCACCGTACCTGCGGCGGCTTGTCGGGCTGGGCCGAGAACTCACCGGGTATATCGCCGCGGGCGCCGCCATGCCCAAGTCCCTCACCGCGCACCCCACGCCCTCTCACCGTCCGCTGCTGGTGTGGGTCGCCCTGGGCCTGTCGCTGGCGGGGGGGGCGGCCGCCCTCAGGGGCCGGCGGGAGCCCAGGACAGCGGCCCTGGCAACGTCGTGCCTGCTCGGCGGGATGGCCGCTCTGGCCGCCGTGCCCGGCCTGAACCGGCCCTGGCACCTCCTGCAGCTGCACCCCCTTCTGGTCATCGCAGCGTTTGCGGGCGGTGCCGCCCTGACCCGGCTCGCCTCCCCCGGTCGAAGGTGGGTCCCGGCACTGCGCGCAGCGGCCGGCCTGCTGCTGGCCGCCGCCGCCAGTTGGGAAGCACTGCGCACCGTTGAGCTGCTCCGGTTTCTCGCCGAGCGGCAGGGGGCGCACATGTACTCCCCGGGACTGTACGCCCTCCACCGGGAAGTGGCCGCCCGCCGACCCCAGCGCCTGGTCTGCCTCAACTACTCCCTGTGCAATCCCCTGTACGTGCTGCTGGCGGGTCGGGTGGAGGTGGTGGACCTCACCTGGGCCCAGCTGTCGGAGGGAACCCAGGAATACGCCCGACATCTCCTCTCCTCGCCCGGCACGGTGATGGTCTACCGGCGCCTGGCCGGCGCCGCCAAACCCCGCCAGCAGGAGTACTTCGACTGGCTCAACCGCACCAGTGACTGGTTGCTCCCCCTCCTGGAGGAGGACGGCTACAGCCGGCAGTTGGTGGCCGACGACACGGGGTGGGAGTTCGGCCTCGTCACTCTCGGGGAGCGCTCCCACCGAGGGTCGGTCACGCCCCGGGAGGAAACGCCTTCACCCAGTCCAGGACCCCCGCCGCCACCTCCGCAAAGCGGGCATGCTGCTCGGCCGTCCAATCGCGCCAGTGGGGCTGCCTGAGCGAGCGGGGGTCCTTCTCGCGCCGGATGTCGGCGGGTGTGGAATTGTCGAACGAGGAGTTGATCCGCCGGGAGTCCAGGAAGTGAGCCGGTCCGGGATGCGGCGGCTCACTCACGAAAGCGAGGATCTCACCGCACACGCGCCCGGGAGCGGCCACCAGCGCGGCGTGCGCCACGGTCAGCATGCGCTCCCCGACAGCGGCCTGGGTGGTGCGCCCGGCCTCCACGTAGTGGACCCAGGTGCGGCAGGCCTCGTCGAAGTCGCTGGCCCACAGCTCGGCAAAACCGCTGTTGAGCATTGACGCCACCACCTCCCGCCCGTCCCGGAGCAGGTGCACGAACCGCGCGTTGGGAAAGACGGCCGCCAGCTCCTCCACGATGAAGAGATTCTCCGGCGACGAGTCGACCCACCGCTTGCCCTCCGCGCGCGAGGCGAACAGCTGCGCCGACCCGACGCCGACCGCTGCGGCGAACTCTTCCCAACCGATCTGCTGGGTTCGAAGCCAGCCGTTCTCCACCGCCCAGGCCCGCTCCCACGCCAGGCGGGCATGGTGGCCGCGGAACAAAGGATAGAGGAAGTTGGTCTCCGGCCCAGTCGTCGGGTGGGGGTGCTCGGCCAAGGCCCAGGCAAGCGCCGACGTCCCCGAGCGCGGGCACCCGACGACAAAGATCAGACGATCGATTCCTTCGGCGGCCACCCTCAACCCCTCCATGGCGGCGCGCCGGGTGGCCACTCCTCTGTCGCCGGCGGTCACGCAGGCGGGCCCGGAGCACGCCGCCGGTGCGGTCTATACTCCCCCGCGTGGCGGCACATCAACCCACCCTGGTGCGCATCGCCGGCCGTCGCGTTCCCCTCGGCGAGGAACTGCGAGAGCTGTCCAAGCGGCGGGAGTTGCTCCTCAATCTGGTGCGCCGCGACCTCACGGTGCGCTACAAGCGGTCCGTCCTGGGATTCTTGTGGACCTTCCTGAACCCCCTCGTGTTCATGCTCATCCTCACGGTCGTCTTCGGCACCCTGTTCGCCGGCGCCGCCGGGCGGGTTCCCGCGTATATCCTGCCCGGCTACCTGGTGTTGCAGTTCTTCCTGCAGACCACCACCACCGCCATGACCTCCATGGCCTGGAACGGGCAGATCCTGCGGCGGGTGTACGTCCCCCCCAGTTTGTTCCCCCTGTCGGTGGTGCTTTCCGGTTTCGTCAACCTGCTGCTTTCCTACCTGCCCCTGGCGCTGGTGATGGCCATCACCGGCGCGCATTTCTCGTGGGCGCTGCTGCTGGTGCCGCCGGCGTCGCTGCTGCTGTTCGTCTTCGTGCTCGGGTGTTCCTGGGCGCTCGCGGCGGTGGCGGTGTACTTCGACGATCTGCGCCTCATGTACCAGGCGGGCGGCTATACCTTCATGTTCTTGACGCCCATCTTCTACCCCTTGGAGATCGTCCCCGAGCGCTTCCGCTGGCTAATTTACGCCAACCCGCTCTATCACTTTTGCGAGCTGATCCGCACCCCCGTCTTTCACGGCCAACCGGCCCCGTGGCACCACGCCGCCGTCGGCGCCGCCTGGGCGGTGGCGGCACTGCTGGCGGGCTGGGTGATCATCCGCCGCTTGAGCCCGGGATTCTTCCGCCATCTCTAAGCTCATGAAAGTTCTCGATTTCTCCATGGTCTCCGTGCACTTTCCGGCCCGCCGGGAGATGCAGCGCAGCCTGAAGGAGTTTTTCATCCAGCGGGTGACGGGGCGGCGGGAGGCCGAGGTGTTCTGGGCGTTGCGGGACGTGGACATGGTGGCCGAGGCCGGGCAGACCTGGGGGGTGGTGGGGCGCAACGGCGCCGGCAAGTCCACCCTGTTGCGGCTGGCGGCGGGGATCATCTTCCCCTCCACCGGACAGCTGCGCGTCTGGGGGAGCGTGGCGCCGGTGATCGAGCTGGCCGCCGGCTTCGACCGCGAACTCACCGGGCGGGAGAACATCCTCTTCAACGCCTCCCTGCTGGGCATCCCCGCCCGCGAGGCCCGCCGCCGCATTCCCGAGATCGTCGAGTTCGCGCAGCTGGAGGACGTCCTGGACGCGCCGCTGCGCACCTACTCCTCGGGGATGATGGCGCGTCTGGCCTTTGCCGTGGCCACCAGCGTGCGCGCCGACATCGTGCTGCTCGATGAGGTGCTGGCGGTGGGGGACCAATTCTTCCGGGCGCGCTGCGCCGACCGCATCGGGGAGCTGTGCCGGGAAGGCACCACGGTGCTGTTCGTCTCCCATGACCTCGCCTCCGTGGCCCGTCTGTGCAAACAAGCGATCTGGCTCGAGCGGGGCCGGGTGGCCGCCCTCGGCGACGCAGAAAGCGTCTTGAACGCTTACCGCTCGTCGGTCCCCTCCCGAGAGTTTCCCGTCGACCCGTGAAGTGGACCGACAACCCCGTCGGCGTCTGGACGCCGTGGCCGGCGCTGCCTGTCGCCCCTCCTCGGCGTCACCGCGGGCGGCATCGGGTGGAGGCGGTTCTCCGTACCGTGCGCCACCCTCTGGGGGCTCTCCGCCGCTCCTTCAGCCGCCTTCCTCTCCCCTGGCGGCGACGGCTCTTCGAGCGTGTGCGGCCCCCCCGCGCCGCCGCCGCCCAGCCCGCTCCCGCCGAGTGGTTGGCCGAGCTGGCCGTCGCCCCGCCCGCGCGGCCGCTGCTGGTCGTCGACGACGAGCGCCTTTTTGGCGGCGTCGACCCGTGGGCCGTTCTTCCTCTGGGCGGGCTTCCGCCTGCCGGCGACTCCGCCACGCTGCGCCCCCACGTCGGCCGGGCGGCCTCGTCGCCCAGCCCCATCGGCTGCGTGGTGAGCTTCACCCCGCATCGAGCCGCCCAGGGCAGGGAGCTGGCCCGTACCCTCTGCTGGCCCCACGCCTTCGCCGACCCTGCCGGAAGACCCTTGGGCAACGTGCTGGGGTCGGTTTTTCCACGTCTGTCGGTGGTGGTGGTGGTCTACCGCCACCCCGAACTCACCCGCCTGTGCCTCGAGGCGCTGCGGCGCTTCACCGCCTGGCCCAACCTGGAGATCCTGGTGGTGGACAACGCCTCCCCCGACGGCGCCGGCGACGTGGCGCGCCGTATCGCCGCCGCCGACACCCGCGTGCGGGTGCTCGGCAACCCCCGCAACCGGGGCTTCGCCGCCGCCGCCAACCAGGGGGTGGAGGCCGCCGACGGGCCGTTGATCGCGCTGCTCAACCACGACGTGGCGGTGTCCCCCGGCTGGGAGGTGCCCCTCCTGCAGCACCTCCTCCGTCACCCGGAGGTGGGCCTGGCGGGACCCGCCACCAACGCCGCCGGCAACGAGGCGCGTCTGCAGGTGAAGTATCTCACATTCTCCGACTTCCTGCGTTTCACCGAGACCCGCGCGACCCTCGCTTCCCGGCCGTTGCCGCTGCCGGAGCTGGGCTTTTTCTGCGTCGTGGTCCGGCGGCGGGTGTGGGAGGAGCTGGGAGGCTTGGACGAGGGATACGGCCTGGGGTACTTCGAGGACGCCGACTTCTGCCGGAGGGCGCGGGCGCGGGGGTGGCGCCTGGCGTGCCTGGGGTCGAGTTTTGTCCACCACTGGCAGGGGGCCGCCTTTGCCACCCTGCCGCGCGGCGAGCTGGAGGACCTGTGGGAGGCCAACCGCCGCCGGTTTCTCCGCCGCCGTCAACACGCCGGCTGACTACCGCTTGCGGTAGCGGTGGGGCTGCCAGGGACGCCCCCATTTTTCCTCGAACTTCCTGCGGTTGTCCTCGAACAGCTTCCGGTACGCCTGGTCGTCCATGCGCCTAAAGGCGGCCCGCCCCTCGTGGTGGACGAAGACATCCTCCACGCACACCACCTCCAGGCCGGCCCGGCGCACCCGCTCGGCGTAGTCGTCGTCCTCGAACATGCCCATCCCGAAGCGCTCGTCGAGGTCGCCGACTTTCTCGAACACCTGCCGCCGCATGGCCACGCAAAACATGGCCAGCACGGGGATGGGGAAATACCGGCCGTCGTGCTGGCGGCAGTGGCGCTCGGCCCAGGCGGGCAACTCCTCCAGGGTGCTGTAGCCCACCGGAATCTGCGCCTCGTTGCCGATCCAGTTGGTGACCGGCCCCACCAGGCCCCACTCGGAGTGGGCCGCCAGGTGCCGGATGAGGCCCTCGAGCCACCCCCGCACCACCACCGTGTCGTTGTTGAGCAGCACCAGGTACTCCCCCCCCGCCCGGGCCAGCCCCTGGTTGTTGGCGGCGGCAAAGCCGCGGTTGTCGGGGTTCAGGATCACCTGGACCCGGGGGTCGGCCGTGGCCAGCTTCTCCAGGTACGCCGGTGTGCCGTCCGAGGAACCGTTGTCCACCACGATCACCTCGAAGCGGGGCCAGGCGGTGCGGGCGAGCACCGACTCCAGGCAGGCCCCGGTGAGGGGGAGGTTGTTGTAGGTGACCACCACCACCGAGGCCAGCGGGAAGCTCTCCGCCACCGCCGGGGCGAGGGTTTCCACCCGCTCTCGCCACGTCTGCCGGCGGGCGAAGTCGCGTCGCAGGCGGCTCTTCTCTTCGCTGTCGCTGGCGGCGGCCTCCTCGATGCGCGCGGCGAACTCCGCCGCCGTCTCGGCGAAGACCACCAGGTCGGGGTGCGGCAGCAGCTCCGGCAGGGGGACCGCCACCAGCGGCTTGCCGGCCGCCATGATCTCGTAGAACTTCACCGGGTTGGTGGCCTCGGTCAAGGGGGTGCGGCGGAAGGGGATGATCAGCACGTCCATGCGCTCCAGCCAGCGGGGCAACTCGGCGTAGGGCTGCTCCCCCACAAGCCGCACGTTGGGCAACCCATCCAGGGGCGAAGTGTCGCAGGTGTAGGTGGAGCCCACCAGGAGAAACCGCCAGTCGGGGCGCAGGCGGGCCAGCTCGCCCACCAGCCGGGAATCGAACCAATCGGCGATGGCCCCGTAGTAGCCGACGGTGAGGGGTTGCCCGGCCGGCCGCAGGCTCACCTGGGCGAAATGCTCGAAGTCGCAGGCGTTGGGAACGCGGATGAGCGCCTGCGCCCGCCCCGCCACCTGCCGCTCCAGCCAGGCGGAGGAGACCACCACCAGGTCCGCCCCGGCGATGAGGTCCTCCTCCAGGGTCAGCATGGCGGCGTCGTTGGTGGAAAAGCCCGGGTGGTAGTCCATGCAGTCGTACACCACCGGCACCCCCCAGCGGCGGCCGAGCTCCCGCGCCACCGGCCACCAGAAGGGCAGCTCCACCACCAGGGCCGGGGCGGCCAGCCCCACCTGCCGACGCAGCTCCTCCAAGCTGGCGCACAGCTCCTCCACCTCGTGGGGGCCCGGCGCGTCCCGGTAGACATTGCGGTCGGGCCCGCGCAGGGAGACCTCCCGGAGGTTGTCCCCCCTGGGCACCAGCTCCACCGCCGCGCCGCGGCGGCGGAAGCCGATGCGGCAGTAAAACACCCGGTGCCCCAGACCCGCCAGCGCCGTGGCCAACTGCTGCGGCCGCTGGAAGCGGAACTCCCAGTCGATGATGGGAAAAAAGAGGAAGTCGCCGCGCCCGTCGGGACCAGGGGGAAGCGACTCGTCGTCGGCGACCGGCTCGGCCGGCCGGGCCGGCCCGGGGGCGAGAGGTGGCGCCGCCGTTGCCTGCGCCGCCGGAGCGGGGGAAGAGGGGGAGCCTTGCCCCCGCAGCCGGGCCCGCAGGCGCCAGTAACGGCTGGCCAACCGAAACCACCGGGTGGAGGTGAGGCGGGTCAGGGTGTCGGCCAGGCGCTCCACCTCCCGCTGCCGCTCCTCGTAGCGCTCGACGAGCTCCTGGTGGCGACGCGCCCAGGCCTCGCCCTCCTCGCGAGCCTGATCCGCCGCGGCACGCTGCGTCGACGCTTCCACCTCCAGGTGGGCCGTCCGCCGTACCTCCTCCTGCCACTGGCCGGCCAGGCGCTCCACCTCCCGCTGCCGCTCCCCGTAGCGCTCCACCAGCTCCTGTTGGCGGCGCTGCAGGTCGGCCATGGACTGCTGCACCTGCCGGAGAGCGTCCTCCCTTTCGGCTCGCCGCCGCTCCTCCTCCTCCCGGCCCGCCTCGGCCTCCGCCAAGCGGCGGGCCAGCTGCTCCCCGTGCGCCCGGGGCAGGGAGCGCAGGGGCGCCGTCGCCACGACCTCCAGGAGGGCCTCGGCGCGATGCCCCCATGTGTTGGCGGCCACGAAGCGGGCGCGTGCGTCCTCGTCCAGAGACAGCCGCCCCGCCGCCAGTTGCCGAAGCACCCCTGCCATCTCCTCCGCCGAGCGGGCCACCCACACCCCCGGAACCCCCCGGCACTCCGGCAGCTCGGTGCTCACCACCGGCACCCCCATGGCCAGGTACTCGTACATCTTGAGAGGCGAGACGGCAGCGGTGATGGCATTGACCTGAAAAGGGATCAGCGCCACGTGCACATTGGCGAAGGCGCCGTGCACCTCCCCGTAGGGACGGGCGCCCAGGTAACCCACCTGGGGGTGGTCCCCCAGCCCCGATTCGGCAAAAGAGCCGTCCAGGTCCGGGCCCATGAGCATGAGCCGGGCGTGGGGGAAGACATCCAGCAGCGCCGCCAGCAGGTCGTAGTCGAGCCAGGCGGCGAGGCTGCCGAAATAACCCAGGCGCAGCTCACCGTCGTCACCCGTCGGGAGTGACGGCCGCCGGACGTCGCCCAGGGTCCGCCGAATCCCCGCCGGGTCGGCGGCGTTGGGCAGGTAGAGGGCGTCGGGGCGCACCGCCGCCACCTCTTCCAGCAGCGGGCGCGACACCGCCGTCACCACCGTCGCTTCGTCCAGCAGGCGCCGGTGCTCGCCGCCCAGGGCCGCGGCGCCGCCGGGGAACACATCCAGGTGGTCGATGACGTCGTAGACCAGACGAAAGCTGCCAAGGGTGTCGGCGAAGGCGCGGTTGTAGGGCAGGGCCACCACCACCGGATCGGCGAGGGCCGCCCACACCTCGCCGGGCACGTTGGCCACGTACAGGCGCCTCGCCACGCGGTGAAAACCGGGGCCGAAGCGCCGGCTCGAGGCGGGCTCCCAGAAAAACACCAGGCACCCCGCTTTCGCCAGCGCCAGGGCGAGCTGGTTGGGCCGCTGAAAGACCTCCGTCTGCCAGTACACCGAGGGCAGAAACAGCACCACCTCCCGCGCGGCGCGGTGGCTGTCCAGGATCCCCTCCAGGCGGCGCTGCAGCGCGCGTCGACTCAGCTCCATGGTTGCCCTCCCCCCCTCCAGCGGCAGCTGCCTCGTTCGGGCCTTCCCCCGGGGCTCGGCGAGCAATCGCCGGGCCACCGCGGCGGGCCTGCGGCTGGCCTCCTCCCACCGCTTGGTCGCCACCCCGGGGTGGGAACACTCCAGTCGCTCCACCATGGCGAGGGCCAGGTCCATCGCAGTCCAGGCCGCCGGCTCCCTGGCACCGTCGGGATCTGCCAGCTCCTCGAACAGCGCCAACACCTTGGCGTCGTAGGCCACGCCCACCGGCCGCCGGCCTCCCCGGGCCGCCGCCAGGCAGGCGTGCAGGCGCATCCCCACCGTCAGGTCCGCTGCGGCGCATAGCCAGAAGCGAGAGGCGGTGCTCCAGCCCGCCGGCACTATCCAGCAGGAAACCTCACCGGCAAGAGCCGCAGCCAGCTCCGCCGCGGCCGCTTGGTCGTCGTCCCGTCCTGCGCCGCGGTGAAATGGCACCAACCCCACCCCCAGGGGACGCCGCCCCGCCAGTGCCCGTAGCGCCCCCACCACGGCCTCGGCGGCGGGGACCTGTCCCTCCGGCCAGCGCCGGGGCGCCAATGCCACCAGGGTCGCGGAGGGAGGCAGCCCCATCTGGGCCAGCACGGCGGCCCGGTCCACCTCAAGACGGGGGGCGGCCCAGGCAGGATCCGGTACCAATTCCACCGTCCCTTTGAAACCGAGCTCCTCTAGCAACAGGGCGGAGGCCCGGTCGCGCACGCTCACCCACGAGGCAGCCGCCAGGGCCTCTCCTACCAGCTCACGTCCCGCCGGGCTTGCCAGCGGCCCGACCCCCACTCCCCACACCAGGGACGGCACCCCCGCCCCCGCCGCCAGCAGCAGGGGCCAGGAGTAGAAGGTGATCCCATGGTGGGCCGGGGTGCCCAGGGTGGCCCGGTCCACCCCCCAGTAATCCTGAAAGAGGCCGCCGCCGCCCACCACCACCAGATCCGCTGAACGCACCGCCTCACGGATCCCCCTCACGTCCTGCCAGGGCACCGCCGCCGCCGGCACGGCAAGCGGCAGGCCGCCGCTGGTGACGGTCAGCTCCACCTCGCCGATCGCCACCTGCAAAGCCGCGTGAATCCCTTGCAGGATGACCTCGTCGCCGGTGTTACCGAAGCCGTAGTAGCCGCAGATGAAAACGTTCGCTTTCGCCATCGCCCCGTCGCGGGCGAGAGTTTACCAGCCCAGCGGAGCGCTCACTTTCCCTCTTTCTTCACTCCCTCCGGAGGCTTACAATTCCCTGCGGGGAGGCGCTCTACATAATGATCTCGCGCATCGGCTGGTTCGTCGTGGTTGCAGCACTGCTGTGCCCATCGGCCTGGGCCTCGGCCCGGCAATCCTCGCAGGCGTTCATTGACCCCTGGGTGGTGGAAAAAACCCACGGAGGGAGCGAAGCCGAGTTCCTTATCGTCCTTCACGCCCAGGCGGACACCGCCCCGGCCCGACAGCTCCAGGGCAAGGAAGCCAGGGGGGCGTGGGTGATGACCACCCTCCAGGGGGTGGCCGAGGCCACCCAGCCCCCGGTGCTCAAGCTCCTCCAGGAGATGGGGATCCCCCATCGCTCCTACTGGATCGTCAACATGATCTGGGCCCGCGGCAGCTGGGAGGCGGTCCGGCGCATCGCCGAGCTGCCCGAGGTGGCCAAGATCCTGGCCAACCCTTCGGTGCCGCTGCAGCGTCCCACCCTCGAAGAGGAGGCTTCTGCCGCCCCCGAGGCCATCGAGTGGGGGATCACCAAGACCGGCGCCCCCACCGTGTGGGGCATGGGCTACCGCGGCCAGAATATCGTCGTGGCGGGCCAGGACACCGGCTACAAGTGGGATCACCCGGCTCTCAAGAACAAGTACCGAGGGTGGAACGGCTCCACCGCCGACCACAACTACCACTGGCACGACGCCATCCACTCCGGCGGCGGCGTTTGCGGCGCCAACTCACAGGTGCCCTGCGACGACGATTCCCACGGTACCCACACCATGGGCACCATGGTGGGGGATGACGGCGCCGGCAACCAGATCGGCATGGCTCCCCAGGCCAAGTGGATCGGCTGCCGCAACATGGACCGGGGCAACGGCACCCCGGCCACGTACGCCGAGTGCTTCCAGTGGTTCATCGCCCCCACCAACCTGGCGGGTGGCAATCCGGACCCCACCAAGGCCCCCCACGTCATCAACAACTCCTGGGGTTGCCCGCCCAGTGAGGGGTGCACGGATGTGCAGGTGCTCAAGACCGTGGTCGAGAACACCCGCAACGCCGGCATCGTAGTGGTGGTCTCGGCAGGCAACGCCGGCTCGTCGTGCGGCTCGGTCAACGACCCGCCAGCCATCTACGACGCCTCCTACTCGGTGGGCGCCACCAGTTCCACCGACACCATCGCCAGCTTTTCCTCGCGCGGCCCGGTGACGGTGGACGGCTCCAACCGGATGAAGCCGGACATTTCGGCCCCCGGCGTCGGCATCCGCTCCAGCGTGCCGAGCGGCGGCTACAGTTCCATGAGCGGCACCAGCATGGCCGGCCCCCACGTCGCCGGCGCGGTGGCCCTGCTGCTGTCGGCGGTGCCCGGGTGGATCGGCCAGGTCGACGCGGTGGAGGAGCGGTTGAACCTCACCGCCAGCCACGACGTCACGCCCACCGGACAGGTGTGCGGCGGCACCCCCGACAACCAGTTCCCCAACAACACCTACGGCCACGGTCGACTGGACATCTACAAGGCCATCAACGAGGCCAACCTCGGCCTCGCTCTGTCGGACACCCCCGATCCGGTCGGCATCGGGCAGAACCTCGTCTACACCGCCACCGTCAACAACGGCGGTCCCCGCCCGGCCACCGCCGCCACCCTCACCGTCACCCTGCCCGCCAGCGTCACCTACGTCAGCGCCACCGGCTGGTGCTCCCTGGCCGGCGTGACCCTGACCTGCTCCTTGGGGAGCCTGCCCAACGGCTTCTCCACCAGCGTCCAGGTCACCGTCGTTCCCACCGTCGTCGGGCAGATCACCGCCTCGGCCACCGTCACCTCCTCCATGCCCGACTACACCCCGGCCAACAACACCGCCCAGGTCACCACCCAGGTGGTTGCCGGGGCGCCTGACCTGGCCGCGGGGCTGGCCGCCGCCCCGGATCCGGCCCTGGTGGGAGGACAGCTGATCTATACCATCTCCGCCGGCAACGTGGGGAGCGGTACGGCCGTGGGTGCGTCGGCGTCCCTGACCCTGCCGGGGGCGGTGAACTTCTCCTCGGCCTCCGCCGGGTGCACTTACAACGCCGGGACTGTCACGTGCGGGTTGGGAGACGTCGCTCCCGCTGGCAGCGCCCAACGCACCGTCACGGTCATCCCCACCGTGGTGGGCACCCTCTCTGCCACCCTCACGGTCACGGTGAGCGGAGACGTCAACCCCGCCAACAACTCGGCCCAGGTCACCACCGCGGTCGTGGAGATGGAACCGGTGGCGCTGGCGCTGGACGAGGCGCCGCTCGGCAACGGCAACGGCGTCCTGGAGCCCGGCGAGACGGTCATCGTCCGCCCCACCTGGCGCAACCCCTCCGGCGGCGGCGTCACCCAATCCGCAAGCGCTGTGTCGTTCTTCGGACCTCCCGGCGCCACCTACAACCTCGACGACGCCTCCGCCAGCTACGGCACCATCGCCCCCGGCGGAGAGAGCAGCTGCACCGACTGCTACCAAATCACCGTGCCGGTGCCGCCCAGTCGGCCGACCCTCCACTGGGACGCCACCTTCAGCGAGCTGCTCACCACCGGCGCCGCCAAGGCCTGGACCATCCACATCGGCGGTAGCTTCAGCGATGTTCCTCCGGAGCGGTGGGGGTACCGCTTCATCGAGACGATCCTCCACCACCGGGTGACCTCGGGGTGCGGCGGCGGCAACTACTGCCCAACCTTGACGGTTTCGCGCTGGCAGATGGCGGTGTTCCTGGCGCGACTGCTGCACCCGGGTGCGCCGTTGCCCCCCGCCGGCACCGTGCCCGGCCTCGGACCCTACAACTGCGTGGACGGGGGCACCTCGGTGTTCACCGACGTCCCCCCCGCCGACCCCGGCTGTCGTGCGGTGCACTACACCGTCGCCCAGGGGGTCACCGACACCTGCGGGGCGAACGTCTTCTGCCCAGAAACCCTGGTCTCCCGCCGGAAGATGGCCGAGTTTTTGGCCCGCGCCCTGGTGGGGGAGCCCGTACCCACGACGGGGACGGTGCCGGGGATGGGCGCGTACCAGTGTGGCGTGGGCGGCGTTTCGGTGTTTGCCGACGTGCCCGCGACCGACGGCGCCTGTCCCCACATTCACTACATCGCCAGCCAGCGCATCACTTCCGGGTGCGGCGGGGGTAACTACTGTCCTGACTTCGATATCCCCCGCGACCAGATGTCAATCTTTTTGACCCGAGCTTTCGGGTTGAAGCTGTACGGACCGTGAGTCCGCCGACCTAGGCGGGAGGCGCCCCGCCCTCGCTCGGTCGAAGCCGGGCGAAGGCGGGGCGCAGTTCTATCACCTGCGCCAGCACCCGGCGCGCCCTGGCAATCCAGGTGTGTTCCCGCTCCACCCGTCGGCGGGCAGCCAGACCGATCTGCCGAAGACGCTCCGGGTCTTTGAGCAGCCTCTGGATCACCCGAGCCAGCCCGGCCGGGGTGCCGTCGAAGGTGACGACCTCCTCCCCGGGGGTCAGCAGGCCGTCCAGAGGGCAGCGCTCCTCCACCAACGGTGGCACCCCGCAGGCCGCCGCCATGAGGGCCCGCGGCGTGATGCGGTGGGCGTCCCAGGCGGGGTCCGGGTGCAGCTCCACCCGGGTGGGGTCCAGCACCAGGCGAGCCCGGTTGATTTCCTCGGCGAGGGTGCGCTCGTCGTCCACCTGGGGCCCCACCGGTACCCGCCAGCGCACCTCCCCCCGGTAAGCCAGCACGCGCACCGTGGCGAACTCGGCCACGGCCGAGAGCAGGGCGTCCCGGTAGGGGGTCCACTTGCCCACGTAGAGGACATCCCAGCTTTTCCGGGCCGCCACCGGTGGGGCGAACACCTCGGGGTCCGCGGCTAGGGGCAAATACAGGGCCTCCACACCGTGCTCCCTGTACCCCGCCAGGGAGCCGCAGTCCTGGGTGAAGAAGAGGTCGAAGGCGGGGGCAACCTGAAGGGAGGTCGGTAGAGCCTGGGGGTCGGAGAGCGCTATTCCCACCAACAAGGGCTTTCCCGGCAGCCGCGAACGACTCTCCGGCGGAATCACCAGCCCCCCACCAAGGCATACCACCACGTGGGGTGCAAAGGACGCCATCGCCGCCACTGCGGACGGCGGCACCCGCGCCGGAGCCGCCCCCCCCGTGGGGGTGAAGGAGGGATCGTCGGTGGGGACGAAGACGCGCGCGTCGGCCACGCTGGAAAAAGCCCGCACCAGGGGGTTGAGATTGTTCCCGTACGGGGGGGTGCGGACGTTCGCCACCAGCGCCACTCGGAGCATGGCGTCACCTTAAAAGAGAGGGCCGGGCGGTGGCAACCGCCCGGCCCAGTCGAAAAGGTTGTGGGGCGGAGTTTCCGCCGCCCCGGGTTTACGTTACGGACAGCGCGGTAAGTTCCACGTGCGGGTCACGAACACGGACTGCTGTGCCCGCGTGGTGGTCATCTCCGGACAGTAGTTGCCACCGCCGCAGCCGGTGGTGATCCCGCGCCGCGCCAGCTCCTCGATCCACGCATCCGAGTACTTGGCGCAGGTCACGTCGCCGAACATCGTGCCCGTGCAGGCCGGCGGCGTGTAGCCGGGTGGTTCCTTCGCCTTCAGCAGGAAGATGGCCATCTGCCGACGGGTGACGATCTGGTCGGGGCAGAACCGCAATGGGTTCGTACCGCAGCCGGCGGTGATGCCCTCGTTGTACAGGGCCTCGATCCAGTCGGCGTTGGGGGTGGTGTCGCAGTCCACGTCGGCGAAGATGCCCTGGCACGGCGGCGGAGCGTAGGTGTTGCCGAAACGCCCGAGGAGCAGCCAACGCGCCATGTTGGAGCGGGTCATTGGCCCCTCGGGGTTGAAGGTGCCCGCGGCGCCGTGGGTGATCTTCGCCCCCGCGACGGCGTGCACGAACTTGTCCGCCCAGTAGCCTGGCGGTACGTCGTCGAACGCCTTGATGAAGCAGACGTTGACGTCGGGCACCGGGGTGGCCGAGTCGTGCATGGTCATGATCTTGGCCCGGTAGGTCCCCCACCGGTTGGCTCCGTCGGCGATGAAGTGCGCGTCGACAGACAGAACGGAAATGGGGTTCACCACGCCTTGATCCGGAGTCAGGACAAGCCACGGCAGACCGCCGCCGATGTAGAAGGCGACCCCGAAAGCGCCGACCTCGGCGCCGCCGGGGAAGGGCCCGACGAGGGTGCTGGCACCGGTCGTCGTGTCGATGACCCGCAGCTCGCCCTGCGAGGTCGTGTTGTTGTAGGCCGCCCAGAGGAGCTGCCCGGCCATCTCGTCGTAGTCCATGCCCTGGGCGTAGTTGGCGTCGATCCCGAGCGGGCCGACAACCGTGCCGGCGCCGGTGGCGGTATTGATCTTGATCAGCGAGTCGCTGACCAGGTCAACACCGTACAGATCCCCACCCGGGGTGATGGCGATGTCGATGATGCAGGCGCCGTTGGTGATCGGCCCGATCACCGTGGTCGCCCCGCTGGCCGGGTTGACAGTGTAGAGGGTGGAAGAGGTGCCGCACTGGGTGCTCGACGCGTACAGCGTGCCGTCGACGGCCGCGGTCAGACCGGTCCAGCTCTGCCCGCTGACCGGCGGTGCCGGTCCCACCACGGTCACTGCGCCGCTCGCCGTATTGATGGTGGCGAGTTCGTTGGTCGAGTAGTTGAGGACCCACAGCTTGGAGAAGTCCCCTTGGCGGAAGTCGCCGGCGAAGAAGTACTCGGGCCGCGGCGACACCACGCTCCACGTGCCGGGGGCCGAGATGTTGGGCCAGTGCACGAAGTTGGAACCGGGGTAGACGTCCACGCCGTAGGCGGGAACGTTGGAAACCTCCGGCACGCTGCGCGGTGCCGCTGGCACGTTCCTGGGCACGCGCGGCGCCGGTCCGGCGGAAGGTGCATCACCGCCGCTCGGCCGGTTGCCCTGCACCACCGGCGACAGGTGCGGCCAGCTCGGGGTTAGCGCCGTGGTGATCAGCTGGTAATTGACCGCCAGGCCGCCCTGGTTCGAGAGGTTGAGGTCCTGGTGATCCTCCTCGGTCCGATAGAGGCGGGCGTACAGGGAGGTCGGGCTGACGGTGAGCCATCCGGTGGGTAGCGAGAAGTTGATCTGGTAGACGGTGTTGGGCGTCGGCGTCGCCATCTTGACGTCGTTGCCGTAGCCCGTGTGCGACGCCGTGAAGGTGCGCGTCGCCGGACCGTAGCCGCCCGGCACCGGCGTGAACAGAACGTAGAAGCCGTCCGCCAGGTTGGGATCGGCGGGGGTGGCGATGGTGCGGGTCTCCCCACCCAGATCGTGCTCCACCTTGGCGCCGACGATCGGCGCGGCGGTGTTGCCGTCGGTAACGAAGCCTTCCACCAACGTGCCGGGCACGGGGTTGCAGGCAAAGCCCGTGGGATCGAGCGGCAGCGCCGGCGTCCCCGGCAAGCCGGTCAGGAACTCCACGTCGTCGATGTGGATATCGTTACCGTAGGCGCTAATGGCGTTGAGGCCGATGTACACGTTGCCGGTGGCGCCAGTCAACTCGACCTGGTGGTACTTCCACCCCACCGAGCCGTCGTAGCGGTTGATGGTCGCGCCGGCGTTGGTCCAGGTGGTGCCGTCGGGCGAGTACTGCACCTGGATGCGGTCGGCGCTGCCGGAAAAGCCGGTGTCATGGTACATCCACAGGCCCACGAAGCCGGCGCCGCCAGGCGGAATCGCGTCGGTCGAGGTCTTGTACAGGCGCATGGCGTTGCCCGTACCGACCGACCAAGAGTTGAAGTACGCCAAATTTGGCGGCGAATGCGGCGGCTGGCCCGCAGGGTGCACGGTGGCCGTGGCCGTCTTCCAGTCGGTGTTGACGTTGGTGCCACCCGTCTGCACCTTCGCCCACCCGGCGGGCAGTGCGGGCGGCGTGGGCGCATTGAAGTTCTCGACCCACTGCACGGCCGGCGGCGGCGGCGGTACGGCCGGGATGATGGTCCGCACCTCGTCGATCATCCACCACCAGTTCCACCCCGGCGAGACGAAGCGGAAGCGGATGCGGGCGTTGGCCTGGTTGGCCCACTGCGCGGTGAGATCCGCCTCGTAGGTTTTGGGCCCGCGATCGCTGACGCTGAAGGTCTTGATCGTCGTCCAGGTGGCGCCGCCGTCATTGGAAATATCCACGTACCCGCGCTGGCTGCCCAGATGGTAGTAGTCGTACTTGAACTGGATGCCCACGTTGGGTACGCCGGTCAGGTCGATAATCGGCGAGGTGAGCGTCGTGCCCATGGTCGAACCCGAACCGCAGAGGTCTGAGTCGGCGATGGCGAACTTGCCGGTGCCGCCGGTCAGGTTGCTGCGGCCCGACACGTTGGTCCACAGGCAGTTGGGTTTGCCGGAGTCGTGGGTGACCGTCCAGCCGGCTGGCGGCCAGGCACCCTCGAAGCCCTCGTTGATGCCGCCCGAAAGCTTGCAGATCACCCACTCCGCCGCGCCGTCGTCGACCAGCGCGAAGTTCTCGGTCTGACCCATGGCCGACAGGGTGATGCTCCGCATTCCCTGGTTGTAGCCCGGGATCTGCGAGGTCACCACCATGTCGTAGTTGTCGGGCGCCGGCAGGCCGGCGAAGAAGTAATAGCCGTTGAAGGGGTTGGTGAAGGTGGAGGCGACGACCGTGGGGCCCACCTTGATGTCCACCTTGGCGTACAGCGGCCACCCGTGCGCCTGACCCACCACGAAGCCGTCCAGCTCGGCGCTGGCGGCGGGCGTCAGGGCGAAGTCCTGAGTGGTCGTGTTGCCGTCGGTGATGACGATGCCGTTGACGGTCTCGGGGCTGTACCCGAATGCCGAGGCGGTGACGTCGTAAGTGCCCGAAGGCAGGTTCATGGCGTAGCTGCCGTTGGGCTGGGTGATCGCCACGTAGGCGCCCGCCTGCACCTGCGCGCCGCCGATCGGCGCCAGGCTCGAGGCGTTGACCACGGTGCCGTTGAGCGTGCCGAAGCCGGTCGGGGTGCACCCCGGCATGGCGAACGCCACCACCCAGGTGTCCCAGTCGAAGCTGCCGGTGTTGGCCACGTACTCGGCGGTGCCCCACAGCGTGCAGCCGTCGGGGTCGGTGTGAATGCTGGCGTAGTCACCCCAGCGGTTGCCGCCGGTCTGGTAGCCGCCGCCCGCCACCGCGATGCCTTCGGTCTGCATCGTGCCCGGGGGATCGGAGGCCAGCCGGCCGGTGTAGCCCACCGACGGGTACATGGTGCTCGAGGAGATCGAGTAGACCAAGCCGATGTTGCCGTTCTGGTCCACCGCCGCCGAACCCATCCAGCGGTGGTGGGCATCCGGCGCGAAAGTACCGCCGTCGTGCACGTACCAACCGCTGCCGGTGTTGCGCAGCTCGTACCAGCGCACCCCGGCGTGGTCGCCGCCCACGTCCACCGAGTGGGTCACCACCATCACCTCGTACCCCAACGTGCTCATGAGGTTGCGGTAGTTGAGCGGGAACATGAGGCGGTCGGACAGGGCATCGAGCTTCTGGGTCGTGCCCTGCTGCGGGATGCAGTTGCGGCTGTACCCGCACAGGTTGGAATCAAAGGACAACCCCGCCGCCGTCAAATTGATGATGCCAGGATCGGAAAAGCCCGCCGGGCAGGTGAAGGCCGAGTTGGCGGGCGTCGCCCAGTCCACCGTGAAAGTGCAGATCTGCAGCAGGTCGAAGGGGTTGCCCCAGGCGTCGTCGTAGAAGGCGACGTTGTAGTTGGGGCTGCCGGGAGGGGGCGGCGCCCCGCCGTCCCAGTGGGTGGGCTGGGGGAACGCCGGCTGCGCCACGGCGATCGGGAAGTACTGCGCCCCCACAGTCGGCGAGCCCGCCAGCATGGCGATGCGGTCGAACACCACCGTGGCCGGATTCGCCCCGGGGAACTCATTGACCGTCATGTAGTAGCCGTCCGGCCACACGCCGAACTTGGGGTAGTCGTTCATGATCGTTGGGCTGTAGAGGTACTCCCACACGTACCAGGATCCCAACGGGTCGCCGGTTTGCGACACCGCCAGGCACGTGTAGTTGGAGCTCGGCAGCGCAAACTGGCTCATCAGCCAGCGGTCGGCACCGTGGTCGTACAGCACGACGGGGTCGCCGTCGTTGCTCGTACGGCAGGCCGAGCCCGGCGGCAGCGCCTGCCACAGCGAGTTGCCCGGCCACGGGCCGCCCAGCAGGGTGCCGCTCTTGTCGTACACGGCCCACACCAGGTTGATCCACTGGATGTAGTGGTTCGGACCCACCGCCCCTTCGGTGTCCGGGGGCATGACGCGGAAGCCCAGGACTGCCTGGTTGGTGTCGCTGTTCAGGCTGTTGAACGACACCAAAGGCGCTGGCGCCAAAGTCCCCGTGGAACCAGCCACCCGCCCCTCCCCCTGCGGCCCGCCCGCCGGCGCCTTGGCGTCGGGGAAGGTGAGCGCCGGCAAGCGCGCCGGATCCACCGGTCGGTTGGGGATTTCCCGCGGCGGACCGGACGGCCCCGGCTGCGCCACCGGCAGGTCGCGCAGTGGCGGCGTCACCGCGAACGCCGACGGCTGCAGGATCTTCGACGGCCGCACCACCGAGGGCCGCTTGCCGACCTCACCGGCCCCCACCGGCAGGGCCAGAGCGGCGGCCAGCAACACCACGGTTGCGACCACACACCATCGCATGATTCTCATCGTCTTCACTCCTCCTCTCGCTGTGTCGTGAAGCATCTCGTTGTGGCTGATGATCACCGGTCCTGACGTCGCTTTCCACCTCCCAACGGCGACCCGGCACTCAGGCCGCCTTTTTTCTCGGAATCGGCGGGGCACGCTTGTTGTCGTGCCTGCCGGGGATCTCCACCAACGGCCACCCCGGCCGGACCGTCCGCGGCCGCAAGGCCGGGCGGTCGCCTCGCTCCGGCGGCTGCGAACACGATCTCCTTTTTCCAAACCTTGCGTCGTGAACCACGGTGAATATTGTGGCCCTCCCCGGGCCTCATGTCAACGACCCGCACGCCGGCGGGAACGCTCACCCGCCCGCACCGGTCGTCGCGGCCGCCCGGGTTTCCGCATCGAAGCGGCGGCGCAGCTGGTCGCGCACGGCGAGCAACGCATCGCGTGCCTCCAGGCCCTGCGTGGCGCCTTTGCCGGCGAAGCGGCGCGCCTGCACGGCCAGACGCTGCCCCAGCACCTCGATGTGCAACTGGAACAGCCCCTCTTCCAGGTGAACCTGGCGCGGCAGACGCGCCGCGCCAGCCTCCAGCAACAGCTGCGCCAGACCCGCCGCCTCGGCAGGCGCGGTGCGCCGAGAAGCCGGCCGCACCCCCTCGGGCAGGCGGTACGCCGAAGCCTGCAGCACCCCGCGCTGCAGGGTGAGCTGCCAGCCGTCCGTCGCGCCCCCGGCGGCCCCCGGCAGACCCGGAGCCAACGCGTTGACGGTGAGCACCTGCGGCGCCAGGACGCCCGCGGCGATGAGGCGCAAACCCTCCTCCAGGGACGACACTTCGACGCCCTCCGCCGCCGCCGGCTGCACCAGCAGGGCGATGTCGCGCAGGAGCTCCTGCAACGGCGGCCGCGGCGGGCGCTTGTTACGCTCGATGACCAGGTGACTCACCTGGTCGATGCTCACCAGCAGGCGGCGGTGGATCTCCAGGGCATTCCCCTCCGGCAGCGGGCTCTCCTCCGGCCACGCCGCGACGCCGCGGGCGATGAGGAGGTCGAGGATCGTCACCAGCGTCTCGTCGGCGACGCGGAACTGCCGCCTGCCGTTGAGCACCGCCACGCCATCACCGAACACCAGGAGCGAGGAGATCCCCTCGGCCAGGTGACCCTCCGCCTCCAGAACGAGCTGCCGCCTGACCTGCGGATTTCGCCTCGCCTCCTCCAAAACCTCATGGAAGGATGGCGGTTTCACCGAACTCTCCAGCGGCTGCCGCCGCAGCCCGGTGCTGCATCCCAACAACACGACTCCCAAGACCAAAGCCAGCGCCGCAGTTCCCCGTCTCAACATGTTTCCCTCCCGCAACCGAGATCGCCGACCCCAGCAAGTATAACGGGGCCGGCACCCAACGCGGCGCCGCCCCGGTTGTCAGCCGGGCCGCTTACCCCGTTGGTCTCCCCGTCCAGCTGCCCATTTCTCCTCCGGGGCAGGATATGGGATTGTGATCTGCAGCACTGGTCGGGGTTGCTCTTCCCGCCCGAGCGCCCTACTTTAGGAATATGCGCAGAACTCAGTGGAAGGGAGGCGCACCATGAGAATCGCTTCTGTTGGCGTGGCCCTGGTGGTATTCGTGGCCGCCCAGGCCGCAGCCCAGACCGGCGAAGTGGTGATTCCGGTGGTGGCGTGGGACGCCCACGGCGTGGGCAGCAACCGCTGGAGCACCGAAATGTACCTTTCCAACACCGGGCCCCAGACTGCCCAGGTGACCGTAGCGGCGGCGCTGCCCTTGCGGGTGGTGCGGCAAACCCCCTGCATGCCCCCCGTCGCGCCGTTCCAGGTGGCGGCCTACACCACCCGGGTGGTGACCGCCGCCGAGCTCAACCGTTACCTAGGGTGCCCGGGGCAGTTCGTGGGCGGGCTGGTGCTGGAGACACCGACGGGCATCGTCGTCTCCACCCGGATGACCAACCACAAGGTTCTGGGGCAAGCCCCGGAAGAGGAGCTGCTCCAAGGTCTCAGTCAGGAGATTCCGGGTCTGCCAGTGGCATTGCTGCCGCGGCCGGGTGAAGACTACATGCTGCCTGCTCTGGGGTGGCATCCCTCGCCGTGCACCGCCACCGCCCAACTGGACAGCTACCTGTACCTGGCGAACCCCAACACCACCCCGGCCACCGTGACCCTCTTCGACCTGGGCGGCCAGATAGGAAAACTGTCTCTAAATCGCCAAACTGTAACTTTGCCATACACTGTCACCGTTCCCGCCGGTCGATTGAGCCAGTTCCTCATCGCCCCGGCGCCCGAGGTGATGCCCGCCGTGTGTGGCAAGCCCGCCGTCTTTGATCTGTTTCTCAGTACCGACGAACCGCTGGCGGTGCTCGGCTCGGTGGTGGACCGCACCACCCAGGACGCCCGCACCGTACTGCCGGTGCAGGTGCAGCGCTAGGGGCGAACTAGACCGGATCCTCGCCGACCGTCAGCTCGCCCCCCTCGGCGTGGGCCAGAAGCTCCCTCGCCGCCTCGGCGTAGGGTGCCGGTACCACCACCGCCACCTCGCCCAGACCGTCCAGGGTGAGGCCGTACACACTGCCCAGCGCCTCCCCCACCAGGCGCGCCGGGATGCCGTTGGCGCGCAGAGCGGCGACGATCGGCTCGGCGTTGATCCGGCCATCTACCGTCACCAGATGTACCTCACCCTCGGGAATCCGCCCCATCGGATTTTCCTCCCATCTTCTCAGTATACGTAGCGGGGTTCCCGGTTCACCATCACCTTGGCCACTTGGGGGAAGCGCTCCTTCAGCTCGTGTACCAGCTGAGCCTTGAGCCGGTCACTCTCTTCGGGGGCAGCCTTGAGGTCGAAGATTACGTAACACGGCGCCTGCCGACCGACGATGCGCAGGTCGTGAAAACTCGCCGCATCGGGGCCGCCGCCGAGTTGCTGCGCGAGAAAGGCGGCAATGGCCGGGTAGAGGGGGTGGCCTCGATCCACCGGGTCCACGTGCACCACCGCCCAGCCACCGAAGCGGGCCATGATCGCCTCCTCGACCCGCTCCGCCAGCTCGTGGCAGGCCATAATGTCGCGCTCGGAGCTCACCTCGATGTGCAGAGAGGTCACCAGCAACCCTCCGTAGCAATGCACAATGACGTCGTGCACGGCGTCCACCCCCGGAACCGCCAGCGCCACGGCCTTGATCTCCTCCACCAGTCTCGGGGATGGCGCCGCCCCGATGAGGGGGTCGGCTGACTCCCTCACCAGCGTCACGCCCGTCCACCCCAGCAGCCCGGCGACCACCAGTCCAGCCGCGCCGTCCAGCCAGGTGACGCCAAACCGCGCCCCCACCAACGCCACGATCACCACCGCGGTGGCCAGCACGTCCGAGCGGTGGTGCCAGGCATCGGCGCGCAGCGCGGTGGAGTCGATCTTTCGCCCCAGCTGCAGGGCGAAGCGGGCCAGCCACTCC
The DNA here is from genome assembly GCA_937924755.1 of uncultured bacterium. Taxonomy (GTDB): domain Bacteria; phylum Acidobacteriota; class Thermoanaerobaculia; order Thermoanaerobaculales; family Thermoanaerobaculaceae; genus CALEVZ01. Next base: position 23,490 of record CALEVZ010000057.1, read on the forward strand.
TTGGCGATCACTGTCACGACCAGCACCGCCAGCAGCAACCACGACGCCACCACCTCCTGCGGCGCCAGCAGGCGACGCACCGAGGCCATGGCGAACTCCAACGCCGCCACCAGCAACAGCACCGCAATGACCAAGGCGGCGACGCTCTCGAGGCGGCCGTGCCCGAAGGGATGCTCCCGGTCGGAGGGGCGAGCCGCAGCGGAAAAACCCCAGATGACCACCGCCGAGGTCACCAGGTCGGAAAACGAGTGGACCGCGTCGGCGACCAAGGAGATCGAGCCGATGGCCAGACCGGCCACCAGCTTCACCATCCCGACGCCGAGATTGACGGCGACGCTGACCCAGCCTTCCAGCACCCCCGCCGCCCGCCGCTCCAGCGCTTTACCCAGTTCGCCTCTGGATTCTGAGACGCCATTGATAATATTGACGCTTTCTTGCATTCTTGAAGGATACCACAGCCACCTTGCCCTCGGGAGAAGAACTTTCCTAAAATGTCACCAGGTCTCCGTCGGCGGAGCAGGTGTGATGGGGTGGGAAGTGCGGGCGCGGCCGTTGAGTTTGCCGCCGCAGACGGGGCAGTTGGTGTTGTGGGCAAAAGGAGCAACAGAAGGAGTCTGAAATGCGCATTCCATCGCTGATCTTGAAGCAGCTTTATACCTTCGGCAGCTTGGACAACATTCCCGGGGGGGTGAAGTTCGCCCTCAAGAACCGGCTTTCCGACGCCAGTCTCACCCGCCTGCTCAAGGTCCGCATTGACAACGAAGAGATCGGACCCGAGCGGCTCATCCTGGACCTGGGGGAAGGCCAGCGCCTTCCCGCGCACGCCGTCACTCCCGACAACGCCATCCCCTTCCCCTTGCGCAAGACTGTCCAGATCGAGGCGAAAAACGGCCGCCTGCAGGCCGGGCCCCACGAGATCACCATCGCCTTCGAGGCAACCCCCTTTGGCAAGCTCTCCTTCACGGTCAAGGACTCCATCGAGGAGCGCAAGCCCAAGCGGCTGGCCATCCCCTACGACAAGGACAACAACTACACCCCGGAGATCGTCAAAGCCCGCCAGCAGTTCGCCCGCGAGATGACCGGCGTCGAGCTTAAGCACCTGCCCCATTACTCTTTCGACCCCGGCATCACCTCCGGCAACATTGAAAACTTCGCCGGCGTCGCCCAGGTGCCCATCGGCTTCGCCGGGCCCTTGCTGGTTCATGGGGAACACGCCAAGGGCGAGTTCATCATCCCCCTGGCCACCACCGAGGGCACCCTGGTGGCCTCCTACAATCGTGGCATCAAGGTGCTCAACATGTCCGGCGGGGTAACCTGCACGGTGCTCGCCGACTGCATGCAGCGGGCGCCGGTGTTCATCTTCGACTCGGCCCGGGAGGCGAGGGCGTTCAAAGACTGGGTGGACGACCACCTGCCCGAGATCCGCGAGGCCGCCGAGGCCACCTCTTCGGTGGCCAAGCTCCTTTACATCGACACCTTCCTGTCCAACAAGTTCGCCTACCTGCGCTTTAATTTTTCCACCGGCGACGCGGCGGGGCAGAACATGGTGGGACGTGCCACCTTCGCCGCCTGCTCGTGGATCCTGGAGCAGGTCCCCACGGTGCGCAAGTTCTACCTGGAATCCAACCTGGCCACCGACAAGAAGCACTCCCAGATCAACATCATGCGCACCCGCGGCAAGCGCGTCACCGCCGAGGCGGTGATCCCGCGGCAGGTGTTGCAGGAAAACCTGCGGGTGGAGCCCGAAAGCCTGGCCTACCACTGGGGCGTGGCCTCGGTGGGGGCGTTCCTGTCGGGGGCCAACAACAACGGCTGTCACTCCATCAACGGCATCACCGCCATGTTCATCGCCACGGGGCAGGACGTCGCCAACGTCTCCGAGTCCTCGGCGGGGATCATCTACACCGAGCTGACGCCGGAACGCGACCTCTATCTTTCCCTCACCATCCCGTCGCTCATCGTCGCCACCTACGGCGGCGGCACCGGGCTGGCCACCCAGCGCGAATGCCTGGAGCTTCTGGGCTGCTGGGGCAAGGGCAAGGTCAACAAGTTGGCAGAAATCATCGCCGGCGTCGCCCTCGCTGGGGAGATCTCCCTGGCCGGTGCCATCTCCTCGTTGGAGTGGGTGTCGGCGCACGAGAAGTACGGCCGCAACCGCTGACGGGGCGGCATCGCAGAGCTCCAGCGTCAGGACGGGCCGGCAGACCCCTGACGATGAACCGGGCGGGGCGCCGGGTGCAGGTTCCTCTCTCCCACGCTTTTCTCCATGGTGGCATACTGCGGCGCGATGCGGATCGAGGAGTTGCGTTGGGCCCTGGCCGGGTTCGCGCCGCGGACGCGCGACGACGTGGAGGCGCGGCGCCGGGCGGCGGTGGCGGCCATCTTCCGCCCCGCGGGGGAGGACGTGGAGGTGCTTCTCATCCGCCGCGCCGAACACCCTCGCGACCCCTGGTCCGGGCACATGGCCTTTCCCGGTGGGCGGATGGACGCTGCGGACCCCTCACCGCTGGCTGCGGCGATTCGCGAAACCCGGGAGGAGGTGGGACTGAAGCTGGAGCGCGACGCTCGCCTACTGGGCCGCCTCTCCGACGCGGTGACCCTTCGGCGCGCCGCGGACGCCCCCGCCGCCATCGCGCCGTTCGTCTTCGAGCTGCAGGGTGACCCGCCCCTCAATATCAACCAGGAGGTCCAGGAGACTCTGTGGGTGCCGTGGTCCTACCTGGCCGACGGCCGCAACCGCTCGGTGTTCCTCTGGCGCCGGCATGCCATCCCCATCCCCATGCCCTGCGTGCGCTTCCAAGGGCGGGTGATCTGGGGCCTCACCCTGGGCATGCTCAACGAGCTCATGACCCTGGTTCGGGGACGCCAGGCCTGAGCGACAGCAACGCCGAATCGGGTTCTCCGAGTTGGGCCGCCTTCCGCTGCCGCCACTGGCGGATGGCCCCGTACCGTTGGCGGTCGTAGGACAGCTCCTCGCTCATGCCCCACGCCCGGGGGCGGAAATAGGTCCCTCGCTCTTCGGGGATCTAGTCCTGCTCGGCGTCCAGCCGGTAGAAGCGGGCGGACGGACGGTTCCGCACTGCCGTCACCTCCCGCGACACTTTTTTGCCCGGCACGCCACCCGCAATGAAAAAGCGGCTGTGTTCGATCTCTTGGAAGATGTGGCGGTTGGGCATGGCTGCACCGATCGCCGCGAGCTGGTAGCGAAAGGGCGCCGCCTTGGCGGCAAAAAGGTAGTCGGCGAGCTGGACCTCGGCCCGGCCGTCGTCGCCGATCAGCACCACGCCGTTGTACCCGTTCTGCACCTCGGGGCCCTCCTGGCGAAATGAAGAGATGGCTCCTGGTTGGATCCCGCGGATGACCCACAACAAATGACTACAATCCAACTACCTGAAAGATTCGCTGGATTCGCATTCTTCCTTTGATATCGGCGCCGTATGCCCCGGCCTCCGCTCGCCGCCCGTCGACGCAGGTCCCGGTGGAATCGCCCCCTTGGCCACGGCGTACACCCCGATGCCGCTGAACGCAGTCGAACTCTCCGCCTCCACGCCCGTCGTGTTACCTTACCGCAACGAAGCCAGTGATGCCCCCCTGGGCGTTGACGCCCACAATGCCCAAACCCCACACCCCGGTCGCGCCCTCCCCGTACACCCCAGTCCCCTGAGAGCTCGCCGCTATCCCCTTGACACCGAATGTGGTGCCGCTGCTCGCCGTGGCCTTCCCGGATTCCCCCCGGCCACTTTTCGAGGATGACTCCCCCGACACCCCGACGGAGTTGCCTCTGGAAGCGGTGGCTTCCCCCCCAAGGCGCCGATCCCCGAGGTACCGGCAGACCGCCCGAACACGCCCTCGGCAACGCCGTTGGTGGCCGTGTTCTCGCCGAACATCCCGGTGCCCGAGCGGTTGCCGACTCGCCGCGCACCCCGTAGTTCTGACCACCGCCCGCGGTGGCATTCCCGAGAACGCCGATACCCTGGCCACTGGCGTTCTCGCCGTGCACACCCATGGCCTGACCGCTGGTGGCGCTGTTGACCCCGTGCACTCCCCGCCCCGCAGCTGCGCCACTCCGCCCCCGAACGCTGCCGCCAGCCGAGTTTTCGATGGTGAAGGCGCTGGCCGCGCTGGCCGTGGTTCCCGTGAAGGGCAGCTTCAACCCTCCCTGCTCGTCGCTGCTCCAGGTCAGATTCCCGCTCACCAGCTCCAGCACCTCGCCGTTGCTGCCGCCGGAGGCCGACAGCTTGGCGCGGGTGACGGCTCCGTCGGCGATCTTTGCCGAGGTCACGGCGTTGTTGGCGGTATCCGCGGTGTCAACTCTGCCATCTCACTCTGCTCGTCGGGCCGTGGCCCTCCCCCGTGCAACGCCCCGGCCAGACGCGGGGCAGCTGGCGCTTCGCGGCAGGGCCCCCGGCTTAGAGCCGGCTGTTATCACGCAGGGGTTCGACGTCGAGAATAACGCCGGTGAGAACTTCCAGCTCGCGGCGCAACAGGCCGGCGAGATCGAAGTCCACCCGTCCGGCAGCTTGCAGCTGGGCCGCCCGCCCCACCCACTCGCGCGGCGGGTCTCCCTTGCCCAGGACGCCGATGACCACATGGTTGGAGACCGGGCCGCCATTGCCGCTCCCGGCGCCCGAGCGCAGGAGATAGGCGGTGGGAAAGGACCCGGCGATGGTCGCCACCTGGCGCTCGTACAGGTCGTTGACGTGCCTCCCCCAGATGTTAGAGGCGACCACGCCGCCCGGGCGCAGGCGGGCGCGCAGCAGGCGGAAGAACTCCAGCGTCGTCAGGTGGTGGGGGATGGCGTCGGAGCCGTAGGCATCCAGGAAGACCACGTCGTACACCTCGCGGGTGCGGCCCAGAAACGTCCGGGCGTCCGCCACCTCCACCTGGGTCAGGAGGGTTGGCACCAGCCCGAAAAACTCCCGACACACTTGCACCACCTCGGGATCGATCTCGACGATGGTCTGCCGCACGTACGGGAACGAGCGCTGCAGCGCCCGGGTCAGCGAGCCGCCCCCGAGGCCCACCACCAGCACCCGGCGGGGGCTCGGGTGGAGCGCCATGGCCGCCAGCATGGAGCGCAGGTACGGGAAGACCAGCTCGGCGGGGCGGGTGCGGCGCATGCACGACTGCAGCACTGCTCCCGGTGGAAACTCCAGGCAGCGCAGGCCGCTCGAAGGGTAGTCGGTGACCCGCACGCGACCGTAGGGGGAGACGCGCTCGGCGCGCACGACCCCGCCCGCCGGCTGCGCTTGCACCGACGCGGCGACCAGCGTCAACACGGCAGCCAGCGTCCTCGTCAGTCTGCCCACGACAATCACGCTAGCATCATCAAGCTTACCCGCCAAGCCCAACGACCCCGGGTGCTTGCAGCAGGAAAGTGCAATACTCCTCCGTCCAGCGCTCGCGGCAACAGCGACAACCCAGGCGGAGGAAGCGGCGGCGAACGTCGTACGCCTCCTCCCACAGCACGCCGGAAAGCACCAGCCAGCCGCCCGGCTGGGTCCGCTGGACCAACGCCTCCGCCTGGCTTAGCAGCACCTCCGCCGGCACGTTCGCGGTGACGAGGTTGAAGGAAACCCGGCGGAGAGTCGTCAACTCCCCGGCCACACTGGACACCCTTGCGGAGGCGCCGTTGAGGCGGGCGTTGTTGGCGGCCAGCCGCGCTGCCCGGGGATCGATATCCACGCAGACACTCCGCGCCGCCCCGAAGCGCAGCGCGGCCAGGGCCAGCACTCCCGTCCCACACCCCACATCCAGCACCGTCGTCCCATCGAGCGGCGCCAGCGCGGCCAGCACCTCCAAACAGCTGGCGGTAGTCTCGTGCTCCCCCGACCCGAAGGCTCCCCTGCGCAGCAGCAGGGTTCCCGCCGGCCGGCCGGCAATCTCCGGCAAGGCGAGGAGAACCTCCCCGCGGGCCCTTGTCGTTGTCACCGCCTCCTCTCCCGACGCCCAAAGGCGTGGTACAAGGTCAGTATGACAAAGGCCGCCAGCCTCGCCGCCGCCAATGGCCTCCTGGCCCTCACCTGCAGCCGGACTCCCCTCCCCGACCCGGCCTGGGTGGCCGAGGTGGAGGCGTGGCGCGCCCGCCGCCCGGCCTCCCTCACCGGCCCCGACGGCTGGCTCACCCTGGTAGGCTTGCACTGGCTGCAGCCCGGCCGCAACCGTGTCGGCTCAGGGATCGAAGCGGAGGTGTACCTGAACGAGGCCCAAGTGCCGGCCCACGTTGCCACCCTCGAACTCACCCCCGACCGGCGTGTGCTGCTGGATCCGGTGCCCGGCAGCGGGTTTTTGGTCAACGGCGAGCCCGCCGAACTTGGGCCCCTGACCACCGACCGCGGAGAGTCACCCTCGTTGCTATCTCTGGGTCCCCTGCGCATGGTGGTGATCCAGCGGCAAGACCGCTTCGCCCTGCGGGTCCGCAACCCCGACTCGCCGCTGCGCATCAACTTCCCGGGGCTCGAGTACTTTCCCCTCGACCCGAGGTTGCGTCTCGCAGCTCACCTGGAGCCCTTTGCCGAGCCTCGCGAGGTCACCGTGCCGGTGGCCCAGGGGCCGCCCCAGCGCTTCCTGGTGTCCGGCGTGGTGCGGTTTTCCCTGAACGGGCGAGCTCTCTCGCTCCTCCCTCTGGTCTCGTCGCCCGACGATGACGCGTACTTTGTCATCTTCCGGGACGCCACCAGCGGCAAAGAGACCTACGGCGGCGGCCGCTTCCTAAACGCCGCCGCCCCGCCCTCGGGCTCGCTGGAACTGACCCTGGACTTCAACTTCGCCTACACCCCCCCTGCGCCTTCACCCCCTACGCCACCTGCCCCCTGCCACCGCCGGAGAAGGTCCTCCCCGTCCCCATTCGAGCCGGCGAGAAGGGGTATGTGAAGCACTGATGCCCACGCGAGCACCAGCCCCTCGAGCTGGAAGGACCAAGCGTGAATCTTGACGCCGTCCTCGCTCTGGGCATCCTCGGCGTTGCCATCGTCCTCTTCGTCACCGAGCGCATCCGTGCCGATCTGGTGGGTTTGCTGATCCTCTTTACGCTGGTGACGGGGGGACTCGTCACACCGGAGGAGGGAATCTCTGGCTTCGCCAACCCGGCCGTGGTGACGGTCTGGGCCGTCTTCATTCTCTCCGCGGGTCTGGCCCGCACCGGAGTCTCCGCAGTCCTGGGAGAAAAGGTCCTGCGCCTGGCGGGAAAGGGCGAGGCACGCTTGCTGGCAATCTTGATGACCAGCACTGCGGCACTGTCGGCGTTCATGAACAACATCGGGGTCGCCGCCATGTTCCTGCCGGTCACCAAGGAGATCGCCCGCCGCACCGGCCGCGCCCCCTCTCGCCTGTTGCTCCCCATGGCGTACGGCTCGCTTCTGGGCGGCATGCTGACGCTCATCGGCACCGCCTCTAATTTGGTGGTCAGCGACTTCCTGCGCGAGGCGGGGCTGCGCCCATTGGGGCTGTTCGACTTCGCTCCCATCGGCCTGGCCATCCTGGTTGCCGCGCTGGGTTACACGCTGCTAGTGGGTCGGCGAACGCTACCGGAGAACTACCCGGCCTCGACGAGCTCCGGCCCCCCAGCCCGACCGCACCGGGAACAGCGGGAACTCTACGGACTGAAGGAACGCCTGGCCACCCTGCGCATTCCGGATCGCAGCCCCCTGGCCGGGCTGACCCTGGGGGAGAGCCGTCTGGGTCGAGGGCTCGGGCTGAACGTGTTGAGCGTGGTACGACGCGGCACTACGCACCACCTTCCAACCCCCGAGTTCGTCCTCAAGGCCGGTGACCGCCTGGTGGTCCTGGGGCAGGTCGAGGCCATCGGCGAGCTCGGCGGACGTCCGACCCTCACCGTCGAAGCGGCATCGGCGGCGATTTCCTCTCTCACCTCGCCGGGCATCGGCATCGCCGAGCTCGAGGTGCGCTCCGATTCGCCGCTGCTCGGCACCACGGTGGCGAAGGCCGAGGTCCGTCGCCGACTGGGGGTCAACGTCTTGGCCCTCGATCGGGGAGGAGCGATCCGCCGCGTCGATGTGTCCGAGGTAGTCCTCGAACCGGGAGATCGACTCTTGATCCAGGGTGCAGAGGAAACCCTGCAGCAGCTGGCCGGAACTCCCGGATTCCGCCGCCTGTCGACGCCGGAGGCGGAGCAGTGGGCGATTGCCGATCACCTCCTGCTGCTGCGCCTGCCGGCCGGGTCAGCGCTGGCCGGTTGCCGTGTGGCCGAGACGCGCCTGGCCGCCGGCTACGACATTCTCGTTCTCGGCGTCGGGCACACCGGAGAACACTGGCGGGTGGCCACCCCCGACTTGCGCCTGCAGGACGGCGACCTGCTCCTGGTGCAAGGAAAGCCTCTCGACCTGGACCTGCTGCACGGCCACCGCACCCTGGTGGTGGAGCGCACCGACGGCCCAGATCTGAGCCAACTGGAAAACCGCGAGCTGGCCATCGTCGAAGTCATGCTCTCCCCGTACACCTCCCTGGCGGGCAAAACGTTACGGCAGCTGCGCTTTCGTGAGAAGTACGGCCTCCAGGTGCTGGCCATCTGGCGCGGCCACCGCCCTTACCGCAGCCGCCTGAGCGACCTACCGCTGAGTTTCGGCGACGCCCTGCTCTGTTGGGGGCGGCGGGAGATGTTCTCGCTCCTCGCCCAGGACCGCGACTTCGTGGTCCTGGACGTTGCCACCCAACAGCCGGCGCGGGTGGAGAGTGCGCCGGTCGCCGCCGGCATCATGGCCGGCGTCGTGGCCGTGGTGCTGGCCGGGTGGCTGCCCATCTCCGTCGCCGCAGTGGGCGGGGCCGCCTTTATGGTCCTGTCGCGCTGCCTGAGCATGGAGGAGGCCTACCGCGCCATCGAGTGGAACGGCGTCTTTCTCATCGCCACCATGCTCCCCCTGGGGATGGCCCTGCAGCAGACCGGCGCCGCAGCCCAGCTCGCCACCGCCGTCGTGGAGGCTGCCGGCCCCTGGGGCCCCACCGCCATCCTGGCCGGCATCATGGCCCTGACGCTGGTCATCAACCAGTTCATCCCCAGCGCCGTCAACGCCGTGGTGATGACCCCCATTGCCCTGGCCACGGCCGCCGAACTACAGCTTTCACCTTACCCCTTCATCATGGCGGTGGCGTACGCCGCGGCGGCCAGTTTCATGACACCGGTATCCCATCCCGTCAACATCCTCGTCATGAGCCCGGGGGGCTACCGCTTCACCGATTATCTGAAAAATGGCTTCGCCCTCTCACTCATCGTGCTGACCGTAGGCGTCGCCATGCTGCCATGGGTCTTTCCCTTCTAATGCCACACGCGGGGTACCTGCCGGAGCAGGCGGGGGGGACCCGAGCCGAATTGCCCCCCGGCGCCGGAGGACCCGTCGGCCCTGGAGGCGGCGAGTTGCCGCCCCACCTTCTTCGGTCCCCGCGCCACCTATGGAAGTGCTACTGTCGGGAAGCTGGAGGTCACCATGACGGCGCTCAACGGCAGAACTTCCCCTCAACAACCCATTCCATCGTGGCGTCGCGGAGCCTGGTTGTTCATTGCCATCGTGGTGAGTGCCGTGGGGCTGGGCTCCCTGGCCGGACTCTGGTATCTGCGGGGCAGCTTGCCGGCGCTGGACGGTCGGCAGCCGCTGGTGGGTCTCACCGGCGCCGTGGTGGTGGAACGGGACTCATTGGGGGTACCCACCGTGCGCGGCGGTTCTCTCGTCGACGTGGCCCGCGCCGTGGGGTTTCTGCACGGCCAGGAACGCTTCTTTCAGATGGACCTGCTGCGCCGCCGCGCCGCGGGGGAACTGGCCGAGTTGTTCGGCCCACCCGCGGCGGAGTGGGACCTGCGCATCCGCGCCCATCGCCTGCGGGCCCGGGCCGCGCGCACCGTGGCCGCGCTGGAGGGGCGTGAAGCCAGCTTGCTGCGGGCCTACGCCGCAGGGGTGAACAGCGGCCTCGAGGCCTTGCGCCGACCGCCCTTCGAATACCTCCTGCTGCGCACCGCGCCGCGGCCCTGGCAGCCCGAGGACTCTATCCTGGTGGTCCTGTCCATGTTCGTCGAACTCACCGACGAGACCGGGGAGCACGAGTCCTCCCTGGGAGTGCTCCACGGGACCCTGCCCGCCGAGCTGGCCACCTTCCTGGACGCCCGGGGCGGGCCCTGGGACGCCCCCATCGTGGGAGAGGCGTTCACGGTGCCGCCCATCCCCGGACCAGACGTACTCGACCTGCGCCAGCAGGGGCCGGGGAAGGCCGCCGCCACAGCCATCGTCGATGTCCCGGTCGCCGGCTCCAACAACTGGGCGGTGGCCGGGGCGCTGACCGCCCACGGCGGAGCGCTCCTCGCCGACGACATGCACCTGGGACTGGCCGTCCCCAACACCTGGTACCGCGCCTCCCTGAGCTGGCCTGGTGCGCACGGTGAGATTCGCGTCACCGGCGTCACCCTCCCGGGCACTCCGCTGGTGGTGGTGGGCTCCAACGGCCACGTGGCCTGGGGATTCACCAACTCCTACGGCGACTACTCCGATCTGGTGGTCCTCGAGCAGGACCAGACGCCCGCCCACTACCGCACCCCGCAAGGAATGCAAACTATTGCGAAATATACGGAAATCATCCGAGTCAAGGGCGGTGCCGAAGGCCCGCTGGAGGTGGAGGAAACCATCTGGGGCCCGGTGGTCGACCAGGACTTTCGAGGAAGGCGTCGTGCCCTGCGCTGGACCGCCCACGACCCCGAAGCCATCAACCTCGGCTTGGTGGAGCTGGCCGCCGCTGGCAGTGTCGACGAGGCCGTCGAGATCGCCACGCGCACCGGCATTCCGCCGCAAAACTTCGTGGTGGCGGACCGCAGCGGGCGGATCGGCTGGACGATCATGGGGCGCATCCCCCGCCGGGTGGGGGGCGACGGGCGCCTGCCCACCTCTTGGGCCGACGGTAGCTGCGGCTGGGACGGGTTCATCGCCCCGGCGGAAGTGCCACGGATAGTTGACCCCCCCGCAGGGCGCCTCTGGACCGCCAACTCCCGCGTGGTGGACGAGCCCGGGCTGTCCCTCATCGGTGACGGCGGCTACGTGCTGGGAGCGCGGGCGCAGCAGATCCGGGACCGCCTGCTGGCCATCGAAAACGCCACCGAGGAGGACATGCTGGCCATCCAGCTGGACGACCGCGCCATCTTTCTCACCCCCTGGCGGGATCGCCTGCTGGCGGCGCTGACCGTCGACGTGGTGGCCACCCACCCGCGCCTGGCCGCCCTCCGACCCTTGGTGGCCCAGTGGAGCGGTCGCGCCAGCGTGGAGGACGCCGGCTACCGATACGTGCGCGCCTTCCGCCAGAAAGTCCTTGACCTGGCCCTCGCCCCTCTGCTGGCGCCCTGCCTCGAGGCTGACAAGCGCTTCCAGTCGAGCGCCCTGACCCACGCGGAGGGGGCGGTGGTGCGACTTCTAGAGGAGCAGCCGTCGCACCTGCTCGACCCGCGCTTCGCCACCTGGCACGAGCTGCTGGTGCGAGCCGCCGACGAGGCGATCACCGCCGTGGCCGGCAAGAGTGAGGATCTGGCCAGCTTCTCCTGGGGGAAGCGCAACACCCTGGCGATGGCCCATCCCTTGAGCCGCGCCGTGCCGGTGCTGGCGCCGCTGCTGGACATGCCGCGGGAGCCTCTCGCCGGGGACTGGCACATGCCGCGGGTGCAGGGCCCGGCCTTCGGCGCCTCGGAGCGCCTGGTGGTTTCCCCGGGCAGGGAGGAGCAGGGCATCTTCCACATGCCCGGCGGACAGAGCGGGCACCCCCTGTCCCCCTTCTACCGCGCCGGCCACGCCGCCTGGGCGCGCGGGGAGGCAAGTCCGTTCTTGCCCGGTCCGGTGGTTCATAGCCTCACCCTGGTCCCCGCTCCGTGAACACCGCCTTACCAGCCCCGCGCCGTAACGTCCCCCTGGCGCCACACACCACCCTGGAGCTGGGAGGTCGGGCCGGGTTTTTCCTGGAGATAGCGCGGGAGAGTGAGCTCCTCGAAATGTTGCGCTGGGCGGCGGTGCAGGGATTGCCCGCCGCCCTGCTGGGGGGCGGCTCCAACGTGGTGGTGGACGATGAGGGTTTTCCCGGCCTGGTGGTGCGCGTCGCCACCCGGGGCATCGAGGTCGCCCGCAGCGACCAGGAGATTCTCCTCACAGCAGCGGCGGGGGAGCCCTGGGATGAGGTGGTGAGCCTGGCAGTGGGTGAGGGGTGGGCGGGCATCGAGTGTCTGTCGGGCATCCCCGGCACCACCGGCGCCACCCCCATCCAGAACGTGGGGGCCTACGGCCAGGAGATCGGGCAGGTGTTGCACTCGGTGCGCGCCCTCGATCGCTCCACCTGGGAGGTGGTCACTCTGCCGAAGGACGAGCTGCAGCTGGGATACCGCACCAGCCTGCTCCGGCGCCAGCCCGCCCGCTGGGCGGTGCTGGCGGTGACCCTGGCGCTGCGCCCCGGCGGAGAGGCTACCGTACGCTACCGTGAGCTCGAGAAGCTCCTCCTCGCCGGCGGCCGGGACCCCGGTCTGCCGCGGGTGCGGGAGGCCGTGCTGGAGCTGCGCCGGGTCAAGTCCATGCTCCTCACCCCCGACGATCCTAACCGCCGCTCGGTGGGGTCATTCTTTTTGAACCCCGTGGTGACCGCGGCGGTTGCTGAAAAAGTGGCGCGCCGAGCCGTTGACCTCGGCGATCTCGCCTGCCCTGACCACCTCCCCCGCTTCCCCTCCCCGCAGGGCCTCGTCAAGCTTCCCGCCGCCTGGCTGGTGGAACGGGCCGGCTTTCCACGCGGTTTCCGACGCGGGGTGGTGGGAGTCTCCAGCCGCCACGCTCTGGCCCTCGTCCACCACGGCGGCGGCACTGCCGCCGAGCTGCTCGCCCTCGCCGGCGACATCGTCACCGCCGTGGAGGAGCGCTTCGACGTGTCGCTCGTGCCGGAACCAACCGCCCTGGACGGCAGCCCCCTTTCGCTGCCTCGCACCTCCGGCGGCGGAGCCCGCCTCCGCCCCTGACCCTGTCCGCGGCCCTGCCGTGTGTCCTTGACCGTGTCCGTGCCCCTGGGTGCGCGGGCCTCCAGCCCGCCCTCACGGCCGGTCCGCTTTGCCCCGGCCGGAACGGTGTCCGTGTCCGTGCCCGTGTCCGTGTCGGTGTCGCCCGGGCGGCGTGGCCTCGTCGCCCCAGGGCAGCGGGGGCAGTGCTCGGGTTGCCGGGCTGGCCCGGAGCACCGGCCTTGACACCCAGAACTCCCCGCGATGAACCTTTCACTGATGCGCTTCGTCTAAGAGGGTGTGACACTGCGGGTTGAGCAGCGGCAAACCTGCATGGGAGGCACATCATGGCGTGCGTGGCACATGAGGTCAGCACAGGGGCGCAGAGGCGAGGCGGGGTCGCCGTCATTGCCGACTGGGGCGATGGGGCGGAGGTGGTGATGGCGCCCCTGAGTGGAGATCCCCGCGTGGGCGATCGCTTCAGCTACGGGGGCGTGGAGTGGGTGGTGGTGCGCGCCAAGGACCACCTGCGCGGCCCGGTGGCCGTTCCCGTCGCCTCCTGGAGCGCTTGGTGAGGGAAATCACGGCGATCCGCACCGCGGCCGCTCCAGCCCCCGCCGGGCACTACAGCCAGGCCATCGTTTACGGCGGCCTGGTGTACGTGTCGGGCCAGCTCCCCCTCGACCCCGGCAGCGGCGTACCGGTCGGCGGCGATGCCGGCACCCAGACCCGGGCGGCGCTGTCCCACCTGGCGGCCATCCTCGTCACCGCCGGTAGCAGTCTCCAGCGCGTGCTACGCACCACCGTCTACGTCAGCGACATCGCCCTGTGGGGCGAGGTCGATGCCGCCTATGCCCAGGTCTTCGGCAAGTACCGCCCGGCCCGCAGCGTGGTGCCCACGCGAGAGCTCCACTACGGCTGTCTGGTCGAAATCGACGCCATCGCGGCGATCGATTAGCCGGGCGAGATCCCGGCCGGGGTGACACCCCGCACCAAGAACTCGGGGTCGTCGCGGAAGTTCATGAAGATGACGATGAACGCCAGTGCCGCCGCCACCATCAGGTCCTTGTCGGCATAAAGCTCCTCCAGCTTGCGCTGGCGCGCCTGGGAAGAGGGCGCATCGAAGCGCTCCAGAAACAACCCGTCCAGGCGGTTGGACGGGTTGACCCGGGTGACGGCGGAAATGCCGCCGGTGCGGCAATAGGCGAGGGTTTCTGCCAGTAGCTCGTGCTGGCGGCCCGTCTCGGTGACGTGGTAAGTGAACAGGTGCAGCACCACCCGCTGCGCCTCCCGCATGGAGGCGGTGGCAATGGCGTCGAAGAGCACTTTCACCGTGGCGTCATCGCCGGGGCTCAAGCGCTGTCGGACCAGGGACAGCACCACGGTGTTCTTGAAGAGTTCGTACAGGCGCCGCGCACCGTCCAGCGGGGCGCGCTGGGGGTGCGGCCGCGCCGGGGTTTCCGCCGGCATGGCCCGGTGCAGCATGGTGCGAAAGAGGAGGGCGAAGAAATCGACCCCCTCCAGGGGGTCGCGGAAGTCAATCCGCATGTCCAGCGTGTTGTCCAGACGGTCGGCCAGCTTGACGCGCACTAGCTCCGGAGTGATGGGGGCGCGGTCCAGAACGCGACCGATGTAATGATAGTAGGTCTCTCCATCGGGACGGCGGGTGAGCACATCCAGCCGCTCCATCAGGTACCACTCGCTGGAGGGATCGATTTGCCGCAACAGGCCAGCGAGGTGTCCCTCCAGCGCTTGCCACTCCTCGTGGGGGAAGTCGGATTCCAGGATGTCTTCGAACTTGTCGTGCAGCAGCTCGGTGAGGAGATCCAGGAGGTTGACCTGCGGCTGCGCCCGCGCCAGCAGCGCCGTGGCGCGCAGCGGGTGGAGGACGGCGAGCGGGCCCAGGCGCCGCTGTTTACCGCTGTAAGCGCGCTCCAGATAGGCCAGCACGCCTTCCAAAACGGTCAGTTCGCCGGAGGGAAGTTGTCTCCCGTCGAGGATGGTTTCGATGATCGAGGCGCGCCCCACTCCAGCGGCCGAGAGCTGGTAATTAAGCGCCGCGGACAGACGGAAAAACTCGTTGAGGTCGTGCAGCACCACAAGAGGTAAGGATAGCAAAGGCCGCCGCGAGATCAGGGGCGGATGTCGGCAAACTCAGGCGAGCGGGCCAGAAGCAGCGCCGGGTCCACCCGGGCGCCGTGCCAACGAAACCCCAGGTGGAGGTGCGGCCCGGTGGCCCGCCCCGTGGCGCCCACCTTGCCCACCACCTGCCCGGCCTTGACGTCGTCGCCTTCCTTTACCGTTACCCGGCTCAGGTGAAACACCATCGAGATCAGCCCACCGCCGTGGTCGATGTACACGCTCCTGCCGGCAAAGAAGTGATCGCCCACCATCACCACCCGACCGGGCGCCACCGCCAGCACCGGGGTACCCGCCGCCACCTTGTAGTCGATGCCCGAGTGGGGCGAGCGCGGCTCGCCGTTGAACACCCGGCGAGCGCCGAAATTATCCCCCTTCGCCTCGGCCTGCAGCGGCGCCGCCAGCGGCAGGGTGAAGCGCGGACGGGTATGCAACTCCCACAGACGTGCCACCTCGGCCGCTTCCCTGCGGGTGCGCTCCAGATCCTGCTTAGACAGGTGCACCTTGCGGTCGTCGACCTTCAAATGTTGCTCTGGGTAGGGGTAAGGGCCGACCCGCAGGACGGCTGTCTCTTTCCGGTTACCGCGGAGGCGCTCCACGGTCAGCGCGCCGGTGGCTTCCAGATCCACGGGAAAGTAACACGTTCCCCCGAGAGGCGCCCAGGTGCGCCCGTAGGCCGCGCAGGCGGTGACACCTTCACCCTGCCAGCGCGCCACCCCGCCAGGCCGTACCGTCACCTGCAGCGGCTGCGTCCCCGCCGCGGCAGAAGTCAGTGCGGCCACTAGCAGCAGCGTGAACCAGACCCGGGACCCCATTGCCGCTCGCATGGTACACAACCTCCGCTCGGCGCGAGGGAATCGGGGCCGGCGTGGTCACGTTGGGGAGGGGCGGAGGGTTGACCATGGGCAGTCGGGGTGCGGGGGTGGCGAGCGCCCGCTCCAGTTGGGGCGCGGCTATGGCAGTTCGCCACGTGGTGCCCGAGCTGATGGACGATCCAGCCCTCCCCGCCGCCGAGCATCGGCTGGCCCTCACCGGGTTGGCGCGGATCAACTTCCTGAGCGCCGCCGCAGGCAGCTTTCGCACCCCCTTGCGCCAGCTGTGCCAGCGGCAGCCCCGGCGGGCGGTGCGCGTCCTGGATGTGGCCAGTGGCGGAGGCGACGTCGCCGTCCGCCTGGCCCGTTGGGCGCGCCGGCAGGCCCTGCCCCTCACCCTCGCCGGGTGCGACGTGAGCCCCCGGGCCGTGGAGAAGGCCACAGCGCGAGCCGCACGACATCACATCGACATCAGCTTCTTTACCCATGATGTCGTCAGCAACGGCGTTCCCTCGGGCTACGACGCGGTGATTTCTTCTCTCTTCCTGCACCACCTTCCTACCTTGCGGGCACAGGAGGTGCTGGCCGCCATGGCCGCAGCCGCCAAGTTGGTGGTGATCAATGACCTCCTGCGTTCACCCGCGGCCTACGCTCTGGCGTGGGCGGGCACGCGGATACTCTCCCGCTCCCCGGTGGTGCGCTTCGACGGCCCGGCCTCGGTGCGCGCCGCCTTCACCCTCCCCGAGGTGCGCGCCCTGGCCGACGCCGCTGGCCTGACTGGGGCCACCATCCGCTGGCGGTGGCCGTTTCGCTTTCTCCTCACCTGGTGGCGGCCATGAGCGTCGGCCTCATTGCCGCGGCCACCCGCCAGTGGGATGCGGTGGTGATCGGCGCCGGCCCGGCCGGGGCGCTGGAAGCGGCTCTGCTGGCCCGCCGCGGTCTCGCCGTTCTCCTCGTTGACAAGGCCCACTTTCCTCGCCCAAAGGTCTGTGGTGGGTGCCTCAACGCCGCGGCCCTGGCGGCGCTGCAGGCGGCCGGGGTGGGCGACCTACCATGGCAGCTGGGAGCAGAACCGCTCAGTCGCTTGCAGGTCTCCAGTCGGCGGCGGCGCGCCACGGTCTCACTGCGCCCGGGCGCGGGGATCTCCCGCGGCACCCTGGACGCCGGACTGGTAGCCGCCGCCATCACCGCGGGGGTCGTGTTTCTCGATGGCGTTCGCGCCCGGGCGGGACTCGCGACCGATCAGGGTCGCCCCGTTCACCTCAGCCGTGGCAGCGAACAGGTGACGGTACAGGCTCGCCTTGTAGTGGTCGCTTCAGGCCTCGGACCCTTGCCCGTCGAGGACGCCGACCAGCTGCCCGCCACGGTCGCCCCCAACGCTCGCCTCGGCGCCGGTACCAGCGCTCCCCACGCCCCCCCGCAGGTGCCGCCCGGCGTCATCGTGATGATGATCGGCGACGGGGGCTACGTGGGCCTTGTCCGGGTCGAAAATGGCGCCCTCAACGTGGGTGCTGCCTTCGATCCGGAATTTGTCAAGGCAGCCGGCGGACTCGGGGAAGCCGCTGCGACACTGGTCGAGGCCGCTGATGCGCCCTTAATAGGTAACCTGCTGCGGTCGCTGCGCTGGCGGGGCACCCCTCCCCTCACCTTCCGACGGCGGATCCTGGCGAGGAAGCGACTCTTCGTCCTCGGCGATGCGGCCGGCTACGTCGAACCCTTTACCGGCGAGGGCATGGCCTGGGCGCTCACCGGCGCCCTGGCGCTGGCACCCCTGGCTGCGGCCGCCGCCACAAGCTGGAACGAGCAGCTCCAGCGGCACTGGGAGAGTGAACACGCCCGGCTGGTGGGTCGACGACGACGCCTCTGTCGGGCCGTGGCCTCCGGCCTTCGCCGTCCCTGGTTGACGGCGCTCAGCCTGCACCTGCTGCGGGTCCTCCCCCAGCTGGCAGCGCCGGCGGTGCGGGCCATCAATGCCCCGCCACGCCGACTGGTCGAACTCTAGGAGACCTACATGTCCACGAGAATCCTTGGCCTCGCCACTGCCCTTCCCCCCGCCCGCGTCGCCCAGAGCGATGCCCTGGAGATGGCACTTCCCTTTACCCGTGCCACTCCCGAGGAGGAGCGCACCCTGCGGGTGTTGTACCGCCGCAGCGGCGTCAAGTGGCGGGCCAGCGTGCTGCTGGAGCCGGGTGGTCAGGCCCCCAGCTTTTTCCCGCCTCCCGTCTCAGCCAGTGACCGTGGGCCATCCACCTCGATGCGCATGGCTCGCTATGAGCGGGACGTGGGTCCCCTGGCCCTGGCGGCGGCGGCCGCCGCCCTCGCCGACGCGGGCCTCCCGCCCCGCGACGTCGGCCAGCTGGTCACCGTCTCCTGCACCGGCTTCTTCGCTCCCAACTACGACGTGGAGGTGATCAAAGGGCTGGGCCTGCCGCCGTCCACGGGCCGGACCCACGTGGGGTTCATGGGGTGCCAGGGGGCCTTGAACGGTCTGCGCGTGGCCGACGCCTTGGCGCGGCGGGATCCCGGCCGCGGCGTCCTGCTGGTGGCCGCCGAGCTCTGCTCCCTTCACTATCAGTACGGCTTCGACCCCGATCAGACGGTGGCCAACGCCCTCTTTGCCGACGGCGCCGCGGCCGCGGTGGTGGGTTCCCGGGAGGAGGGCCGCGCCTGGCAGCTGGTCGCCAACGGCGCCTGGCTCTTGCCCGATTGCGCCGACGCCATGACCTGGCGCATCGGTGACCACGGCTTCCTCATGACCCTCTCCGCCCGGGTGCCCGAGCTCATTGCCACTCACCTGCGCCCCGCTCTCACCGCCTGGCTCGACCAACACGGCCTGACCCTAGAGGACATTCGCACCTGGGCGATCCACCCCGGGGGTCCGCGCATCCTGTCGGCTACCGCCGAAGCGCTGCGGCTGCCACCGGAGGCAACCGCCGTGTCCCGCGACGTCCTGGCCGAGTGCGGCAACATGTCGTCGCCCACCATCCTGTTCATCCTGGATCGTCTGCGCCGCTCAGCCGCCCCCCTCCCTGGCGTCGCCCTCGCCTTCGGCCCCGGCCTGTCGGCGGAGGCGGCTCTATTCTTGTAATCCTCCCGGGGGGGAGGCGTAAGCTCGCCACGGCCTCTGGTCACTGTCCCGGACACGGTCAGGGAGACGGGGAAGAGAGGCACTCCTGCTTGTCCGAAAGGGGGCGATCAGGGCACGGCACGAGTGCCCGGCCTCCCGGGAAAGGGACCCCGACACGGGCACAGGCACGGTCACCGTTGCGGCCGTGGGCGGTCGCACCGTCAATGAGGGCGGGCCGGAGGCCCGCGCACCCAACGCCAGGGACACGGTCACGGGCACCGACACAGTCCAGGACCTGGACAAGGCCACGGACGGGGACCTGTGGGCGGGTAGGGTGCCCGGCAGGTTGAGGCGTTCGTGACGCGGGGTACGGTCAGCGCAGCGCCGGGAGGTTGGGTTTGGTGCGGGATGCCTCCACCAGGAAAACGTGGCACGAGTCACAGTCGACCGGAATGGTGCGGGCACCGTCGGCAGTACTGAAGTCCCCGCTGTGACAGCGGAAGCAGCCGGGCGATTCCTCGTGGCCGATGTGGTTGGCGTGGGTCTCCCAGTTGGTCTTCATTTCGGGGAAAACGGAGCGGGCGTACACCTGCGCCGCAGCCGCGGCGGCGCGGTTGACCAGTTCCCCCCGTTGGGCCACCAGGTCGGCGTGGTTGGCCTGGTAGTACTCCTTCAGTGCCCTCTCAACCCCAGCCACGCCGGCAACATGGGTGGGATAGGTGGCAGTGATGGCGACCATGGCCTGGCGCTTGAAATAGGGCAGGGTGGCGTATTCGGGTACGGCATCGAAGAGGGCATCCAGCGCCCGATCGGGGGGTGGGAAGTAGTGGCTCGGTCGGCTGTGGCAGTCGATGCAGTCCATCAGCCGGGCGCGTTTCTCGGCGTCGGGAGGCACCTCCCCGCCACCCCCGGGGGTGTAGATAAAGGTCTCGCCGGCGGGGGTGGTCAGCTCCACCCACAGCATGTGCTGGCGCTTCTCATCGGCCACGTAACGGATCCGGTTGTCCTGGTTGATGTGCCACCAGTGAATGCCGCCGTGCCCACCAAGGTCCTGGCTGCCGCCGCCGGTCTTCATGAGCATGATGGTATAGGTCGGCGTGTTGGCCTCGTCCGCGGCGTAGCGAGCAAAGGAGCGCAGCTTGTCGCCGTGGTGCTTGGCCGGCCAGTGGCACTGCTCGCAGGTCTCCCGCGCCGGGCGCAGGGTGTGAATCGGCGTGGTGATGGGGCGCGGGTAGGTGTTCCACGCCGTGGCCCACACCTGCCGCAGGCCGTCTACCTTGCTGCGGACGAACCAGGAGGCACCGGGACCGATGTGACATTCCACGCAGGCCACCCGTCCGTGGGGGGAGTCCTGGTAGGCGGTGTACTCGGGTTGCATGACGGTGTGGCAGGTGACGCCGCAAAAGCGCGGCGAGTCCATGTGTTCCACCGCCAGGAACGACGCGGTGCCGAAGATCACCGCGTTGACCACCGTCAAACCCAGGACCACCGCGGCGGTGGTACGCACGTGGGGGTCATTGAAATCCAACCGAGGATAGATCGGGATCGTCTCGGGTCCTACGCCGGTCCGCCGCAACGCCCGCCGCCGCCGCCACATCCCGAAGGGGATGAGCACCAGGCCGAGGGCAAACACTGCCGGCAGCACGATGAAGCCGAACACCGGCAGGTAGGGGTTGCGCACCTCCCCCAGGAGGTCCACGGCAATGAAGACGATGATCAGCACCGCCGTGACGGTGACCAGCCCGATGCCCAAAAGGCTCGTCAGGTTGTTGGCGTAGGTCAGCGCCTTCTTAAGCCCCGAAAACCTGGCGCTCTTCGTTTCGGTCATGCCCCCCTCCCCACCGGCAGCCACCGGCCGAATCTATTGTAGATCATTTGCGTAAGAGAGACGAATACTACTTTACTGAATGCTATTTTCGATGATCGAAGAATGTCTCAAGTAGCACCCTCGCCACCGCACCTGCACCATTGGCTGGCGCAGCGGGCGCCCCTGCCGGATCCGCCAGCGCCACCACCTCCTCCACCCACTCCAGCGCCGCCAACCGGTGCGGCGGAATCGCCCGGCACGCTCCCCGCTGCCGAAGGTAAGCCTCCAGGACCGGTGACTCGGGAAAGGTGGGGCGGGGCACGTAGGCGAAGGGCTTGCCCATCCCCACCACCTCCGCCAAGGTGCTGTATCCCAGCTTGCCCACCACCACGTCGGCGGCCCGCACCAAGTCGGGGTGATAGAAACCAGTGCGGTGGGGCAGCAGCACGAGGTTACCGTTCCGTCGCTCCGCCCCTGTCCCACCGGGAACAACGAAAACGGCCTCGGGATGTGCTCGCAAACGCCCCACACCATCCCAGCGCCAGGGGATCCCGCCCATGGTGAGCAGCACCAGTCGCTGTCCGGAGCACACGCCGAGCCGCTGACGCGTGTCCTCGGCCGGCCGCCGGGGGGGACGCCAGACAGGGGGCACCTGCACCGCCAGCGGCTCGATGACACACATCGGTTCGGTCTGCACCCGCCGTGACACGCCGCGCAGCACCTCGGTAATAAACCGGGCGGCCCTGGCGAACTCCGGATGGCTGTCCCCGTAAGCGGAGTAGATCCAATCCCAGGTGAAGTTTTCCACCACCACCGAGGGCAGCCCGGCGCGCGCCGCCACCGCCACCCCCAGCGCCGACACGTCGCACGCCACCCCCTGGCAACCCAGGGCCGTCACTGCGCCCGCCAGCTCATCGATGACTTTCTCGGCGTAGGGGATTTCGCCTTGCAGGCGTCGGGCGGTGGCGCCGAGGTCCTCCTCCAGGGAGGTGGCCTGCACCAGGCCCACATCGCAGGCGCAGGGGTGGTAACCGAAGGAGATGGACAGCGACTCTTCGAAAAACCACTGCGGGGTGGAGGTGAACAGCTCCACCCTGAGGCCATCGAGGTGGGCCGCCAGCGCCTCGATCACCGCGCAAGCCCGCGCCGCGTGGCCGAAGCCGTGGGGCGTCACGAAGTAGGCGAGCGCTGTCCTCACACCGCTGGACCCGGCACCGCCCCCGCCTGTTGCAGCACAGCCAGGAACTCGTCCACATCCGGTGGCGTCACGAACAGACCGCGCGCCCCCTCCACCAATACGCCTTCACCCAGGTGGGTCGCTGCCACATACACCCTCGCTCCACCCATGCGAAAAAGGCCGACGTAGTACCCCGGCACCGCCGTACCCATCAGACGAAAGGTCGAGGAGGGGCGGAAGCGGCGCGCCGTCACCCCGGTCAGTGGCCAGCGCCGCCGGCGCAGCAGCCCCGCCACCTCCAGCTCCCCGGTTCGTACCACATACCGCAGGCGGTTGGGAGAGATGAAGAAGAGAACCAGCAGGGCGGGGATACCGAGCACCCCCGCTGCCGCCACCCAAGCCGCAATCGCCAGGCCGTCGCCGGCCGCCACGGCGGTGGGCGCGACGACCAGCTCGTTGCCGTCCGCCATGGCCTGGCGAAACGCCTTGCGGTCGGGCGGGGTGATCACCAGCGGGCGGTTCAGCTTCGGGGCGCGCACCACCAGCGCCACAGTGGAACAGTTGGTGGCCTGCCAGACCGCGCCGATCCCGTCGTAGGTGAAGGACCCGACGCAAAACCCGGGCAGGGCCGTGGCGTGGGTCCGTCGGCCACCCCGCAGTCGCACCTCCTCCACGTTGGAAACCTCCGCCAGCGCCACCTGCCGCTGCTCGGTGATCACCGAGTAGCGAGCCTGCACCGTGAGCGTTCCACCGGCGATGCGGTAGGTGATGGTACGCGGCAGCCAGAACAGGGACGCGGCGAGCAGCATGGCACCGCCGGCGACGACGGTCAAAACGCCGCCCAGCACCGCCCGCGCCAACCCGCGCCGGCGGGGGGGGCGGACGACGGCGATCGAGGCGGATTCCACTGGCACAGTGTACTGCGTGACCGCAAGCGGGGAGCGGGCCGCCGCCTCCAGCTTGCCCTGGCCCGCCCGCGTGCGCTATTGTCACGACGTGAAGGTGCAGCGTTGGAACCGCGAGCGGCACGGTCCTTTGAACGAGGCCAAGCTGCGCCGTCGGCTGGAGGAGCTGGGGTACAGCGTGGTGCGGCAGTCCTACCCCCCCGGCACTAGCCTTCCCCCCCATACCCACCAGCAGGACAAGGCCGACGCCGTGCTGGCCGGCCGGCTGCGCATCGCCATCGCTGGGGAGCGGGTCGAGCTGGGCCCCGGCGATCTCATCGAGATCCCGCGCGGCTGGCAGCATGCCGTCGAGGTGGTGGGCAACCGGCCCGTCATTGCTCTAGACGGCGTCAAGATCGTTCCCGCCTAGATGCCAGGCTCACCGCCGTTGCCTCCATTCCCGCCGTCACCTCCGCAGGGCTGTGATCAAGCCTTGTGTTACCATATGGATCGCACTCCGTCACAGGGGCGTGCAGAAGGGCGCGGGCCAGCGGGGCCCGGCGCGAACTACCGCAGGAAGAACCGACAAGGAGGCTGCCATAATTCGAGGGAAACGAGGTTTCAGTGAACCGCCCGACCGGGCACAGCATCGCATCAACAACCGCATCCGCCTGTCCCCAGTTCGGCTGATTGGCGCCGACGGCACGCAGGTGGGCATCGTCCCGGTGGAAGAAGCGCTGGCGCAGGCACGCGCCGCCGGGCTGGACCTGGTGGAGGTGGCCTCCGAGGCCCGCCCCATCGTCTGTCGCATCATGGACTATGGGCGCTTCCTCTATGAGCAGGAGAAAAAGGCCCGCGAGGCTCGTCGCAATCAGACGATCGTTCAGGTCAAAGACGTCAAGCTGCGGCCGGCCATCGACGATGCCGACTTCCTCACCAAGCTGCGCATGGCCGAGCGGTTCTTGAAGAAGGGCCTGAAGGTGCGCGTGACGGTGATGTTTCGCCGCCGCGAGATGCGCCGCCCAGAAAACGGCTACGAGGTGCTGGCCAGGGTGGTGGAACAGCTCGCCGGCACGGCGGTGGTGGAGCAGGAGCCGCCGGAAACTCTGGAGGGGCGCGACCTCACCATGGTGCTGCGCCCCGCCTGAGGATCCCGGCCGTCGTTGTGGGTTAGATCACCGGCCAGGCACCATCGGCTGCGCTATTCTTCCCTTCTCGTGAGGAGGGAGCCGTGATCACCCCGAATCTGGCTCGCATCGCCCTCGCGGCCGCACTCGCCGCAAGCACGGCGGCTCTCTTGAACGCCGCCGATCCGCTGTCCATCTCGCCCAACCGCAACCCGGTCGTGCCGGGCGAGGTGGTCACCTTCACCTTCTCGCCGCCGGTGGTCTTCTCCGGCGACGCCATCACCTTCAATTTCGGCGACGGCACCGAGAGCACCGTTTCCTACTCGGTGGGCTGCGCCGTCATCGGCGGCTGCGTGGAGGTGACCCACGCCTACGCCGGGCCCGGCGAGTTCACCGTCCGCGGCGAGGGGACGGCCCGCGGGGTCGCCGTTGCCGGCTCCACCACCATCACGGTGAGCGTGGCGCCTCCGGATCAGGGGCGCTACATCCTCACCGCCGCCCACCTGCCCGGCTTCGGTGGCACCTTCTGGCGCACCGACCTAGAGGTGCACAACCCCGGCACCGTGACGGCCTCCTACATCATCGAGCTGCTCGCCCGCAATCAGGGCAACCCCGATCCGCCGCGCGCCAGCTTCACCCTCTCCGAGGGCCGCAGCGCGACCTACCCGGACATCCTCCAGTCGGTGTTTTCCTTCTCGGGTGCTGCCGCCCTCCGCATCACCCCCATCGAGGGCGATGTGCTACTGGCTAGCCGTACCTTTAACCAGACCCCCAACGGCACCTATGGCCAGTTCGTGCCGGCCCACACGGCGGCCCAGGCCATCGTCAGCGGCAAGGCCGGTCGCTTGATCCAACTCTCCCACGACCCCTCGCTGGCCACCGGGTTTCGCACGAATATTGGCTTCGTCAGCGCCTCGGTGGTTCCCATCGACGTGGAGATCCGCTTCGCCACTGCCATTAGCCGCCACCTCGGAACCCACACATTCCAGCTCAAGCCCTACGAATTCAAGCAGTTCGATAAGGCGTTCGAGCTCGTTACGAGGGAGGTGGTCACCAGCGGGTACGCCACCGTGCGCACCACCACCACCGGTGGGGTATTCTTCGCCTACGCCTCGGTGGTGGATAATCGCACCGGCGACCCCGTGTTCGTGCCCGCCGCATTGCTGCCCTAGCGCCGCACACCGCCCCCAGCCGTGTCCGTGCCCGTGTGGCCGTCGGGGAATGCGGCGGGCGGCGGGCAGCCCTCGCCCCAGGTCCCGCCGCGGGCGGGAGGACCACCGCGTTGCCCGAATCCGCATCGTTTCAGTTCGGCCGCGGGCCACCGGCGGCCGCCCGCCGCTGCTTGCGATCGGCAAGATGAAGAATGCGGCGGAGGTCGGCGATCAGGCGCCGGGGGTCGATGGGTTTGGTCACAAACCCCTCGGGAGGGCGCACCGGGCGGTCGTAGATCAGGCGGCGCAGCTCCGGCCGGCCGGTGACGATGCACACCGGAATCTCGCTCACCGCCGCGTCGCCGCGCAACTCGGCGAGGACCTCGCCGCCGTCCTTGCCGGGCATGGAAAGGTCGAGGGTGATAAGATCGGGGTGAATGACCCTGGCGGCGTCGACGGCGGCGTCCCCATCCGCCACCGCGAACACCTCCGCCCCGGCGTCCTCCAGGAGGGTGGTGAGGTAGGTGCGCACGTCCTCGTCGTCGTCCACCACCAGGATGCGCCGCCCTGTGAGGTCCTCCGGGTGTACACGGGCGCCCATATCCGCCCCCTTTTCCCCCCACTGAACAATGTAGACCTCCCCTCGCACGGGCGCCAGGAAAGGCGACGCCTCGGAGCACCCGGCGGTGCCCCGAGGCGAAGGAAAAACGCCGGCGCGGGAGCCGCCGCTACGTCCCGGCCACCGCCTTGACCTGCAGGCTGATGCTCACCTGGACGTCGTCGCCGAGCACGAACCCACCGGTGTCCAGGGCGCGGTTCCAGACGATGCCGTAGTCCTTGCGGTTCAAGGTGGTCGAGGTCTCGAACCCGGCCTTGGTGTTGCCCCAGGGGTCCTTCACGGTGCCGGTGAACTCCACCGGCAGCGTGATTTCCCTGGCCACGCCGTGCATGGTCAAAGTGCCGGTGACGTCGAACCGGTTGTCGCCTCTGGGCTGGATCTTGGAGCTCACGAACGTGATGGTGGGGTACTTCTCCACGTCGAAGAAGTCGGCCGAGCGCAGGTGCTTGTCGCGGTCGGCGTTGCCGGTGTCGATGCTCGATGCCTGGATGGTGAAGCTCACCTTGGAGGCGGTGGGGTTGGCCTCGTTGGTTTCCACGCGCCCCGAGAAGTCGCGGAAAGAGCCGCGCACCTGACTCACCAGATGGCGGATGCGGAAACTCACCTCCGAGTGGGCGACGTCGATCTCCCACGCCTGGGTCTGCTGCGCCAGCGCCGGCGCCGCCGCCGCGATCGCCACGAACACTGCCAATAACTTCAGAGATTTCAGCATGGTTGTCGCCTCCTAATTTTACGAGAGTCCCACCTCACGGCCCTCGGCGCGGCCGGAAGACCACAGCGAGGGCGAAGAAACAAAGCCAACTATATTCAACGATTCAACCGAGGGAGAACATTCCTAGCCCGAGAAAGCGCCGAGCACCCGAAGCACCTCCTCGATGTCCGCCTCGGTGTGGGCGGCGTTGACTTGAAAACGAATCGTCTCGCTGCCGCGCGGCACCACCGGGAAGGTGAGCCCCACCACCAGCACCCCATGGGCGAAGAAGTGCTGCACCAGGGCACGGGCTCGCGCGGTGTCGCGCACCAGCAGGGGCACCACCGGGTGCGGCCCGGGAATCGACTCCCACCCCAGGCGGGCGAGGCCGGCGCGGAACTGGGCGATGCGCGCGTGCAGGTGTTCGAGCCGCTGGAGCCCCTCAGAGCCGTCGACGATCTCGAGGGCGGCGAGAGCGGCGGCGCAGTCGGCTACCCCGAGAGGGTTGGTATAGATGTAGGTGTCCGATTTCTGCCGCACCGCCTCGATCACTTCGGGGCTGGAGGCGACAAAGCCGCCGTTCACCCCGAACGCCTTGCCGAAGGTGCCGATGACCACGTCGGCGCGGGCCCCGGTGAATTCCTCGGTGCCGCGGCCGGTGGCGCCGTACGCGCCGATCCCGTGGGAGTCGTCGATGACCGTCACCAGCCCGGCGGGGAAGCGCTCCCGGTGGGGCTCTAGCCGTCGGTTGATCTCATCGAGCGGCGCGAAGTCCCCCCGCATGGAAAAGATGCCGTCGAAGATCACCACCACCCGCTCGATCCCCGCCGGCACCTCCTCCAGGCACCGGGTGAGGCCGTCCATGTCGTTGTGGGGGTAAATCGTCCTGTTCTCCTTGGGGACTCCGGCGATGCGCATGGCGCGGATGATGGAGTTGTGGTTCAGCTCGTCGCCGATCCAAAAGGTGCGCGCGCTGCCGATGGCCAGCGCCTGGCCCAGATTGGCGGTGTAGGCGGAGTTGAAGATCTTGGCGGCGGGCCGGCCGACGAAGGCGGCGATGCGCGCCTCCAGCTCCACGTGGTGGCGGAACGTGCCGTCGATGAAGCGCACCGCGCCGGGGCCGACGCCGAACTCGTGGGTGGCGGCGTCGGCGGCGGCGATCAGCGCCGGGTGGTGGGACAGCGACAGGTAGCTGTTGGAGTTCATGCGGATGAACTCCCTCTCCGAGCCGGCCAGGCGGTAGCGGGGGCCCCTCTCCCCCGCCGGGGGAACGTAGGCGACGATCACCCGCTCGGCGGCCTTGGCCCGCCCTTCGGCCTCGAGCTTCTCCACTTCCTCGGCCAACGCCCGGTTGAGTCTTTCCAGCGACACGCAACACCTCCCCTCGCTCGGGGCAAGGCTACCACCCTCGGCGCCGGCAGCGCCTGAATCGTCGAGACTCATTTCTCCGCCCGCTCGTCCAGGGCGGCGCGGATCTCCTGCGCCAGGCGGTGGATCTCGAACGGCTTCTGGAGAAAGCGGACCATTCCGGCGGCGGCGCCCAGCCGTACCGCCTGGTCGGCGGTGTAGCCGGACATCATGATGACCGCCAGGCGGGGCCAGCGCTCGACCAGATTGACCGCCAGGTCCACGCCGCTGGCATCGGGCAGCACCAGATCGGTGAGCAACACGTCCGGCTGCGCTGCGTCGTCCAGGACTGCCGCCTCCCCCGCGCTGCCCGCCTCCGTGACCCGGTAGCCGAGCCCGGTCAGGACTTCGGCGAGCGCCGTACGGATGCCCTCCTCGTCCTCGACGAGCAGGATGTGCTCCCCTCGCCCGGCCAGCTCCTCGAGCCCCTCCACGGACGGCAGCTCCCCGGAGGGCGTGCGGGGCCGCTCCCTGTCGCGCGGCAGGATGACGGTAAAGGTGCTGCCCACCCCCACGTCACTGCTCACCTCCACGCTCCCGCCCAGGCCGGTGACGATGCCGTGGACCACGGCGAGCCCGATGCCGGTCCCCCGCCCCGCCTCCTTGGTGGTGAAAAACGGCTCGAAGATACGGCGACGGATTTCCGGTGGAATGCCGCACCCGCCGTCGCGCACCGCAAGCCATACCTTGCCCTCCCCAGCGCCGGTGCGCAGCTCGACCACGCCGCCCTCCGGCATGGCGTCGGCGGCGTTGACCACCAGATTGATGAGCACCTGTTCCAGCTGGCCGCGGTCCGCCCGCACCACCGCCTCGCCGTCCGCGGGCACGACCCGGAGCTCGACGTTTTCCCGCACCAGGCGGCGCAGCATGTTGAGGACACCGTTGATCATCTGATTGACGTCCACCGCCTCGAGGCGCGCCGTGTCCTGGCGGGAGAAGAGCAGCAGCTGTCGGGTCAGCGCCGCCCCGCGCCTAATCTGGTCACTCAGCTCCTCGCAGCGGGCGCGCAGCGTGGGGGTGAGCGAACCGTCCGATTTCACCAGCATCACCACCGAAGCCATCGCCTGCAGAATGTTGTTCATGTCGTGGGCGAGGCCACCGGCGAGCTGCCCGAGCGCTTCCATCTTCTGGGCGGCAACCAGCTGTTCCTGCAGCCGACGGGCTTC
Source organism: uncultured bacterium (assembly GCA_937924755.1). Lineage (GTDB taxonomy): Bacteria > Acidobacteriota > Thermoanaerobaculia > Thermoanaerobaculales > Thermoanaerobaculaceae > CALEVZ01. The sequence continues at coordinate 52,489 of CALEVZ010000057.1, forward strand.
GGTGATGTCGGAGAACACCCCGCGCAGTCCGACCGAGGCGCCGTTCTCCCGCACTGGCGTACTCAGCGTCCGCGCCCAGCGGATCTCACCGGAGCCGTTGCGGTAGCGGAACTCGTAGGGCCCCAGCCGCTCCTGCAACACCTCGCGAAATCGCCGCTCCACCCCCGCCAAGTCTTCGGGGTAAACGACGGCCGAGAAGTGCTTTCCGGTCAGCTCTTCCGGGGCGTACCCCATGACCCGGCGGGCCGCCGGGCTGATGTAGGTGAGGATCCCGCCGGCATCGGTGGCAAAGATCACGTCGCTGATGTCCTCCACCAGGTGGCGGTACTTCTCCTCGCTGGCGCGCAGAGCATCCTCCGCGCGGCGACGCTCGGTGACATCCTCGAGGAAGGCCATCACCAATTGCCGGCCGCACACGACCACGTGGGCGGTGGAAATGCGCACGCAGCGCCCGCGTCCCGGCGTACCGGCGACCGGCAGCCACCCTTCCACCCCGGCGCGCCCCGCCTGGGTGGCCAGGGTGTCACGTACGCCGCTCCCCAGGGGACAGCTCTGGCACAACTCCCCCCAGCCGCAGCCGCGCGGGTCGTCCAGCCGGTTGACGCAGCCAAGCGCCTCGCCGGGGGCGAGCCCGACCATTTCCGCCGGATCGGATCGGCCGGCCAAGGCCGCCGCCGCGGCGTTGGCCAGCACCACGCGGCGCTCGCAGTCCAGCACCAGAAGCGCCAGCGGCGCGTCGGCGAAAACCGCCTGAATGCCCTCCAGCACTGCCTGGCTCGGTAATCCCTTCGCCCGGTCCCGCACCTTCGTGCTCCCCGCCCCCCCGGGGGAATCCACCCTTCCTGCCTCGCACACCGCGGCGCACCGCACCACCCTGCGCAGCGTGCTTACGGGCACCCTCCCCCGGGCACGATGATTCAACGAGAGTTTATCACGGTGGCAAGCGATGAGACCGAAATGACTTACAGCGTGATCCCGAGGTCGCCGAGATCGAGGGTGGTTTGCGTGGGCCGCGCCTGGCGGCGTGGGCGGGGCGGGAACCCCTTGGAGACGAACTCGAAGGCGTCGATCTTCTCGAACGACAGGTCGTTGAGGATCGCCTCGTCGCTCGCCCGGCCGTTGCCGTTGCCGCCGCCCGGCGCCCCCGGCCTCTCGCCGGTGCGCCACAGCGCCACGAACACCCTGGACGGGCTCCCCAGGGCGTCCACCATCGCCCTGAACAGCACTGGCCGCTCCCGCCGCGTCAGCTCCGCCAGCGCCGCTTCCAGGGCCTCGGCGTCGCTGGCCGCCCCGGAAAGCGGCACCTCCGGACCCAGCAGCTGACCGATGCGCAACGGCTGCAGTTCCAGGTAGTACGCCCAGTCCGCCAGGTGCGGCGGGACGTCCTTCTTCCAGGCGTGGTAGCAGAAGTCGTGGTAGATGAGCGCCAGCGTCAAGAACCGGATTGCCGCCCGGTGGCGGGCCAGCTCGTTCGGGGCGGCGGTCAGGCCCCGCTCGGCGAGCAGCTTCCAGGTCTGCCTCGCCCACTCCATCTCCGAGGCGCCGAGCACGCGGAACAGCTCCTCGGCGGCCACCTCCAGCTGATCCCAGGTGATGCTCTTGGCGGACGACATGCGCATGCCTCCCGCGCCGGGCGCAGAATATTACTTTAGCAGATCCATCTGCATCGGGACACGCTAGACTGCCGCCGCTGCGGCGAAGCTGCCCCCACCGGCGTCGCAGCGGGAGGTGCCCATGCGCATCCGTCTCGTGCTTGCCGGCCAGCTCCTCGCCGCCGCGGCCGCCGCGCAGATCCCCTCGCCGTCGGCGTTTTTGGGTCGTGAGGTAGGTGCCGATCGCTATCTCGCTCCCTGGCCCGAGGTGGTGCGCTATTTCCAGGCACTGGCGGCCGCCTCCGACCGCGTGGCGCTGGACTCCATGGGAACCACCACGTTGGGCAACGACATGCCGCTGGCCATCATCACCTCTCCCGCCAACCACGCCCGTCTGGCGCGCTATGTCGACGTCGCCCGGCGGCTCGCCGCGCCAGACAGGCTGCCCCCCGGCGAGGCCGAAGCGCTGATCGTCGAGGGCAAGCCCATCGTTCTGGTGACCGGCACCATCCATGCCACCGAGGTGGCGGCGACGCAGATGGCCATGCTCCTCGCCCACGAGCTGGCGACGACCGAGGACCCCGAAGTGCTGGGGTGGCTCGAGGCGGTGATCCTGTTGCTGGCTCCCTCCATCAACCCGGACGGGCAACTCATGGTGGTGGACTGGTACAACCGCTACCTGGGCACGGAGTACGAGGGCGGCCGCATGCCGTGGCTGTACCACCACTACGCCGGGCACGACAACAACCGGGACTTCTACATGCTGGCCCTGGCCGAGTCGCGCGCCGTCAACGAGGTGCTCTACCACCGCTTTCACCCGCAGGTCTTTCTCGACCTACACCAGATGGGCTCTCTGGGACCGCGAATGTTCGTGCCGCCGCAGACCGATCCGCTGGCACCCGAGGTCCACCCTCTGGTCTTTCGCACGGCCGACCTTTTCGGCACCGCCATGGCGCTGCGCCTGGAGGAAGCCGGCCACACCGGGGTGGGCAGCAACATGATTTTCGATTCCTACTGGCCGGGGGGGACCCGTAACACGGCCTGGTGGAAGAACGTCGTCGGGCTGCTCACCGAGGTGGCCTCGGCGCGCCTGGCCACCCCCATCTTCATCGACCCGGGCGAGCTGCGCGGCGGCGGCAAGGGGTTCCCCGACTACCAGCGGCGCGCCAACTTCCCCTCCCCGTGGCCGGGGGGGTGGTGGCGCCTGGCCGACATCATCGCCTACGAGCGGGTGGCCACCCTGGCGCTGCTCGAGGCCGTGGCCATCCACGCCCGCGACGTGCTCCGCAACTTCGCCCGTATGGGCAGCGAGGCGGCAGCACGCGGCGCCTCGCAACCGCCCTTCGCCTTTTTGATCCCCCCCGATCAGCACGATCCGGTGGCCGCCGAGCTCCTGGTGGAGCTGCTGCTGCGCCACGGCGTCCGGCTCGCGCGCGCCGAGGGGGAGTTGCGCGTCGGCCGTCAGGTGTTCCCGCCGGGGACCTTCGTGGTACCGGCGGCGCAGCCGTACCGCGAGTTCCTCATGACCATGCTGCGCCCGCAGCGCTACCCGGAGGTGACGGCCGAGGCCGGCGGGGCGGTCCTGCCGCCCTACGACGCCACCACCTGGTCGCTGCCCATCGCCATGGGGGTGGAGGTTGTCGAAGCGGAGACGCCCCTCGCCGGCGCTACCGCGCCGCTGGCGGCGCTGCCTGCGGTGGCGGCCCCCGTCGGGGAGGCCGCCGGCGGCTATCTCCTGCCCCACGCCGCCGACACTACGCCGATCGCCGTCAACCGCGTGCTCAAGGCGGGTGGAGACGTCTACTGGCTGATGGAAGCGGCGGGCGAGATCGCCCGCGGCGACGTGTGGTTCCCCCAAAGCCGCGCCGCGCTCACCCAGCTTGCCGGTGGCGCGGCCGCTCTCCGCCTGGCGCCGCGGCCGCTCGCCACCGCCCCGGCGGGGCGCGCGCTGCGCCTGGCTGCCCCACGCGTCGGCCTGTACCGGCCGTGGAGCGCCTCCATGGACGAGGGCTGGACCCGGCTGCTGCTCGATCGCTACGAGTTCAACCACCGCCCGGTGCGCAACGACGAGCTGTGGCGCGGGCGCCTGGAAGGCATCGACGTGCTCATCCTGCCCGATGTCTCCGCCCCCATCATTCGCGACGGCGTCGCCCCGGAGGGCGGGCGCGATGAGGTCATACCCCCCGACTACCGGGGTGGCATCGGCCGCGAGGGCGGGGAGGCCATCAAGCGCTGGGTCGAGGGCGGCGGCACCCTGATTGCGGTCAACGCCGCCGCCGAGTACGCCATCGCTCTCTTCGGGCTGCCGGTGAGCAACACGCTCGATCAGGTCAGTTCCGACACCTTCTCGGCGCCGGGCACGAGCCTGCGCGTGGTGCTCGACACCGAGCACCCGCTGGCGTGGGGGCTGCGCGCCGAAGAGGTGATCTACGCCGACGACCCGCCGGCATTCGTCACCCGGCTGCCGAGACCCGGCTGGTCGCGGCGGGTGGTGGCCCGCTACCCCGACGACCGCCGCGACATCCTGGTGTCGGGCTACCTCAAAGGGGAAACGCTGCTCGCCCGCCGCGCCGCCCTGGTCGAGATCGGAGTGGGGGAAGGCAAGGTGCTGCTGTTCGGCTTCAAGCCGTGCCATCGCGCCCAGACCCACCGCACCTTCAAGCTGCTCTTCAACGCCCTCTACCTCGCCGGCGCCAAACCCGTCGAGCTTGACTCGAAGCGGCGGTGAGCCTAGGTTCGCGCAATGGCAGCGAAGTTCCTCGCGGTTGTTTTCCTGGCAGTGCCGCTCCTCGACGCGGTCGTCATGGTCTCGCCTCGGCTGGGCGGCGCCGGCGTCGTTGCCTGGCTTCTTCTGTGGCTCGCTCTGGCAACCAGGGCGGTCGGGGCGGCGGTTTCTTTGCTGGCCACCGCGCGTCGCCGCCCCGCCGCCGCACTCCCCCTGTTCGCCGCCCTCTTCGTCTTCGCGGCCGTCGTCATCCATCTCAACGACCCGCGCGTCCTCCATCACGAGACGACGCAGGAAATCGGATGTGCTCTGCGGACGCTCGCCACCTCCCCCAGCCGGGGCTGGGCCGACACCTGCCTGTTCGGCTATCCCACCCGGCAACACCTCCTGCCCGCCCTTCCCAGCTTGTTTTTGGGCAGGACGCAGACGGCGCTGCACGTGGGCAGCGCGGCGTACCTGCTGGTGGGCCTACTGGTCTTCGCCCACGGTCTCGCCGGCCAATACGAACAACGGCGCGACGGATTCCCACTCGCCGCGCTGGTGGTGGTGCTGCTCACCCACTTTTATTTCTTCCATCACTTCATGCTCGCCTTCGAGCAAAGCGTGTATCCGATGCTGTTCACGATGACGGCCACCGGCCTCGTGCTGTGTTTCGAGAACCGCCCGAAATCAATCACCCTGTGGCTCGTCGGGTTTGCCGTGCTGGCCTCCATCCACGCGTACACCCCGGCTCTGGCCACGGTGGGTCTGGCGTGCCTGTGGCTTCTCTCGACCGCCCGGCGCCCCGACGTGCCTGCCCCGCTGCGGCGTACGGCGGTGGTGGTGCTTGTCGGTTCCCTCACCTCGCTCGGTCTCTCGTTTGCGTATCGGAGTGAGCAATTCGCCGATCGGACCCGTTCGATCGTCGAGCTCGCCGCGGATCTCAGGGAAGCGGCGTACCACCTCTTCATTCGTTCGGCGGCCCTGGAGACGTTCACCCCCGCCCTGACGGCAGGGGTTTTCGCCCTCGCCCTGGCGGCGTGCCTGGCGGGCGCAGCCGGCTGGCGCGGCGCGGCCGTCGCCGCCTGGATTCTCGCCGTTTTTGCGGCGGCCCTGGTGATGCGCGGCTACACCTGGTATGCGGTGCACTTCCGCCTGCATCGCGCGTTGGTAGCGACTCCCCTGTTGGCGGCCTTGGTGGGCGAGGTCTGGCGGCGCTGGGCGCCGGACGGCCGGCGAGCGCGTGCCCTGCTCGCGGTGGCGTTGGGAGTCGTGGCGGCTGCCGGTCTGGCTTTGCAGCACACCGTACTGACCACCCGGGGCGACGGCCGACAGGCAGCTTTCATCGCCTGGTGGCGGGAGACGGCACCGGTGCCGGCGGGTGCACCGGCCGAACTTTACGTCTTGCCGGCCGAGCACGAGGGTGGGCTAGTGAATATCGACGACTTCTTGCAGTACTTCGAGCCGGCGGTGAAGTCCCGCGCCCTGCTCGGCGAGACCGACTGCGCGCAGCTGCGCGCGCGGCTGAAGGCACGCCAGGAGGCAACGCCCGTGCTGGCGCTGACCACCTCTTTGTTGACCTTGCGCGAGTGCGCCGCAGTCGACGTCCCACAACCGCTGGCCACTTTTTCGTTTAGCACCGACACGCCGCTGATGCTCGTGCCGCTCGACTCCTCGCGGCCGCGCGCCAACTAGGACTCACGACTGGCTCCGCCGCTCCTCCGCCGGTGCGGCTTCGGCGGTACCACCCTTTTTCTTCTCCTTCTTGACCGTGGGGAGCTTGTAATCCACCAGCTCGAGGATCGCCAGCTCGGCGCCATCGCCCTTGCGAGGGCCCAGCTTGACGATGCGGGTGTAGCCGCCGGGACGACTGGCAAAGCGCGGCCCGATCTCGGTGAACAGGCGCTTGATGAGGTCCCGGTCGGCTACCCAGCGGCCCACCAGCCGGCGGGCGTGGACGCCGTTGGCCATTCGCGTCCTAGTGATCATCCGCTCGATGATGGGCCTGAGCTCCTTGGCCTTGGGCAGGGTCGTGATGATCCGCTCGTGCTGGATCAGCGAACGCAGCTGATTGCGAAATAAGGCCCGCCGGTGTTCCGAGGTCCTCCCCAGTTTCCGTCCGGCCATGTTGTGTCTCATCGCTATCCTCCAACGTTACCTGGGAAGGTCGAAGCGCATCCCCAGCGACAGCCCCATGCCCTCCAGGCGCTCGCGCACCTCGTTGAGCGCCTTCTTGCCAAAGCCGGGAGCGGTGATGAGTTCGTCCTCACTGCGGGTGACCAGCTCGCGCACGGTGTGCACCCCGGCGTTGCGCAGCAGGTTGGTGATGCGACCGCCCAGCTCCAGCGTTTCGATGTCCCGATCCAGAGCATCGTCACTCTGGGGAGCGGCTTCCGCCGCCCCCGACTCCGCCAGCCGGGTGAACAGCGGCAGGTGATCGGCGAGCAACCGTGCCGCCTGCGCCACGGCGGCCTGGGGCGTCGTGGCGCCGTTGGTCCAGACCTCCAGGATCAATTTCTCGTAGTCGGTGGCCTGACCGACCCGCGCCGCCTCGACCTTGAAGTTGGCCTTGCGCACGGGCGAAAAGGCGGCATCGAGGACGATGAAACCCACCCCCAGCTCATCGCTCTTCAGTTCATCCGCGGGAACGTAGCCGCGCCCCCGGCGAATGACCAGCTCCGCGTCCACCTGCCCCTCGTCGGAGAGGGTGGCGAGGTACATCCCGGGATCCACCACCTCGAGGCTCGACCCACCGTCGATGGCGCGGGAGGTGAGAACTCCGGGACCGCTGCCGCGCAGAGTGGCGCGGACTTCCTCGGCGCCGTGCACCCGCAGCGGCACCCGCTTGAGGTTGAGAATGAGGTCGGTGACGTCCTCCATGACGCCCGGGATGGAGTCGTACTCGTGGCTGACGCCGGCAAAACGCACCGCCACCACGGCGGCCCCCTCCACCGACGAGAGCAAGATGCGGCGCAACGAGTTACCGACGGTAACCCCCCAGCCCCGCTCGAAGGGCTGCGCCGAAAACGCCCCGAAGGTAGCCGTCACCTCGCCCTCCGGAACCACCGAGGCCGGCTTGTGCAGATCCAGACCCGCCATGATGAGCAACCTCCTTACCGCGAGTACAGCTCAACGATGAGCTGCTCCTGGATGGGCAGGCGGATATCCTCACGCTTGGGCTCGGCCAGGACCTTACCCCTGAACCCCTCGGCGTCCAGCTCCAGCCAGGCCGGCACTCCCCGGCCTTGGGCGGTGTCGAGGGCGTCCACCACGAACACGTTGTTGCGCATCTGCTCTTTGAGCGCCACTTCCATCCCGGGCCGAACTTGGAACGACGGCACGTCCACGCGCCGGCCGTTGACCCGCACGTGGCCGTGCCGCACCAGCTGGCGGGCCTGTGCCCGCGAGGAGGCGAAGCCGAGGGAGTAAACCACGTTGTCCAGGCGCAGCTCGAGCAGACGCAGCAGATTGTCGCCGGTCACCCCCTTCTGCCGGGCCGCCTCGGCGAAGTAGCGGCGGAACTGCTTCTCCAGCACGCCGTAGACCCGCCGCACCTTCTGCTTCTCGCGCAGCTGCAGGCCGTAGGGCTGCATCTTGTTGCGCCGCTTGCCATGCTGGCCCGGCGCGTAGGAGCGGCGCTCCACCGCGCACTTCTCTTTAAAACAACGCTCCCCTTTCAGGAACAACTTCATGCCTTCACGGCGGCACAACCGGCACACCGGCTCGTGATACCTGGCCACGGAACTCCCTCCTTACACCCGCCGCCGCTTGGGCGGACGGCATCCGTTGTGCGGGATCGGGGTGACGTCCTTGATGCTCTTGATCTCCAACCCCGTCGCAGCGAGTGCCCTGATCGCCGACTCGCGACCCGCTCCCGGCCCCTTGATCTCCACGTCCACCGAGCGGACGCCATGATCCTGCGCCTGCTCGGCGGCGTTGCGAGCCGCCAGCTGGGCGGCGTAGGGCGTCCCCTTGCGCGACCCCTTGTACCCGATCCGCCCGGCGGAGCTCCAGCACAGCGCCCCGCCCGTGGCATCGCAGATGGTCACGATGGTGTTGTTGAACGTTGACTGGATATGCGCCACGGCGTGCGGGACATTTTTGCGCTCGCGCCGGCGCACCTTTTTCTTCGCCACCTTGGTCGTCTTTGCCATCCTCGTGCCCACCTATTTCTTAGTTGCCTTCTTCTTCTTGGCCACGGTCGCCCGGCGGGGGCCCTTGCGGGTGCGGGCGTTGGTGTGGGTGCGCTGACCGCGCACGGGCAGGCTGCGCCGGTGCCGGATCCCACGATAGGAACCGATCTCCATCAGGCGCTTGATGTTCATGGCGACGTCCTTGCGCAGATCACCCTCCACGTGGTAGTCGCCGTCCTGCAGGGTGCGGGTGATGCGGCGAATCTCGTCCTCCGAGAGATCCTTCACCTTGACGCCCAGGTCGACATTCGCCTGCTTTAAGATCTGCGCCGACAAGGAGCGGCCGATGCCGTAGATGTACGTGAGACCGATTTCCACCCGCTTGTTGGCGGGCAGATCGACGCCAGCGATGCGTGCCACCTTTCAAGCCCTCCCTGTCAGCCCTGCCGCTGCTTGTGTTTGGGGTTCTCGCAGATCACCCGGACAACCCCCTTGCGAACGACGATCTTGCACTTGGCGCAGATCTTACGAACCGAAGAACGAACCTTCATGGCTCTCTACCTTCCTGCCTCTAGAGCACACCGTTTCAGCCCTTCTCCCATCACTTGTAGCGGTAGACGATGCGACCACGCGTCAGGTCATAGGGTGAGAGCTCCACCAATACCTTATCGCCCGGGAGGATGCGGATGAAGTGCTTGCGCATCTTGCCCGAGATGTGGGCCAGCACCTCGTGTCCGTTCTCCAGCTCGACGCGGAAGACCGCGTTGGGCAGGCTCTCCACCACGGTGGCCATGACCTCGATGGCCTCCTCTTTCGTCATTCCCGCTCCTTACGTCCGTTCCAGCCCGAGCACCCAGGGGCCGTTGTGGGTCACGGCCACCGAGTACTCGAAATGGGCGGAAAGCTTACCGTCCTCGGTCCGGGCTGTCCAGCCGTCTTCATCAATGACGACTCCGGAAGCCCCCTGGTTGATCATCGGCTCGATGGCCAGCACCAAACCCGGCCGCAGCTCCGGCCCACGACCGGCGGGACCGAAATTATACACCTGCGGTTCTTCGTGCAGCGCGCGGCCGATGCCGTGTCCGACGAACTCCCGCACCACCCCGTAGCCGTGACGCTCGGCGTGGGTCTGGATGACCTCGCCAATGTCCGACAGTCGCCGGCCCGGGCGGGCCACGGACACCGCCCGCTGCAGGCATTCCCGGGTGACCTCGAGCAGCGCCTGGGCTTCGGCACTGATGGCCCCGACCGGCACGGTGACGGCGGCGTCGCCGTAGTACCCCTTCCAGATGACGCCGCAATCCACGGAAAGCACATCGCCTTCCTTCAAACGATGGCTTGGCGAAGGGATCCCGTGCACGATCACGTCGTTGACCGAGGTGCACAGGGTGGCCGGAAACCCGCGATACCCTTTGAACGCCGGCATCGCACCGTGGCTACGAATGTACTCCTCCGCCAGCTCATCCAGCCGCGCCGTGGACACCCCCGGCCTGGCGGCCTCCGCCACCACCTTGAGAGTTTTCAGCACGATGGCGTTGGCCTCGTGCATGAGCTCCAGCTCGGCGGAGGACTTCAGCACCATCACCGCTTCAGGCGCCCCATGGCCGCGCGCAACTCCTCGAAGATGGCGTCGGGAGAACCCACTCCCTGCACCTCGGCGAGGTTGCCGCGCGAGCGGTAGAAACCCAGCAGAGGCGCGGTGCTCTCGTGGTAGACCCGCAACCGCTCCCGGATCACATCCTCACGATCGTCGGCGCGCTGCACCAGGGTGCCGCCGCAGGCGTCGCAGATCCCCTCCTGCCTGGGTGGGTTGTGCACCACGTGGAAGACGGCGCCGCAGACCGGACAGGAGCGCCGGCCGGTGAGGCGGGCGAGCAGCTCCTCGTCCGGAACGTTGATGTAGAGCGCCACGTCCACTCGCCGCCCCAGCTCGGCCAACAGGCCATCCAGCAGGGTGGCCTGGGCCAGGGTGCGGGGATAGCCGTCGAAGACGCACCCCGAACCCGCCTGCTGGGAGTGCAGCCGGCCCATGAGCATCTTGCCCACCAGCTCGTCGGGCACCAACTCGCCGCGCTGCATGTACCCCTGCGCCTCGACGCCCAAGGGCGTGGCTCGCTTCACCTCGTCGCGCAGCAGGTCGCCGGTCGACAAATGGAGCAGCTCGAACGCCGCCGTGAGCCGTTTTGCCTGGGTTCCTTTGCCGCCCCCCGGCGGGCCCAGCAGCACCACGTCCACGGATCGAGCAACCATCATTTCTTCACCCCCTCCGTCCTCGAATACGGCGGCCCTTGACGAACCCATCGTAGTGGCGCATGACCATCTGCGCCTCGATCTGCTGCACGGTGTCCATGGCCACACCGACGACGATCAGGAGTGAGGTCCCCCCGAAGAAGAACTTGACGCCCAGACCTTCGGTGAACCAGCGCGGCAGGAAGGCGTCCAGGGTGGGGCCGATGAAGGGAATGGTAGCCACCTTGAAGCCGGCGATGAGGATTTCCGGCAGGATCGCCACCAAGGCCAGGTACACCGCCCCCACCAGGGTGATGCGCGTGAGCACCGTATCGATGAAATCGGCGGTGCGCTGCCCCGGCCGGATACCGGGGATGAACCCGCCGTACTTGCGCATGTTCTCGGCGGTATCCTGGGGGTTGAAGATGATCGACGTGTAGAAGTAGCAGAAGAAGATGATCGACACGATGTAGATGAGGTTATACAGAGGCTCGCCCCAGGCCAGCACACGGGTGAGGTAGCGGGTCACCTCGTTGTCGATCATGGTGCCGATGGTCTGGGGGAACGACATGATCGAGGCCGCGAAAATTACCGGGATGACGCCGCCGGTGTTGAGGCGCAGCGGCAGGTAGGTGCTCTGCCCCCCGTACATGCGCCGCCCCACCACGCGCTTGGCGTACTGCACCGGAATGCGGCGTTGCGCCCGTTCCATCATGACGATAGCCGCCACCACCACGAGGGCGAACACCACGAACAGCACGGCCACGATGATGGACATGCTACCGGTCCGCAAATCTTCGATCGTATTGAAGATGGCTTGCGGGAGACCAACCACGATGCCGGCGAAGATGATGAGGGAGATGCCGTTACCGACGCCCCGTTCGGTGATCTGCTCGCCCAGCCACATGACGAAGGCCGTGCCGGTGGTCAGCGACAGCACGGTCAGGAAGCGGAACCCCCACCCCGGGTGGGGAACCAGCGGCGCGCCGCCGGGCGCCGAGGTCTGCTCCAGGAAGAAGGAGATCCCCATGGCTTGCACCACCGACAGCACTACGGTGCCGTAGCGGGTGTACTGGGTAATTTTCTTGCGCCCGACGTCGCCCTCTTTGGACAGCTTCTCCAGATAGGGCCAAACCACCGTCAACAGCTGCAGGATGATGGACGCCGAGATGTAGGGCATGATCCCCAGGGCGAAGATGGTCATGCGCTCCAGCGCCCCGCCCGAGAAGAGGTTCATGATGCCTAGAATGGTGCCGCGCGCTTGCTGATAGAACTCCTCCAGCGCCACCGGGTCAACGCCGGGGGTGGGGATGTACGCCCCCAGCCGGTACACCGCCAACAGGCCGAAGGTGAACAGCACCCGCTTGCGCAGGTCGGGGATGGCGAAGATGTTGCGCAGGCTTTCGATCATGCCTCGATAACCTCGCAGGCGCCGCCAGCGGCCTCGATGATCTGCCGCGCCTTGCCCGAGAAGGCGTGGGCCTTGACCCTCAGGGGGTGGGCGAGCTCACCCTTGGCAAGCACCTTCACCCCGCCCTTCAGTTTGGCCACCACGCCCTCGGCCAGCAGCAGTTCGGGGGTCACCTCCGAACCGGCGGGGAAACGCCCCAGCTGGCCGACGTTGACGATCGCCATCTCGACGCGGAAGATGTTGTTAAAACCTCGCTTGGGCACGCGTCGCACGAGGGGCATCTGGCCGCCCTCGAAGTTGCGCCGTTGCCGGGTTCCGGAGCGGGAGCCCGCCCCCTTGTGACCGCGCCCCGCCGTTTTGCCGTTGCCCGAGCCGGGGCCGCGGCCAACGCGCTTGCGGTCTTTGCGAGCCCCCTTGTTGGGCGTCAACGTGTGCAGTTCCATCGCTCCTCCCCTGGCCCGACCCTAGCTGGCGGCGACGTCGCCGGCCACTTCCTCCACCCGCACCATGTGCGCCACGCGGAGGATCATGCCGCGGGTGTAGCCGTTATCGGGTAGCACCACGCTGGAGCCGATGCGGCCCAGGCCGAGCCCGCGGGTAAGCACCTTCACCACCCGCTCCTGGTTGCCGATCCGGCTGCGGATCTGGGTGATGCGCAGCAGCTTGGCAGGTGTAGTTGAACGCTTGCGCGAGGGGGTCATACATCCACCTCCGGCAGGGGACCACGGGGCGGCTCGGGCTCGTCCACCACTTCGGCGCCATCGGTGGGCTGGCGAAGGGCCGCCGCCGCCTGGCGAGTGGTGAGCTCGGACAACGCCGCGAAGGTCGCTCGCACCACGTTGTGGGGATTCGTACTGCCCAGACACTTGGTGAGGATGTCACCAATGCCGGCCGCTTCCATGATGGCGCGCACGGCGCCGCCGGCGATCACCCCGGTTCCGGGGGAGGCGGGACGCAGCAGCACACGGCCAGCACCGAAACGGCCCACCACCTCGTGGGGAATGGTGGTGCCCTCGCGGTGTACGCTGACCATGGCGCGCTTGGCGGCCTCGGTCCCCTTGCGGATCGCCTGGGGCACCTCCCGCGCCTTGCCGGTGCCGAAACCCACCTTGCCCGTACCATCGCCCACCACCACGAGGGCGGAGAAGGAGAAATTCTTGCCCCCCTTCACCACCTTGGTGACGCGGTTGATGCTCACCACGTGATCGACGAACTGGGTGTCGCGCTCACTCATCCCGGCTTCCCCTCTCATAGCTTCAGGCCCGCCGCCCGGGCCGCCTCCGCCAGCTCCTTCACCACCCCGTGGTAACGGAAGCCACCGCGATCGAACACCGCCGCCGTGATCCCCTTGGCCTGGGCGCGCTCGGCGATGGTCTGACCGATCAGTTTGCCGGCGGCTCGGTTGCCCCCGTGGGAGAGGCCCTGGCGCAGCGCCGGCTCGCGCGTGGAGGCGGACACCAGCGTCACCCCGTGGGTATCGTCCACCATCTGAGCGTAAACGTTGCGCAGCGAACGAAACACGGTCAGACGCGGGCGCTCGGCAGTGCCGCTCACCACCTTGCGAATGCGATAGCGAATGCGCTGCCTTCTCTGCTTGCGATCGTTCATCCGGCCCATGGCTGCTAAGCTCCTGTCTTTCCGGCTTTCAACTTCAACGGTTCGCCCGTGTAGCGCACACCTTTGCCCTTGTAGGGGTCGGGGGGGCGCAGCGCACGGATCTCGGCGGCCACCTGCCCCACTTTCTGCTTGTCGATGCCCTCGACGGTGACGCGGTTGGCCTTGCCGTCGTAGGCCAACGTCACGCCCTCGGGGGCACGGTAAAGCACGGTGTGGGAGTAGCCCAGGGCGAAGGACATTTCCTGCGGCCCCTTGAGTTCGGCCTTGTAACCGACGCCAACGATATCCAGCTCCCGCTTGAAACCCACCGAGACGCCGGTGATGGCGTTGGCGAGCAGCGCCCTGGTCAGGCCGTGCAGGGCGCGGAAACGTCCTTCGTCACTGGACCTGGTCACGAGGACTGCAGCGCCCTTGACGGCGACGTCGATACCGTCAGGCACGGGATGCAGGACCGAACCTTTGGCGCCCTTCACCTGGACCACACCGTTGCCCACGTGCACCTGCACACCGGCCGGGATGGGGATCGGGCTCTTTCCTACTCGCGACATTGGCACACCCCCTACCACACGCGGCACATGACCTCGCCACCCAGCCGCAGCTCGCGCGCCCGGGCATCGGTCATGAGCCCCTTCGAGGTGGACACCACGGCGACACCGATGCCACCCCGCACCTTGGGGAGATCGTCCACGGCGCGATACACCCGGCGCCCTGGGCGGGAAACGCGTTCCAGGCCATGGATCGCCGGCTCGCCTTCGGAGGAGTAGCGCAGGTACACCCGCAAGGTGCGTCGCGGCCCTTCGTCGACCACCTTGAAACTGCGAATGAACCCCTCTTCCTGCAGGATCTTGGACAGCTCCAGCTTGATCCGCGAGGCGGGCACATCGCAGCGGTCCTTGCCCGCGGCCAGCGAGTTGCGCACGCGGGTCAGATAGTCCGCGATGGGATCGGTCATGGTCATCGCTTAACCCCCTACCAGCTCGCCTTGACGACGCCCGGGAGGTACCCCTCCAGCGCCAACTTGCGAAAGCACACACGGCAGAGCTGGAATTTGCGCAGGAAGCCGCGGGGACGACCGCAGACTCGGCAGCGGTTGCGCTGGCGCACCTTGAACTTTGGGGTGCGCTGAGATTTTGCTATCAAACACTTACGAGCCACGACGTCCTCCTCACTTCGTGAACGGGAAGCCCAACTCTTGTAGCAGGAAGCGGGCCTGATCGTCGGTCTGGGCGGTGGTCACCACGGTCACGTTCATCCCCTTGGGGTGTTCCACCTTGGTGTAGTCCACCTCGGGGAAAATGAGGTGATCCTTAATTCCCATGGTGTAGTTGCCGCGCCCGTCGAACCCCTTGGGCGGCAAGCCGCGGAAGTCGCGCACGCGGGGTAGGGCGATGTTGACCAGCCGATCCAAAAACTCGTACATGCGCTCCCGACGCAGGGTTACCGAGCAACCGATCTGCATCCCCTCCCGCAGCTTGAACTGGGCGATGGAGCGCTTGGCCCGCCGCACCACGGGCTTTTGCCCCGTGATGGCGGCCAGCTCGTCCACCGCCTGGTCGAGCAGTTTGGCGTTCCGAGATGCCTCCCCGATGCCGATGTTACACACCACCTTGACGATACGTGGTATCGCCATGGGGTTGGTGAAACCAAACTCGCGGCGAAGTTTGGGAATCACCTCGTTCTTGTACCTCTCCTCTAAGCGCGCCATCGCACCCCTCGCTTTACTGGTCGAGAATCGCGCCGTCGGCCTTAGCAAACCGCACCTTGCGACCATCCTCGAGCGTCTTGAAACCCACCCGCGTCAGCTTTCCCGAATCCGGCGACACGATCATCACGTTGGCCATGGGGATGGGAGCTTCGCGTTCGACGATCCCTCCCTTGACGTTTTGCCGCGGGTTCGGCTTGGTGTGGCGCTTGATGAAAGCCACGCGCTCCACCACCACCCGCCGCGACCCCACCTCGACACGGAGGACCTTGCCGCGCTTGCCCTTGTCCTTGCCGGCAATGACCTCCACCGTGTCGCCCTTCTTGATCTTCAAACGGCCAGACATCTCACGCCTCCGCCTTCATCGTGCCGCCACCCTTCACAGGACCTCGGGGGCCAGCGAAACGATCTTCATGAAACGTCGCTCGCGCAGCTCGCGCGCCACCGGACCGAAAACCCGCGTTCCCACCGGTTCGCGCTGCGCGTTGATAAGCACCGCCGCGTTGTCATCGAAGCGGATGTACGACCCGTCCCGACGCCGCTGGGAACGGCGTGTTCGCACGATCACCGCCTTCACCACCGACCCCTTCTTGATGTCCGAGTCGGGGGCCGCCTCCTTGACGGCGCAGACGATAACATCCCCGATCCGGGCGTAGCGGCCGGCCGTGGAGCCACCCAGCTGGCGGATCGCCATAAGCTTCTTGGCGCCCGAGTTATCTGCCACCGTCAGCATGGTTTGCATTTGAATCATGGCGTCCCCCTCAGACTGCGCGCTCGATGATGCGCTCCACCCGCCAGCGCTTGCGGCGCGACAGCGGGCGGCATTCGACGATTTCCACCTTGTCGCCGACCCCGCACTGACTCCTCTCGTCATGGGCCATGAACTTGCGAGAGGAGCGCACGAATCGGTGATAGAGAGGATGCATGACGAGGGTGTCGACCTTCACCACCACGGTCTTCTCCATGGCGGTGGAGGTCACGGTGCCAACCTTGCGTACCTTGTGGGCCTTGGTCGTGGCTTCCATGGGACTCACTGCGCCTCCCGCAAACGCTCCGCCAGAATCGTCTCGACCCGGGCAATGTCCTTGCGCACCAGACGGATCTTCACCGGATTTTCAATCTGGCCCGTAGCCTTCTGGAACTTGAGTTTGAACAGCTGCTCCCGCAGATCTTCCGCGGTGCGCCGGAGCTCCTCGATGGACTTGTCGCGAATTTCCTTGGTTTTCATCGCACCTGCCCCCGAACGACGAAACGGGTGCGGATCGGCAGCTTGTGCGACGCCAGACGCATCGCCTCCCGCGCCACCTCCTCCGGAACCCCCTCCATCTCATAAAGGATGCGCGCCGGCTTGACGACGCACACCCACTCCTCCGGCGCTCCCTTGCCCTTGCCCATGCGGGTCTCGGCCGGTTTCTTGGTGGTCGGCTTGTCGGGGAACAGGCGAATCCAGATCTTGCCGCCGCGCTTGACGTGGCGGGTCATGGCGATACGGGCGGCCTCGATCTGCCGGGCGGTGATCCAGCCGGGTTCCAAGGCCTGCAGCCCGAAATCGCCAAAAGACAACTCCCCGCCGCGCAGCGCCACTCCCCGGCGGCGTCCCCGCTGCTGCTTGCGGAACTTGACCTTTTTCGGCATCAGCATGACGACACCTCGTCCTTCATCACTGCTTCACAGCGTCCGCCAGTTGGCCTTGGCGCGATGCAGCTCGCCCTTGTAGACCCACACCTTGACGCCGATCACCCCGTAGGTTGTGAACGCCTCGGCGAACCCGTACTCGATGTTCGCCTTAAGAGTGTGGAGCGGGAGCCGCCCCTCCTGATACCACTCGGCGCGGGCGATCTCCGCCCCGTTGAGGCGGCCCGCGCAGCGAATCTTGACACCCTGAGCGCCAAACCGCAAGGCATTCTCGAGCGAACGTCGCATTGCCCGGCGGAAAGTCACCCGCCGCACCAGCTGCGAAGCGATGGATTCCGCGATGAGCTGGGCCTCGATTTCCGGCCGCTGGATCTCCTGGATGTTGATGTGAATGTCCTGACCGTAGGCGGCGCGCAGCTCCGCTCCCAATTTGTCCACCTCGGCGCCCTTGCGGCCGATGATGATGCCAGGGCGAGCGGACAGGATGTTGACCCGGATCTTGTTGGCGGTGCGCTCGATGTCGATCTCCGACACCCCCGCGTGCGCCAGCCGCGCCTTGAGATTCTTGCGCAGCTGCAGGTCAGAGTGCAGCAGATTGGCGTACTCCTTGTCGGCGTACCAGCGCGAGCGCCAGGTCTTGTTGTACCCCAGGCGAAATCCGTACGGATGCGTCTTCTGACCCATCGAACCCTCCCCTACTTCTCGCGTTCGCCGACTTCCACGGTGACGTGGCAGGTGCGGTGCAAGCGTGGAAACACGCGCCCCATGGAGGCGGCCCGGAAGCGCTTCTGGCTCGGCCCGGGATCCACCGTGATGGTCCGGACCACCAGCCGACCGGTGTCGATACCGGGCGCTTTCTGCTCCAGATTGGCCACCGCCGAGCGCACCAGCTTCTCCAGATCCCGGGCGCAGCGCTTGTGGGTGAGCTTCAGGCAGGTCAGGGCGGAGGTGACGCCGGCGCCGCGCACCAGGTCGGCCACCAGCCGCACCTTCTGCGGCGAACCCTTGTAGTAGCGAAGCTGAGCTCGAGCTTTCATCATCCCCCCCTAGTGGCGGCCGCCCTTTTCCTTCTTGGCCCCGGAGTGACCGCGGAAGGTGCGGGTCAGAGCGAACTCCCCCAGTTTGTGCCCCACCATGTTTTCCGCGATGAAGACCGGCACGAACTTCTGCCCGTTATGCACGGCAATGGTGTGACCGACCATCTCGGGGATGATGGTGGAGCGGCGTGACCAGGTCTTGATCACCCGGCGTTCGCGCGACTGGTTGAGCTGCTCCACCTTCTGCATCAGGTGCCGATCAATGAACGGTCCCTTGCGAACCGATCGAGCCATGACAAGCCTCCCTACTTCCGCCGCTTGACGATGAACCGCTGCGTGCGCTTGTTGTTGCGCGTCTTATAGCCCTTGGTGGGCTGTCCCCAGGGGGTCACCGGGTGGCGCCCGCCCTTGGTTTTGCCCTCACCGCCGCCGTGGGGGTGATCCACCGGGTTCATGGCGGTGCCGCGCACGTGCGGCCGACGGCCGCTCCAACGGGTGCGGCCGGCCTTGCCGATGGTCACGTTGGCGTGATCCAGGTTGCCCACCTGGCCGACGGTCGCCCAGCAAGTGGCCAGCACCATGCGCATCTCCCCCGACGGCAGGCGCACCGTCACGTACTTTCCCTCCTTGGCCATGAGCTGTGCGCCGGCTCCGGCCGAACGCGCCATCTGCCCCCCCTTGCCGGGCTTGAGCTCGATGTTGTGCACCGTGGCGCCGGTGGGGATGTTGGCCAGCGGCAAAGCGTTGCCCGGCATGATGTCGGCCTTTTCAGCGGCCAGCACGGTCTGCCCCACGGAAAGCCCGACGGGAGCCAGGATGTAGCGCTTCTCGCCGTCGGCGTAGTGCAGCAGGGCGATGCGCGCCGAGCGGTTGGGGTCGTACTCGATGGCGGCGACGCGAGCCGGCACGTTGCGCTTGTCCCGCCGAAAGTCGATGATGCGGTAGCGCCGCTTGTGGCCGCCGCCGCGAAAGCGCAGGGTCTCGTGCCCCTCGTTATTGCGCCCGCCGGTCTTGCTAAATCCCCGCGTCAAGGACTTCTCCGGCGTGGTCTTGGTGACCTCGGCGAAGTCGAGCCGGGTCATAAACCGCTTGCCCGGCGATGTGGGTCGGAACGACTTCAGTGCCATGGACGTACCCCTCTCACACCTGATCGAAGAACTCGATGGTCTTCTCGCCAGCGGCCAGCCTCACGTAGGCCTTGCGCCAGTCTGGGCGGTGGCCGAAGTGGCGGCCAAAGCGGCGCAGCTTGCCGTGCATCGACACCACCCTGACGTCGACCACCTTGACCCCGAAAAGGCTCTGTACCGCCCGGGCAATCTCGATCTTGTTGGCGTGCCGCGCCACCTGGAAGCACACCGTGTTGGTGGCCTCCTTCTGGTCGGCGGTCTTCTCCGTGACGATGGGGCGCACGATAATAGTGCGAGGATCTTTCATGACTGCAGTACCTCCACGACCTGCGACAGCGCCCGGCGGGAGAACATTACCGTCCCGTGGTTGAGCACGTCGTACGCGTTGAGATGGAGGGCGTCGGCGGTCGCCAGCTCGGGACGATTGCGGGAGGCCAGGAGCAGGTTCAAGTTGTCATGGGAGTCCACGAACAGCACCTTGTTACCGGCCAGGCCCAACCCGGACAGCCGCGCCAGCAGCTCCCTGGTGCGGTGGGAATCCACCTCGAGGCTGTCCAGCACCACCAGCTGCCCCTGCCGCAGGCGGTCAGACAGTGCCGACTTCAACGCCCCTTTCTTGGCCTTGACGTTGACCTTCATGGCGTAGTCACGCGGCTGCGGGCCGAAGGTGGTGGCTCCGTGGCGCCACAGGGGCGAGCGGGTCGAACCGTGCCGGGAGCGGCCGGTGCCCTTCTGCTTCCACGGCTTCTTGCCGCCGCCGGAGACCAGGCTGCGGGTCTTGGTGGCGTGGGTGCCCCGCCGCAGGCCGGCCAGGTGAGCCTTGACCACCTCCCAGATCAGGTGGGGGCGGCGAGGGTAGGCGAACACCTCTTCGGGCAGGTCGACCTCCCCCACCACCTCGTTCTGCCAGTTGCGAACCTCGATCTTCATGCTTCGCCCCCTCACCGCTTGACGAGCTGCACCAAGGCGTTGCGCCCGCCGGGAACCGCCCCTTTGAGGTAGATCAGGTTACGATCGACATCCACCTTGACCACCTTGACCCGCTTGAGGGTCACCCGATCGCCGCCCATCCGCCCGGCCATCCGCGTCCCGGGGAAGACCCGCGAGGGGTAGGCCGACGCGCCGATGCCACCCGGAGCGCGGTGGAACATGGAGCCGTGGCTGGCCTCGCCCCCCTTGAAGTGGTGCCGCTTCACCGCCCCCTGGAACCCCTTGCCCTTGGAAGTGCCCACCACGCGGATCTCCTCGTCGGCGGCGAAGATGTCACACAGCACCGTATCGCCAGGCTTGGCCTCACAGTTCTCCCCCACCGGCACTTCCGCCACCACCCGAGCGGGCGGCACTCCCGCCTCCTTGAACTGACCAGCCACCGGCTTGGAGACCTTGCGGGGCGGCTTGCCCTCGACGAAGGAGAGCTGCGCCGCCTCGTAGCCGTGGCGCTCGCCGGTGCGGCGACGCAGCACGATGCACGGGCCAGCCTGCACCACGGTCACGGGCACCACGGCGCCGGACGCGTCGAAGATCTGGGTCATGCCGATCTTTCTGCCCAAAAGTCCCTTCACCATGGCAACCTCACTTCTTTCCGTACGCCTTGATCTCGACGTCCACGCCGGCGGGCAGCTCCAGCTTCATGAGCGCATCCACGGTCTGCTGCGTCGGATCGAGGATGTCCAGCAGCCGCTTGTGCGTACGGATCTCGAACTGTTCCCTCGACTTCTTGTCCACGTGTGGAGACCGCAGCACGGTAAAGCGCTGGATCTGCGTGGGCAGCGGGATGGGACCCGAGACGTGGGCCCCGGTCCGCTTTGCAGTGTCGACGATCTCCGCCGTCGATTGGTCGAGAAGCCGGAAATCGTACGCCTTCAGCCGGATCCGGATTTTATCCTTGACCATGGCCTCTCCTACTCGATGATCTCGGTGATGGTGCCGGCGCCGACGGTGCGGCCGCCCTCGCGGATGGCGAAGCGCAGCCCCTTCTCCATCGCAATCGGGGTGATCAGCTCCACCGTGATGTTGACGTTGTCCCCGGGCATCACCATCTCCACCCCCTCA